>NZ_JBNHFJ010000011.1:0-126165 GCF_059090105.1 Arthrobacter sp. K410C
CGCCCAGGTCCTGGTGGACGAGGCCACGGGCCTGAACGCCGCCGGCGCGGCGGCCCTGGAAGCTCACTTCCTCACCCCCGGCGCGGCTGGTCCTGACGCACTTGGGGCCGGGCCCGGGGGTGTGGCGGGGGAGTTGCCGCCGGCGAGGTTGCGGCGGAAGGTGCGGTCTTGGCGGGAACGCCACCACCCGGAATCGATCGAAACCCGGCATACCCGGGGTGTGGCCCAGCGGCGGATGGAGTATTCTCCGGACCGCGACGGGATGGGCTGGGTCTCGCTGTTGCTGCCCGCCGAGCAGGCCAACGCGGCATGGAACCGGACCAGGGCATTGGCCCGCGGCCTCCAGGGCCCGGATGAGCCGCGCACCCTTTCCCAACTGATGGCGGATATCGGGGCTGCGGCGCTCCTGGGCGCCGGGAGCAGTGTTGCGCCGGGCGCCGGGGCAGCGGCCGGCCTGGCAGAGGTCCCGTCCCCGGCGGCGCAGGTGCTCGTCACCGTGCCGGTGTTGTCGCTGCTGGGGGTCACTGACGAGCCCGCGGTGCTGGATGGTCATGGCCCGGTTCCGGCGTCGATGGCCCGGCAACTCGTGGCCGAGGGGGCGGCGTCGTTCTATCGGGTACTGGTGGACCCGCGGGACGGGGCGCCGCTGGAGATCGGCCGAAAGAACTACCGGATACCGGCTGCAATGCGGCGGTGGCTGCGGCTGCGGGACGGCAAGTGCCCGTTCCCCGGCTGCAGCAACGCCTCGCTCGACAACGAAGCCGACCACCTGCTCGCCTGGCATCACGGCGGGACCACCGGCCTCAGGAACCTGGGACAGCTCTGCCCAAAACATCACCGGATGAAACACGGCAGCGGCTGGGAACCCACCCCCGCAAGCAAGGACCGCCCGCCGGGCTGGACCTCCCCGGCAGGCCGCACCTACAACAGCGAACCCCAGGACTGGGAACCACCACACCTGCCAGCCGGACTCCTGGCCGGGCAAGTCCTGCCTGGGGAAAAACGCTCAAAAGGTCAGCTGCCTGCAGAGCTGCCGGCGGAGTGGAGCTATCTCGAACACGTGCTGGTGGAGAGCCTGTCCTAGTTAGGTCCTCAGTCGCCGCGGGTGCCGAAAACGATCTCGTCCCAGGACGGGACACTGGACCGCTTCGGCCTGGACGGCTGGCGTTCAGGTGCCTCCGTCTCGGGCAGTTGGCCCGTGGCGGGTGTGGAGTCGTCGTGCCGCGGTGCCCTGCGCCGAGGATTTCCGCCCAGCAATTCGTTCAGGCCGACATTAGGAGATGCAGCGGCCCCACTGGCTGCTGCAGGCTCCGAATCGTCGCCCGTTTGGTCGGTGCCACTCTCGTCGGTACCGGTTGGGGACGCTCCGGCCGAAGCAGTGCCCGAAGGACGGGTGGGGGAGGCGACGATGGTGACTTCGCGGGTGTCTGTGCTGACGCCGTCGTGCAGCCGCAGGGCCTCCTCCACCGGATCGCGGTGCGGCGGGATGAGGCTGAGCCTGGACATCATGGAGGGACGGGCGTCGCGCCGGCGGATAAAGGAATCCCCCTTGGCGGCGGGTGCGTCCTCCATATCGTCCTGCGGCCCGGTCTCCGGCTCCTCCGGTTCCGGGATGACCTCCGACGGACGGGGGTGGGCTGCCGGTACGCCATGGGTCAGCAGCAGCGCGAGGGCGTCGTCGGAATCCTCGTCCACGCCCAGGCGCTGTCCGCGGCGGGAGCGCAGCATGTCGAGCAGCCCGTCAGGGTCCTTGCCCGGACCTTGGGCAGGTCCGGCCTGGTTGCCGTGGCCGGAACGGACGTTGTCCGCATCGGCCTCGAAGTCGAAGGGCCTGTCCGAGACGGCTGAGAGCCGCCGCGCGGGAACGGGACCGTCAAGCGGCTCCAGTTCACTCAGCTGCTGCGCCCACCGGTTGGTGTTTTGCAGGGATTTCCGGACTGGGTTGAAGGTCCACAACGCCGGTGGTTCCTCGCCGATGCCGGCCGTACCGCCGGTCTGGGGTTCGAAGCTGGCCGAGACGGTCCAGGTCCCGTCCTGCCGGCGCCAGGAGTCCCACTCCACTGTTGAAGGATCGATTCCATGCGCGGACAGCCGGTGGGCCACCATATCGTCCAGGGTGGCCGGGCTGTCGCCGAACGCCGCGCGGTACACGTCGTGGCCGGGGGAGGGCGTGGCAACTTCCACCTTGCGGGCCTGCTGGGCCACGTACTCGCGCTCCGCCAGGACCGGCCCCTCATAGCGCTCCACCTTGGCGAGCGGCAGCCCGGACAATTCCGCAACCTCGGCGGCCGTGGCACCGGCACGGATCCGCGCCTGGATGTCCCGGGGGGACATGGGGATGGCAGGCCGGTCGGCGGGCCGCTTTGCCGCTGATCTGCTTGCCGTCCTCAGGGCTTCATCGATCGGCAGCTGGAACATCTCGCCGCCGGCTCCGCTCAACAGGAGGTGCGTCCCGTCGTCGTGCACGCCCACAAGCCGTAGATCCTGCATCCAAATCCTCCACCCTGGCATTACTATCAATCGAAACTCTGCCACCCGGTGTACGTGTTTTGCCTCAAGGGGCCGGGCGTGCCGCGATTTTCCGCCGTATCAGGGGACCGGGGGCCGCAACTGTGGATCAGGGCCGGCGGCGGCAGAGGGGCCGGGAAGTGGTTGCCGGAGCGGCAGCCCTACCTGCGGGTCAGGGCTGCCGTGAGCTGGGCCGGGTGCCGGGTGGAGGTGAGCCAGTAGGGTGTGCTGTCCGCGGGGTCCGTGATGTCGATTTTCACCACGGGATCAATCCAGCCCCGTATGCAAAGGTAGGCAAGGCCATTGAGCCGCGTCCCGCGCTCTGCCGTTGCTTCCTCGCCGCGGAATTCCTTCACGTCACCCACGAACTTGCGCTCGATGGTGGCTCGGCCCACCGTCAGCGTGTCCCCGGTCACCAGGATGGTGGGAGTGGACAGCAACAGGAGCACCGCGATGATGACAAAGAGCACCGCTGCCGCAGTAAAACCGGCGGCCGCGCTGATGGGGGCAAAAACCAGGATTCCGGCGCCCGAAACACCCGCCGCGATGATCCAGATCCACAGGTTGGGCCAAAGCTTTTCCTTGTAGGTCACCGACGCTCCCGTGGACGAAGAATTGGGCACGGGCGAAGGGGAGCTTGATTCGGGCATACGCCAAGCTTTCCACCTTTGCCCCGCTATTTCATCTTGGCGCCGGGTGTCCCGGGTCGGCACTGCACCGGGGGTCATGCTGCCCCTTCCCGTGCCATAAGCGGGACGCCTAGGTTCGGCGCGGGCGCGGGGGTTAGAGTGAGTGACTGTGACTGATCATCCCGCCACACTCGACACTGCCCTCCACGAAGCACCCGCAGCCCCGGGCGCGGACTACCCGGCACCCACCCTGCAGGTCCAGCTGAAGATGCTGGACCCCGGTTTGGCAGCACCTTCCTACGCGCACCCGGGCGACGCCGGCGCTGACCTCCGGGCGCGGGAGGATGTAGTCCTGCAGCCGGGTGAGCGCAAGCTCGTTCCCACCGGAGTGGCCATCTCGCTTCCCTATGGCTTCGTGGCCCTGATCCATCCGCGCTCCGGTCTGGCCACCAAACACGGTCTCACTATCGTCAATTCTCCCGGCACGGTGGACGCCGGCTACCGCGGCGAAATTTCCGTCACCCTGCTCAACACCGACGCAAGCCAGCCCATCGAACTGCGGCGCGGCGATAGAATTGCCCAGATGGTCATCCAGCGCGTCGAGCACGCGCAGTTCGTCCCGGTCGCAGAATTGAGCGAATCCGTACGCGGCACCGGAGGGTTCGGGTCAACCGGCGGATTCACCTTTCCCTAACGCCGGTTTCGTGCCGGCGCAGACGCCGGCGGCCGGCACAAGCACGACGGCGGGGCCTCCCCAGGCCGGACCGGAACTTCACAACTAAGGAGACACCCTGATGGTCTTTGGGCTCGGCAGGAAAGCCAAGAAGGAACAGGCGGCCGAACCGGACGAACCGCTGACGCTCGCGGACGCCGAAGCGGGCAGCACCGGACGCCGTGCCAGCGGCCCTTTCGATGCATCCGAAATCAGCAGCCGCGACGGCTACGTTGACCTCGGGGCGCTCCTGATCACGCCCAGCGAGGGCCTCCAGTTGCGTTTGGAAGTTGAGGAAGCCACCCAGCGGGTGGTGGCCGTCACCATGGATCTCAACGGTTCGAGCCTTCAGCTGCAGGCGTTTGCCGCGCCCAAGACCGAAGAGCTGTGGGAGGAAATCCGCGGCCAGATCGGCCAGTCAGTGGGCGCCCAAGGCGGCCAGGTCGAGGAGGTGCAGGGTGAGTTCGGGACGGAACTCGTCGCCAAGCTTCCCGCCGGCCTGCCCGACGGCAGCCAGGGCTACCGCGTGGCCCGCTTCATCGGCGTCGACGGTCCCCGCTGGTTCCTCCGCGGCGTCCTGGGCGGCGCCGCAGCACTGGACCGTGAGGCGGCCGGACCCCTCGAAGCCCTGTTCAAGAAGGTAGTGGTAGTCCGGGGCGACAGCCCCATGCCGCCCCGTGACCTCCTCCAGCTGCGCCTGCCGAAGGATGCCACTGCCACGCCCCCGCCTGCTGCTCCCGGCCTGCAGGAACCGGAGCGTGGCCCCGAAATCACCCAGATTGGCTGATTCCGTGCAGGACGGAGCATCCAGGGACGGTGGCCGCACCACCCCCCTCAGCCAGTTGCCCGTCAAGGGCCGGGTGCTCTGCCAGGGACGGATCGAGTCCATCACCTACGTCCCGGCGGACCGGAGCGCCGCTTTCAGCGCTATCGTCTCCGAGTCCGGGCCCGGCCGGCAGCGACCTGCAGCGGGGCGGCATCCCCGGCTGCGGGTGGTGTGGCTCGGACGCAGGCGGGTGCCCGGCATCGAAGCCGGCACCGAGCTCCGCCTCGAGGGAATGCTGTCCCGGAGCGAGGGCCTGCCCACCATGTTCAACCCCCGCTACGAGATATTGTCCCGTCAGGAGAACGAATGACCTCGCCCCAGCCCGACCCGTCCTCCGGAGGATCCCGTTCCGGGAACAACGGCCCGGAGCAGGAGCCGGGGACAGCGCAGGAGTCCTCGCCTGTGGCTGGCCTCGCCGCGGAATACGCGGCCAAGGCAGGACTGCACAGGACGCACGACGGCCGGGTGGATGTCCTGCGCAGTGCCGGTGGAGTCCAGGGCATCGCGGAAAGCATCATGCCGGGACTGGTGTTCCTGGTTGCGTTCACCATCACGCAGGACCTTCCGCCGTCGCTGGTTGCCGCGCTAGGCACCGCTGCCGTGTTCACCGTGGTCCGCCTCATCCAGCGCCGGCCCCTGACCCAGGCACTCGCCGGCGTTGTCGGCGTCGGAATTTCCGCCTGGCTGGCCAACACCACCGGAAAGGCCGAGGACTTCTACCTCCCGGGGTTCTTCACCAACGCGGCGTACATCATCGCAATGGTGATCTCCATCCTGGTCAAGTGGCCGGTGGCCGGACTGCTGTTCGGGTTCATCCGGAACGAAGGCCTCGACTGGCGCAAGGACCCGGGCCGGCTCAAGGCCTACCGGCTGGGGACCTGGATCATCGTGGCGGTCCTGGCGCTCCGGCTTCTCGTCCAGGTGCCGCTGTACCTGATGGGCCCGGAAGGCCTTGCCGCACTTGCCACCACCCGCCTCCTGATGGGGGCCCCGCTGTACATCCTGGGCGTCTGGGTGGCCTGGCTGGTGACCCGTCCTGCGCCGGCAAAGGACCTGACGGGCGGGGAACCGGCGCCGAAAGCCTGACGGGCCCCGCGGCCATTAGCCGTCGAAGCCGTCGTCCTCGAGGGCCTGCTGTTCCGCGCGGCCTGCCGGCACCCCTTCTTCCTGATGCTCTTCCTCCATCGAGTCGGCCGCCTCGGGTGAAAGCAGGGCGCGCAGCTGGTCCTCGGCGGCAATGGTTGTCACGAAGAACAGCTCGTCGCCGCCGTCAATAACGTCGTCGCGGCTGGGCGTGATGGGGGCGTGGTCGCGCAGGATTGCCACCAGGGTGGCATCCTCCGGCCAGTCAATCTGCCCCACCGTCCGGCCAATCACGTGCGAATCGTGCGGCACGGTAAATTCGACCAGGGACGACACTCCGGTCTGGAGGGTCAGGAGCCGGACCAGGTCGCCGATTTCCACGGCCTCCTCCACCAGCGCTGTCATGAGCTGCGGCGTGTTGACGGCCACGTCCACGCCCCAGGAATCGTTGAACATCCAGTCGTTCTTCGGGTTGTTCACGCGGCCCACGGTGCGGCCGACGCCGAATTCGGTCTTGGCGAGCAGGGACACCACAAGGTTGACCTTGTCGTCGCCGGTGGCTGACACCACCACGTCCGCCTCTTCCACTTTCGCGCCCTGCAGTGTGCTCAGCTCGCAGGCGTCGCCCACCAGCCAGTGTGCGCCGCGCAGTCCGCTCCGGCCGATCACTTCCGGCTTCAGGTCGATCAGCAAAATTTCGTGCTTATGGGCCAGCAGTTCCCTTGCGATGGATGACCCGACGCTTCCCGCGCCGACAATAACGACTTTCACTGCAACTCCTTGGCGGGGGCTTTGGCCAGGATCTGGGCGACGTGCGCGCTGCGGTCCACCTGCAACATGGCGTGCACCGTGTCGCCGTCCTGGTAGGCGGTTCCCGCATCGGGGAGCATGCCCTCGCCGAAGCGCGTAAGGTATGCCACCCGGACGTCCGCCGCTTTTTCGATGCTGCTGATCCGGTGTCCGATCCAGCCGGTGTCCAGGTCCAGTTCAGCCAGGACCAGGCGTCCGGAGGGCTCACGGAAATCACCCGCCAGGTGCTGCTCGGGAAGGATGCGCCGCAGGACCTGGTCTGCGCTCCAGCGCACCGCGGCCACGGTGGGGATGCCCAGCCGCTGGTAGATTTCCGCCCGCCCGGGGTCGTAGATCCGGGCCACCACGTGCGGGACGTGGAACGTTTCGCGGGCCACCCGGGTGGCGAGGATATTGGAGTTGTCGCCGCTGGACACGGCCGCGAATGCGTAGGCTTCGGCGACGCCGGCCTGCTTGAGGGTGTCACGGTCAAAGCCGACACCGGTGACCTTGCGGCCGGTAAACCCCTGGCGGAGCCGGCGGAAGGCGCGGTCGTCCTGGTCGATGATGGCCACGGAATGCCCGGCGTCCTCCAGCGTATGAGCCAGCGTCGCCCCCACCCGGCCACATCCCATGATCACGAAATGCGCCACCGTATCTCCTCTGTAATCCTGTGCAGGTTGTGCAGCTAGAACTCTACCGCCAGCATCCGGCGTTGCCCCTGTCAAGGGGCCGTCATGACAACCCCAGGGAATCAGACTAGCTTTGTGGGGTGCTGACAATACTGAACGCCGTCAAACGCGTGCTGGTGGGCAGGCCGTTCCGGAACGACCGGCTTTCCCACACCCTGCTTCCAAAGAAGATTGCACTGCCGGTTTTCGCGTCCGATGCCCTGTCCTCCGTAGCCTACGCACCGGACGAAATCCTGCTGACGCTCGCCCTGGCCGGCGTCAGTGCAGTGGCCTTCTCCCCCTGGGTTGGGCTGGCCGTGATGGTGGTGCTCCTGACCGTGGTTGCCTCCTACCGGCAGAACGTCCACGCGTATCCTTCCGGAGGTGGGGACTACCAGATCGCCGGTGAAAACCTCGGGAAGAACGCGGGCATTACGGTGGCGTCTGCCCTGCTGGTGGACTATGTCCTGACCGTGGCCGTGTCAATGTCCTCCGCCGCGGCGTACCTGGCCACCGCCATCCCTTCACTGTATGGGCAGCAGGCGCTGATCGCCGCCGTCGGGATTGTCATCCTGGCACTGCTCAACCTGCGGGGTGCTAGCAAAGGCGGCACCCTTTTCGCATTACCCACCTACATCTTCATCGCATCAATTTTCGGCATGACGGCCGTGGGGATATACCAGGCGGCCACCGGCCAATTAGGGGAGGCGCCGTCAGCGGCCTTCACGATCGTGCCCGCAGCCGGTTTCGATGAAGGGCTGGTGGGGTTGGCCGGTGCCTTCCTGCTGCTTCGCGCGTTCTCCTCCGGCGCCGCAGCGCTCACCGGAATCGAAACGATCAGCAGCGGTGTACCCAGTTTCCGGCCGCCGAAGAGCAAGAACGCCGCTACAACCCTGCTTCTGCTGGGCGTCATCGGCGCCTCCATGCTGGCAGGCATCATCTACCTCGCCAATGCCACCAAGGTCCACGTCGTCCTGGACCCCGCCACCGAACTCCTGTTGAACGGCAGCCCGCTGCCTGAGGGTTACATCCAGAACCCTGTCATCAGCCAGATCGCCCAGACCATCTTTGGCCCCGGTTCCATCCTGTTCTACATTGTGGTCGCAGCGACCGGCGTCATCCTGGTGTTCGCCGCCAACACTGCGTTCAACGCGTTTCCCGTCCTTGGCTCAATCCTTGCCCAGGACGGCTACCTTCCGCGCCAACTCCGGACCAGGGGCGACCGCCTGGCTTTCAGCAACGGTGTCGTGGCCCTGGCGGCTGGGGCTTTGGTGCTCATCCTGGCGTTCAATGCCGACGTCACCAAGCTCATCCAGCTTTATATCGTGGGGGTCTTCATTTCCTTCACCGCCAGCCAGCTGGGAATGGTCCGGCACTGGGGGCGGCAGCTGAAGGTAACGAGGAACAAGACAGTCCGACGACGGATGGCCAAGTCCCGTGCGATCAACACCGTCGGCTTCGGCATGACCGCCACCGTCCTTGGCATTGTGCTGGTCACCAAATTTGAGCAGGGCGCCTGGCTTGCCCTGCTGGCCATGTTCATCCTGTACCTGATCATGTGGAGCATCAAAGCCCACTACGACAACGTGGCGCGGGAGCTGGCGGTGGACGAGGACGCGTCCCCGCGGGCCCTGCCTACCAGGGTGCATGCGGTGCTCCTGGTCTCGCATGTGCGCAAGCCGGTCCTGCGGGCTCTGGCGTATGCACGGGCGTCACGGCCCTCCCGCCTTGACGCCATCACCGTGGACATAGATCCGGAGGAAACGGCCCAGACCGTCGCCGACTGGGAAAAACTCGAAATCCCCGTGCCGCTGACCGTGCTGGCCAGTCCCTACCGCGAAACCGTCACCCCGATCATGGAGTACATCAAGCAGATGCGGCTGGACTCCCCGCGCGACCTTATCGTGGTGTATATCCCCGAATATGTCGTGGGCAAGTGGTGGGAGCAGCTGGTGCACAACCAGACCGCACTGCGCATCAAGACCCGGCTGCACTTCGAACCCGGGGTCATGGTGGCCAGCGTTCCCTGGCAGCTCAAATCATCCGAAGAAGCAAAGAACCTCCAGGACGTCCAATGACCGCCAAAACCTCCACCACCCCTGCCGCTACGCCGGAGGCCGGCGGGCACAGCGGCGAAGAAGCCGTCCTCGACGTCGGACCGGTGGCCCACGGCGGGCACTGCGTGGCCCGCCACGAGGGGCGGGTCATCTTTGTCCGGCACGCCATCCCCGGCGAAAAGGTCCGCGTGCGCCTGACGGATGCGGAGGACAAAGCCAAGTTCTGGCGGGCCGATGTCATCGAAGTACTGGAAGCGTCACCTGACCGGGTGGAGCACTTCTGGCGCCCTGCGGATTCAGGCCGTGCCTGGCAGCAGGGCCGTCCGCCAGTGGGCGGTGCTGAGTTCGGGCACATCACCCTCCAGCGGCAGCGCAGCCTCAAGGCCGACGTGCTGGCCGAGCAGCTTCGCCGGCTGGCCGGCGTCGAACTTTCCCCGGCAGTGGAGCCGGTGGGTGCCGGCGCCGGCGATGGGGAAGCAGCGTCCGACGGCGGCACGGGCCTCGCGTGGCGGACGCGGGCCAGCTTTTCGGTCACCCCCGGCGGCAAGCTCGGGATGCATGCACACCGGTCTACGCACATTGTTCCAGTGCGGGACATGCCGCTGGCCACCGACGCCATCAACGCCCTGCAGCTGTGGAACCTGGACCTGCAGGGGATCGAACGGGTGGAGGTGGCCGCGCCGGCCAACGGGTCACGGCCGCTGGTGCTTCTCGCCCCGGCGCCGGGGACGAAGGCAAAGCGGCTGGCCGCCGTGGCGGCCCGACTGCCCGCGGACGTGTCCGTCGCGTCCTTCGATCCGGTCACGGAGGACGTCACTCAGCTCCGCGGCCGGACCTGGGTGCAGGAATCGGCGGCGGGCCACGACTACCGCGTCACAGGCGCGGGGTTCTGGCAGATCCACCGCGACGCGCCCGACGCCCTTGTGGGGGCTGTCACAGATTTCCTGCACGGCGGCGGGTTCCTTCATGCCGGTGCCGTGGTGGCTGACCTCTACGCCGGGGCGGGCCTGTTCACCGCCGTGCTGGCCGACGCCGTGGGGGAGACCGGCTCAGTCCTGTCCGTGGAGGGCGCCCCCGGGACCAGCCGGGACGCCCGCAAAAACCTCCACGCCGCCCCTCAGGTGGAGATCATCCAGGGCCGCGTGGAGCGGGTATTGCGCCAGAAACCGCGGGACTTTGACGCCCTCATCCTGGACCCTCCCCGGGCCGGTGCCGGCAAGTCCGTGGTGGGACAGCTCGTCGCGGCGCACCCGCGCGCCATTGCCTACGTGTCCTGCGACCCGGCGTCGTTCGCCCGTGACGTGGGTTACTTCCGCCAGTCCGGCTGGGACCTGGCCGGCCTGCGCGCGTTCGACCTCTACCCCCACACCCACCACCTTGAAACAGTGGCGCTGCTTGCTCCCCGCCCGTGATGCCGCCGCGGTTATCGACTACGATGACCGTAGTAGTCCCACGTCGCGCCCGTATTCACGGCCGGCCGTGTGCAATTTTCGGGCCCGAAAGTAATTAGGGCGTCCTAACTAGCAGGCGGTCAACCGCGCGACAAAGATGAAACTGTTGCGAGAGGAGTCCTGCGATGAGCACTGTGGACAGCTTCGGTTCAAAAGGCAAACTTAATGTAGCCGGAACCGAGTACGAAATTTTCCGGTTGAACTCCGTTGAAGGTGCAGAAAACCTTCCGTTCAGCCTCAAGGTATTGCTTGAAAACCTGCTGAGGACCGAGGACGGCGCGAATATCACTGCCGATCACGTCCGCGCCTTGGCCGGCTGGGACCCGAATGCCCAGCCTGATACAGAAATCCAATTCACGCCGGCACGCGTGATCATGCAGGACTTCACCGGCGTTCCCTGCGTGGTTGACCTGGCGACGATGCGCGAAGCGGTCAAGGAACTGGGCGGCGACCCCAAGCGGGTCAACCCGCTGGCACCGGCCGAAATGGTCATCGACCACTCGGTCCAGATCGACGCCTTCGGCAACTCCGGTGCGCTGGAGCGCAACATGGAGATCGAATACCAGCGCAATGGTGAGCGTTACCAGTTCCTGCGCTGGGGCCAGACCGCGTTCGACGACTTCAAGGTGGTCCCGCCGGGAACCGGCATCGTGCACCAGGTCAACATCGAATACCTGGCCCGCACCGTCATGACCCGCGAAGTTGACGGCGCCCTCCGCGCCTACCCCGACACCTGCGTCGGAACCGACTCGCACACCACCATGGTCAACGGCCTGGGCGTGCTCGGCTGGGGCGTCGGCGGCATTGAAGCCGAGGCAGCCATGCTCGGCCAGCCCGTCTCCATGCTCATCCCGCGCGTCGTCGGCTTCAAGCTCAGCGGCAGCATCCCGGCCGGCGCCACCGCCACCGACGTGGTGCTCACCATTACCGAAATGCTGCGCAAGCACGGTGTTGTGGGCAAGTTCGTCGAGTTCTACGGTGAGGGCGTCGCCGCTGTGCCGCTGGCAAACCGCGCCACCATCGGCAACATGAGCCCGGAATTCGGTTCCACCGCCGCGATGTTCCCCATCGACGACGTCACCCTGGACTACCTGCGCCTCACCGGCCGCTCCGAGCAGAACGTTGCCCTCGTGGAGGCTTACTCCAAGGAGCAGGGCCTCTGGCACGATCCGTCCCGCGACATCAAGTTCTCCGAGTACCTGGAACTGGACCTCTCCACCGTTGTTCCGTCCATCGCAGGCCCCAAGCGCCCGCAGGACCGCATCGAGCTCACCGAGGCCAAGGACGAGTTCCGCCACGACCTCAAGAACTACGTTTCCCACGACGCCGATGCCGGCACCCTGGACGAGTCCCTTGAGGAAAGCTTCCCGGCCTCCGACGCCCCGTCCTTCACCGCCGGAGCGACCCACGTCTCCGACACCGACCGCGAACCGCCGAAGTACTCGGCAGCGCACGGCGGCGCCGGACGCATCTCCAGCCCGGTGCCGGTCAAGATGGCTGACGGACGCGAGTTCGAGCTGGACCACGGTGCTGTCACCATCGCCTCCATCACGTCCTGCACCAACACGTCCAACCCGTCGGTCATGCTCGCCGCCGCCGTGCTGGCACGCAACGCCGTCGAAAAGGGCCTGACCGCCAAGCCGTGGGTCAAGACCTCCGTCGCCCCCGGCTCCAAGGTGGTCACCGACTACTACGAGAAGTCCGGCCTGACCCCCTACCTGGAGAAGCTCGGCTTCTACATCGTGGGCTACGGCTGCGCTACCTGCATCGGCAACTCCGGCCCGCTGGAAGCCGAGATTTCCGAGGCTGTCCAGGCCAATGACCTCGCCGTCGCCGCGGTGCTCTCGGGCAACCGCAACTTCGAAGGCCGCATCAACCCGGACGTCAAGATGAACTACCTGGCCTCCCCGCCGCTGGTCATCGCCTACGCCCTGGCCGGTTCCATGGACTTCGACTTCGAAACCGATGCCCTGGGCAAGGACACCGACGGCAACGACGTCTTCCTGAAGGACATCTGGCCCAACCCGGTTGAGGTCCAGCAGGTCATCGATTCCTCGATCGACAAGGAAATGTTCGCCAAGGGCTACGAAGGCGTCTTCGACGGCGACGATCGCTGGAAAGCACTGGACACCCCGGCAGGCGACACCTTCGCCTGGGATCCGAACTCCACCTACGTCCGGAAGCCCCCGTACTTCGAGGGCATGCAGGCGCAGCCGGAGCCGGTCAAGGACATCACGGGCGCGCGCGTCCTGCTGAAGCTGGGCGACTCGGTCACCACCGACCACATCTCCCCGGCCGGTTCCTTCAAGTCCGACACCCCGGCCGGCCAGTACCTGCTGGCCAACGGCGTGGAGCGCAAGGACTTCAACTCCTACGGTTCCCGCCGCGGTAACCACGAGGTGATGATCCGCGGAACGTTCGCGAACATCCGCATCAAGAACCAGATCCTGGACGGCGTCGAAGGTGGCTACACCCGCGACTTCACCCAGGAAGGCGGCCCGCAGGCGTTCGTCTACGACGCAGCGCAGAACTACCAGGCAGCCGGCACCCCGCTGGTGGTCCTGGCCGGCAAGGAGTACGGTTCCGGCTCCTCCCGCGACTGGGCAGCTAAGGGTACCGCCCTGCTGGGCGTCAAGGCCGTCATCGCCGAGAGCTACGAGCGCATCCACCGCTCCAACCTCATCGGCATGGGTGTCCTGCCCCTGCAGTTCCCGGCCGGCGAGTCAGCTGCGTCGCTGGGCCTGACGGGCACGGAGACGTTCTCCGTTGAGGGCGTCACCGCCCTGAACGAAGGCACCACGCCCAAGACCCTCAAGGTCACGGCAACCGCCGAAGACGGTTCCGCCACCACGTTCGATGCCGTGCTGCGCATCGACACCCCGGGTGAAGCGGATTACTACCGCAACGGCGGCATCCTGCAGTACGTGCTGCGCCAGATTTCCGCGAACTAGCGGGAACTGCCCAGCAGGCAGCATCTCCCGAAGCCCCGGCCGGTCACCGACCAGCCGGGGCTTCGGCTGTGCAGGCGCGTCCGGTCCCGTGGACCAAGGCGTTAGAGTTAAACGGCACGTCTACCACCTGAAGGAGGGGTCATTGGGAATCTTGGACACCATCCGGAATCCGCAGGACCTGAACGAGTTGACCGAAGAACAGCTCAAGCAGCTGGCTTCGGAGGTCAGGGAATTCCTGATCACAAACGTTTCCCAGACGGGCGGTCACCTCGGGCCAAACCTTGGCGTGGTGGAGCTGACCCTCGCCGTGCACCGCATCTTCGACTCGCCGCGTGACAGCATCGTCTTTGACACCGGCCACCAGTCGTATGTCCACAAACTGCTCACCGGACGCCAGGACTTCACCACCCTCCGCCAGGAAGGCGGGCTGTCCGGCTACCCGTCCCGTGCCGAGTCCGAGCACGACATCGTGGAAAGCTCGCATGCTTCCTCCTCGCTGTCCTGGGCGGACGGAATCTCCCGTGCCCGCCAGCTGACCGGGGAAGGCGACCGGCACGTCGTCGCCGTCGTCGGTGACGGGGCCCTGACCGGTGGGATGGCCTGGGAGGCCATCAACAACATCGCCGCGGACAAGAAGCGCCGGGTGGTCATCGTCGTCAATGACAACGGCCGGTCCTACGCCCCCACGGTGGGCGGTTTCGCGGACTACCTGGCCTCGCTGCGGCCCACCATCGACTCGTTCCGCACCGCCCCCGCCTATGAGGTGGCGCTGGACTGGTGGAAGAAAAAGCTCCAGAACGGCGGCCCGGTGGGCCAGTTCACCTACAAGAGCCTGCATGCCATGAAGAAGGGCATCAAGGACTGGTGGGCTCCGCAGGGCATGTTCGAGGACCTCGGCATGAAGTACATCGGCCCCGTGGACGGCCACAACCTCCAGGCGATGGAGCATGCCCTCGCCACCGCCAAGCACTACAACGGCCCGGTCATCGTGCACGCGATGACGGAAAAGGGGCACGGTTACGCCCCTGCCCGCGCGCATGAGGCGGACCAGTTCCACGCCGTCGGCATCATCGACCCGGAAACCGGCGAACCCACCGGGAAAGCCGGCGCCAAGTCCTGGACCTCGGTCTTCGCTGACGAAATCGCTGCCATCGCCGACGAACGGCAGGACGTGGTGGGCATCACCGGAGCCATGCTCATCCCGGTAGGCCTGCACAAGTTCGCCGCCAAGCACCCGGACCGCGTCATCGACGTCGGCATCGCCGAGCAGCATGCCCTCACCTCCGCGGCGGGCATGGCCTACGGCGGCCTGCACCCCGTGGTGGCTGTCTATGCCACCTTCCTCAACCGCGCTTTCGACCAGCTGCTCATGGACGTTGCCCTGCACAAGGCAGGGGTCACCATCGTCCTGGACCGCGCCGGCGTCACTGGTCCGGACGGCGCCAGCCACCACGGGATGTGGGACATGGCCATGGTCCAAGTGGTACCCGGACTCCACCTGGCTGCTCCCCGCGACGCCACCCGGCTGCGGGAGGAACTCCGCGAGGCCATCGCCATCAGCGACGCGCCCAGCGTTGTCCGTTTCTCCAAGGGCTCTGTGGGGGCCGAGGTTGAAGCACTGGAACGCCTCAGCGACGGTGTGGACATCCTGGCCCGCCGTCCTTCGGGGTCCACCGAGAACGATGTGCTGATCGTCAGCGTCGGCGCCATGGCCGAGCTGGCCCTCGACGTCGCCAACAGGCTTGGCGCGCAGGGCATCAGCACCACGGTGGTGGATCCGCGCTGGGCCCTTCCCGTCCGCCGCTCCATCATCGCGCTTGCCTCCCACCACCGGCTGGTGGTCTGCATCGAGGACGGCGTACGCGCCGGCGGCGTGGGCTCGCGCATCCGCCAGGAGATGCGCGCGGCCGGGGTGGACACTGCCCTGAACGAGGTCGGCCTGCCGGTCGAGTTCCTGGACCACGGCAGCCGCAGCCAGGTCCTGGAGCGTGTGGGGCTCACTGCCCAGCAGATTACGCACGACGTCGTAGCGCAGGTTTTGGGGACGAAGGTCCCGTTCGCGCGCCCGCTGCCGGGGCAACAACACCCCACCACCGGCAGCCTTCCAATCCTGTGAGGGAAGAGGATGCGCTGAAGATTCCGGGCGCAACGGGGGAGTCCGGACCGGTCATGCACACCACTACAACGAGGGTCCCCAGCGGCCTCCAGCCCGGCCAGCTGGTGGTGTCCCGGAACCGGAAATGGAATGGCAAGGCCCACTGGGTGGTGCCGGGGCGCTACCTTGGCGAGGACCGGCACGGCTGGTGGATCTTCCAGGGCACCAACGAGTTCTGCTCGCGTCCGGGCGCCGCGTTCTACACCCGGTCCGACGCCGTCCTGCTGGTCCCGCGACAGGGGGACTGGGTTGCCACGTTCTACGACTCGGCCCATCCGAACGGGGTACGGGTCTACGTGGACCTGGCAGTAGGCCACGAATGGACGGACATCCGGCCGGCCGTCACCGAGTTCCACGTCATAGACATGGATCTGGACGTCATCCGGACCGCGGACCGGGGCGTTTTCATCGACGACCAGGACGAGTTCGCCGACCACAGTATGTCCATGAACTACCCCGAACGGCTCATCGGAGACATCCAGGCCGCAGCGGACGAACTATACCGGGCCGTCAAGGCACAGCAGGCACCCTTTGACGGCACCGACGTCGAATGGTTCACGGAGGGACGCAAATGAGCGGGATTGTCAGGGTCTACAAGCGCGACGACGAGGGCGTGCTCCACTTCCGGGAGGCCTGGTTCGACGAGGAGTACAGCCAGTTCGTGATGAACTTCGGCGTGGTGGGGCACCAGAGCAAGACCGAAGAGACGGACGTCGCAGACGCCGCGGCCGCCGATGCGCTGCTGGACGCCTTCGCCGTGCAGTGCGCCGAGGACGGCTACGCGGAGATTCCGGATGAGGAGCAGTTCTGGGTGGTGGCGCAGTTTGCCTTGAAGACCAGGGAAGGCACCGAACGCGACCGGTTCCTGGAGGAGAAGGCGAAGGATGCCCTGGTCAGCCACCTCGCGTGGCGCGGCCTCGGCACCGTGGACCGGTCCGAATTCACGGACTTCAAGCTCAACATCTTCTGCCTCTGCCCGGACGCCAACAAGGCCGCCAACGCCATCAAGGTCTGCGCCCGCGGCGAGGACCTGGACTTCACCAAGCTCACCATCGCCGCGGCCCCGTTCAAGGAACCGGACAAGTTCAGAATGAAGCACTCCGCCAGGTCCGCCACCACGTTCAGCCTCTAGGAGTTTCCTTGACCACCTACCGCCGCGTCGGAAAATCAGGGCTGACGGTCTCCACGGTCGGCCTGGGCTGCAACAACCTCGGCCGCGCCAACACCGCCACCGAATCGCAGGAAGCCACCGACGCCGTGGTCTCCGCTGCGCTCGACGCCGGGATCACCCTGTTCGACGTCGCCGACACCTACGGCCGGGAGCCGGGGCTCAGCGAGATAATGCTGGGCAAGGCCCTTGGCAGCCGCCGCGCCGACGTGGTGGTGGCCACCAAGTTCGGCATGGACATGAAGGGCGCCAACGGCCCCGACTTCGGCGCACGCGGCTCACGGCGCTACATCATCCAGGCGGTGGAGGCTTCGCTGCGGCGGCTCGGCACGGACTGGATCGACCTCTACCAGTTCCACACCCCGGACCCGCTGACCCCCATCGACGAGACACTGTCCGCCCTCGATGCGCTGGTCATCAGCGGCAAGGTCCGGTACCTCGGCCACTCGAACCGAGCCGGCTGGCAGATCGCGCAGGCCGAGTACGTGGCGCGGGAGCTGGGCGGCGCCCGCTTCATTTCCACCCAGAACCACTACAACCTCCTGGACCGGCGGGCGGAACTGGAAGTGACACCGGCTGCCGAGGAATTCGGCCTGGGGGTCCTGCCGTATTTCCCGCTGGCCAACGGCCTGCTCACCGGCAAGTACTCGCCCGGGCACGCGCCCGAAGGCTCCCGGCTCAGCCACACGCGGACACACATGGTGCACGACGCCGACTGGGAGCAGCTGGGACGCTTCAGCCGCTTCGCCAAGGAACGCGGGCTCACCGAAATCGACGTCGCATTCTCCTGGCTTGCCGCACAGCCGTCGGTGGCCAGCGTCATCGCCGGCGCCACCCGGCCGGACCAGGTCCGGCAGAACGCCGCGGCTGCCGACTGGATCCCCACTGAAGCCGACCTGCAGGAACTGGACGGGATCTTCCCCGCAGTCCCCAAAGTGGCACTCTTCTAGGCCGCCATGCCCGCCTACCTCCTGGACGTCGATACCGGCATCGACGACGCACTGGCCGTTGCCTACCTCGCGGCCCTGCCGGACACGGAGTTCGTCTCGGTTACGGCAACACCCGGCAACGTCGATGCGGACCAGGTGGCGCGCAATACCCTCGCGCTCCTCGAATTGTGCGGCCGGCACGGGGTGGAAGTGGCCATCGGTGCGCGCAGGCCTCTGTCCGTACCGCTGCTGACCACCCCTGAGACTCACGGACCCCAGGGCATCGGCCACGCCGTCCTGCCGGAACCGGAAGGGCGCGTGTCGCCGCGCCACGCCGTCGACCTTTGGATTGAACATGCCAAGGCACGGCCGGGGGAGCTGACGGCCCTGGTCACTGCACCGCTGACCAACTTTGCGCTGGCACTCCGCAAGGAGCCGGGCCTGCCGGAGCTCCTGGCCGGCGTGGTGATCATGGGCGGCTGCTTCTACTACCAGGGCAACACCACGCCTACCGCGGAATGGAACACCCACGTGGACCCGCACGCCGCAAAGGAGGTCTACGCCGCGTACCGTGGGCGGGCCATGGAGAAGCTTCCCGTGGTGTGCTCGCTGGACACGACAGAACGCATCGAGATGCGGCCGGAGCATGTCCGGCGGCTGGCGGAAGCGGCAGGCGCCGCCGTCCCCGAACTGGTGCTCCCGGACCAGCCGGAAGGGCAGCCCAGCACCTCGGACAACAGGATCATCAGGCACTTGTCCGATGCGTTGCGGTTCTACTTCGAGTTCCACCGGCGCTACGACCAGGGCTACCTTGCCCACGTCCATGACTTCTTCGCCGCCGGGGTGGCCGCGGGAACGCTGGAGTACACGGCCCGGCCGGCTACCGTGGACGTTGAGGCGGAATCGCCGCTTTTCGCCGGAACAACGGTTGCCGATTTCCGCGGCCTGTGGGGCATCGAACCCAACGCCAGGATCGTCTCCGGCAACAACCCGGAGCAGGCCTTCCGCGAACTGGTATCCACCGTTGGCGGCCTCGCAGCCCGGCTGGGCTGAAAGTCCGTGGGAAACGCCCGGGGTCCGCTGAACCGGGCTGGTCCTGGTGGAGGTGCATCGGTCCGCCCCAAGATACTCCACCACCGGTAGAATGGTCCCCGGCCCGCCGGTTGATTCATCCGGCGCAGCTGCTGCCGAGGTGACATAGGCGGCGTCCCGCACGGCCCGGCATTTTCCGGGCCCTGAAGTGCCGCACCCCAGAAGGAACCCCATGTCATCGCCCTCCCTGACGTTGCCGTCTCCAGCCCCCGCTGCCGCCCGCAGGCGCCGGCTGCTGGAAATCCTCGGCGGCCTGGCCATCGCCGCCACCTACATCTACCTGGTGCTCAACCAGCCTGCCGACATCACCGGCGGCCCCGGCAGCGCAGCGGCCCTGGTCGCCCTGTCCGGCTTTCTGGCCGGGGCTGTCCTGCTGATCGTCGCCATCCTCCCCACACTTCCGGCCTCCACGGTGGTGCTGATCCCGGTGGCCCTGGTCCTGAACATCGTCCTCGGCCAGTTCGTGGGCAGCACCCTGGTCCCGTTCTACCTGGACGCGATCGGCACCGTCCTGATCGCCGTCCTGGCAGGACCGGCAGCCGGTGCCGCCACCGGCGCCCTCAGCAGCATCGTCTGGTCCTTCTTCAACCCCACAGTGCTTCCCTTCGCCGCCGGGGCCGCACTGATCGGCTGCCTCGCCGGGCTGGCCGCGCGGTACGGCCTGTTCCGCCGCTTCTACCTCGCGCCCGTTGCCGGCTTCGCCACCGGGATCATCGGTGGCGTAGTGTCCGCCCCGGTTGCGGCCTTCGTGTTCGGCGGCACCTCCGGGGTGGCCACGGGTGCGATCGTCAGCGCCTTCCGCTCGATGGGCGATACCCTCCTGGCCGCCATCACCAAGCAGGCACTCATTTCGGATCCCATGGACAAGGCCATCGTCTTTACCGTGGTGGCTGTGCTGGTCTACGCACTGCCGCGCCGCGCCAGCCAGCAGTTCCCGTTTGTCCGCCGGCACCGCGTGCTGGCCGGCAAGGCTCCCGCGTCGGAAGCAACGCGGACCGAAGCGACGGTGCCGGGGCCGGGTCAGGCGTCCTAGGCATACCCGTGCGGATTCATCCGCTGACCGGACTGGCAGCGGCCGGCAGCACAGCAGTGATCACGACGGCGGCGGCGAGCCTTCCGCTGTCCGTCGCCGTGTCCGCCGCTGCGCTGACGCTCTCGGTGGTGGCGGGCACCGCCCGCCGGATGCTGCCCGCTGCCGCCGCCGTGCTGCTGCCCTTGGGGTTGTCCCTGCTGATTGTGCACGGGCTGTCCTTTCCGGAGGGGCTGACGGTTCTTGCCCAGTGGGGTCCGGTCCGCGTCACGGCAGAGGGTCTGTCCTTCGCGCTCGAGCGGGCGGCCCAGCTGTCCGCGGTGGTCCTCGTCCTGCTGGCCTACTCCTTCAGCGTCAACGTCCCGGACCTGGTGGCGGCCCTGTCCGCGCGCGGCATCCGTGGCCGGTTCGGGTTCGTGCTCGCCTCCACCCTCACGTTGCTGCCAGCCATCGCTGCCCGCACCGGGCGGATCAGGAAGGCCCAGGAATCCCGCGGTCTGGTGATCCGGCGCGGGCTCCTGCACCGGGCGGCCGCCTTCCGCCTCCAGGCCGTCCCGCTGGTCCTGTCACTGGTGGAGGACGCCGGAACCCGGGCCGCTGCCCTGGAGGCCCGCGGCTTCAGCAGCACCGGGCCCCGCACCAGCTACCGGGTGGTGCCGGATTCGCTGCCGCAACGGGTCCTGCGCCTAGTGCTGGTGCTTGCCGCTGCGGCCGCGGTTGCCGTGCGCCTGTGGCACTACGCAGAGGGGAACTGACGTGCACCACCTTCTCCGCCCGGTGCTGGCAGCAGGCATCCGCAGCTTCGCCTACCACGGCGGCGGCGCACCGGTCCTTTCCAGCGTGGATCTGGAACTCGCCCCGGGAACACTCACCGCAGTCCTGGGCACTTCCGGCAGCGGCAAGACGACGCTTGGCAAACTTCTTGCCGGCTGGCTGTCCCCGGCTACGGGTGGCGTGCTGGCAGGATTCCTGGAACTGGCCGGGCAGCGGCTGGAGTTTGACGGGAGCGCCGCAGATCCGCGGATCGATCCGGCGCAGTGGGGCCGGCAGGCGGGGTTCGTCCCGCAGGATGCGTCTGCCATCCTGTCCACGGTCAAGGCAACGGTAGCGGAGGAACTCGCGTTCGGCCTGGAAAACGCCGGGATGGACCGGGAGGACATGCGGGCGGCGGTGGAACACACTGCTGGCCTGCTCGGGCTCACCGGACTGCTGGAACGGGATCCTGCCCGGCTCTCCGGCGGCCAGCTGCGGCGGCTGGCCATCGGCTGTGCCATCATCACCCGTCCGCCGGTGCTGGTCATGGACGAGCCGTTCGCCTCCCTCGACGCCCCGGGTGTCAGGGAAGTGGAGGTGCTGGTGCGCCGCCTGACCGCGGCCGGAACCGCCGTCGTCATCCTGAGCCAGGTGCTCGACGCCCCGCTGCTGGACGCCGCAACGTGGGTTGTCCTGGCGGAAGGGACAGTCAGCGCCAGCGGACCGCCCGCCCATTTCCAGGCGGGCGGTGCCCTGCCGGCGGGAACCCGGCGGCCGCACGAGGCCCCGCCGCGGGAAACCGCGATTTCCCGCCGCAGCGGCAGCACGGCCCCGGCCCTGGAACTTCGGAACGTGACCTTCGGCTACCGGAACGATGTAGAGCGCAGACGGGGCTTCAGGCGCAGGCCAGGCCAGGACTTTGCTGCCGGCAGCCTCCCGTCCCCGGTACTGCAGGGCATAGACCTGGCTGTCCACCCGGGTGAGGTGGTGGCCATTACGGGTCCCAACGGTGCGGGCAAGTCAACCCTCCTGCGGCACTTCAACGGCCTGCTCAGGCCGGGAAGCGGGTCAGTACTGGTTCGGGGCAACGACATTGCACCGCGACCCGTGGGCAGCATCGCGGCATCCGTTGGAATTCTCTTCCAGCAACCACGGGACCAGCTGTTCGAGCGGAGCGCCCTGCGCGAGGTCCGGTTCGGCCTGGACCGGCATGTCGGCCGGGCCGCGGCGGGGGAGCGGGCGGAGGCGGCGCTGGCCGCCGTCGGGCTGGAGGGCGAGGCGCAGGCGCATCCCGCGGAATTGCCCGCATCCGGCCAACGGCTGCTGGCCCTTGCCACGGCCCTCGCCCGCAGGCCGGCCGTCCTGGCGCTCGACGAACCAACGGTGGCGCTCGACGGCGCGGGCCTGGCGGTCCTCGACGCTGCCGTCCGGTCCGCAGCGGAGGAGGGCGCCGCCGTCGTGCTTGTCACGCATGACCTGGCATACGCGCGGCAAGTGGCGCACCGCATCCTGGCGCTCGACGGCGGCCGGCTGGCGGAAGCCTGACGTACCGCCTAAGCCGCTGCGGCCGGGCTTGATGCCACGCCCGGCGGCAGGAAGCGCCTGTCGTTGACCCGCGCCGATGCCCCCACGCGGTCCAAGTAGGGGGTGATGCCGCCGAGGAACAGGGGCCAGCCGGCGCCCAGGATCATGCAGAGGTCGATGTCTTCGGGGCCGGCCACCACGCCCTCGTCCAGCATCAGGCCGATCTCCTCGGCAAGGGCGTCCTGGGTGCGCCGCAGCACCTCTTCACCTGAGGACGGTGCGGTGCCGAAGGACATCAGTGCCATGGTGGACCCGGGGATGGCGCGGGTCCCGTCCGGAGCCGTTTCCCAGAGGCCCTTGACGCCGTTGTCTATGAGTTTCTGCAGGTTGGCGGAGACGGGGAAGCGACTGCCGAAAGCAGCGTTCAGGGACTCCTGGACGTGCTGGGCCACCGGAAGTCCCACCATCGCGAGGAGCGTGAACGGGGTCATCGGCAGGCCCATCGAGCGCAGGGCGTTGTCAGCCACCTCCGCGGGCGTCCCTTCGTCGAAGGCCGCGGTCACTTCGCCCATCAGCCGGAGCAGGATCCGGTTCACCACGAAGGCGGCCGCATCCTTGACCAGCACTCCCGTTTTCTTGAGGGTCCTGGCGAGCTCGAACGCGGTGGCGAGGACCTCGTCCCCGGTCCGCGGGGCACGGACGATCTCCAGCAGCGGCATCACGGCCACCGGGTTGAAGAAGTGGAACCCCACCAGGCGCTCCGGGTGCTGCAGGTCCTCGGCCATGGCGGTGACCGACAGCGAGGACGTGTTGGTGGCCAGGATGCAGTCGGGCCGGACGATGCCCTCCAGCTCGGCGAACACCTGCTTCTTGACGCCCAGCTCCTCGAAGACGGCCTCGATGACGAAGTCGGCGTCGGCGAAGGCTTCCTTGGACACGGAACCGGTGACCAGCGCCTTGGTCCGTGCAGCGGCATCAGGGCTGATGCGCTCCTTTGCCAGCAGCTTGTCCACCTCGGCTTGGACGTAGCCAACACCTTTGTCCACCCGGGCCTGGTCGATGTCCGTCATGACCACGGGGAGCTTGAGCTGGCGGGCGAAGAGCAGCGCCAGCTGGCTGGCCATCAGTCCGGCACCCACCACGCCCACCTTGGCGACCGGCCGGGCCAGGCTCCGGTCCGGGGCGCCGGCCGGGCGCTTGGAGCGCTTCTGGACGAGGTCGAGGAAAGCGTAGACCGTTGCCCGGAACTCATCCGTCTGCATCAGCTCCGCCAGGGTTTCGCATTCCAGCGCAGCGGATTCCCCCTGCCCCAGGGTGCGGTTGGCTTCGAGGAGGTCAAGGACCTTGCCCGGGGCGGGAGCCGCATCCGAGGTCTTTGCGGTGACGAACTGCCGGCCTGCCGCCACCGCGGCGGCCCACCGGGCGGCGGTGTCCGGCGCGGAAGGGTCGACGGCGTTGGGGCGTTCCGGAACAACCTCCCCGGTAATGACTCCCGCAGCCCAGGCCAGGGACTGCTCCAGGAAGTTGTCCGGGCCGAAGAGGGCGTCCGCCATGCCATGGTCGAAGGCCTGGGCGCCGGTCAGCGTCCGGTTGTTGCTGAGCGGGTTCTCGATCATGACCTGGACTGCGCGTTCGGGGCCGATCAGGCGGGGAAGGAGGTAGACGCCGCCCCAGCCCGGCACCAGCCCGAGGAATGCTTCCGGCAGCGCCAGCGCGCCGGCGCCCGCCGAGACCGTCCGGTACGTGGACTGCAGGGCCACCTCGAGGCCGCCGCCCAAGGCCGGGCCGTTGACGAACGCAAAGCTCGGAACCCCCAGGTTGGCAAGGGTCCGGAACACCTCATGGCCAAGCTGTGCCATCCACAGTCCGTGTTCGCGCTTCGCCAGGGATTTCACCGCCGAGAGGTCCGCGCCGGCAACGAAGTAGGAGGACTTGCCCGTGATGCCGACGCCGGCGATCTCCCCGTTCGCCGCCCGTGTCCGCAGTCCCTCGAGCACGGTGCCGAGTTCCACCAGGGTGTTCGGTCCCAGGGTTGTGGGCTTGGAGGCCTCCAGCCCGTTGTCCAGGGTGATGAGGGCGAATGTGCCGGCCGCGCCGGGCAGGTCGACGTCCCGGACGGTGGAGTGGGTGACGGTCTCGTCGGGGAACAAGCTGGCGAAATCGGAAAAGTCTGCGGCGCTCATGACGGGGCTCCTTAGGACGGGGATGTATCCCAGATGTTACTCACCGGTAACTTCGCCCGCAAGGCCACCGTCCCGCCCTCATTCTTCGGCTGCTGCCACGGCGGCCTTGGGTTCCTTGGGCGGCAGCGGCTGCGGATTGAGGAAGGCGCCGGCAACTAGCGGCGCGGTGAGTTCCACCTGCCAGTCCCGTGCGCCCAGGGCTCGCAGCTCGGCAGCCACGGACGCCTCGCTGATGTGGGCGGGCGGCCGCCATGCCACCCGCCGGAGGAAATCAGGAGTCAGGAGGTTCTCCAGCGGCAGGTTCAGCTGTTCGGCCTTTTCCTGCAGCAGGGGCCGGGCCGTGGCCAGCCGCGCGGCGGCATCGGGGTCGCGGTCCGCCCAGACGCGGGGCGGGGGCGGGGCGTTCGTCGCCAGGTGCAGCGGAGGCAGTTCCTCGAGGTCCCGGGCGGCGGCAATGCACCGCAGCCAGCGTGGAGCCTCCCGCTGTGCCGCCCTGCCATGGAATCCCTTGGTGCCCAGCAGTTGCGGCACGGTGGCGGGCATGGCCTTCGCGGCCGCCACCAGGGCGGAGTCGGGAATCAGCCGTCCCGGTGCCACGTCCCGTTTTTGTGCCAGGGAGTCGCGTTCCAGCCACAGCTCCCGGACGGCGGCGAGCTGGCGGCGGTCCCGGATCTGGTGCAGGCCGGAGGTCTTCCGCCAGGGATCAACCCGCGGCGGGGCCACGCCGGCAGCGAGGATGGCGGCAAATTCCTGCTCGGCGTACCCGAGCTTCCCGTCGGCTTCCAGCAGCTCCACCAGCTCTTCACGCAGCTCGCTGAGCACCTCGACGTCGAGGGCGGCGTAGCGGAGCCAGGGTTCCGGTAGGGGCCTGGTGGACCAGTCCGCTGCCGAATGTTCCTTGGCGAGGCTGAATCCCAGGAGCTGCTCGATGACCGCGGCCAGGCCAACCCGGGGCAGGCCCGCCAGGCGTGCGGCGAGTTCGGTATCGAAGAGCTTGTCCGGCCACATGCCCAGCTCCAGGAGGCAGGGCAGGTCCTGGGTGGCCGCGTGGAGGATCCATTCGACGCCGCGGAGGGCGTCATTGATGATGGTGAGGTTCTCGAAGGGTTCGGGATCGATCAGCCAGGTGCCGGCGCCCTCGCGGCGGATCTGGACCAGGAACGCCCGCTGCCCGTAACGGAAACCGGAAGCGCGTTCGGCGTCAACCCCCACAGGGCCCGTGCCGGCAGCAATGGCGGCGGCGCACCGCTCCAGCCCGGCCTGGGTTTCGACGACCAGCGGCACGCCCTCCCGCGGTGCTGCCAGCTCGATGATTTCGGGGATGGGGCTGTCGAAGCCTTCCACCGTGATGTGGGGTGCGGTATCAGCAGCCGGGACGCCGGCCGTGGTGTTTTCCGGAATGTTAGGGGTCATGATGCCCTTAGTTTACCGGGCAGCCCCGGAAAGGCGGCCTGCCTGCACTCCGGCAGCGGTGCGCGTGCATTAGTTCCGGCGCCGATGCGGCAGGGGCGTCACGCCGTCGGGCAGCGGAGGCAGCCCGGCGAACGTGCACACCATGTCGGACCACGCTTCAAGGTGGGCAGTGACGTCGGAGGACGCCGGGGTCCAAGACGCCCGGAGCTCGATGTCGATGGACCCCGGCCGTTCAGCGAGGGTGCCGAAGCTTTCGGACAGGACCCGCGTGGCCGTGCCGCCCGCTGCCCGGTAGGGCGCCTTGTGGTTCTCCAGCGCTTCCACCAGCCAGGTCCAGGCCACCGTTCCGAGCATTTCGTCGTTGCCCATCTCCGGCTCCAGCTCGGCCCTGATGTAGGTCACGATCCGGAATTCGCCATCCCAGACGGCCGAGCCCTCAGGGTCGTGGAGAAGGATGAACCGCCCGGTTGCCAGCTCCGTTTCGGAGTCGTCCCCGGAACCCGCCGCGGCCGCCAGGGCCATGGCGGCGGGTCCGTGCAGGGGAGTGGCAGGAGTGGCGGCACCGGGCGCCATGACTTCTGCTCCCAGGGCGACGGCGAAGGGCGCAAGGCGCGCGGGCGCGGGAATTTCCGCGAGGCGGAGTTCCTTGCGGCACTGGGCTTTCCTGAGGGTTCCCAAGGCGTGGAGAAAATCCGGGGGAACCTGGTCAAGTGCGTTCACCTTGGCAGATTACGCAACAGGCCAAGCCAGAACGGGAAGGCTCGCCGTCACCGGCGGCCTAGGTGCCCTGCCCGCGCCGGTAATCGCGGAGTTCTTGGCGGATTGCGGCAACGAAGGCATCAACATCCTCCTCGGTGGTGTCGAAGGAGCACATCCAGCGGACTTCCCCGGCGGCCTCGTTCCAGTCGTAGAACCGGAAGGACGTGCGGAGCCTGTCTGCCACGCCCGGGGGCAGCATGGCAAAGACGCCGTTGGATTCGGTTTTCTGGGTGGGCCGGACGCCGTCGATGGTGTCGACGGCGGCGCGCAGGCGGGCAGCCATGGCGTTGGCATGCGAGGCCGACCGCAGCCAGAGGCCGCCCTCGAGGAGGGCGATGAACTGGGCGGACAGGAACCGCATCTTGGAGGCCAGCTGCATGTTCATCTTGCGGAGGTAGACCAGCCCGTGCGCGGCCTCCGGGTTGAGTGCCACCACCACTTCGCCGAACAGCAGGCCGTTCTTGGTGCCCCCGAAGGAGAGGATGTCCACGCCGGCATCCCGTGTGAAGTCCCGCAGCGGAACTTGCAGGTGGGCGGCCGCGTTGGCCAGCCGGGCGCCGTCCATGTGCAGCTTCATGCCCCGCGCGTGGGCATGGTCCGCGATGGCGCGGACTTCCTCCGGGGTGTAGCAGGTGCCAAGCTCGGTGGTCTGGGTGATGGAGACGGCGAGCGGCTGGGCGCGGTGTTCGTCGCCCCAGCCCCAGGCCTCGCGGTCGATCAGTTCGGGCGTCAGCTTGCCGTCCGGGGTGGGGACGTGCAGCAGCTTGATGCCGCCGATCCGCTCGGGGGCGCCGTTCTCATCCATGTTGATGTGCGCGGTGGAGGCGCACACCACGGCGCCCCAGCGCGGCAGCAGCGACTGCAGGGCCAGGACATTGGCACCGGTCCCGTTGAAGACGGGAAAGCATTCGATGCCTGGCCCGAAGTGCTCCGCCATCAGTTCTTCCAGCCGTGCCGTGTAGTCATCCTCCCCGTAGGAGACCTGGTGCCCGTCGTTGGCGGCGGCGAGGGCCGCGAGGATCTCGGGGTGGACGCCGGAGTAGTTGTCCGAGGCAAAGCCGCGCACGCCGGGATCGTGCAGCCGCGCCGCGTGCCCGGTTTCTGCCGTTGTTGTTGTCATGCTTTTGCTCACGCTTTCAGTCTAGGTACAGTCACTGCGGCGGCGGGCCGGCCAGCCGGAGGCGCGTGCCGTTCAGTTCGTCCGCGGGCGCCTTGAAGAGCCGGACGACGGCGGCCGCCAGCTCCTCCACGTCCGTGGCGCCCGGGAAGGAGCGTTCCGGGTGGCTGCGCCGCAGGCCCTCGTCCACCAGGGCTTTCACCACCAGCACGACGGCGGCAGCCTGCCCGCCGTCCACCTTGCGGAAGCCGTCTGCCATCGCCATGGTCCAGGCCTCGGCGGCCGCCTTGGCTGCGACATAGCTGGCCACACCTGCCGTGGGGTGGTCAAGGGCCGTGGAGGAGACCATAACGAACCTGCCATTGCCCGAGGCGGCGATGTCATCGAAGAACACGCGGGAGACATTGCGCAGTGTGGTGACTGCGCCCTGGTGCAGGAAGTCCCAGTCCTCGTCGGACTGGTCCGGGATGCCGGAGGCGCCACGCCAGCCGCCCACCAGGTGGATCACCGCGTCCACCGGCCCCGCGGCTGCGGAAACTTCCTCCCGCAGCCGCCGGACGTCGTCGAGCCTTGCAAGGTCGCACACCAGGGGGGTGACGCCGTCGCCCGCCTGCTGTGCCCCTGCCTCGATCCTGTGCTGGTCGGAGCCGACCGTGAAGACCCGGCAGCCGGCCTGGTGGAGCGCGCGGGCCACCGCCACACCGGAGGCGCCGCTGCCGCCCGTGACCAGGACGTTTAGCGGTAGCTCGCCGTTCCGGGGGCTGCTCACAGTGCCGAGCTTCCGGTGATGCCGGCGGTGGATTCGATAACGGGGCGCATTTTCTTTTCCAATGCCTCGTAGAACATGGACAGCGGGAACTCGTCGTCCAGCACCTGGTCGGTGAGGCCCCGCGGCGGACCCGCGAGGGGCAGCGCCTCCGGTCCCTTGGCCCAGACTGACGCCGGATTCGGCGTGACGGTCGCGGAGATCAGCTCGTAGGCGGCCAGCCAGTGGGCGGTCTTGGGCCGGTCGATGGAGCGCCAGTACAGGTCATCAATGGCGGTGCCGAGGGCAATGACGGCGTCAGCCACTTCATCCCAGTCGATGGTGAGCCGGGTGTCGGTCCAGTGGAGGACATGGTGCTGGTGCAGCCACGCGAAAAGGAGCTGTCCGCCCAGGCCGTCGTAGTTGCGGACCCGGCTGCCAGTGATGGCGAAGCGGAAGATGCGGTCGAAGATGATGGCGTACTGCACCAGCTTCGCGTGCCGGCGTGCCTCCGGATCCGCGTCCTCGTCCTGCTCGATCCGCACGGACTCGCGGAAGGCGGTCAGGTCGCAGCGGAGCTCTTCCAGGGAGTACAGGAAGAACGGCATGCGCTGCTTGATCATGAACGGGTCGAAGGGGAGGTCGCCACGCATGTGGGTGCGGTCGTGGATCAGGTCCCACATCACGAAGGTGGCCTCCGTGAGGTCCTGGTCGGCGAGCATGTCCGCGGCACCTTCGGGCAGGTCCAGGCAGGTGATCCCGGCGGCCGCCTTTAGGACGCGGCGGAAGCGGGCTGCTTCCCGGTCGGCGAAGATTGCGCCCCACGTGAAGGTGGGGGTTTCGCTGACGGCAACCGTTTCGGGGAAGAGGACGGCGGAGTTGGTGTCATAGCCGGCCGTGAAGTCCACGAATCGGATGGGGACGAACAGCTTGTTGGAGTAGTCTCCGCTTTCCAGCCCGGCGATGAATTCCGGCCAGATGACCTCGATGAGGACTGCTTCCACGACGCGGCTGCTGCTGCCGTTCTGCGTGTACATGGGGAAGATGACCAGGTGCTGCAGGCCGTCACGGCGCTGCTCCTGTGGTTGGAAGGCGAGCAGGGAGGACAGGAAATCGGGCACGCCGAACCCGCCGGCCTGCCACGCTGCGAAGTCGCTGCAGGCAGCATCGAGGTATGCGGCGTCGTGCGGGAACGCGGGGGCCAGGGCCCGGACCGCGGCGATGATCTCGTCAACGGAAGCGGAAGCCGCGGCATGCGCTGCCGTGTCGGGGATTGAACCGTCCTGCGCCTGCAGGAGCTGGAGTGCCGCGGCCGCGGCCTTGAGCCGGAGCCAGTCCGGGTTGGTGGCGGAGATTCCGGTCAGGGCGGTGGTCAGAACTTCGGTCATCGTCGGCTGCCTTTCTGGTTGCTTGCTGTCTATGGGGAGCGTAGCAAGCAGCCAGAAGAACTAATCTGAAAAGCGGTCCAGCCCAAGAAACACTGTTGCTCAGGGCTGAACCGCAGGGCCCGAGCCCTCCGCGTGCTGGGGGATCAGGCCTCGGTGCTTCCGCCGCTGACCTGCGGTTCTTCCCGCGGAACCAGCTTCAGGGACACGGAATTGATGCAGTAGCGCTGGTCCGTGGGAGTGCCATAGCCTTCGCCCTCAAAGACGTGGCCAAGGTGGGAGTCGCAGGTTCCGCAGCGGACTTCCACGCGGTCCATGCCAAGGGTGCGGTCATGGATGTAGCGGACCTTCCCCTCAGCCAGCGGAGCCCAGAAGGACGGCCAGCCGCAATGGGAGTCGAACTTCTCGTTGCTGGTGAACAGTTCCGTCCCGCAGGCGCGGCACTGGTAGGTGCCCGCCGTGTGAGTGTCCCAGTACTCTCCCGTGAAGGGACGCTCGGTGCCGGCCTGCCGCAGGACGTAGAACTCCTCCGGAGTCAGTTCCTGCCGCCATTCGGCATCGCTTTTCCGGACGGTGCCGGTTCCGTCGGCGGTTTCCGTGGCGGACTCCTCCCGGGTGGTGTCCTGCCCTGCGGCAGGATCCGCGACGGCGTGGGTGGCCCGGTTACCGAAGATGCTGTTTCCGAAGATGTTCATACGGTTGTCAACGCTCAGGAGTCGCCGATAAATCCCGAGCCCGCATACAGGTGCAGCACGGGCACGCCCAGCCGATCCTGCGCCTTGTTGGCCCAGTCCGTATGGAAGGTGTCGGCCACGGCATGGGGCCGGGTGATCACCACTGCCTGGGACGCGCCGGTCTCGCGGACTTTGGCCACCAGGCCGTCAACCGCTCCGCCCTCCACCACCTCACCTGATACGCCGCTGCCCAGTCCTTCGAGGGCAGCGACCGAGGCCGCCAGTGTTTCCGCCGCGTGGGCCCGCTCGGTGCCCGGATCAGGTGCGCCCGCTGTCAGTTCCCGGAAAGCCTTGGCAATGTCCAGCAGGGAAAGGTTCTCGAGGAAATCCACCAGCAGGTGCCGCTCGGTGTTGGCGGGCACCAGGACAAGGAGGCGTGTCTCTGCTCCGTCCACAAGCCGTTCGATGTTCACGCGGTCGTCCGCGCCCAGGGGTTCTTCGGTCAGGATGACGATGGGTTCGCTCATGGCCTTAGCCTAGCCCTGCGCCCGGGGAGCCGCACCCGGTCACCGCCCGGCTCCCGGGTGCGTCCGCGGTCCAGGAATGCGGGCTACCGTCCGCGGGCGGTAAGAATAGTGCCATGGCTCTTTTCCAGCGCACCGGCCCGGTCCCCGTATCACCCGCCAGCGAATCCGGCGGCATGTCATCGCGGGCAAAGTGGGCCATCGGCGGCGCGATAGGCGGCGGGGCCCTGGCCGGACTCCTTGCCACCGGCTCGTCGGCCCTGGCGGTCTACTTCGCCCGGCGGGTCATCACCCCTTCCCGGCAGCGGACCGCGGACCAGGAGGTGCTGGCCGTGATCCGGGACGGCCAGAAACAGCAGGTGATCTTTGCCGCCACCGACGACACAACCGTGGACGGTTTGTATGGGTTCTTCTTCGACGGCGGCCAGGGGCACGCGCGGATCGGCCGGATCGTGTCTTATTCTCCGTCGGAGCGGACAGTGCTGCGCGAAGTGGAAGCCGTGTACGCCGGCGACCTTTCCACTGCACGCTGGGGCTGGTGGAGCGGGGCTGTCTACCCGGACCCGGCCGCCGTCGGGCTTCCAGCGGAGGACGTGGTGATCCCGGTGGACCGCGGCGAGGCGCCGGCGTGGCTGGTGCGTGCCGGTGCCACTGCCCGGACGTGGGCGGTGATGGTGCACGGCCGGGGCGCCAGCCGGCAGGAGGCGCTGCGTGCCGTGGGCCCGGCGCTGGAACTCGGCCTGACCAGCCTGCTGGTCTCCTATCGCAACGACGGGCTCGCGCCCTCGGCCGGTGACGGGCGGTATGGCCTGGGCTCCACGGAATGGCGGGACATTGAATGCGCCATTGAGTACGCGCTGGCCAACGGCGCCGAGGAAATCGTGCTGTTTGGCTGGTCGATGGGGGGTGCCATCTGCCTGCAGACCGCCGATCTGTCCCGGTACCGTCACCTGATCCGTGCCATGGTGCTCGATGCCCCGGTGATCGACTGGGTGAACGTCCTGGCGCACCATGCGCAAATGAACCGGATTCCGTCCCTGGTGGGCCGGTACGGGCAGCTGATGCTCGGGCATCCGCTGGGACGCAGGCTGACCGGGCTCGCCGCGCCCGTGGACCTGAAAGAGATGGATTGGGTGTCCCGTGCCGTGGAACTGCGGACACCCACGCTGATCATCCACAGCGTTGACGACGAGTATGTGCCGTACAAGCCGTCCACGCTGCTGGCGGAACGGAATCCGGAGATGGTCACCTTCGAGCCCTTCCACCAGGCCCGCCACACGAAGGAATGGAACGTGGACCCGGAACGCTGGGAGCGTCTCGTGAAAGCGTGGCTGCGGCAGCAGCTTGCGCCACGGCTCAATCCGGGCGCCAGGTAGCCCCGGTCCGGCAACTGTTGAGCCGCAGGCGGTCCTAGGCCAGGGAGCTGATGGGTGCTGTGGCGGCGTTGGTCAGGCGGACAAGGTCCGCCGGGGCGAGTTCGATATCCAGGCCCCGCTTACCCCCGGAAACGAGCAGGCTTTCCAGCGTGAGGGCGCTGGAGTCCAGCACAGTGGGGGAGGGCAGCCGCTGGCCAAGCGGGGAGATGCCGCCAAGGACATAACCGGTCCTCCGCTGGGCAGCAGCGGGATCAGCCATTGCCGCCTTCTTCGCCCCCATGGCGGCGGCGAAGGCCTTCAGGTCAAGGCTTCCGCTGACAGGCACGATCCCCACCGCCAGCTTTCCCTCCACCTCGACCATCAGCGTCTTGAACACGCGGGCCGGATCGATGCCCAGGACTTCCGCGGCTTCGGTCCCGTAGCTGGCCACCGCGGGATCGTGGGTATAGGGGTGCAGCACAAAGGGAACCCCGGCTGCGGTCAGTGCCGCTGTGGCCGGGGTTCCCTGGAAAGCGCTCTTCCGTGCCACCGGTACGCGGATCAGGCGCGGACGCCGCCGGCAGCGGCCACCTTGCGCTTGATCCTTCCCAGCATTGCCGTCATGCCGCGCATCCGCAGCGGCGTGATGGCCCTGGTGAGGCCGAGAAGTTCGGGCATGTCGTCGGGCACCGAGAGGATCTCTTGGGGAGACAGCCCGTCAAGCCCCTCATGCAGGACGCCGGCGAAACCGCGCGTGGTGGGAGCCTCGGCCGGGGCCTTGAAGTACAGGCGCACGGCAGGCGCCTGCCCGCCGTTGTTCTTCTCCGTCTCAATGGTGAGGAACAGCGGCGACTGGCACTCCACCACCTGCTCGAGGAGCTCGGGATGGTCGTTCAGCCGCTCCGGAAGCGGCGGCAGTCCCTCGGAGAACTCCAGCAGCAGCTGCAGCCTCTCGGGTTCGCTGAGGGCCTGGAAGTCGTCGACGATGGCCGCCAAGGCGGAGGGCAAGGCTTGAGTAGTCATCAGTCCAAGTTTACGCGGGACGGTGTCCGCGTCAGACTCCTGCCGGGACGGAAACGGAACCGCGCTCGGCGCCCTTGACGATCGGGACGCGGACAGCATTGCCCCACTCGGTCCATGAGCCGTCATAGTTGCGGACGGACTCGAAGCCCAGGAGGTACTTGAGGGCGAACCAGGTGTGGCTGGAGCGCTCGCCGATGCGGCAGTAGGCCACGACGTCGTCGCCCGCGGTGAGGCCGGCCTCGCCCAGGTAGATGGCCTCGAGTTCCTCGCGGCTGCGGTAGGTGCCGTCAGCTGCGGCGGCCCGTGCCCAGGGGACGGAGGCGGCAGTGGGGATGTGGCCGCCGCGCAGGGCGCCTTCCTCCGGGTAGGCGGGCATGTGCGTGCGCTGGCCGGTGTACTCCTCGGGGGAGCGGACGTCGATCAGCGGCCCGGTGCCCAGATGCGCCAGGACGTCTTCCTTGAATGCACGGATGGGGGCGTCGTCGCGCTCCACCACGGGGTAGTTGCCGGCGGCGGGTGTGGGCTTGTCCTTGGTCAGTTCACGGCCTTCGGCAATCCACTTGTCCCGGCCGCCGTCGAGCAGCCGGACGTCCTGGTGGCCGAAAAGGGTGAAGACCCACAAGGCATAGGCGGCCCACCAGTTGGACTTGTCGCCGTAGATGACCACTGTTGTGTCCCGGGAAATGCCCTTCGACGCCGCGAGCTTGGCGAAGGCGGCTCCGTCCACATAGTCGCGCGTCACCTCGTCGTTCAGGTCCGTGTGCCAGTCAATCTTCACGGCACCGGGAATGTGGCCTGTTTCGTACAGGAGCACGTCCTCGTCGGACTCAACGACCACCAGGCCGCCGTTGGCCACGGCACCCTCTGCAAGGGCTGCAGCAAGCCATTCAGTGGAGACCAGGCGCTCGGGGTGGGCGTAGGCGGCGAACTTCTCGTTCTGCTCAACGGGGTAGGGCATTGGTGATGGCCTTTCATTAGAGACACGGGAGGACCGCTGGACCTGGAGTGGCACCGGCGTCGTGACCTGTTCCCACACTAGCCAGCGCCCCGCACGTTGTCCGTATTCCGTTAACAGGACGAAATGTTGCCTTGGTCACTGCGGCGCCGGCAGCAGGCCGGGGAACCGGGCGGGGCACCGCATTGCCGGTATCCTTTCTGGGGACCTCCTACCAGCAGAACGGACCACCTTGGTACAGATCGAACAGCTTGCCGCCCGCACCCCGGCAGTTTCGGTGGATGAACTCCTCCAGGGCTTCTATCCCTCGCCCCGGTTCGGCCAGGTGTCATTCGCCAGCTACCGTCCGGACCCCAAGCAGCCGAGCCAGGCCGCGGCAGTCCGGGCACTCCAGGGTTTCGCCGACGGCGTGGGCCCGGCCAACGGCGGCGGCGGCCTGTTCAAGAAGCTGTTCGGCAAGAAGGACGACTCCCGCGCCGGGATCTACCTGGACGGCGGCTTCGGCGTGGGCAAGACCCACCTGCTGGCCTCGCTGTGGCACGCGTCCCCAGGCCCCAAGGCCTTCGGCACGTTCGTTGAATACACCAACCTGGTGGGCGCCCTGTCCTTCCGGAAAACCGTGGATGCGCTCAGCAGCTACAGGCTGGTCTGCATTGACGAGTTCGAACTGGACGATCCGGGCGACACCGTCCTGATGTCCCGGCTGATGAGGGAACTGGCCGACGCCGGCGTCAAACTCGCCGCAACGTCCAATACGCTGCCTGGCTCCCTGGGTGACGGGCGGTTCGCAGCGGTGGACTTCCAGCGTGAGATCCAGGTGTTGGCGGACCAGTTCGACGTCATCCGGATCGACGGCGAGGACTTCCGGCACCGCGGGCTGCCAGCCGCGCCGGCGCCCCTGAAGAACAGCGAACTCTCCTCGCACATGAAGGCGGAGTTCGACGGCAAGACGGTTGCCCAGGACGAATTCTCCACGCTGATCCACCACCTCGCGGGCGTGCACCCCAGCCGTTACCGGCAGCTGATCGACGGCATCGACGGCGTGGTGTGGCGCAACGTGGAAACCATCACCGAGCAGGCCGTGGCGCTGCGGTTCGTGGTCCTCGCCGACCGCCTCTACGACAAGGACGTCCCCATCCTTGCCAGCGGTGTCCCGTTCGACAAGCTCTTCACCGAGGAAATGATGACGGGCGGCTACATGAAGAAGTACTTCCGCGCAGTATCCCGCCTCACCGCGCTGGCCCGCGAGGGCCAGAACCACGAACCCTCCTAGCGGCTAGCCTGCAGACCGGGGGAGGCGGGGCTTCAGGACGGCCCGGACCAGCAGGCCGGCAGCCAGTGCCCAGAATGCCGAGCCGATGCCCAGGAAAGCCAGCCCGGACGCCGCAGCCAGGAAGGTGACGGACGGGGCAATCCTGTCCTCGGGATCGGCCAGTGCCGCGGAGACTGCGGCGGCCAGGGTTCCCAACAGCGCCAGTCCGGCCACGGCTTCCAGCATCCCCCCGGGCGCGGCGTTGACCAGGGTTACGAGGGCCGCTGAGAATGCAGCCAGGACCAGGTAGGCAAGGCCGGAGGTGACACCGGCAACCCACCGCCGGCTCCGGTCGTGGCCGGCCTCTTCACCCGCGGCAAGCGCGGCGCTCAGCGCGGCGAGGTTGATGGCATGGCCACCGAAGGACGCGCCGAGGGCAGTGCCCGCGCCGGTCACCAGCATGGCCGGCCGCCACGGTGTGTCGTATCCGAAGGAGCGCAGGACTGCCACCCCGGGCACATTCTGTGAAGCCATGGTCACCACGAACAGCGGAAGGGCTACGCCCACCATGGCCTGCAGGCTGACCGACGGGGCGGTCCAGACCAGCGTGGGCAGCAAAGTTGTTTGCGGGATGCCTGTCCCGCTGGCCGCCAGCGCAACGGCGATCACTCCGAGGGCAACCAGCAGGGCACCCGGCACTGCCCAGCGCGGCGCGAACCTCATTAGCAGCAGCCAGCAGATGATGACCGGACCCACCAGCAGGGGGACGGTGCCCAGGGCCTTGAACGGTGCGAGGCAAAGCTGCAGGAGCACGCCGGCGAGCATGGCCTGCGCCAGCGACGTCGGGATCCGTGCCATCAGCCGGCCCAGTGCCGGCACCAGGCCGGTCAGGGCTATCAGTACCCCCGTGGCAAGGAACGCGCCGACGGCGGCCGGCCACCCGCCGTCGGCCGCTCCGGATGTGGCCAGCAGCGCCGCCCCGGGCGTGGACCACGCCAGGGTGACCGGCACCTTGGAACGCCAGGCCAGCAGCACAACGCCGAGGCCCACGGCCAGCGTCAATGCCAGCAGGCCCGACGCTGCCTGGGCGGGGTCGGCACCCGCCGCCTTCAGGCCGGTGAGGACAACCGCGAAGGATGAGGTGAAGCCCACCAGGGCTGTGACGATGCCCGCAACAATAGGCCGCGAATCCAGCCCCGATGGGGCGCCGGCCGATTGCAGTTTGAAGGATGCAGGGGACTTCGCCATACCCGCAGGTTACCGGTGCCGGACGGCACGGCGGGAATCGGACTGCCTAAGCCCGATGCGGGATCCGGCCGGAGCGGGTTAAACGCCAAGGGCGCGGGTGCCGCCTCCCGGCGGGACCCGCGCCCCGTTGACGTACTAGGGCAAAGCCCTGGCCAAATCCTTTACGGTGTCCTGTCAGCCGGTGGAACCGGATTGACGGGAGGGACCGGGGGAACCTGCCCGGCGGCAGGTGCCTGGCCCGGGGTTCCGTTTTTGTCAATGAGCTTGGAAGCGCCATTCTGGATCTTGTCGACGTGGCCCGAGTATTTGCCTCCGGTCTTGGTGTCGACGAAATCACCGGCCTTGCTGATGCCGTTCTTGATGGCCTGCTCGTTGCCACGGATGAGACCTTGAGCTTTGCCCTTTAGATCGCCAATTAGTCCCACGAGCACCTCCCTTCAATCGCGGAGCCAGGTCGCTCCTCGCGCATTCGATCCTAGACCTGCCGGAAAGGCCTGCCAAGGACATCGGGAGCTTTGGCCGTTCGCCGGCAGCGCAATCACGGGGGTGCAAGAGTTCCGGACAACAAAAAAGCAGCTCCGAAGAGCTGCTGCAAAGTGTGGGCGATACTGGGATCGAACCAGTGACCTCTTCCGTGTCAGGGAAGCGCGCTACCGCTGCGCCAATCGCCCGGAACCGGAAGACCGGCGTATGGGTTGTGTAAAAGGTAAGAGAGCGGACGACGAGATTCGAACTCGCGACATCCACCTTGGCAAGGTGGTGCTCTACCAGCTGAGCTACGTCCGCATGTGCGTTCCGGCCGAAACCGGACTGCGTTGTGGCAAGTGACCTTGCCGAGTGGGCGATACTGGGATCGAACCAGTGACCTCTTCCGTGTCAGGGAAGCGCGCTACCGCTGCGCCAATCGCCCATTGCACCGGATGGCATCCGGAAACCATGGTTTTCACCGAGGTGGGTACGGGATTCGAACCCGTGTATACGGCTTTGCAGGCCGCTGCCTCGCCTCTCGGCCAACCCACCGTGTAAGCGCTGATTCCGGGGAACCGTTGCTGTGACAGTGTCCTGCGAGCGGACGACGAGATTCGAACTCGCGACATCCACCTTGGCAAGGTGGTGCTCTACCAGCTGAGCTACGTCCGCATTTTGGAGGGTGATTCGCTGCCGTTCCCGGCATTTCCTCGCGTTCCAACGAGTAAAAACAATATAGGAGGTTCCGGGATTCTCCAAATCGGGGGCGCCGCAGCCGGCGCCGATGTGCCTGCTTCCCTGCAATGGCGCGGAAGTGGCCAAGTTACAGCTGTGTAATTCCCGACGGCGGCGGGCCGGAGTTCTCCTAAAGGGGGACCTGCCTGTGGTCTTCTTGAGTGACATTCAGGGAATGTCGATGCCTGGGTGCCGCCGATTTTTGAAATGGCGGAAACGTGGGCTAGCATTCAAATGCATCAGGGCGATTGGCGCAGTGGTAGCGCGCTTCGTTCACACCGAAGAGGTCACTGGTTCGAACCCAGTATCGCCCACCAGAGATTGGTCCGTTTCCGCTCAATGAGCAGGGGAAGCGGACCTTTTTTGTGCCCGGAGCATCGCCCGGAGACTTTGTCGGCCCCCTGTGAAAGAGTCTTTTCCATGACTGATCCGCTTCTTGCCCACGCCACGGAATACGGCCGGATGTACGCCCGGTCCACGTCGGAGCAGTTTTCCGTGCCGTCCATTACCACCGTCATCAGCCAGCAGCCGCATGGCATGGACGGGTGGTTCGGGTACATGGGGGCCAGCAGCCTGGCGAAAGATCCCCTGCTGGCGGACTGCCTGGGCAGCCCAGCCAAGATCAAGCAGGCAATCAACCGGGCGGCCAAGGCGGCCGAAACCTACCGGGATGAGGCAGCCCGGCGCGGGGACCGGGTGCATAACTACTGTGAACAGGTGGCGCTCCGGGCACTCGGCCGCCCCCATGCCATGAAGGAAGCCCGGGAAGCCCTGGCGGCCAACGGTGAAGAAGCGTTCGCTGTCCGGTTCGACGAATGGTGGGAGCTCTTCCGGGTGGAACCCATCGCGCCGGAAATCACTGTGTGGAACAACTCCGTGGGGTACGCCGGAACGCTTGACCTCGTTGCCCGTATCAACGGCCGCGTCTGCCTGATCGACTACAAGACCAAGGGCACAACCCGTGACGGCGCAGTCAAACCGCTGGATGACAAGGTGGTCATGCAGCTGGTGGCGGGCATGAAGGCGGAGGAAAGCCTGGTGGACCCGGTCGCGGGAACCTGGGAGCCCTGGAAGTACGGTGACAACCCCGTGCTGCTGGCAGTGGCCATCGGCGAAACCGAAGTCCGTCCCGTGCGTGCCAACCCCGAGGTCCTCAAGCACCACTGGTGGAAGTTCTGCGCACTCCGCCGGGTGTGGGAGTTGTCCGCGGACACAATAAGCGCCGGAACGGCGCTGCTTCCCATCGCCCCGCCGCCCCTGGTCCCTGCCGGGACGCCCTGACGCCGGTTACTGCACCTAAACTGTATTGGTCCCCTTTGCCGCAAACCGTGAGGAAAAACAGCGCATGGCTATCCTGAATATCCGCATCATCGGCGATCCCGTGCTCCGCACAGTCGCCGAGCCCGTGACGGAATTCGGACCCGAGCTTGCCAAACTTGTCGCCGACATGACCGAGACCATGGAAGACGTAGAGGGCGCAGGCCTCGCCGCACCGCAGGTGGGCGTCAGCCAGCGCGTCTTCACATACCGCATCGGCGGCGTGGAAGGACATATCGTCAACCCAGTGCTGGAAAACAGCACTGACTACCAGGAGGACGAGGTGGAAGGCTGCCTCTCCATTCCGGGCCTCAGCTTCCCCGTGCGGCGGTTCCGCGCAACCCGCGTGACCGGCGTGGACATGCACGGCAACCCGGTGTCCGTCGACGCCGAAGGGATGCTGGCACGCTGCTTCCAGCACGAAAACGACCACCTGGACGGCATCCTCTACACCGACCGGCTTGAGGGGGAGGACCGGAAGGCGGCCCTGCGCTCCATCCGCAACGCCAATTACGACGCCGTCACGGAACGGACCACGGCCAAGCGCGCCAAGACTGTCAGGTCCAGTTTCGGCGGCTCGAGCTTTGGGGGCTCCAGCTTCGGAACCGGCGCCGCCGGCAGCGCCGGGTGAGGGTCCTTTTCGCGGGCACCCCCGCCGTCGCCGTCCCGTCCCTGAATGCCCTGGTGGAGGCCGGCTTCGACGTCGTTGCCGTGCTGACCCGCCCGGACGCCCCGATCGGGCGTAAACGCGTGCTCACGCCGTCGCCGGTTGCCGCCCGGGCGGCAGAACTGGGTATCGACGTGATCCGGGCGTCCCGGGTCGACGCCGAAGCAACGGCCAGGATCGCGGAAGCCGAACCGGACGTCGCAGCCATCGTCGCGTATGGCGGCCTTGTTCCGCCCGCTGCCCTTGGCATACCCCGGCACGGCTGGGTCAACCTGCATTTTTCCCTGCTGCCCGCCTGGCGCGGCGCAGCCCCCGTGCAGCGCGCAGTGATGGCCGGGGACGATATCACCGGGGCTGTCACGTTCCAGCTTGAGGAAGGCCTGGATACCGGGCCTGTCTTCGGCACCCTCACCGAGAGGGTGGGGCCGGAGGACACCGCCGGAAAGCTGCTGGAGCGGCTCTCCCACAGCGGTGCTGTCCTCCTGGCGCAGACCCTTTCGGCCATCCAGGCAGGGAAGGCTTCCCCGGTCCCGCAGTCCGGCGACGTTTCCCTGGCACCGAAACTCACGCTCGAGGACGGGCACCTGAACTGGAGCCACCCTGCCCTCGCCATCTCCCGGCAGGCCCGCGGTGTCACCCCGGAACCCGGCGCCTGGACACTCCTGGACGGGCAGCGCGTGAAACTGGAACCCGTCCGGCTTCGGTCCGACGTGGACGGGCTGGCGCCCGGCGCCGTGTCCCTGCACGGCAAGAGTGTCCTGGTGGGCACGGGGTCGCATGCCGTTGAACTGACCCGGATCCAGCCCGCCGGGAAAAAGATGATGTCCGCTGCTGATTGGGCACGCGGTCTGGCTTCACTGGAAGGCGTGGTATTCGAATGAGCGGTTCCGGCGGGAATCAGGGAGGACCCGGAAAAGCGGGAGGCAGGGGCAACGCCGGCGGGCAGGGCGGCAATTCCGGCCAGGGCGGTCCGAGGGGCGGCCGCGGCCAAGGTGGCCCCCGGGACAATAGCCGGCGGAACGCCCAGGGCCGTGAGCGCAACCGCGGACCGCAGCGGAACTTCACCGAAAGCGCTCCGTCCCAGCGCACCCGGCGGGCGGATCCGGCGCGGCTGGTGGCCTTCGAGGTCCTGCGCGCTGTCGCGGCCGAGGATGCGTACGCAAACCTGGTGCTGCCGGCACGGATCCGGCACTACGGGCTGGACAAGCGTGACGCCGGCTTCGCCACGGAGCTCAGTTACGGCGCCCTCCGGGGCCAGGGAACTTACGACGCCATCCTGGCGCGGTGCGTGGACCGCCCGCTGGACCAGCTGGACCCCGCCGTCCTCGACGCCCTCCGCATCGGCACGCACCAGCTGCTCGCCATGCGGGTCCCCGCCCACGCCGCCTTGGACCAAACCGTGGGGCTCGCCAGGGCCGTGATAGGGGCAGGACCATCGGCCTTGATCAATGCCGTGCTCCGCAAAGTCGCGGCCCGCAGTCTGGACGAATGGCTGGACCTCCTGGTGGAGGGCGAAACCGACCAGACCCGGATCGCCGCGCTGCGGCACGCCCACCCTGACTGGATTGTCCGCGCCATGCGCCAGTCCCTCGTGGCGCACGGCCGTCCGGCGGCTGAAATCGACGAGCTCCTGGAAGCGGACAACGCCGCCCCGGTGGTCAACCTCGTGGCCCTGCCCGGGCTGGGAAGCCTGGACGAGGCACTGGAGAGCGGCGCCACCCCCGGTGAACTCGTGGAGGGGTCCGCCCTGTCCAGCGGCGGGGACCTGGGCCGGCTCTCCTCGGTCCGCAACGGTACCACCCGCGTCCAGGACGTGGGCTCGCAGCTCGTGGCCCGGGCCATGGCGGCAGCGGACCTCGGCCCGGGCGGCGCCGGTACCGGCGAGGCGTGGCTGGACCTCTGCGCAGGCCCCGGCGGGAAGGCCGCCCTGCTGGGCGCGCTTGCCCGGGAGCGCGGCGCCACGCTGCTGGCCAACGAGCCGGCCCCGCACCGTGCCAAGCTCGTCAGCCAGGCACTGTCCGCAGTGCCGGGGGACACGTGGCAAGTCCGCACCGGCGACGGCCGCGAGGTCGGTGCCGAGCAGCCGGAGTCCTACCACCGGGTCCTGGTGGACGTTCCCTGCAGTGGCCTCGGCGCGCTCCGGCGCCGGCCCGAGTCCCGCTGGCGCCGGTCCCCGAAGGACCTGACCGATCTCGCACCCCTGCAGCGTGAACTGCTTGCCTCGGCACTGGCTGCCGTCCGGCCAGGGGGAGTGGTGGCCTACGTGACGTGCTCGCCGCATCCGGCCGAGACCAAGGCCGTGGTGGCCGATGCCCTCCGCAAGCGGGACGACCTTGAGCTCCTCGACGCCGGGGCTGCCCTCGACGCCGTCAGCCTGACCGGAAACCTGGGTGCAGGCCACGAATCCACGGCGCAGCTCTGGCCGCACATCCACAGCACGGACGCCATGTTCCTGGCCCTCATCCGCAAGAAGGCCTGACCCGGCGCAGTCGAAGCGTGGCTGCCGCGCAGGCCAGCCCTGCCCGATGACCGACCCCTCCACCAGAACCAGTGAAAGGCATCCCCGTGACGCAATGCTGCATCAACCCGAGCATCCTCTCCGCCGACTTCGTCAACCTTGAGGCTGAACTGCAGCGCATCAGCAATGCGGACGCCGTGCACGTGGACGTGATGGACAACCACTTCGTGCCCAACCTGACCATCGGGCTTCCCGTGGTTCAGCGCATCCAGGCCGTGAGCCCGGTGCCGCTGGACGCCCACCTGATGATCGCCGATGCTGACCGCTGGGCTCCCGGTTTCGCCGACGCCGGCCTGGCCTCGGTCACTTTCCACGCCGAGGCGTCCATCGCCCCGGTGAAGCTTGCCCGCGAACTCCGCAGCAGGGGCTCCAAGGCGGGGATGGCCCTGCGGCCCGCCACTCCGGTTGAGCCCTACCTGGACATGCTGCCTGAACTGGACATGCTGCTGATCATGACCGTGGAGCCCGGCTTCGGCGGCCAGGCTTTCCTGGACATCACCCTCCCCAAGATCCGCCGGGCCAGGGCAGCCATCGACGGCTCGGGAGTGGGCGTGGCCATCCAGGTGGATGGCGGGATCACCGAGGAAACCATTACGCGCGCCGCCGAAGCCGGGGCCAACGTCTTCGTGGCCGGCTCCGCCGTCTACGGTGCCGGCGATCCCGCCGCCGCCATCGACAGGCTGCGGGAAGAAGGCGCGCGGACGTTACGCGCGGCGACGGAATAACAGGGCACGCCTCCTGTTGTGGCACAATAACAAAACACATACGTGCTCCGGGGTCGGTGTAAGTCCGAACCGGCGGTGACAGTCCGCGACCCGCGAGCCGGTGCTTCTCCCAGGAGAAGGCCCGGCGGACGGTTGAACCGGTGAAATTCCGGTACCGACAGTTAAAGTCTGGATGAGAGAAGCACGTACAGCTGTATCTGCAGGGCCGTCCGGCCCCGCAGCGTTCTGCTGTCGTATACCCCCGGAGCCATCGCGGTTCGAGAGGGAAGGAACGACGCAGGAATGAACCCCATGCGATGGCTCTTTGATGATGCCGAAACCGCTGCTGCCTCCGCAGCCGCCACCACCACCGGTCCAGCGGGTACCGCATGACCGTCAGCAACCCGCCGTCCAGCCGGACCATTGCCTCCAGCCGGGCCATTGCCTCCAGCCGGGCAGGGGCCGGCCACATGGCAGGACACCCGGACCTCCGGCCGGCCAGTGGGACCGTCACCGCTTTCAGCCCCGCCGAGACCTCGGCCATGGAGGCTGCGCTCGAAGCAGCCCTGCAGGGACCACGCGGGGCCAACCCGCTGGTGGGCGCCGTCGTCGTCGGTCCTGACGGGATCCCTCTAGTCACCGGATACCACCGCGGTGCCGGAACGGCCCACGCCGAAGCCGACGCGATCGCGCAGGCGAAGGAGGCCGGGCTGGATTTGGCCGGCTGCACCATGGTGGTCACCCTGGAGCCCTGCGACCACGTGGGCCGCACCGGCCCCTGCACGGAGGCCATCATCGCCGCCGGCATCACGGACGTGGTGTACGCCGTGGATGATCCGCACGACCCCGCTGCCGGCGGGGCAGCCACGCTGCGCAACGCGGGCGTGCGCGTCCGCAGCGGCCTCGGGGCCGAGGAATCACTGGACCTGAACCGGCAATGGTTCGAGGCAGTGGCCGCAAAACGCCCCTTCGTGACGCTCCATATCGCGCAGACCCTCGACGGCCGCATCGCCGCCGAGGACGGCACCAGCCAGTGGATCTCCAGCCCCGAATCCCTGGCCGACAACCACGCGATCCGCGGCCGGATCGATGCCATCCTTGTGGGCACCCAGACGGTGCTCGTGGACAACCCGCGGCTGACTGCCCGGGACCGCCAGGGGGTGCCGACCGCGCGGCAGCCCGTCCGCGCCGTGATGGGGCTCCGGGAGATTCCGGCCGACGCCGCCATCCGCGGGGAGGACGGTCTCGCCGTCCATCTGCCCACCCGGGACGCCGGCGATGCGCTGTCCCTGCTCTACGGCTCCGGCGCCCGGCACGTCATGGTGGAAGGCGGCTCCCGCATCCTCAGCGCCTTCCTCACCGCAGGACTCGTCGACGAACTCGTCGTTTACCTGGCGCCCACGCTGCTGGGCTCGGGAATGCCCGCCCTCAACGGCCTGGGCATCACCAGCCTTCCCGATGCCCAGCAGTGGGAATGGGACCCGTCCGACGGCGGCGCCGTGCGCACGCTGGGCCGGGACCTTCGACTTCACCTACGACCGCAACGTTCTGTTGCCCTCGATCCACAACCGTCCCGCCACAGCGCGGAGCAAGCCCAGGGAGGCCACTGATGTTTACCGGAATTATTGCCGAACAAGGGCACGTGCTGTCCGTTGACCGGGATGGCGATACCAGCGCCACCATCCGGCTCCACGCACCCGGCACCACCGAGGGCCTTGCCCTGGGCGGCTCGATCGCAGTCAATGGCGTCTGCCTCACGGCCACCGAAATCGACGGCAAGGAGTTCAGCGTGGACGTCATGGGGGAGACCCTGGTCCGCAGCACCACCGGCGAGCTGGCTCCCGGCGACTCCGTTAACCTTGAACGCTGCGTCCCGGCCGGCGGACGGCTGGACGGCCACGTTGTCCAGGGACATGTGGACTGCGTGGGTGTGCTTTTGGAGCGGGAACCGCTTGGCAACTGGGAACGGCTGCGGTTCGGCGTGCCGGCGAACCTCGCCCGCTACATCGCGGAGAAGGGCTCCATTGCCATCGACGGCGTATCCCTCACCGTCACGGCCGTGAGTGATGCCGGGGAAGCGGAGCCGTGGTTCGAAGTGGGCCTCATCCCCACCACCCTCGCCGAGACCGGTCTGGGTGCCAAGCGGACCGGCAGCCGCGTTAACCTGGAAGTGGACGTGCTGGCCAAATACACCGAGCGCCTGCTGGCATTCCGCGATTCCTCGGCACCCGCCGGTGGTGCACTGTGAACGCCGCGGTCCGGCTGAAGCCGGAAACAGGGCAGCCCGAGGCTGTGGCACCGGAAACTGCCCGCGGAGCCGCAGCAGGACAGGAGCATGTCCTGAATTCCATTGAGACCGCCGTCCGTGCCATCGCCGCCGGAAAACCGGTCCTCGTGGTGGACAACGAGGACAGGGAAAACGAAGGCGACATCATCTTCGCGGCCCAGCACGCCACGCCGGCCCTGATGGGCTGGACCATCCGGTACAGCTCCGGCGTTATTTGCGTCCCGCTCTCGGGCGAGCGGGCCGACGCCCTGGCACTGCCTCCCATGGTGACGGTCAACGAGGATGCCAAAGGCACCGCCTACACTGTCTCGTGCGACGCCGCTGTTGGGGTCAGCACGGGAATTTCCGCCACCGACCGCGCCCTCACCGCCCGGGTCCTGGCCGACCCGCAGGCCGGACCGTCCTCAGTGACCCGGCCGGGGCATATTTTTCCGCTCCGGGCAGTTGACGGAGGTGTGCGGGAACGCCCCGGCCACACAGAGGCCGCAGTGGACCTGTGCCGCCTCGCAGGCCTGGAGCCCGTGGGCGTCATCGCGGAAGTGGTGTATGACGACGGTGAGATGATGCGCCTGGACGGTCTTCGGACGTTCGCGGCGGAGCATGGCTGCCCCCTGATCTCCATCGAAGATCTGGTGGGTTACCTTGCAACCGGGGCGGGGGATGCTCCGGGGCACGGCGTACGGCCTGCACCGGCCGGGGAGAAGGAGGAACGATGACGGCATCTGCAGCCAGCAATGGCAACCACCAGGACGGCCACCACCAGGACGGCCAACACAGCGGGCGGACCGGCAGCGGGGTGGTGCCCCATCCGGTCAGCGGCGGCCCCATCGTGCAACTGCCCACCGCCTTCGGCGACTTCGTGGCGCAGGCCTGGACAGACATGGTCACCGGTGTTGAACACCTGGCCGTCAGTTCCCCCAACCCGCCCCGTGACGGCAAGGCCCCGCTGGTCAGGCTGCACTCCGAATGCCTCACCGGCGATGTGTTCGGCTCCTACCGCTGCGACTGCGGCGAGCAGCTTGCGTACGCCCTGGAGCTGATCCAGGAACAGGGCGGAACCCTGCTGTACCTCCGCGGCCAGGAGGGCCGCGGCATCGGCCTGGCCAACAAGATCAAGGCCTACGCACTGCAGGAGGCCGGGTTCGACACGGTCGAAGCCAACGAGCAGCTGGGACTGCCCGTGGACGCCCGGTCCTACAACGCCGCCGCCCAGGTCCTCGCCGAAATGGGCCTGCACGAGGTCCGCCTGCTCAGCAACAACCCCGACAAGCAGAACCGGCTCGCCCGGGCAGGCGTGAAGGTGGTGGAAATGGTTCCCACCGAAGTTCCTTCCCGTGACCAGAACATCCGCTACCTGCAGACCAAGAAGGACCGGATGGAGCACCGCCTCCTCCTGGACACCCACGTGGCACCCGTGCCCGTCACCACCCCGACCACCCCCATCCACGAACAAGACTGAACGGAAACAACGTACCTATGAGCGGACACGGCGCCCCCGACATCGACCTCACCACCCTCAGCCCGGCCGAAACCTCCCAGCTGCGGCTGGCCATCGTGGCAGCCAGCTGGCACACCCAGATCATGGACGGACTCCTCGACGGGGCCCTGCGCGCCGCCAAGGACGCCGGCATCGGCGAGCCCACCGTCCTGCGCGTTCCGGGCAGCTTCGAACTTCCCGTTGCCGCCGCCCGGCTGGCGCCGCACTTCGACGCCGTGGTGGCGCTCGGCGTCGTCATCCGCGGCGGCACCCCGCACTTTGACTACGTCTGCCAGGCCGCGACGTCGGGACTCACCGACGTCAGCGTGAACACCGGCGTGCCGGTAGGCTTCGGCGTCCTCACCTGTGACACCGAACAGCAGGGCCTGGACCGCGCCGGCCTGCCGGGCTCCAAGGAAGACAAGGGCCATGAGGCTGTCACCGCGGCGCTGGCCACCGCCGTCGTCCTCAAGCAGTACAAGAACTAACTCGCCGCAGGCTGGCGGGCGCGTGTGTGTTCGCTCACATCGCGCCCGTCATGCTACGGCCCGGGAAGCGCCCTCCCGCCCGCAGCAAGTAGGCTGGAGGGTGTGAAGAATTTCGAGACGCTGTTCGCTGAGCTCAGCGAGAAGGCAGCCACCCGCCCGGAAGGCTCCCGCACCGTCGCTGAGTTGGAGTCCGGTGTTCACGGCATCGGCAAGAAAGTCGTTGAGGAAGCAGCCGAAGTATGGATGGCTGCCGAATATGAATCCGACGAAGCCGCGGCCGAGGAAATCTCCCAGCTGCTGTACCACCTGCAGGTCCTGATGCTCGCCAAAGGCCTGACCCTGGAAGACGTCTACAAGCATCTGTAGCCACCGGCCCGGCGCGCTTCCCGCCGCCGTGCCCGCTGTGGCCTGCACTGCCTGAACACCCAGACCTTCCAATCCAGAAAGACATTTTCCATGCTGCGAGTAGCCGTCCCCAACAAGGGATCCCTGTCCGAAGCCGCCTCCGCCATGCTGTCCGAAGCCGGATACCGCCAGCGCCGCGACACCCGCGAACTGGTCATGGTGGACCCGGACAACGACATCGAATTCTTCTTCCTCCGTCCCCGCGACATCGCGGTCTACGTGGGCCAGGGAACGCTCGATGTCGGCATCACCGGCCGGGACCTGCTGCTGGACGCCGAGGTGGAAGCCGAAGAACTCCTTCCCCTGGGATTTGCTGCGTCCACGTTCCGCTTCGCCGGTCCGGTGGGCGATTTTTCGGCCGCCGAGGAACTTGAGGGCAAGCGCCTGGCCACCAGCTATGACGGACTCCTCCGCGGCTACCTGGCCGAACGCGGCATCAACGCCAAGGTGGTCCGGCTGGACGGCGCCGTGGAATCCTCCGTCCGCCTGGGCGTGGCCGACGCCATCGCCGACGTCGTGGAGACGGGCAACACCCTGAAGGCTGCCGGAATGGAAATCTTCGGCGAACCCATCCTCAAGTCCGAGGCCGTCCTGATCCGCCGTACCGGTGAAGGCGGCGCCGCCAACGGCACCGCCCGGGAAATCGACGTACTCATCCGCCGCCTCCAGGGCGTCCTGGTGGCGCGGCAGTACGTCCTCATGGATTACGACATCCGCAAGGAACTCGTGGAGAAGGCCGCGGCGCTGACCCCCGGCCTGGAGTCGCCCACGGTGTCCCCGCTGCGGGATTCGGACTGGGTTGCCGTCCGGTCCATGGTGCCCAAGAAGGAAACCAACCGGATTATGGATGAGCTGTACGACCTTGGCGCCCGTGCCATCCTGGTCAGCAGCATCCACGCCTGCCGCATCTGAGCCCTTTCTCCCCAGCGCAGCAGGACCACCAAAGATTCCCAGGAGTTTCCCATGGCAGTAGCAGTACGCGTCATTCCCTGCCTTGACGTGGACGCCGGGCGCGTCGTCAAAGGTGTCAACTTCGAGGGCCTCCGCGATGCCGGCGACCCCGTGGAGCTGGCGCACCGTTACGACAATGCCGGTGCCGACGAACTGACGTTCCTTGACGTCACCGCCTCATCCGGCAACCGCGAAACCACCTTCGACGTGGTGCGCCGCACCGCCGAGGAAGTGTTCATCCCGCTGTGCGTGGGCGGCGGCGTCCGCGGCGTGGCTGAAGTGGACAAGCTGCTGCGCTACGGCGCGGACAAGGCTGCCATCAACACCGCGGCCGTGGCCCGTCCGGACGTGATCGATGAAATCACCCGGCACTTCGGCTCCCAGGTCCTCGTCCTGTCCGTGGACGCCCGGCGCACCCGCCCGGGGTCAGAGCCCACGCCGTCGGGCTTCGAAGTGACCACCCACGGCGGCCGCACCGGCACTGGCATCGATGCCATTGAATGGGCCAAGGAAGCAGCCGACCGTGGCGTGGGGGAGATCCTGCTCAACTCCATCGACGCCGACGGCACCAAGGACGGTTTCGACCTGGAGATGATCCGCGCTGTCCGCGCCGCCGTGAAGGTTCCGCTGATCGCCTCCGGCGGGGCAGGCGAGCCGGCACATTTCCCGCCGGCAGTCGCCGCGGGTGCCGATGCCGTATTGGCTGCCTCGATCTTCCACTGGGGCCCGAACGACATGATGCACCAGGTCAAGGACGCCATCAGGGCGGCCGGCTTCGAAGTCCGCTGACCGGATGCTGCCGGTTACAGCCCCACTTCGGCTGACTGGAGAAGCGCGACGGCGTCCGGCTGGCCCTCGAACGTAACCAGGGCGTGGCGCGTGCGGCCGTGGGCGTGCATCAGCAGTTCCCCCGGGTCACCGACGATGGCCACGGAAACCGGAGCACGCCTGGCGACGTGCCGGGGGCCCGACGGGCGCACCAGGACGATGCCGAGGTCCACGCCGCGGTAAAGGATGGCGGCACGCTTGACCAGTTCATGCCAAAGGGCGTCCGAGTATGCCTCGTCCAGGGCCCGGGGAGCCCAGCGGTCAACGGCCCGGCGGACATCCTCCGTGTGCACGAAGTATTCGATGAGGTTGGAGCTTTCGTCCAGGGCCTTGATGTTCATCGGCGAGAATGCCGGCGGGCCCGCGCGGAACGTGTTCACCAGTCCGGCGTAGTCCTCGGGAGCGGTCAGCTTGGCAGCGAGCTTTGCCGTGGCCTGGTCCGAGGCTTTGGCCAGGCGCTTGATGATCAGGCCCAGCCCCACGGCAGCTTTCCGCTCACGCAGGTAAAGGTGCGCGGCGAGATCCCTGGTGCGCCAGCCCCTGCATAGCGTGGGCGCATCAGGACCGGCCGCAAGCAGGGTCTCGGCCAGGACTTCTCGGGACGGTTCGACGAAATGCATCACTTGGAAAACTAGCACGACAGCCGCGAAGTTGGGCACCTTCCGTGGCGCTGCTGGCGTGCCGTTGTTCACATCCGGAACGGCTCCACCGAAGGCACTAGACTTGACCTGATGTCTGAGCAGCCCGCCCCCGTCCAAGCCTCCGGTTCCGCCGTGCCCGGAAGCCCCGCCGCCGCTGAAACAGGCCCGCTCCCCGCCGAGCTGGCAGCCGCCCTGAAGCTGGACAGCGCAGGCCTGGTGGCCGCCGTGGTGCAGCAGTACGACACGAACGAGGTACTGATGCTCGGCTGGATGGACGACGAAGCCCTCCACCGCACCATGACCACGGGCCGTGTCACGTTCTACTCGCGCTCCCGTCAGGAGTACTGGCGCAAGGGGGACACGTCCGGGCACGTCCAGTGGGTGAAGTCCGTCGCCATGGATTGCGACGGCGACGCACTGCTGGTGCGCGTGGACCAGGTGGGTGCCGCCTGCCACACCGGCACCCGCACCTGCTTCGACGGCAGGGAACTGAACGTCACCACGGCCCAGGCGGTCTGAACCGCACCGGCGGCCCTACCGGCGCCCGCAAGACAGCGGCAGCCACGGCCCGATGCAGGAAAATTTAGGCGTCCGGCGCTGCCGGCCCTCACGAGAACAGGCGGAAAACCATAGCCATGCAGGACCTTGGAACCATCAGCCCGAGCCTGGAGGAGTTCCGGGAACTCGCCGGCCACAGCCGCGTTATCCCCGTCCGGCTCAAGGTGCTTGCCGACGCCGAGACCCCCATCGGCCTGTACCGCAAGCTGGCCCAGGGCCAGCCCGGGACATTCCTCATGGAGTCAGCGGCAGTGGGCGGCGCCTGGTCCCGCTATTCGTTCATCGGCGCAAGGTCTCGCGCCACGCTGACCACCAAGGACGGCAACGCACACTGGCTGGGCGAGCCCCCGGCCGGAGTGCCGGTGGACGGCAGCCCGGTGGACGCCATCCGCGACACCATCGAAGCCCTGCGCACCGACCGCTTCGAGGGGCTCCCGCCGTTCACCTCCGGCCTGGTGGGGTTCCTGGGCTGGGAAACCGTCCGGCACTGGGAGCGGCTGGTCAGCCCTCCCGAGGATGACCTGCACCTGCCCGAAATGGCCTTGAACCTGGTCACCGACATGGCGGTCCACGACAACGTGGACGGCACGGTGCTGCTGATCGCCAACGCCATCAATTTCGACAACAGCTCCGAACGCGTTGACGAGGCCTGGCATGACGCCGTGGCCCGGGTCAAGGCCCTCCTGGCAAAGGTCAGCAGCCCCGTGGCGCAGCCCGTATCGGTCCTGGCTCCGGCTGCCCTGGACTTTGCCTCCAGCGTCCAGGAGCGCTGGGACGAGAACGAATACCTGGCCGCCCTGGACCGGGGCAAGGAAGCAATCGTCGACGGCGAGGTCTTCCAGGTGGTCATCTCCCGCCGGTTCGAGATGGAGTGCAAGGCCTCCGCGCTGGACGTTTACCGGGTGCTGCGCAACACCAACCCCAGCCCCTACATGTACATCTTTAGCCTGGCGGACGCCGACGGCCGGGAGTACTCCATCGTGGGCTCGTCACCCGAGGCCCTGGTCACCGTCACGGGCGGGGAGGTCATCACGCACCCCATCGCCGGCTCGCGGCCCCGCGGGAAGACCGTGGAGGCGGACAAGGCCCTCGCCGAGGAACTGCTGGCCGACCAGAAGGAACGCGCCGAGCACCTGATGCTGGTTGACCTGTCCCGGAACGACCTCTCCAAGGTTTGCGTTGCCGGAACGGTGGACGTCACGCAGTTCATGGAGGTGGAGCGCTTCAGCCACATCATGCACCTGGTGTCCACGGTGGTGGGCCAGCTGTCGCCACAGGCCAAGGCCTACGACGTCCTCAAGGCGACTTTCCCTGCCGGCACGCTGTCCGGTGCCCCGAAACCCCGGGCGCTGCGCCTGCTCGATGAACTGGAACCCCATCGCCGCGGCATCTACGGCGGCGTGGTGGGTTACCTCGATTTCGCTGGTGACATGGACATGGCCATCGCCATCCGCTCGGCGCTGCTCCGCGACGGCCGTGCCTACGTCCAGGCCGGCGGCGGCATCGTGGCCGACTCGGTGAACCCCACCGAGGCGCTCGAAACCGTGAACAAGGCCGCGGCACCGCTTCGTGCAGTCCACACGGCCGGCTCCCTGCAGAACATTTCCGCGGAGTCACTTCCCGGCGGGACTGACGCCTGATGCCCCAGCAGGGAACGGCGTCCGGGCAGGCCGGCAGCGAAAAGAGGGCTGCCCCCGCCTGGGCACGGAAGTCAACGCTGGTGCTGCTCATCGCGGTCCTGGCGCTAGCGGTTTTCGGCACCACCACCCAGACCTGGATGTCCGTCACCCTGGATCCCAACGAGGTGGGCCAGGCAGGTGCCGGGCAGGAACCGCTCACGGTCCAGGGCAGTGATGCCGCCACCACAGTGACGGCGCTGGCCCTGGTGGCGCTGGCCGGGGGACTGGCAGCAGCGATCGCGGGCAGGATCGCCAGGTGGGTCATCACCGCCATCATCGTCCTTGCCTCGGCAGGCATCATCGCCGCGGCTGCTACCGTACTCGCGGACCCCCTTGCGGCAGCACAGGGCTCCATCGCAGCCGCAACAGGCGTGAGCGGCAGCCAGGCTGAGGTGGACTTGACCGCCTTCCCCACCCTCGCCGTCGCCGCCGGCTGCCTGCTGGCACTGGCCGCCCTGCTCGTCATTCCCGCAGGCCGGCACTGGAAGACGCGGACCAAATATGACGCGCCGGGGGCGGCGGGCAGCGCCCCTGCGGCGGGGCCGGTGGACGAGATCGACAGCTGGGACCGGCTCTCCCGCGGAGACGATCCCACCTGACCCGGCCGAGCCTCGCAGCGGGTGACGGGACGGGCAGCCGCCGATAAACGGTCACGGCCCAAAAAATGGCAGAATGTAAGCAGTATTCATCCTGAGGAGATTTTCCATGAGCAAAGCACCTGCGTCCGTTTCCAAGTCCGGCACCCGCACGGTAGCCCCCGGCGCCATCGACCACAGCCAGGAACTCGGCCACGGCAACAGCCCGGCAGCCTGGACCTGTGTCATCACCATGCTGGTGGGCGCGCTCATCGCATCGATCGCGTTCGTCATCGCCAGCACCCCCATCTTCATCGCCGGGGCCGGCGTGATGGTGGTTGGCCTCATCGTCGGTTACGTCATGCGCAAGGCAGGCTACGGAGTCGAAGGCAGCAAGCTGAAGAACTCCGGCCACTGATGGCAACTGTTCTCGACGACATCAACGCCGGTGTCCGGGAGGACATGGAGGCCAGGAAGCGCCTCGTTTCGCTGGCTGAACTAAAGGACCTGGCCGAATCCGCTGCGCCTGCCCGCGACGCCTGGGGCGCCCTGGGCGGTCCGTCGCCGGACCGCAAAGAGCTCAAGGTCATTGCGGAAATCAAACGGCGCAGCCCCTCCAAGGGCGACCTCGCCAGCATCGGCGATCCCGCGTCCCTCGCCCGGCAGTATGCCGACGGCGGGGCTTCCGTCATCAGCGTCCTCACCGAGCAGCGCCGCTTCAACGGGTCCCTGGCGGACCTCGATGCCGTTCGTGCCGCCGTCGACGTCCCCCTGCTGCGCAAGGACTTCACGCTGGACGAGTACCAGATCTGGGAAGCCCGCGCCCACGGCGCGGACCTCATCCTGCTCATTGTCGCGGCGCTTTCCGACGCCCAGCTCAACGACTTCAGCGCCCTCAGCGCCGAGCTCGGCATGAACGTGCTGGTGGAAACGCACACCGAAGAGGAAATCGACCGCGCCGCCGCGGCCAACGCCCGCATCATCGGCGTCAACGTGCGGAACCTGAAGACCCTCGACGTCGACCGTTCCCTGTTCGCATCGCTCGCCGGACGCATTCCGTCCGGGGCGCTGGTAGTGGCGGAATCGGGCGTCCGGGACGCCGACGATGTCACGCACTACGCCGCCAGCGGCGCCAACGCGGTGCTGGTGGGGGAGGCGCTGGTAAGCCACTCCACCCCGCGGGAGCGGATCGCGGAGTTCACGGCCGCTGGCGCGGCCGCCATCGCCGCCCGCGGCTGACCTGCTGCGCTGTCCTCCTCGCGGCTGCACGGCCGTGGACGAACGGCAGCGATGCCCGGCACTCATCCCGGCCCCGGCCGGACCAAACTTTTGACCGATCAACTTCGAACAGGACGGGACTGATGGCCGACGCACCCTCAGGAAACGCTGACAACAAGGCCGCGGACGCATTCCTGGCGGAAGGCTCCCTCCGGCACGCCCCGGGACCGTACTTCGGCAGCTACGGCGGACGCTGGATGCCCGAGTCCCTGATCGCAGCCCTGGACGAACTCGAGGAGACCTTCGACAAGGCGAAGAACGATCCCGAATTCCGGGCCCAGATCGCAGACCTGAACAAGAACTACTCGGGCCGCCCCTCGCTGCTGACCGAAGCCAAGCGGTTCTCCGAACACGCCGGGGGAGTGCGGGTTTTCCTCAAGCGCGAGGACCTCAACCACACCGGATCGCACAAGATCAACAACGTGCTGGGCCAGGCCCTGCTCGCCAAGCGCATGGGCAAGACCCGCGTCATCGCCGAAACCGGCGCCGGCCAGCACGGCGTCGCCAGCGCAACGGCCGCCGCCCTGATGGGGCTGGAGTGCGTGGTCTACATGGGCGCCGAGGACTGCCGCCGCCAGGCGCTGAACGTGGCCCGGATGGAGCTGCTGGGGGCCACCGTCATTCCCGTCACCAGCGGCTCACAGACCCTCAAGGACGCCATCAACGAGGCCCTGCGCGACTGGGTGGCGAACGTGCACAACACCCACTACCTGCTGGGCACCGCTGCCGGGGCCCACCCGTTCCCCGCCATGGTCCGCTACTTCCACGAGGTCATCGGCGAAGAGGCGCGCGCGCAGATCCTGGAGCAGGAAGGGCGCCTCCCGGACGCGGTGTGTGCCTGCATCGGCGGCGGATCCAACGCCATCGGCATCTTTCACGGTTTCCTCGATGACCCCTCGGTCAAGATCTACGGCTTCGAAGCCGGCGGCGACGGCGTGGACACCGGACGCCACGCCGCCACCATCACGCTGGGCAAGCCCGGCGTCCTCCATGGCGCCCGCTCCTACCTCATGCAGGACGACGATGGCCAGACCATCGAGTCGCACTCCATCTCCGCGGGCCTCGACTACCCGGGTGTGGGGCCGGAGCACTCCTACCTCGCCGACATCGGGCGGGTGAACTACGAGCCCATCACGGACAGCGAGGCCATGGAGGCCTTCCGGCTCCTCTGCCGCACGGAGGGCATTATCCCCGCCATCGAGTCCTCGCACGCCCTGGCCGGGGCCATCAAGGTGGGCCAGCGCCTCGCCGCTGGGGACGCCGCTGCCGCACGGGACAAGATCGTGATCGTGAACCTGTCCGGCCGTGGCGACAAGGACGTGGCCACCGCCGCCGAGTGGTTCAACCTGTTGGACAAGGATTCCGCGGAATCGGAAATCGGCAAAGAGGGAGAGCAGTTGTGAGCAGCGCGCAGATGACGGGCAAGGCACAGACGACCAGCAAGTCGGCGGCGGCAATCGACAAGGCCCGCGCCGAAGGCCGTGCAGCGCTCGTCGGCTACCTGCCTGCCGGTTACCCCACCGTGGAGGAAAGCATCGCCGCGGGCATCGCCCTGGCGGAGAACGGTGCCGACCTGATCGAAGTCGGCATCCCGTACTCCGATCCCGTGATGGACGGGCAGGTCATCCAGGCCGCCACCACGCAGGCGCTGGCCAACGGCTTCTCCGTCCGGCAGGTCTTCGACGTAGTCGCCGGCATCACCAGCAAGACCGACGCCGCCGTCCTGGTGATGACGTACTGGAACCCCGTGGTCCGGATGGGTGTGGACGAATTCTCCCGCCGCCTGGCCGAAGCCGGGGGAGCCGGGCTCATCACGCCCGACCTCATCCCGGACGAGGCCGACGAATGGATGGCCGCCTCGGACAAGTACGGGCTGGACCGCGTGTTCCTCGTTGCGCCGTCGTCCACTGCCGAGCGCATGCAGCGGACCGTCGACGCCAGCCGCGGCTTCGTCTACGCCGTCTCCATCATGGGCGTCACGGGCGCCCGCTCCTCGGTGAGCACCGCCGCCCGGAACGTCGTGGCCGCGGCGCACGCCGCCGGAGCGGAACGCGTCTGCGTCGGCCTCGGCGTCTCCAACGCCGACCAGGTCCGCGAAATCGCCGCCTATGCCGAGGGCGTCATTGTGGGCACCGCACTGGTGTCCGCACTGGGTAACGGCGGCGTGGACGCCGTCGGCTCCCTTGCCAGGGAGCTCAGCTCCGGACTTGCCCGGGAAGAAGCCTAACCAATGCAGAGCCTCCTCCAGGCAGCAGCCCTGGTACCCGCCAGCATTCCCAGCCCGGACTGGTCCGGATTCGACATCCCCCTGCCGTGGGGGACGCTGCGCATCCACGCCTACGCCCTGTGCATCCTGGCGGGCATCGTGGCGGGTCTCTGGCTGACCTCGGTTCGCTGGGCCAAGCGCGGCGCGCCTGAGGGAAGCGTCTGGGACATCGTGGTCTGGGCTATTCCGTTTGGCATCATCGGCGGCCGCCTGTACCACGTGTTCTCGTCGCCCGACGCCTACTTCGGCCCGGGCTTCGACGGCACCGGCGACCTCTCGCTCATCCCGCAGATCCAACGTGGCGGCCTGGGAATCTGGGGCGCCGTGGTGCTCGGCGTCCTCGGCGCCTGGATCGGCTGCCGCCGTGCAGGCGTCAGGCTTCCCGCCTTCATGGACGCCGCCGCGCCCGGCCTCCTGCTGGCTCAGGCTATTGGCCGCTGGGGCAACTGGTTCAACCAGGAACTCTTCGGCGGCCCCACCACGGTGCCGTGGGGCCTGGAGATCGACGCCGACAACGCGAACTTCCCCGCGGGGGTTCCCGCCGGGACCCTGTTCCACCCGACGTTCCTGTATGAATCGCTCTGGAACTTTGCCGGCGTCGCGCTCCTGCTCGTCCTGGACCGCAGGTTTAACTTCCGCCGTGGCAGGTTGTTCTGGCTGTACGCCATGTACTACACCCTGGGACGGGTGTGGATTGAGGCCATGCGGATCGATGACGCGGAGCAGATCTCGCTCTTCGGCCTCACCACCCGGCTCAATGTCTGGACCAGTATTTTCGTCTTTGTGACTGCGCTGGCGATCTTCATCCTGCTGGGCAGGAAGGGCCGCCCGGAGCCCGGCACCGTCTACCTTCCGGGGCGGGAGCCGGCAAAACCGGCCGTCACCGGCGACCTTGGGGCCACTGATGACGGGGTCCGTGATACGGACCCGGTTGTCTCAGATAGTGAATCGCGTGATAATCTCCCTGATAACCAAAACGGTTCCAGGCCCGATTCCGCCCCCACGGAAGAGGCCACGGCGGCACCCTCCGGCGCAAAGCCCGGGAAGGATGCCACGGCTTCCGGACACTCCGGCAGCACAGCCACAGGATCCGCATCGGAGGCCGGCACCAGCAAGTAAGCGCCGGCCACACGAGGGCAGCAGAGCCACCGCTCGGAGCTCCCGGAACCACAATGTCGTGGCATGGGGCCCCACCCGCGCAGCATAGAGCTGCTGCCGGCTGGAGCCTTGGGCAGGGGCCTCTGTAACCGTTAGTTCAGCAGGCCGGGCTGACCTACAATTTCCATGTAGTAACACTTTGTTGTGCCCATCATCTGGGGCCTGACGAGTGGGGCCAACGGTGTCCCTTCCATACGCACGATCAGGAGGAAGGACGTCTTCCATGACCCAAACTCTGCACACTCCCAGCTGGTCCGAACCGGATCAGCCCGAGGCTGCCTTGTCGCCGTTCAAGCGCTTCGCAGCCCTGCCGGAGGCCGCCGGGCTCTACAACCCCGAGCAGGAGAAGGACGCTTGCGGCCTTGCGATCATCGCAACGCTCCGCGGCGAACCCGGGTACGACATCGTTGACGCCGCACTCACCGCCCTGCGCAACCTCGAGCACCGTGGTGCCGTGGGCGCCGATGAAGGCACCGGTGACGGCGCCGGCCTCCTGATGCAGATCCCGGACGAGTTCTTCCGGGCGGTCACCGAGTTCGAACTTCCCGCTCCCGGCCAGTACGTGGCCGGCACGGCGTTCCTGCCTGCTGAGCGGCGGGAAGCCGATGCCGCGAAAGCCGGCATCGAGGGCCTCGCCGCAGACGAGGGGCTGAAGGTCCTGGGCTGGCGCGAAGTGCCTGTCGTCGCCGACTTGGTGGGCGCGATGGCCCGCGCCTGCATGCCCTACTTCTCCCAGCCCTTCCTCGCGTCCGCCTCGGGCGAGGAACTGGACCGCAACGAACTCGATGCCCGCGCCTGGCGTATCCGCAAGCGCGCCCAGAACAAGTTCGGCGTCTACTTCCCGTCGCTGTCCTCGCGCACCATCGTGTACAAGGGCATGCTCACAACCGCCCAGCTGGAGCCCTTTTATCCGGACCTCTCGGACAAGCGCTTCAAGACCAAGCTGGCTATTGTCCACTCGCGCTTCTCCACCAACACGTTCCCATCCTGGCCGCTGGCGCAGCCCTTCCGTACCATCGCCCACAACGGCGAGATCAACACGGTCAAGGGCAACCGCAACTGGATGCGTGCACGGCAGTCCCAGCTGGCCAACCCGCTGCTCGGCGACGCGCCCGAAGAGCTGTACCCCATCTGCACGCCCGGCGCCTCCGACTCCGCATCGTTCGACGAGGTGGCGGAACTCCTGTGGCTCTCCGGCCGCCCCATCACGCACGCGATCATGATGATGATCCCGGAGGCATGGGAAAACCACGCCACCATGGATCCGGCCCGCCGCGCGTTCTACGAGTACCACTCGTTGCTGATGGAGCCGTGGGACGGTCCCGCCGCCGTGTCCTTCACCGACGGCAACCTCGTGGGCGCAACCCTGGACCGCAACGGCCTGCGCCCCGGCCGCTTCTGGATCACCGAAGACGGCCTGATCGTCTTCGCCTCCGAGGTGGGCGTCATCGACGTCGAACCCTCCAAGGTGGTCAAGAAGGGCCGCGTCTCGCCCGGCAAGATGTTCCTGGTGGACACCGACGCCGGCCGCATCATTGACGACGAAGAGGTCAAGGCAGAGGTTGCCGCCGCCAACCCGTGGGCGGACTGGGTCAAGGACAACCTGATCGACCTGAACGACCTTCCCGAGCGCGAGCACGTGGTCCACACCGCCGCGTCCGTGAACATCCGCCAGCGCACCTTCGGCTACACCACTGAGGAACTGAAGATCCTGCTGGGCCCGATGGCCCGCACCGGTGCCGAGCCGCTGGGCGCCATGGGCTCCGACACCCCGGTTGCCGTGCTGTCCAAGCGCCCCCGGCTGCTCTTCGACTACTTCGTGCAGTCCTTCGCGCAGGTCACCAACCCGCCGCTGGACGCCATCCGCGAAGAGTTGGTCACCTCCCTGACGTGCGCCATCGGCCCCACCGGCAACCTGCTGGATACCAAGCAGGTCCGCCAGCCGCAGGTCCAGCTGCCGTTCCCCGTGATCAACAACGACCAGCTCGCTAAGATCGCCAACATCGAGGACGCCGACGGCAACCGCGTGGCCATGAGGGTCCGCGGCCTGTACCGCCCGGAGGGTGGCGAGTACGCCCTGCGTTCTCGGCTTACCGAGATCTGCGAGCAGGTTTCCGGCGCCATCAACCGCGGCGTGCAGTACATCGTGCTCTCGGACCGTGACTCCAACGCGCAGTGGGCACCCATCCCGTCCCTGCTCCTGGTCAGTGCCGTGCACCACCACCTGCTCCGCAGCGCCAACCGCACCAAGACCGCCCTGGTGGTCGAGGCGGGCGACGTGCGCGAAACGCACCACGTGGCCGTGCTCATCGGCTACGGCGCGTCCGCCGTGAACCCTTACCTGGCCATGGAATCCGTGGAGCAGCTGATCGCTGCCGGAGACGTCACCGGCGTCACCCCGCAGGACGGCGTCTACAACCTGATCAAGGGCCTCGGCAAGGGCGTCCTGAAGATCATGTCCAAGATGGGCATCTCCACCGTGGCGTCCTACACCGGCGCCCAGACGTTCGAAGCACTTGGCCTCGGCCAGGAGCTGGTGGACGAATTCTTCGCCGGCACCCACTCCCAGCTGGGCGGCGTGGGCCTGGACGTCATCGCCGCCGAGGTCTCGGCACGCCACCAGATGGCGTACCCCGAGGGCGGCATCGAGCAGCCCCACCGCCCCCTGTTGGGCGGCGGCGAGTACCAGTGGCGCCGTGACGGCGAACCGCACCTGTTCAACCCGGAGACGGTCTTCCGGCTGCAGCACGCTACCCGCGAACGCCGCTACGACATCTTCAAGGCGTACACCAAGGGCGTGGACGACCAGTCCAGCAACCTGATGACGCTGCGGGGCCTGCTCAAGTTCAAGAACGAGCGCCCGGCGGTTCCGCTCGAGGAAGTGGAGCCCGTCTCCAGCATCGTCAAGCGGTTCTCCACCGGCGCGATGAGCTACGGCTCCATCTCGCAGGAGGCCCACGAAACGCTGGCCATCGCCATGAACCGGCTGGGCGGCAAGTCCAACACCGGTGAGGGCGGCGAGGACGTGGACCGCCTGATGGACCCGGAGCGCCGCTCCGCCGTCAAGCAGATCGCCTCCGGCCGCTTCGGCGTGACCAGCCTCTACCTGACCAACGCCGACGACATCCAGATCAAGATGGCCCAGGGCGCCAAGCCCGGCGAAGGCGGCCAGCTGATGGCGCAGAAGGTCTACCCCTGGGTGGCCCGCACCCGCCACTCGACCCCCGGCGTCGGCCTCATTTCCCCGCCGCCTCACCACGACATCTACTCCATCGAGGACCTGGCGCAGCTCATCTACGACGCCAAGCGCGCCAACCCCTCGGCCCGCGTGCACGTGAAGCTGGTGTCGGAAGTCGGGATCGGCACGGTGGCATCCGGCGTGACCAAGGCGAAGGCCGACGTCGTGCTTGTCTCCGGCCACGACGGCGGAACCGGCGCCTCGCCGCTGAACTCGCTCAAGCACGCCGGTGTCCCGTGGGAGCTCGGCCTCGCCGAGACGCAGCAGACCCTGATGCTCAACGGCCTGCGCGACCGCGTGGTGGTGCAGGTTGACGGCCAGCTGAAGACCGGCCGCGACGTTGTGATCGCAGCCCTGCTGGGCGGCGAGGAGTTCGGCTTCGCCACCGCCCCGCTGGTGGTGGAAGGCTGCATCATGATGCGCGTCTGCCACCTGGACACCTGCCCGGTGGGCGTTGCAACCCAAAACCCGGAGCTCCGCGCCCGGTTCACCGGCAAGCCCGAGTTCGTGGTCAACTTCTTCGAGTTCCTGGCCGAGGAAGTCCGCGAGATCCTGGCCGAGCTGGGCTTCCGCAGCCTGGAAGAGGCCATCGGCCACGCGGAGGTCCTGGACACCCGCGACGCGATCGACCACTGGAAGGCCGACGGCCTGGACCTGGACCCGATCCTGCACGGGCTCGAGTTCGACGACGACGCTCCGCTGCGCAACATGACCGGCCAGAACCACGAGCTGGACAAGCACTTCGACCAGCGGCTGATCACCATGTCCACTGAGGCCCTGACGGACCGCAGCCCGGTGAAGATCACCGTGGACGTCATCAACACGGACCGCTCCGTGGGCACCATGCTCGGCCACGTGGTCACCAGGACCTTCGGCACCGACGTGCTCGCCACGGACACCATCGACGTCACGCTGAACGGCACCGCCGGCCAGTCCCTGGGCGCCTTCCTGCCCGCAGGCATCACCCTGCGGCTGTACGGCGACTCGAACGACTACGTGGGCAAGGGCCTCTCCGGCGGCCGGATCATCGTCCGCCCGGACCGCACCAATGTGTTCAAGGCGGAGACCAATGTCATCGCCGGCAACGTGATCGGTTACGGCGCCACCAGCGGCGAGATGTTCCTGCGTGGCCAGGTGGGCGAACGCTTCCTGGTCCGCAACTCCGGTGCCACCGCCGTCGTCGAAGGCATTGGCGACCACGGCTGCGAGTACATGACCGGCGGCCAGACCCTGATCATCGGCCGCACCGGCCGCAACTTCGGCGCCGGCATGTCTGGCGGTACCGCGTACGTCCTGGACCTGGATACCGCCAAGGTCAACAAGGACGCCCTGCAGTCCGGCGAACTCCAGCTCCGCGAGCTGGATGCCGAGGACCGCGACATTGTGCACGGCCTGCTGGTCAAGCACGTTGAAGAAACTGACTCCCAGCTGGCTGCGCGCCTCCTCGAGAACTTCGACGACACCGCCGCCCGCATCACCAAGGTGCTGCCGCGCGACTACGCGGCCGTGCTGCAAACCCGTCTCGACGCCATCGAAGAGGGCCTTGACCCCGACGGCGAAGAAGTATGGTCTCGAATCCTGGAGGTGACCGGTGGCTGATCCACGCGGATTTCTGAAAGTACGCCAGCGTGAAACCCAGCCGCGCCGTCCCGTTCCTGTCCGCATCATGGACTGGAAGGAAGTCTACGAAGCGCAGGAAAAGGGCACCCTGAAGGCCCAGGCCGGCCGCTGCATGGACTGCGGCGTCCCGTTCTGTCACCAGGGCTGCCCGCTGGGCAACCTGATTCCCGAGTGGAACGACCTCATGTGGCGGGACAAGGGCGAGGAAGCGATCGAGCGGCTGCATGCCACGAACAACTTCCCCGAATTCACCGGCCGGCTCTGCCCCGCCCCCTGTGAGGCGTCCTGCGTGCTGGGGATCAACCAGCCTGCAGTCACCATCAAGCAGGTTGAGGTGTCCATCATCGACGAAGCGTGGGACAACAACTGGGTCCACCCGCTGCCGCCGGCGCGCCTCACCGGCAAGACGGTCGCCGTCGTAGGCTCCGGCCCTGCCGGCCTGGCCGTGGCCCAGCAGCTCACCCGCGTGGGTCACACCGTTGCCGTCTACGAACGCGATGACAAGATCGGCGGCCTGCTCCGCTATGGCATCCCGGACTTCAAGATGGAAAAGGAGCAGGTGGACCGCCGCGTCGAGCAGATGAAGGCGGAAGGCACCCGCTTCCGGACCGGCGTCGCCGTCGGCACCGACGTGACGTGGGAGCAGCTGCGGCGCCGCTACGACGCCGTCGTGGTGTGCACCGGCGCCACCGTTCCGCGCGACCTGCCCATCCCGGGCCGGGACCTGGACGGCATCCACTTCGCCATGGACTACCTGGTGCCGGCCAACCGCGCCGTGGCGGGGGAGACCATCGAAAACCAGATCCACGCCCAGGGCAAGCACGTGGTGATCCTCGGCGGCGGCGACACCGGCGCCGACTGCCTCGGCACCGCGCACCGGCACGGTGCTGCGTCCGTGACCACGCTGGCCATCGGCAAGCAGCCGCCGGCCGAGCGCGCCGCGCACCAGCCCTGGCCGACGTTCCCCACCCTGTTCGAGGTGGCCAGCGCCCACGAGGAAGGCGGTGAGCGCACATACCTCGCCTCCACCGTCGAGTTCGTGGGCGAGGACGGCAAGCTGACCGGCGTCAAGGTCGCGGAGACGGAATTCGTTGACGGCAAGCGCCTGCCTAAGGCCGGCACGGAACGCATCATCCCCGCGGACCTGGTGTTCCTGTCGCTGGGCTTCACCGGCGCCGAGCCGGCGGGCATCACCGAACAGGTGAAGGCCGAATTCGACGGCCGCGGCAACGTGGCACGCGACGGCTACTACATGACCAACACCGAGGGCGTTTTCGTGGCCGGCGACGCCGGGCGCGGACAGTCCCTCATCGTGTGGGCCATCGCCGAAGGCCGCGCAGCGGCTGCCGCCGTGGACAAGTACCTGATGGGAAGCACCATCCTTCCCGCTCCCGTCGCGCCGACGGACCGCGCCATCGCCGTCCTCTAGCGCTGCACCTGCGGGCAGAAGTTCACCCCCGCGACAACTTAACCAATGCAAGTGACCAATAGGGTAGGTATATGAGACGCGCAAAAATTGTGGCTACTTTCGGCCCGGCGATTGCCAGCTATGAAAACACCCTCGCGGTGCTGGAAGCAGGTGTTGACGTCGCCCGGATGAACATGAGCCACGGCGACTACACCGTGCATGACAACACCTACGAAAACGTCCGCAAGGCGGCAGCGGACCTGGGCAAGGCCGTGGCCCTCATGGCCGACCTCCAGGGTCCCAAGATCCGCCTAGGCCGTTTCGTCGACGGCCCGCACGCCCTCGCCGTCGGTGACACCTTCACCATCACCACCGAGGATGTTCCCGGCACCAAGGACATCTGCTCCACCACGCTGAAGAGCCTCACCGAGGACGTCAACGTGGGCGACGCACTGCTGATCGACGACGGCAAGGTGGCCCTGCGCGCCGTAGCTGTCGACGACGTCAAGGTGGTCGCCGAGGTGACCGTGGGCGGCATGGTGTCCAACAACAAGGGCATCAACCTGCCCGGCGTGGCCGTGAACGTGCCGGCGCTGAGCGAAAAGGATGAGGACGACCTGCGCTGGGCGATGCGCCGCGGCGTGGACCTGGTGGCCCTGTCCTTCGTCCGTGACGCCTCGGACATCACGCGGGTGCACGAGATCATGGACGAGGAAGGACGACGTGTGCCGGTCATCGCCAAGATCGAAAAGCCGCAGGCTGTTGACCAGCTGCCGGAAATCATTGACGCGTTCGACGCGATCATGGTTGCCCGTGGCGACCTGGGCGTGGAGCTTCCTTTGGAGGAAGTGCCGATCGTGCAGAAGCGCGCCATTGAGCTGGCACGCCGCTGGGCCAAGCCCGTCATTGTGGCCACCCAGGTCCTGGAGTCCATGATCGACAACCCGCGCCCCACCCGTGCGGAGGCCTCCGACTGCGCCAACGCCGTGCTGGATGGTGCCGACGCCGTCATGCTGTCCGGTGAGACCAGCGTGGGCAAGTACCCGATCGACACGGTTAAGACCATGGCCCGGATCATCGAGTCCACCGAGGTCCACGGACTGGAGCGCGTCCCCCCGCTGGGGACCAAGCCCAAGACCCGTGGCGGCGCCATCACCCGTGCCGCCGTCGAAATCGCCGACCAGCTGGACGCAAAGTACATCTGTGCGTTCACACAGTCCGGCGACTCGGCCCGCCGCCTGTCCCGCCTGCGCCCGATCAAGCCGGTGTTCGCGTTCACCCCGGTGGAGCAGGTCTGGAACCAGCTGGCGCTGACCTGGGGAATCCAGCCGGTCCTGGTACAGATGGTGGACCACACCGATGCCATGACCGCGCAAGTTGACCGCAGCCTCGAGGAAATGGGCCTGGTGCAGGACGGTGACTTGGTGGTCATCGCCGCCGGTTCCCCTCCCGGAAAGGCCGGTTCCACCAACTCGCTGAAGGTCCACAAGGTGGGCGACCTTGCCGACTCCACCCGCGCGGGGGATGTCATCAGCAACAAGGAAAAGCTCGGCCCCTGGCCGGAAAGGAAGAAGAAGGCTTAGCCTTTCTGACCACGAAAAGGACCCCTGCCGGATGGCAGGGGTCCTTTTTGTGTCTAGCGGTTGAGCCTGCCTTGTTGGTCCGGCAGGCTTAACCCCTGGTGTGTTAGTTGACCTGGTTGATGATGGTCTCGGCCACTTCGCGCATGCTCAGGCGGCGGTCCATGGAGGTCTTCTGGATCCAGCGGAAGGCCTCCGGCTCCGTCAGGCCCATCTTGGTGGTGAGGAGGCTCTTGGCGCGCTCCACGAGCTTGCGGGTGGCGAACTGCTCCTGCAGGTCCGAAACTTCGCTTTCGAGGGCCTTGATTTCCTCGTGGCGGGAGAGTGCAATCTCCAGTGCCGGGATGAGGTCGGCCGGGGTGAAGGGCTTCACCACGTAGGCCATGGCGCCGGCGTCGCGGGCCCGCTCCACGAGTTCCTTTTGGCTGAAGGCGGTCAGAAGTACCACGGGGGCGATCCGGGCCTTCACAATCTTCTCGGCTGCGGAGATGCCGTCCATCACAGGCATCTTGACGTCCATCAGGACCAGGTCCGGCTTGAGTTCCTCAGCGAGCTGGACGGCCTTCTCGCCGTTGTCCGCCTCGCCCACGACGTCGTAACCTTCGCCCCGCAGGATCTCAATGATGTCGAGGCGGATGAGGGTCTCATCCTCCGCAACAATGACGCGGCGCGCCGGCTGGGACGTGGGCTTGGACTCCGTCTGTTCAGTCACGGGATCTCCTTGAAAAGGTACGGCGGGACATCACTATCTTAGGTGCCACCGCGGCTGTACTTGGCTTGCATGGTCATCCGCGGCGTCGGCGGCGCGATTCTGGAATTCAGCCTATCTGCATGTAGAGTAATTCCGCGTACGTGAAGCGATCGCGTTGCTCACAGTCAGCTGTGGGCGTACCTTGTTGCTCAACGTATTCCGCGCCCGAGTGGCGGAATTGGCAGACGCGCCGCACTCAAAATGCGGTATCGAAAGGTGTGTGGGTTCGAGTCCCACCTCGGGCACAGTGTTTCCGCAGGTCAGAGGACTGTTGAGCGGTCAGGTGTGTACAAAACCACCAAAAGTGTGTACACGAGCGTACCGTTTTTCGTATGGCAAGCATCGCTACTCGCACCAAAAAGGACGGTTCCAAGTCCTACATGGTGCGCTGGCGGGATCCGAAGACCCGCGCTTCACAGGGCCTCACAGTAGCCAGCCTCACTGAAGCAGAGACGCTCAAGCGTCTGCTGGACGCCAACGGCCAGTCGTTCGAGATTGCGCAGCATGCCATCCTGTCCAACGAGAAGCGCACACCGACCGTGGCTGAGGTCATTCAGGAACACATCGACTTGCTGATCCGCCCATCCAGCGGAACCACCAAGACCTACCAGACCATGCTGGACTTGCATATCCGGAACATCATCGGTCACGTACCCGTGGACAAACTCGATTACCGTTTGATCGCCCACTGGGTGAAGTCGATGATGGCCAGGGGCAAGGCGCCGAAAACCATCCACAACGTGCACGGCCTGATCTCGGCTGCTATGAACACCGCGGAGATGCTCGGGTACATTTCCCGCAATCCCTGCCGCGGCGTGCAGCTTCCAAGAATTGAAAAGGCCGAGGACGAGGCAATGTTCCTGACGCACGCCGAGTTCAGCCTCATCATGGAGGGGATGGGGGAGCGGTACAAGGCTTTCACCAACTTCCTGGTCATGACAGGTACCCGCTTTGGGGAGGCCACTGCCTTGACCGTGGCCGACGTCGACCTGCTCTCCAAACCGCCCGCGGCCCGGATCAACAAGGCCTGGAAACGGGACGGCCAGAACCAGTTCTACATTGGGGCGACGAAGACAGGTGCCGGTAAGCGGACCATAGGGCTGAACCCCGCCCTGGTGGAGCTGTTGATTCCGTTGGTGGCAAGCAAGTCAGGAAAGGAACTCGTGTTCACGACCCCCAAGGGCGACCGAATTATCCACAAACTGTACTGGCACCACTACTGGGTGCCTGCCGTTCGCACCGCCCAGGCAATTGGCCTGACCAAGAACCCCCGCATCCACGACCTCCGCCACACCCACGCGTCCTGGCTGATCCAGGACGGGGTGCCCTTGTTCACCATCTCGCGCCGGCTCGGGCACGCCTCTACACGGACTACAGAGCAGGTGTACGGGCACTTGATGCCGGAGGCGCTTCAGGCTGGCGCTGACGCTACGGAACGCTCGATTACGGCTTTCCTACGGTGATGACGATGGTTCCCAGCCTGGTGGCTTAGTGATGTCCGGCCCCTGTGGGCGTTTGCCTGGATTAGCGCTTCGGGTCATGTCCACTGGTCCCCGGGAGGCCATGAAAGTGGAAAGTAACGCCTTCCTTTTGGAGATCCCGTGGAAATCGAATTCTTTGAACCCGCAGAAGCTGCCGCGCTGATGCGCTGCACAGAGTCATGGCTGCGCGACGGCGCCACCAGCGGACGCTTCCCCCACGCATGTTGGGGAAAGGGAAAGATCATTTTCACTTCCGAGCACATCCTGGAAATCGCGAAGCTGAGTGAGATCCTTCCCGCCAGCAGTGGTTCCACCTTTTCCGGAAGTGGCCCCGTGACGAAGGAAAGGCTCATCGGCACTCGGTCCAAAGCCAGACTGGCTGCGGCGGGTTGAGTAAGCGTGACATTTCCGTGAGAGCCATGGCTTGAACAGTTGAGGCAACCAGTGGCACCCGAAGGGACTTCCGCCGAGTAATAATGGCGCGGACGTGTGGCAGGCACCACGGACTCGGTTACCTGCGGCAGATGGTGGCCGAAGCTAGCGTGGAACAACGCCCTATAACCAGAAGGACCATGAAGACCACCTGTTCTCCCGCCAAAGTCCTGACCGCTGTAACCGCAATGATGCTGGCTGGGTCATTAGCAGGTTGTGACCCCGCAGCCAACGCTTTCGAGATCATAGAGGCTGCTCCAGACGTCGCCGCCGAGGCGCCGATCCCTGCGGGTGACGCTGCCAAGGCCCTTGTACAACTGGAGAGCATTCCGGTGAAGGGTCGAGCGCCGAAGACTGGCTATACCCGGGATGAGTTTGGACCGGCCTGGGCGGACACGGACCGCAACGGCTGCGACACCCGCAACGACATCCTCGCCCGCGATATGACGAACGAGATGTTCAAGCAAGGCACGAACAACTGTGTGGTCATGACAGGAACCCTGGCCGATAAGTACACCGGCGCCACGATTACCTTCATGCGCGGCCAGGACACCAGCTCCGATGTTCAGATCGACCACATCGTCGCTCTCAGCGATGCCTGACAGAAGGGCGCACAGCAGCTCAATGGCGACCAGCGCAAGGAACTCGCCAACGACCCGCTGAATCTCGTGGCCGCCGACGGCCCCACCAACGGTGCCAAAGGTGACAAAGATGCAGCAACGTGGCTTCCACCGAACAAAGCTTTCCGGTGCGAGTACGTCGCCCGCCAAACTGCCGTAAAGGCCAAATACAGCCTCTGGGTCACCCAGGCTGAGCGTGACGCGATCATCAGTATCCTCAAGGGCTGCAGATAGTTTTCACCCTGCAGGACGATCCGCTTGGCTTGGGGAATCCAATGGTCCTCATCGCCGTGATGGCCTTCATCGTTTCCTTCGCAGCGTACCTGCCCTACTGCAGGCCGCGGCGGGAAGGGTCGCTGTGTTTGTCCTGTTGTCCAGAACGGCAGAAAATTAACAATTCCGGGACAACATTTTCCTGACCTTAACAATTGTTAAGATGCAGAGGTTCGGGGGGGTCCGAGAGCTAGCACACTGCCGGGCGTCACCCGTGCGCAGAGTATTTGAAGATGTTGGGTAGGGTTTTCTGGTCGGTGCCAGTCGCCGGGTTTTGCGCTATATGAACGGACTATCTTGACACTTTCGATCTCGGATCCAGGTCAACTCACTCAGAAGCAGCTAGAGAGCACGTTGTGGTCGGCTGCAAACGCCCTGCGAGGACCGGTGGATCCCGGGGACTACAAGGCCTATGTCTTCCCGGTGATGTTCTTCAAATGGATCAGTGACAGCTGGGATCATGAACATACACAAGCTGTCGAGGACTTCGGTGACGCCTTGACGGACGAGATCGAGGCCGACTACCACACCTTCGTTATTCCAGATGGCTGCCACTGGACGGACGTCATCGAAACCACCCACCAGACAGGCGTGAAACTGGACAACGCCCTTCAGCGTATCCAGCAGGCTAACCCGGACGCGCTGGCGGGGGTTTTCGGTGATGTGCAGTGGGCCAATCAGGACCGCCTGCCACAGTCGGCCTTGGCTGCACTACTGAATACCTTCCACTCCGTGCGGCTGGATCCGGACAGTGTCAACGGTGACATGCTCGGCTCCGCGTACGAATACTTACTCCGGGAGTTCGCCGAAGCATCCGGCAAGAAGGCAGGCGAATTCTTCACGCCACGCCACGTGGTCCATCTCCTCGTGAAGATTCTGGATCCGCAGCCCGGGGACACAATCGCGGACCCGGCCTGCGGATCGGGTGGCATGCTCGTCGAGACTGTCACCGCGGTGAAGGAGCACGGTGGCGATCCCCGCACCCTGCGCCTGCATGGTCAAGAGATCAACCTGACCACCAGCGCCATTGCGAAGATGAACCTGTACCTGCACGGACTCAAGGAGTTCAAGGTTGTTCGCGGCGACACGTTCCGCGAACCGAAACTCCTGGATGGCGACGCGTTGCAGAAGTTCGACGTCGTGATCGCCAACCCGCCATTCTCTCTCCAGAACTGGGGTGCTGAAGGCTGGGCCAGTGACCCATACGGTCGTGTAATCTGCGGCGTTCCACCGGCCAAGAACGGTGACTTCGCCTGGATCCAGCACATGATCGCGACAATGAATGACGACACCGGTCGGGTCGGTGTCGTCATGCCACTCGGGGTCCTGTTCCGGAGCGGTAAAGAGGGCGCAATCCGCGAATGCCTGATCCGCAAGGACTTGCTGGAAGCTGTCATTGGCCTACCCAATAACTTGTTCTACTCCACGTCCATTCCGGTCTGCCTCCTGATCTTCCGCAAGCGAAAACCTGCTGAGCGTGAGAACAAAGTCCTCTTCATCGACGCTTCTAAGCGGTTCGTCAGCGGCAAGAACCAGAACACGATGTCCGAGGACGACATCACTGTCGTTGACGCTGCCTACAAACGGGGCACGGACGCGGATGGCGACTGCGGCCTGAACGTGAAACTTGTAGGCATGGACGACATCGAAGAAAACGGCTTCGACCTCAACGTGGGCAGGTACGTCAAGTCGGAGACCCGCGGCGAAGTTGACGTTGAGGAAGCTCTTATCGCATACCAAGAAGCCCGGGAGCAGCTCGCTGCAAATGAAGCAATTCTGATTGAACGACTCAAAGCGGCTGGGTTATTAGGAGGGGCACATTGAGTTTCACCCTTTTGCCGCTTAGGAATGTTTTACGGTTAGAGCTCAGACCCGTAGCTGTAGAGCCGCACGAGGAATACCCCATTATCGGGGTACTTAATCGTGGCAGGGGCGTTCTTACTCGAGATGCGGTAACCACCGACACTACGAAGTATAAGCAGTTGAATCGGGTGAGAGAAGGGACGGTCATATACAGCAAACTCAAGGCATTTGAGGGAGCCATAACCGTCGTGCCCCCGACACCAGAGCCCGTGCACGTTTCTCCGGAGTTTCCAACCTTTGCGTGCCTGAATAATATCGAGCCAGCGTACATGAAGCTCATCACGCAACAACCATCGTTGTGGGAAGAAATGTCCTTGCTGTCCAAAGGCCTCGGGGGACGCAGGGAGCGCATCAGTCCTGACGATTTCCTTTCGCTTTCGATTCTGTTGCCCTCAATTGCTGAGCAGCGCCGGATTATTGGCCTTATCCAGACACTCGATGACTCAATCGATGCCGCCACGCTCTCGGTTCAGTCGATGTCGAACGCATATAGTTCGGTGACGAAATCCCTTATAAGTCTTGACGGCGCAGTCAGATCGATTGCCGAGGTCGTAGCGGTCGCCAAGGCGGGCGGCACCCCCTCACGAACAGATGCCTCAAACTTCGGCGGGGAGATACCGTGGTTGAAGTCAGGCGAGGTGGCCCACCACCGCCTCAGGGACACGGAGGAGTGCATTTCCGCAAGAGGGCTAAAAGCTTCATCAGCTTGGCTGGCGCCTGCTGGAGCCGTCGTAGTGGCTATGTATGGTGCCACGGCTGCGCAAGTGGGCATGCTGGCCACGCCAATGGCAATGAACCAAGCAGTGCTTGCGCTTGTGGCTGACGAATCAATAGTCAGCGGGAGATTTCTCTTCCATCTGCTCCGGGGCTTTGAAAAAGAACTAAAAAAACAGGCTATGGGGGCGGCGCAGGCCAACCTCTCAAAAAGCCTGATCATGGGGCAGCGGTTTCAGATTCCTCCCCTTGATGTGCAATCCCATTGGGCGGTGCTTCTGGACTCCTTCCTTGAGGCAATCGACTCCGCCAAATCTCACGAACAAGCGCTTCGCACCCTTCGCTCGCAACTGCTTTCAGCGCTTCTATCTGGTTCACATAGAATTCCAGAGACGTATGACGAACTAATGGGGGCGTAAGTTCATGGCGGGGTTCAATGAGGCAAACTCGGTGCAGCAGCCGATTCTGGACTTACTGGTTGCTGCTGGTTGGAAGCACATTTCGGGCTACCAACTGGACAGGCACACTGAGGACGTGCTGCTTGAGGGCGACCTCGAGACGGCCCTTGCGCGCCTGAACCCTGCTATGGCCGGTTCGCCTGAACGCGCCGCCGAGCTACTAACCCCACTGCGGAGTCTGATGCTATCGGCTCGAGAAGACGGGCTGGTCCCTAGTAATCAGCACTTCCTGGAGTGGCTGCGCGGCCAGAAGACAAACCGCTTCCAAGGCCGGGACGGTTTCGACCCGGTCCAGCTGATCGACTTCGCCAACCCCGCCAACAACATCCTCGTCGTCTCCGATGAGGTCACGTTCGGGACGCCAGGGCACTCATGTCGGTTCGACTTGGTGCTGTGGGTCAACGGCATTCCCGTTGTGGTCATCGAAACGAAGACGCGCTTGGACGCCCGCGTCAGTTGGCTAAAAGCCGCCCACGACATTCACGCCTTTTATGAACCGGGCTGGCCCGAATTTTTTGTGCCCAATGCGCTTTCTGTGGCCACCGACGGCAAAGACTTCCATTACGGAGCCGTTGGCCAGGACGTCGAATCGTGGGGCGTCTGGGGCAACACTGGAGAGGACTTCCTCCCTGCCGGCTGGCTCCGGGTAAAACGCAGTGTCGAACTGTTGCTGAACCCTGCCACCGTTCTGTCGGTGATCGCCGACTTCACCGCGTTCGAGCTGAAAGGCCGCCACTCCGGCGCACCCCGGCTATACAAGATCGTGCCACGGTATCCGCAGGTAGAGGCCGTCCGGGCTATTCACGCCCGGGCCCTGCATGGCACCAAACGCCAGGGGCTGATCCACCACACGCAGGGCTCCGGCAAGACTCTGGCAATGTTGTTCACGGCCGTGAAGCTGGTCAACGAGCCGAAGCTGAGGAACCCGTCCATCATCATGATCGCCGACCGGATCCAGTTGGTCACCCAGATGTACCGGCAGTTCCTTCGCGCCAGCATGCCCGCCCTGGAGGCGCCGGAAACCGCAGCGGAGCTTCGCCGCATCCTTGCCGAAGATCGGCGTGGCATCATTTTCACGACCGTGCACAAGTTCAAGAACGCCGGCGTTCTGAACTCGAGGGACAACATCATCGTCCTCGTGGACGAGGCGCACCGCACCCAAGAAGGCCAGCTGGGCAAATTCCTTCGTGCGGCCTTTCCCAACGCCCGCTTCTTCGGGTTCACGGGTACACCCATCGCCGACTCTGACCGCAACACCTACGAATTGTTCGGCGACCCCGATGACCCGAACCATTCGATGAACACCTACGACTCGGACCGGTCTATCGCCGACGGCACAACGGTACCCATGCATGTCTCACCACGTCTTGTGGATTTCCATATTCGTAAAGTCGACTTGGACAAGGCCTTCGATGAGCTCGCCGCCGAGGAAGGGCTCACCGAAGAGGAGCAGGAATACGTCGCCGCTAAGGCCACCGACACCCGCACCTTTTTCGCCAATCCGGAACGGGTCCAAAAAGTCTGCGCCGACATCATTTCCCACTTCTACTCCACGATCGACCCTCTGGGCATGAAGGCCCAAGTAGTCGTCTATGACCGCGGCCTCTGCGTTGCTTACCACCAGGAACTGACCCGGCAGCTGCAGGAACGCGGCCAGATCGGAGCAAATTCCGAGGGAGTCGTCGACGAGGCCGCCGTTGTCATGTCCGTCCAGCCGAAGGACGATTCGGACTGGCAGCAGTATCGGTTGAGCGACGATAAGGAAGAAGCTCTGCTGAACCGGTTCCGGCAGCTCGGGGACCAATTGAAGTTCCTCATCGTTACTTCCAAGCTCGGCACTGGGTTCGACGCTCCTATCGAAGGTGTCATGTACCTGGACAAGCCCATGAAGCTGCACACGCTGTATCAAACGATCACCCGGACGAACCGGAACTGGAAGAACCTCGTGACCGGGCAGGAAAAGCGCTACGGTCTTATCGTCGATTACGTCGGCCTGGGGGACGGGTTCGCCCGAGCCATGGCCCCAGCCAACCCCGAGCATGCTCGCAAAGAGATCGAAACCGGTTCACTTCTGGAGCAGTTCGAGATCGAGATCGCCAACGTCCTGGACAGAATCGCCGGAATCGACAGGACCGCCAGTGGCTTCGAAGCCCTTCAAGCCGCGCATGACCGTCTACCGGACGATAAGGCAATGGAGCGCTTTGCAGCGCAGTACGGGATGCTGCAGGGTATCTGGGAGGCTGCCTATCCGGATCTGCGGCTGGAGGCCCACCGGGACGACTATAGGTGGCTCTCCAAGGTGTACGCCTCCGTAGCCCCGGTCGACGACACGCGTGACCTGCTCTGGCACCGCCTTGGGGCAAAAACCTTGGAGCTTGTCCACGGCCACATCGGTGAAGTCACTGTGAGCGATACCGGGGTGGACGTTGTTATCGCCGACGAAGGCACCATCAAGCGGCTCATCGAAGCTGGCGTTATTGACCCTGGGGCTGGGACGGGCGAATCCCAGGTTACGACCGCCGCGGAAGTGGTAGACAATATCGCGTCCAGGCTTCGCAAGCGCCTAGCCGGGGACAACGGCAGCCACCGCATCTACAAGACTCTCTCAGAACGACTTGAAAGGCTGCGGGAGCGGCAGTTGGCCAAGGCCCACGACTCGGTTGATTTCCTGCGCGACTTACTCGATTTGGCGCGTGATCTGGCCGCGGCTGAGAAGGCGGAGGACGAGTCAGGAGTCGAAGGCCTCGACCTTCTCCCTGACGTCAATGTCGGTGCTCTCACTCAGATCTTCGAGGAGTACAAGCCCGAGGGTGTGCCGGTGATCGTCGGGAAAGTCGTTGCCGACATCGATGCGATCGTGAAGGAAGTCCGATGGGACGGGTGGAATAACACCAAGGAAGGCGATAAAGCTGTCCGCATCGCCATTCGCAAAGTACTTGTCAGGTACGGGCTTCCTGCGTCCGGGGAGCTCTTCGACCGTGCTTATGCCTATGTCTCCGAAAACTATTGATTCAACTTCGTGCCGATGATTTTGGGGGCGAATTTCTACGTTCGCAGGCTCCCCCAAGCAACAACTGAGAGGTACCAACTGTATGTCGACCCGGAAGGTTGCAACTGATGTCAAACGACTACCGACCGATTACATAGGCGATGTTGGAGAGCTGAAGATCGCCCTTAAATTTGTTGAAATGGGGTGTAGCGTCAACTCCTTAACGGGTTCAGATTACGGCCTCGACCTGCACATTCAGTTGCCCGAGCGAGCAATTATTGCCAAGAATCAGAATGCGTCATGGGCAATGTCCGGGCGCACCGCTCATCTGCAGGTTAAACACAGTACGAGCGAGAATGACCCAAGCATCAAAATCCCCACCCTCCGTTCGTGGGTAACTGGTTCACGCACGGGCGTGCCGACCTTTCTAATTTGTCTGTATGGAGAGCAAGCGCGATACGCCGCCCCATGGCACTTCGTCGATAAACTCAAGGAAGCGGAGTCTGACGAAACACTGAAAGCTTCAAAAAGCTTCAGCAAAAACATCACCTTGGATCTAAATGAAGCCGCTTTTCCGCACCTCCTGCAGCTGTGGACCAAGTACCCTGGATTGATGCTGAAGGCGAAGGTTGACTCTTGGCGGCTAGATTTCGATTTCGACGAGCGCTTCAAGGCCCTAATAGCAGAGCTATGTTATGCCTGGGCAATGGACCATCGACTTCCCAATGATGCTGACACTACTGCTGCCAATAGGCTCATGGAATTAGGAAGGCTCGCGGCTCCTCTTGTTGATCGGGGTGGAGACCCTCAGAATTTCAGCGAGGAACTCTTGGCTCATGTTGAGGACGGGCGTGAAGAGATCCGCAAGTCGTATGAACGACAACTCACGGAATTCCTGGCTGCCAACGACGATAACTATAAGAAAGTTGAAGAGCCTGCGTATGGCAGCCCGGATGCACCAAGCGTCCAAGAGCTAGCAATCGAAAGAAAGCGGCTAACAAACGCCACGCAAAATAGTCCTTGGCCGGCGCCCATGTATAGGCACGTGTATGCCACTTCCACTTCCATGCTTGGGGCTCAGGACGAGGTTCTGGAGCTAATCGCTGAGCTTGCCAACTACCGAACCGTACTCATGGAACTGGCTCCGGCGAACCACGAGAGCGGCGAGATGGGCGTGGCTGAAAGATCAGGTACGTGATCCTTGAAGCCGGATCCCTGTACCGGACTTGCAGCACATTGCAAGGTTACTGATGGGTTAGATTTACCTAATGGCTACACGCACCGTGATTGAACTGATTGATGACCTCGACGGATCCGAGGCGACCGAGACCCTTCGTTTCGCCCTTGACGGTAGCGAGTACGAAATTGACCTTGGTGGACAGAATGCCGAAGAGTTGCGCACCCGCTTTGTTGACGCTGGCCGCAAGACGAGCGTGACTAAGCAGGCCTCCGCGGTCCGTCGCTTCCCACCTGCTTTCGACACAAAGGCTGTCCCTGCCTGGGCAGCAGAGAACGGCATCGAGGTTAACGCCCGCGGACGCATCAAGGACGACGTCGTACAGGGCTACCTGGCCAGCTTGAGCTAACTGGCCTACGAGCTTTATGGGCAGCATCTGTAATTGATTGTTCAGAGTCTCCGGCCCCTACGGTGGCCACGGCCTTCCCGCCAGCCGGGCAGGAGCTCGTTCAGCTTTTTCTCCTTGGCCGGGTCAAGCCTTCCGGCGCGGTAATCGATGCGCTGCACGTGCAGCCAGATCCCTAGAGTCCGTTCGTGCTGATCGTCGGTCTTGGCGTGCCTTGGCCAGTCGCCGCCGGCGGCCCGGAGTTCCTGTAGCTCCTCCTGCCGCTGCTGCCACCGTGCATCGTCCTCTTCCGTGCGCGTGGAAGGACTGTCCCAGCCGGGGATGACGGCCAGAGCGTCCCGATAAGTGGCGGAGAGGGTGCCGGCCGCTGACTCCTGCCGACGCCTGTGCAGCCACACCCCGAGCGCCCGTTCCCGAGGCGTCTTCCCGCCGGTGCTGGGCAGCCTGCCTTCGTCCTGGTGGAAGGCGATGACGTCGGCAAGGTTTCGCAGGCCCGGCTTGGGTGTCCGCTTGGCTGGGGCGGCCAGCGCTGCCTGGTGCTCGGCTAGGAGGCCAGGGTCTGCCTTTTTTGCGGCCAGCAGATGATAGCGGATAGTGCTTGCTGGAGCGTCCACTAGTTCGGCGATCCTAGACGCCGGAAGGCCCCGCCGGTACATCTCCACCCACTCGGCACACGGTGCCGGCTGCCAAGCTGGCCTCATTAGCGCCGTGTGCCTCCTGCTGGAGGCGCCGCGCGGCGCAGCTCGGCGATGCGCAGCCGCAGGAAGGTGATGACCAAGATCAGGACGTAGATCGCTAGGACGGTCAGCGCGGCCATGACGATGAAGTACAGCACGGCGAGAATGCCGAAGCTTGGAGCTAGATTCACGAATTACCCCCAAGTAGTTGTCTCTCGAGCCTACGCGAGCCCTCAGTACTCCTGCGGCAGGGTGTATTGAGTGCTCGGACGCAGGAACCTTCAATGTCTGGACCAGCAAGGCTGCGATCTGTCTGGCATCTGTTGATCTGTCCGGTCATGGCCAGCTCGGCGGGCTTCCCTTGATACCTTCAATACCAGTGCGGCGAGGTCTTCTTCCTCACCTACCTGGAAGCGCCGGACCGCTTCGACGCGATGACACAGGTGGGCCGGCACCCCTGACTTCCCTCGCAGCCGTTTTCTGCCGGTGACATTGGGCCGCGGGATTGGACCAAGTCCACCATAGGAGCAGGCCAAGTGGGCGCCAACTCTTCACGCGATTCCCAGTAGGCATAGGCTATGGGAAGAAGGCAGGAGTCATCATGCGCACCAAGCGCCCCGCCATCGGCTTGAAGAAGCGCGCCGGGTCATCATCCAGGAATGGTTCAAGAACGCCTACCCCTCCTTTCCTAACTGGACGGTCCCAGTCATGAATGAAGTGACCCGCAAAGATACGGGAGCCAGCTTTGGAACCCGTGAGCAGGCGTTCTGGGACCGGCATGGAGGAATCTCCGCCACACCCCAGGACCTCGCCCGAATTTCGGCCTCGAACGCCGCCGCCAAGATGCTCATGGACTCCTCGGCTTATACGGCCTCCAAGGTTGCGGAGCTTCTGGGACTGTCCGCCTCCACGGTCCGTCACTACAGGTCAGACAGGAAGCTGTACTCCTATCTGGTCAATGGCAAACTTCTGTTCCCGACATGGCAGTTTACCGAGAAGGGCAGCAAGGTGATCCCGGCCCTGAAGGAGATCCTCAAGACCCTTCCGGAGGATCTCCATCCGCAGTCGGTGGCCGGATTCTTCCTGACACCGCAACCGGACCTGGTCCTGCACGGCGAACCGGCCTCGGCAAAGGAATGGCTGGGAGCCGGAGGCTCCGCCCGCGCCGTCATTGATCTCGCTGAAGGACTGGCGGCCGGCTACTGATGGCTGCAATTAGCTATGGAGGACCGTGAGCTCAAGGACGAGGACGGCCAGGAACCGAAGGGCTGGGAAGAATGATCTCCTTTGAACAAGCCAGAGCAATCGCCTACGAGACTGTAGGGCCCACCTGGGAGGTCGGGAACTGCGGCGCGTACACGGTCGCCGGGTACGGCTATGAGGACGATGCCGCCTGGCTCCTGATCGATGGCGGAAGCAGGCTCGTCATCGATCAGGACTACAGCTGCGATCCGGTCGGGCGCGGCAGCACGTTCGTGGACAAGCGGACCGGGGAGATTTTCTCCCTCACCTACCTGGAGGCGCCGGACCGCTTCGACGCGATGACACCGGTGGGCCAGCACCCGTAAGGGGCCTCAGGCGCCTGGTTCCGCTTCCTGTTGGCGCTGCTTGCCGCGCCGTCGGCCTGTCCTCCATTCCGGTAGTGCCTCCGCCGCACCCCGCCTCGTTGTCGCCACGGGACCCACCCTGCCATCGGCGATGACCGGGCCAGTGCCCCCTGAACTAGGAGAGCCGGAATTCGGCCCAGAGCGGGTAGTGGTCGGAGATCCGCCAGGAGATTTCGTTCCTGGTCAGCCCTGTCATCACGTGCGGGATGAAGTCGAAGGACCCGGCCTGCTGGTTGTAGGTGATTCCGTCCAAAAGCGGGGTGCCGTCGGGTTCGGAGAACCAGGCGATCTGGTCGTAGAAGTGGTTGGCACCGTCGTCGTCGAAGATGGTGCGCGGCACGGTGTTCAGTTCTGTCGGCGGCCACAGTCCGGTGGCGACGAACGCTTCGTAGAGCGGGTCCCCGATGCGGTCCAGGTTGAAGTCGCCCAGGACCATCAGGTTGTGGTTCCAGTCGTTGCGCCGGTCCGCCCAGGTGCGCATCCATTGCGCGAAGGCGGTGACCTCGGGGAGCCGCTCGGCGGCATTCTTTCCCCACAGCACATGCACCGACGCGAGGGTGAACTCTGTCCCGTCCCGGCTGAACCCGGCGAAGTACGGGGTGCGGGCGAACTGCCGGGCAGGATCGTCCCCGATGGGCGGCAGGACAATCTCCCCGACCAGACCGGAAGGCTGAACCCGGTCCGAGTCGTACAGGAAGGCGAGCCGTTCCCCGTTGCCGGCGGAGCCTTCGGTGACGTCGGAGGCGATGACCCGCCAGGCCGGCCCCAGCCGCTCGAGCAGGAACCGGAGCGCCCTGGTGCTGCGCCGGGCCTCCTGCAGGGCGATGACGTCGAAGCGGGAGATGACCTCGGCGATGCACGCCACCGCGTGCCAATCTCTTTTGGGGGAGTCCCGTGGCCCGGCAGCCCACTTGGCGGTGATGTCGCCGAAGGCCCGGACGTTCCAGGTGGCGACCAGCAGGTTGGTGTCCGTCCTGGCCGGGATAGTCGCGTTGAGGGCCTTGGAGAGCCTGTCCAGGTCCTGGGTGACAGCAGCCGGAATGGTGGTCATGGCTCCATCGAATCATGCTGGCCACGCTGGTCCTTGTCAATCCAGCGGCAAGTCGTGCCAGGCCTCAAGTGGATCTGCTGCCGGTTCCAGAGGCGGCCCATGACTTGGCCCTCGTTCAAAAACGCTTGACGTGACGCAGCTCATAGTTCTAGGGTTTATTTAGTTGTAAATAAAGGAGCAAAGCAATGGCGCGGTTCCACGGTAATGCCGACTTTAGCCGATCTGCGGTCCTGGCCCATCTAGGTGCTTCCGGCAGCGCGTCCCGAGCTGACCTGGCGCGGGCCCTGAATATCTCACCAGCGCTTATGACCCAGCTCATCAAAGATCTCATCGCCGACGGCCTCATCAAGGAACTGGCGATGTCGCCCTCCAGCGGAGGCCGGCCGGCCCGGATGCTTGGCCTGACCACCGCCTCCGGCCGTGTGGTCGGCATGAAAGTCGCGAAAGACCACATCGCATTTGTGGAAACGGAGCTCAGCGGGCAAGTGGTGCGCTCCGAGAACCGGGCATTTGATCCGTCCGCGGTCATGTTTCTTTCAGACCTGGTCGCACTGGTGCGGTCCTTCCTTGATCCGAGTAACGGAATTCCCTTGCTTGGGATAGGCGTCGGTGTTCCAGGCTCGGTGGATGCCCAGGGCAGCGGTGTCGTTGATTCCAGCCTGCTCGGCTGGCGGCAGGTGCCGCTGGGCGTACTGCTCAGTCGGGAAATCGGCGTCCCAGTCCTCGTTGAAAACAACGTCAACGCCCTCACGATCGCCGAACGGCTCTACGGCCCGGGGCGCGAGCACTCAGATTTCCTTGTCGTAACGATAGGGGAAGGCGTCGGCGCCGGATTCGTTACAGGCGGTGTGGTTGTGCGGGGCGGCCGCGGGGGTGCCGGCGAAATCGGGCATATCACCGCTGACAGTGATGGTCCTTTGTGCACCTGCGGTAACCACGGGTGCATTGAAGCGCTGATTGGTGAGGATGCTCTTGTTGCCCAGGCCCGCCGCTCCGGGGTCATTTCGTCAACGGCAGCCATGGCCGACCTGCAGGAGCGGGCCGATGCCGGCGACCCTCTGGCCCGGAACATTTTCCACGGGGCAGGGGAGCGCTTCGGGCGGGTCGTTGCCGGACTGGTTCAGGTTCTGGATCCGGAGATCGTGATCGTCAGCGGCGAAGGAACCAAGGCCTGGAGCTATTGGGCCCCGGGATTCGAACGCTCCCTTCGAACCGCCCTGACCGCTGACCGCCGGAGCGTTCCCGTGATTGTGGAGTCCTGGGAGGACGAGGCGTGGTCCCGCGGAGCGGCTGCACTGGTTGCGTCAGCTCCCTTCTACGCCGACGAGAGCTCGGGCGAGCAGGGCCGCCGGGTCCGCGCCAGACTGACCGGGGCCACGCCTGAGGCTGTGGGCGCGTGACTGTCCTTCAAGATTCCAGGACCGGCAGTGCCGGTTCCGGCGGCGCCACGAAGCGGCCTCCGGGAAAACGCCGGGCTTCCCGCGCCTCCCGGCTGAAGTATGCACTGACCGTAGCAGCGTTTCTTCTTCCGAGCGCTCTGCCGCTCCTTTTCTTCACCATCGCCCCCATGTTCTCCGCGCTCTGGATCAGCCTGCATCAGTGGAACCTTATCGGCCAGATGAAGTGGGTGGGACTGGATAACTACGCCAAGCTCGCCGCCGATCCCGGCACGCAAGGGGCCTTCTGGCACACGCTCTACTACATAGGCGGGTACCTGCCCCTGGTGTACGTCGGTGGCCTCGTTCTGGCACTGGCCCTCAATGCACGGATCAGAGGCCGCAGCGTGCTGAGGGGCCTCTACTTTCTCCCTGTGGTGACCAGTTGGATTGTCGTTGCCCTCGTCTGGCGGTGGCTGCTGAACCCGGGCACCGGCATCGTGAACTGGCTGCTCGGGCTGATGGGCATAGCGGGACCCGGGTGGTGGACCGACCCGTCATGGTCCATGCCCTCGATCATCCTTGCCTCCGCCTGGAAAGACATCGGCTTCGTCATGGTGATTCTGCTTGCCGGGCTGCAAGCCGTCCCGGAAGACCTGCATGAGGCTGCGACCGTCGACGGTGCCGGACGGTGGCGGCGGCTGTTCAGCATCACGCTGCCGATGCTTTCCCCTTCAACCTTCTTCGTCATCGTCCTGTCACTGATCAACGGATTCCAGGTCTTTGACCAGGTCTACGCCATGACGGGAGGGGGACCCAACAATTCGTCCCAGGTCGTGGTGCAGCAGATCTACGACCTCACATTCAGGTACGGCAAGGCAGGCGAGGCGTCGGCACTGTCATGGCTGCTGTTCCTTTTCATCCTGGCCATCACGCTGGTTCAGGTGCGCGGCCAGAAGAAATGGGTCCACTATGCGTAACCGCCCCTCGATCGCACTGAACATCATCGTAGCGGCCGGCGCCCTGGTGATGATCTTCCCTTTCCTGTGGGCCTTTGTAACTTCCATCAGCCCCGGGGCCGGCCTTTCCGCCACACCGCAGCTGATTCCGGAGAATGCCTCATTGTCAGCCTACGAGGAGCTGTTCAACAGGCTGCCGTTCGCCCAGATCGTCCTCAACAGCCTGATGCTGGCGTTCCTCACGACGTTGTTCCAGCTCGTGACCAGCTCCCTGGCTGCCTACGTTTTTTCGCGGATGCCCTTCAAAGGAAGGAACACGGTATTTGCCGTGTATCTGGCCACCATGATGGTCCCGCTCCAGGTTCTTGTTGTCCCACTGTTTGTCCAGATGAAAAACCTGGGCCTTATCGACAGCTATCTCGGCGTGCTGCTGCCGGGCGTTGCCAGTGCTTTCGGGGTCTTTCTCCTGCGCCAGGCGATGAACTCCGTCCCGCCGGAGCTGGATCAGGCCGCGACCCTGGACGGCGCGGGCCACTTCAGGATCTTTGGGCTCATCATCCTGCCTTTGGTACGGCCGGCCCTGGCCACCTTGACAGTCTTTGCGTTCCTGAACAGCTGGAACAGCTTCCTCTGGCCTCTGATCATCCTGCGCAGCCCCGAGGTCAAGACACTGCCGGTGGCCCTGGCGGGACTGCAGGGCCAGTACACAACCCAATGGGACATCGTCATGGCGGGATCCGTCATCAGCATCCTGCCCATGCTCGCCCTGTACATCTTCACCCAGAAATACATCATCCAGGGGGTGGCAGGAGCCGGCCTCAAATAGGCCGGGGCGTTTCTCACTTCCCAACCCATGAACCAGAACCATAAACCACCACTATGAATGGAGCGACTCAATGAACACGAAACCATTGGCTGCGCTAAGTGCAGCTGCCGCCCTGGTCCTGACGGTCGCCGCCTGCACTCCGGCCGCCCAGTCCACTCCGAATGGCACTGAGAAGGTGACCATCAAGTACTCGAACTTCATCGCCAACGGCGGCCATGAAGAGGATCTGGACACCATTGTCGAGGCTTTCCATCAGGCAAACCCCAACATCACCGTGGAAGTGACGACCCTTCCGTACAAGGACTACGCCACTGCGCTCCAGACTGACCTGGCCGCCGGAACGGAGGCGGACACCTTCGACATTGAGTACTCGAACCTGCGCTCCTACGTGAACAGCGGGGCGATCGCCGAACTCGAGGGGGTGGACGGATCCGCGTACAGGCAGTCGCTGCTGGAGTCATACGCATCGGACGGAAAGCAGTACGCTCTGCCCAGTTCGTTCTCCAACGTCGTCCTCTACTACAACAAGGACCTCTTCGACGCAGCAGGGGTCGCCTACCCTACAGCAGAGTGGACCTGGGCCGATGAGGAAGCGGCCGCAAAGAAGATCACGAACATCACCCCCGGGGTCTTCGGAAACTTCCAGAACGTGTCCTTCTACGAGTTCTACAAGGCCCTGGAACAGACAGGGGGCAAGTTCCTGAATGAGGATGGCAAATCCGTAGCGTTCAACTCGCCCGAAGGAATCAGGGCTGCGGAATGGCTGGCAGGTAAGAGCGGGACAACCATGCCGACCCCCGCGGACGGGGCCGGCACTCCGGACTTCGACACGAAGCTCTTCAAGGACGGCAAGCTCGGCATGCTTCACAGCGGCATCTGGGTGGCAAGCGGACTGACCGAAGCTCCTGCCAACTGGGACATCGTTGTCGAGCCGGGAGACACCCAGAAGGCAAGTGCCACGTTCTCCAACGCCATCGCCGTTTCTGCCAATTCCAAGAACAAGGACGCAGCCCAGAAGTGGGCCGAATTCATGACGAGTTCCGATGTTGCGGCCCAGACCCGGATCAGCTCCTCCTGGGAGCTTCCTCCGACCTCGGATGAGTCCGTTCTTAACGAGTACCTTGCCCAGGATAAGCCGGCAAACCGGGAGGCCGTCTTTGAAGCCCTGGAGGACATCGTGCTTCCGCCCGTCATCGGCGACAACCAGCAGGAAATGGTCGACATCATCACCAATGCGCTCGGCGAAGTCGAAGCGAAGCGATCCAGCGCCGCGGACGCCCTGAAGATCGCCGAGGAGAAGGTAAACGCCCTGCTGAAGTAGGAGTCATTTCTCAACCGGAAGGGCGTGTCGGTGTACCTCCGCCGCGCCCTTCCGGTCCCCGCTCACCTCGTGAAAGAGAACCCAATGACCGTCGAAGCAGGATTACCCTCAAAGACAACGGACAAAGCTGCTGCTGAGATCCGGAGAATCATTCAGAGCAGCGTCTCGCTCATCCTTGAGCAGCAGGCACCCACCGGCGCGTATCCCGCCGCACCGGGCTTCTCCGCGTATGCCGGCTACTGCTGGTTCCGCGACGGCTCATACATCGCTGATGCCATGTCCGCTGCGGGGGAAATCGAATCCGCCGAACGGTTCTTCGACTGGTGCTCCGCCGTGCTGACCTCCCGCTCTGTCATGATCCGGCACGCGATCGACGAAACCCGGGCCGGCCGGGCCCCGGCCAACGAGAAGATGTTGCCCACCCGCTTCACCTTCGACGGGGCGGACGGCGCCGATGACTGGTGGGACTTCCAGCTCGACGGATACGGCACCTGGCTTTGGGCCCTTGCTGTGCACCACGCCCGCCACGGCCGACCCCTGGACAACTGGAGGGAGGCCGCTGCCCTCACCGTTGACTACCTTGCCAGCTCCTGGGGGCGCCCCTGCTACGACTGGTGGGAAGAGTTTTCCGAGCATACCCACGTCAGCACGCTCGGCTGCATCGCCGCCGGACTGGACAGCATCGCCAGGACGGGCCAGCTCGAGAAGAAACACTCGTTTCTGGCCGTCGCCACCTCGAGCCAAATCCGCCAGCGCGTCGAAAACGAGGGCATCAAAAACAAGCACCTGACCAAATGGCTGGGAACGGAGGCCGTGGACGCCAGCCTGCTGGCACTCATAGCCCCGATGGGCTTCGTGGATCCGGCCACTTCCACCGGAAAGGCGACCATCGCGGCGGTCGAAGCCGAACTCAGTGTCAACAACGGCGTCCACCGCTACCGGGGAGACACCTACTACGGGGGCGGGCAATGGCCCTTGCTCAGCTGCTTCCTTGGCCTGGCGCATCTCGCTGCCGGCGACCCAGCCAGGGCCCATGAACTCCTGGAATGGGCGGCCGCCACAGCCGGCCCCAACGACGAGCTCCCGGAACAGGTCCAACACCACCTTCTTGACCCGGCGCACCTTCAACCATGGAATGAGCGCTGGGGCCTCTCCGCCACTCCGCTCCTGTGGAGCCATGCCATGTTTATCCGCCTCGCGGGGGCACTTGGCATCCCCTGCAGCACTGACCCGTCACCAGCGAAAGAGAGTGCTCAATGATCCGGCACAAGCCATTCGGCTCGGGACATCCCTATGCCGCTGACACCGACCAGCGCAGCCCGGCCCATCCCGTCGCCGGCGAACCCGTCACGCTGGGCGTACGCACGTCCCCGGAACTGACTGAAGTGACCTGCGAACTCCAGGTCACGGGGCCCGAAGGCAGTGTCACGGAGACCTCCCATGCCCTGGCCCGCGTACCAGCCGCGTCCCGCGGACAGGTCATCGACGGAGGCCATCTGGCCTCCGCCCAGGCCAAGATCGCCCGCGCGGCCAGCGGCTGGCAGCTAACCCTTGATCAGGCCCGGGAAGGACGGAACTACCGATACCGCTTCACCGCGCTGACTGCGGCCGGTGAAACCGAAAAGACCCGCTGGTTCAGCTACACCGCCGCCACCTGGTCACCGGCCAGGGACGCCGTCGCCGTGACGGGAAAGAACCGCGTGATCGGCGACAGCGTGGAGGTCCTGCACGATGGTGTCCGGCCCCTGCGGGTTCGCTTCGCGCTGCCCCTGGCGCCTACCGAACGGGTCACCGGATTCGGCGAACGCTTCGACGCCCTCGACCACCGGGGCAGCGTATTGGACGCCGTGGTCTTCGAACAGTACAAAAACCAGGGCGCAAACCGGAAAACCTACCTGCCGATGCCCTTCGCCCACGTAGTCGGCGGGGACGGCTGGGGATTCCACCTCGACACCTCCCGCCGCACTTGGTACGACATCGGCGCCTCCGACGAAAACCTACTCCTTGTTGAAGCCGAAGTCGGCCCTGAACCCGTCCGCGAAGACGCCCTCCTGAGCTTGAGCTTCTTCGAAGGAACACCCACGGAGGTGCTTCGGTCCTTCCTCTCCGTCGCCGGCCGGCCCAAGGAGCTGCCGTCCTGGGTCTTTAAACTCTGGGCCAGCGGCAACGAATGGAACACCCAGGCAGAAGTTATGCGGCAGATGGAGAAGCACCACGAAACCGGAATCCCTGTCGGCACGGTTGTCATTGAAGCGTGGAGCGACGAAGCCACCTTCACTGCCTTCCGCGACGCCGAATACACACCAAACTCCGATGGCTCGCCGCACCGGCTTAGTGACTTCACGTTCCCCGAGACGGGCGCCTGGCCCGACCCCAAGGCTATGGTCGAGGACCTGCACGACCGCGACATCCGGGTTGTCTTGTGGCAGATACCGCTCATCAAAATGCGCCCCCACCCGCAAGGGCAAGCACGGCACGACGCAGAAGCTGCGGTGCGGGAAGGACGGGTCATCCAGGAGGAGGCCCCGGACGGCAGCCTGCGGCCCTACCGCAACAGGGGATGGTGGTTCCCCCTGGGGCTCATGCCGGACCTGACTGACCCGGAAGCCGCCCGCTGGTGGACCGAAAAGCGACGCTACCTGGTCGAGGAGCTTGGCATCGACGGATTCAAAACCGACGGCGGCGAACACGCCTGGGGCGAGGACCTGCGCTACCTCAATGGAAGGCGCGGAGACGAAGGAAACAACCTGTTCCCGGTCGCATACGCCAAAGCCTATGGTGATCTTCTTGAGTCCGCGGGCAAAGCCCCCGTCACCTTCAGCCGGGCAGGATTCACCGGATCCCAGGCACACGGTGCCTTCTGGGCAGGAGATGAAAACTCCACCTGGGACGCGTTCCGCTGGTCCCTGCACGCCGGACTATCAGCATCGGCCTGCGGCATCCTGTACTGGGGCTGGGACCTCGCGGGATTCTCCGGCGACGTCCCCACCTCAGAGCTGTACCTTCGGTCGGCAGCGGCTGCGGTGTTCGTGCCCATCATGCAGTACCACTCCGAGTTCAACCATCACCGGAAACCCTCCAGGGACCGCACGCCGTGGAACATCCAGGAACGAAGCAGTGACGACACCGTCGTGCCCGTATTCCGTGAACTGGTCGAACTACGCGAACGCCTCATTCCCTACCTGTCAGAGCAATCCCGCAGGACCATCGCCACAGGGGCGCCTCTCATGCGTCCCCTGTACTTCGACCACGGTGAAGATGAAGAGGTGTGGAAGCACCCGCTGCAATGGATGCTCGGGGAAAACCTCCTGGTCGCCCCGGTCACCGAGGAGAACGTGCGCACGTGGACGGCCTACCTCCCCGGCGGGGACTGGGTTGATGCCTGGACAGGGGAGGCATACGGTGGCCAGCAGGCCGTGGAAGTACCAGCACCGATGAACCGGGTTCCGGCGTTCGTGCGGGCGGAAGCCTGGGACGAGATGAAAGAGATCTTCGGGCCAACGGCGTAAGTCTTCGGACGCATACGAGCCACACCCCGGTCATCTTTAACCACGGCCTTGCCTGAGCCGCAGTCTGTGACGTCGCGCAGGAGTTTTGCCGGTGAGTACGCGGCCGCGGCGCCTTGGCCTGAAGTGGCGGTAGGCCACCGGGCCAGGGGGAGCTGCAGCTGAGCCCCACAGTGACGACCCACTCCTTCGCCTCGGAAGCCGGAGGATAACGAATACCGCCATGCCCACCCAAGCGACGCCCGCCCCAATAACGAGGACTAGCGTTGGAATTTTGTCCATTCCAAGCTCCTAACCGTGAACTTACCGAACACTGGACGCCCAGTTCGCGTCCCTGGAAGACCTCGGAGAACAGACCGAAGTGGAAGCCCGGCTCGCCGCGCTCAAGTCCATCGACCGGAAGGCCCTCGGCTCTTGATCAACCAAGGAACTGGGGGAAGCCCGTCGTGAGCGGTGGAACGTCGCCTGATGTTGTCGGTGGTTCCGACGATGAAGACTTCACTGCGGAGCAACTCCGGTTCAGCAAGAAGGATGCAAGGAATCTGAGTCTTATCTGCCTGATTGCATTGCTGGCCTGTATCGGTATCGCCATGTTCGTCTTTATGAGAGTTCCCTGGGACACTCGAATGCCGTACGACGGAAAGTACAACCGCAGTGGTAGCGGGATTCCAATGCAGATTGCCATGATGCCGATCCTCGTGCCAATTCTTGGCATGTGGAGGGCGGTCGGGCGCCTTGAGAAGAATCCCAGGACCAAGGCCGGGCGCGTCCGGATTTACATTCTGGCGGTAGCATTCGTTACCTTGTGCGTTATTGGTCAGTGGATCATGGCCGAGGAGATTCTCATTGCCGGCGGCTGGGCCTACGCATGACCTAGGTGACCTGATCCCTGCCACCGTCGTGATACTCACAGTGAGCACCTTCGCGGTCGTCGGCATCCAGGACGGTGCTCCCGCTGGAGCTATCGTCGGGGGTGCAATTCATAGCAGAAAAGATTGGAGCGGCGCCGTGGTGAAGGAAAGCTGGGGTTCCACCGAGGGGAAGGCCGATCTGCCGGGCAAGCTCACCGAGGAGGACCTGCTCCTGGGGAAGAAGGCCTGCAAATTCTTGGGTGTTCTTTGCGTGATCGCCTTCGTGGCTTGCGTCGGGATCGCCGTTTTCGTGTTCACCAACGTTCCGTGGAACACGCGAATGCCGTATGACGGGAAATTTAACCGCCGTGGTACAGGGATTCCGATGCAGGTCGCGATGCTTGCCGGCTTGGTACTCCTTTTCGGTTTGTGGCATGGCTCAAGAAAGCCTGATGCGCATCATATGAGGAAGGGGTCGCGGGTCGGGGCGTATATCTTCGGAACGGCGATGATCCTTGCCTGCGCCATCGCCCAGTGGGTAATGGCGAACGAAATTCTCATAGCTGGCGGCTATCTCGCTGGGTAGCGCGCGCCGGCTCCCCACCTACGAGGACACGCCCGCCGGCTCCACGAGACTGTCAGTGCCCGGGAGCACCATGGAGGCATGACGGCTCCAACTGTTGAGGCGGCTATCCACGAACTGATGGATCTGGCCTGGAATGTTGTCTACGACCTGCTCGAGGAGCGGGGCCTGCTCGGTGACGGGTTGTTCGTCGAGGAGTACACCGGGATCCACTCCTGGGTGGAAGACCTCACCCGCTACACCGTGGTCCATTCCCGAACGGTCGCCGTCCTGTTCGTCGACACCCGGCCGGTGGACGCGATCGTCTTCCATCACGACCTGCTGGGAGCCGACGACCCGAAGAGCTTCTTCAGACTGCCTGGATAGGAGATTGGCGGGAGTTAGAGGTTTTGCCCTAGCAAATTCCCGTCGTAGGGCCTATTTTTGATGCCAGGTCTCGCCAGGAAATCCAAATCCATATCTTTTGGAGGACGTCATGCGCAAGGCAATAGCATCGGCTCTGTTGGTTCTCGCGGCAGTTTCGGTAGCATCACCCGCGGAAGCTCAAAACAGGAAGCGCGTCCAGCCTGTTTCGCCTCCTGGCATTGTGATAGGAGGCGCAGAGCGGCCGGACGAGGCTAAGACCCCGCTAACTGGGGCACTCAACCGTTACGAAAACCCCAGTACTGGATCGTGAGAGCCGATCCTCCTATGCGCAGAGCGACGGGGCAGCGGTCAGGCCAGAGTTACTTAGCCTGCGGCAGTTCCGGCAAGGACGGGTGAGGGTTTGAAGCCCTTGAACGTCAGGTACAGCCCCAGGGACAGTTCCCAAAGGAAGATGGGCAGGGTCGCAACCGCGGACAGGACGGAAACCTGGCTGTTGATGCCGAACATGGTCGTGATGGCTGACATGAGCAGCAGCGGGGCTCCGATCAGTCCCAGGATGGGGATGATGCGCGGTACAAGCCTCGACCGGAACAAAAGGTAGCCCAGCAGCAGCGCGTTGAGGGCCGGGATAGTCCCGGGTCCCAAAAGGAACGTCCAGTCCCGGACGGCCACAAGTGCCTGGCCGGCGCTGACCAGCGACCCTGGGTCTGCTCCGGCGGCTCCTGTCTGCCTCAGTGTCACCACCGCCAGCAGGCTGACGACGCCGATGGCGATGACTGCAGCCTCGAACAAGCGTGCGGTGACAAAGCCGAGGGCCAGGCTCTCGTTCTCCCGCTTAACTACAGGGAACAGGACCACCGCCGTGCCCACGCAGGCGAAGGCATTGATCAGGTCAAGCAGGCAACCCCAGACCACACTGGTGTCATTGCCGGCGCTGACGACGTAGTTCGGATCGTTCAATACAGGCCCCAGAAGGAACACTGCGGGGATGGAACTGGCGAAGGTGACGAGGTAGAACACTCCCGCGATCAGCGCGGTCTTCCTGACTGAATCCAAAGCGACTCGTTTCGTGGGATGGTTCTTGCATTTGGCCACAGCCTAGCCCCCCGGAAGCTTTAGCGTGGACTCTCGGGCGGGTTCTGTGGATTGCATGCGCAGTATTGGATGGATGGACCGCATTCCCTCACACGCCGGCGGCCTGTCAGGCAGAACTTCGATGATCACCAAGGTGGTGGCCTAAGCCGAGCCTTCCGCGCGACTCGCCCAACAGATAGTGTTGGGTTATGGAAAAGCAGCGGAAGGCCGTAGAGCAGACCGTGATCCTGAAGGGCGACGGCCGGGAGACCACGGTCAAAATGCGGAACGGTGTCATCCTTCTCCCGAAGGGGTTCAAAGTTACGCCCCGCCGTACCGCCCGCCGCGGCAAGGCGCCGGCCAAGACGGTCACAGTCAACCTGGCCGGCCTGAAAGACGCCCCCGACTACGGCCCGCGGGCCATCACGCAGCGCCTGGTCAACGCGCTCGGCAACAACGCCGTGGCGGCCCTGCTCGGCGTCAACAAGGACAGGCCCGGCCGGTGGGTCTCCGGGCAGGATGCACCGAACGAAGAAAACCGTGCACAGCTCGCGGACCTGGATGCCCTGGTGGGCCACCTGCACAGTGCGTTCACCCCGGCCCAGGCCAGGCTGTGGCTCGAAGGCCAGGACGCGCATCTGGGAGCCCGCCCCATCGACGTGTACCGGCTCGAAGGCGCCGCCCCGGTGATCGAGGCGATCCGGGCCTTCGAACAGGGAGCATTCGCCTAGGTGGAGTTCTGGCGCGTACTCAACTGGCACCCCGACGCCTCAAACCCGGCGGAGAACGGCCACCCGCTCTACATCTGGCCGCGGCAGGGAGCCGGCAGGGTGGACGACCCGGACCGGGAATACACAGTGCTCTACGTGGGTGACTCGGCTGAAGGCGCGGCGGCGGAAGCGTTCGGCCGGTACCCGGTGTGGACCTCCGACATCCTGGCCCCGCCGCCGGGGACACCATACGGCACCCGGAAGGCGCTGGTGAAGTACGAGGGGGATCCGCCAATCCTGGACCTGGACGACCCGGAGGCGCTGCAAGAATGGTCGCTGCGCCCCAGCAACGTTGTCTCCCGGGACCGTGCCTCCACCCAACAGTGGGCACGGTCCATGTACGAAACCGGAGACTACGCCGGCCTCTCCTGGTGGTCCTTCTACGAACCCCGCTGGGCCAGCTTCGGACTGTGGGACATCACCGGGCTGACGGTAGCCGGCGATCCTGAGCCACTGACCATGGCCCACGATGCCGTCCAGGATGCAGCTGCACTTATCAGGCGAGTCATCAGCTAGGCCCTGATTGGGCCGAAGAACAGGGGATGCCAGACACAGTTGGCGACTGGAGCCCCACGTCGTCCCGATAGCCCTCGCCAAGATTTTATTAGGGCTACGCGAGCCGGCAGGGGGCTCAGGGCGGCGGCAGGGGGCGCCGGCTATGTCTAAGCCGCCCTTTCATCGGCGTTTTGGATCTCTGCACTCTGGACTGCGGGCCTGACTCCGGCTTGCGGCCGGCGCCGGGCTTTGGCCAGGACAATCAGCATGGTCAGGATGGTGACCGTCCAGGCAATCGCGGCGAGGAGCACCAGGCCGATTGCCACTAAGGGGTGCATGCCGAAAGTCTAGGACGGCGCCGCTTTGATTCTCGGGAGCAACTCCGCAGCATCGGAGGCGGAATTCGCACAAGCCGGGACCAGAGGCTAGCGGACAAGCTTGAGGGTACGAAAAAGGTGCGCCCCGTTCGCTGGGCGCACCCTTCTCGATTCCCCTCACAGCCAAATCCCCATTCGACTGAGACCATCCTAAGCATGCTTAGTATTGTGTTGGCAAGCCCATGGCTACCTTGGCGGGAGCATCCCAAGGAACCTAGATGACCGCCCCACGGTTGAGCCGCGGGCGCCGGGAGCGGCGGGGGAGTGCCGCGGCCCAGTACGTGATCATGAGCCCTGCCGTGGCCGCCCCGCCGGCGTGGATCCATGGAGAGCTGTAAGCCCCTACCGGTGTGGGCAGCACTAGGGCCACTACGACGGCGGCCATTGCCAGGAGAATTTCCATGACAGCCTGCATCGGCCGAGCCCTGTAATCGGGGCGTGACAGCCGGATCAGAGGGATCGCCGGTAGCAGGAACAAGCCGAGACTGAAGACCACGAAGATGCCATTGAAAGTGAGGATCGCTATAGCCAGCACCAACAGTCCCAGGAAAGCCAGCACCTGCCTGACCCTGAGCGGGCTCCCCGGCATCCACCGGCTCAGCAGCAGACCCCAGGCCGGGAGCCCGAGCAGCCAGCCGCCGCACCAGAAACCAAGGTCCAGCAGGGCCAGAATGACGAGAAGGGCGCCGGGAAGCAGGAACGCCACGGCCTGCCGCAGAGACGGGGTTTTGCCGGCCGGGCCGAAGATGCAGGCCCCGATCAGCAGGTAGGCCACGACGTACCAGGGCAGCAGCTCGATGACCGGCACCTGGGACAGTCCGAACACCATCACGGTCAGCGCGATGACCATGATGCACACCGCGGCGAAAGTCCACGGGCGGCGGGAATCGGGCTGGTTCAACGTGAACTCAGCCACCAGTTGCAGATCTGGCAGCAGGGGAATTCGAATGATCGCTGAGGTTGGCAGTGCCGTACGCGGTCTTGGTGGCATAGTCGTACATCGCCACGCTCAAGACAGGCTCCGGCATGCTGTCCCACATCTGGGAGTCCATCACGAAGCGATGGGTGGCGGCAGCCCGGAAGGGGCCAACCTCAACCATCCTCGTCGATGACAAGGCGGGCTCACCGCTGGCCACGGAAGTAAGAGTTCCGGGGCTGAGCATGACGCGGAGATCCTTTCCGGGGTCGGTCGCTATGTTTTCGACGTGCAGGATTGCACCGGAATCGTTTACCTCGAGGGCGGCCGTACCAGTGGTGGCAGCAGCCTGCGGCTGAAAGATCCCCTTCAATATGCGGGATGTAGCCGAGGGGGCGGTTGGAGCCGCGGGGGACTCGGCTTGCAGGTGTTCTTGTTCTTGCCCGGGATCGCTGTACGTGCAGCCGGTGAGTCCGCGGCAAGGACCCCTGCGAGCACCGTAAGTAGGACCGGTTTCATCATTCCCCCAATGATTCGTTTCCTAGGCACCCTACCTGACCCGCTGCCACGGCGGTCCCTGGTTCTTCGGATGGACTGGATAGCCTTACGGGTAGAAGTACTTGGAAGGTTTGAAGCGCCACGGGAGGCGAGGTCTGTTGGGTATCCGCCAGTCTGCGCCGGAGCGCTTCGCGGTGGGGACACGGCGGTTTCTCACAAACGTCGCAACAGGTTTGATTTGAACGTGTTCAGGTGAGGCTGCGTTCGAATACTAGTACCACTCCCGGGGGTCTGAAACACGTGCGTGGCCACTGCAGATTCAGGGCTGAGGACACTCCCTAGGAGCTGGGTTTGTCAAGGGTTGTTTGTAAGCATGCTTAGTACTAGCGTCGAAATTGCAGGAGTAATCAAGTATTGGGGAACCAATTAGGAGAACACTATGCATGCAATGAAAAAGGCCGGCGCCACCATAGCACTCACGAGCTCGCTATTGCTGGCTGGAGGAGCCCTAGCTGGCCCCGCGTCCGCCCAAAATAACCAGGACGGGCTTGTCAACGTGAACGTGGGTGACGTAACCGTTCTTGAGAACGTCGCCGTTGGCGTCTCCGCTAACGTCATCGCGCAGGTTTGCGGCGTCACCGTAGGCAGTATCGCGGTACTTGCAGTAGTAGTTGACAGGACAGGCGAGACTGTGGACGTCGATTGCACAGGAACGATCGACGGCGTAACGGGCCCTATTACGATCGAGGACAATTCTTAATCCAGCCCGTTTAGTACCGGTGGTCGGCATAGCGACATAACTGCCGGCGACATTTTGAGGGACAGGACCCGCTGGTTCTGTCCCTCAGTCTTGCCTTGATGCTGCTCTGGTTTCGTCTGCGCTCGGCCGCCTTTACTTCTAGCTTCGTGCCGTTGGTGGGAGGACGCAGAATACGAATCTCCTCCCTCGAAAGGGGAGCCTTAGATTCGATTCAGGAGGAACGGTTTGGACGAATCGGAAGAGGTTCGGCGCTCGAGTCCTAACCAACACGTGCCTCCTGGGCGTGATTGGGATACACAGCTCCAGGAGTACATTTCCTTCGTCAAGAACTGGAATCGGGTTCCGTCCCAGTACGCAGAGGACTCCCAAGAGCGGGCCCTTTGCTTTTGGCTCCGGCATCAAAAGGCCAGCTTACGAAATGGTCTGCTGCTGTCAGAGAGAGCTGCGAGGCTGGATGAGCTGCTGCCCGGCTGGAGTTCCCCCTATCGCGTGCGGCCGAGTTGGCAACAGGTTCTGGAGCGTGCAGTCGAGTTCCACGCACAACGAGGCAGACGCCCATCGGTGTTTTCGGCCGATCGCGACGAACGTGCCCTCGCAAATTGGCTCTATCGCCAGAATGCGACTCGAACAGCGATTCGCGACCGCCAGCATGCCGAACGGATGGCGGAACTGGAAAGAATGCTGCCGGAGTGGCGCGACTCCCCTCCCGGCAACCATGAACGCTGGAAGAGCCACCTGGAGCAGCTCTTAGAACATGTCCGAGAACACGGACGGCTTCCTGTCATGGGTCCATCCAGCACACCTGAAGAGTACGCCTTGGGAAAATGGATCTCTGTCCAGCGGTACGCACTCAAAAAGGGCAACCTGTACCCAAATCGGGTAGCCAAGTTAGACGAACTCGTGCCTAACTGGCGCAGAAACTAGCAGCCATCATGCCCCAGATAGTTGTCGTCGGGGAAAGTGCGGGAGGCTGACGGAAAGAAACCACCTGGACATCGAAAGCTTAGTTCCGTCAGCTGCTCGCTACATAGCTAGCCCAAAGTAGCAAGAACGGCAGCAGCTGGCTCGATTCTGCTGCTCCCCGAACCGGACTTGGCAGCAACCGCGTGATAGACCGAGAACCTAGCGGATGCGCTGGACCAATTCAGAACGGCCCTGGGACGACTGTTGATCTCCTCCGCGGCGAACAGGACATCTGCTGGTTGAACCGCGCTCAGATCATCTCCCTTCCGGAAGTACTGGCGGAGCAGGCCGTTGGCGTTTTCGTTCGATGCACGTTGCCAGGGGCTGGCAGGATCACAAAAGTAGACGACAGTTCCCAGCGCCGCGGTGACCTCGGCGTGCTTGGCCATCTCGGAGCCCCGGTCCCACGTCAAGGTCCTCCGCAGCGGGGCCGGCAGCAGCCCGAGCGTGTCAATGAGCTGGTCACGCATATTATCGGACCTGATTCCTGGGCGGAGCGTAAAGGCGACGAGCAGCCTAGAAGAGCGTTCCACCAGCGTCACTATCGCTGATCTGTTCCCCTTCCCCATGATGAGGTCACCTTCCCAATGGCCTGCTTCTTCCCTGGTGGCGATGTGGGCCGGGCGGTCGCCGATCTTCAGAGCATCAACCATGTAATGGCGTTGCTTCACCTTGGTCCGGGACCGCGGCCGCCTGCTGAATCTACCCGATCGCAGCAGCCGGGCAGACCCGGTCGGAACGGGACGGATGTTCAAATGGTAGAGCGCACGGTAGACCGTTTCATGCGGGCCGATGCTTTTGTCCTGGAAACCGTTCTTTCAGGGCCCGGCAGACTTGCTGAGGGCTCCACCGCTTCGACAGGCACTCCACGACGTAATGCCGCAACTCATCGTCACCTGCAAGCTTGGCCAGCCTTGGCCGCGGCCTTCTCATCTGCGTCATTTTCTGGGCGCGGAACGGATGATAGCGACGCTTGTCGGGGCGATTCCGTGCTATCTCCCTGCTGATTGTGGACGGTGACCGCCCAAGATCACGAGCGATGGATTGCAGACTCGCCCGAACCAACAACCGGTCGGCAATGTAGATCCGTTCATCCTCTGACAGATAGCGGCTGGACCCAGCGGCTGCAGGGACCGCCTTACGGGGCCTCGGATCCAAGCCTTGCTGCACCAAGCCCTCGACGCCGTTGCGTCCATGCAACCAACGATGGCCCGTGTTGGGGTTGATCCCAAGAATCTTGCATGCTGCCCGGTTGGAGTGCCCTTCTTTCATGAGCTGAACATACAAGGGCTTCTTCTCAACCAAGCCCGGAGGGCCCATTTTCCTCGATCGGCGCGTCGAACTGCGCATGAATTAACACCAGTTTCAGTAGTGTTGCGACGTTTGTGAGAAACCGCCCACTTTCCCACCGATTGCCCGGCGAAGCCACGAACCATTCCCAATTAGACGGCGGCGACGCCAGGAGAACCTCCACTGACGTCTCCAAACGCCCCTTGGCGCTCCGCATAGGCTAAGGCGGCCACGGGGACCGTCGGCAGCAGGAACAGGCCGAGGCTTTAGACCTCAAAGATGGCCTTAACGTGAAGACCCCTTCCACCAGCAAACCTAGGAATTTGAGCATCATGCTCACCAAAAGAGGATCATCCGACGTCCACCAAAGCATGGCCACAACCACGAGCAGCACGCCGGGGAGCAGGAACGCCACAGCCTGCCGCAGCGACGGGACCTTCCGGTGGGGCCGAAGATGCTGGCAGTCGAAGGTGAGGGCGTTGCGTATTCGTAGCGATAACGCCACGAATACGCGACGCTGGTATGGACGTCGTATGGACGTGCCACGTTCTTATGAAGCCCTCAGCTGGACCATTTTCTGCGACGCTGGTCAACTTGTCGGGATGGACCGGGTGAAGATTCGCATCCAAAACTCTTGCATGATGGGAGGTCCTCGTATTCAAGGTTCCGAAGGGTCCAGGGCAACGATCCGCACCACGGGCGAGGTTGTTCGGAGGGTAACGATGTGATCATCCCGGACTTGGATCCAGTAGCGGGCGGGTGCTCCGACTGAGCACAAGTCCAGCATGAGTAGCTCAAGTGCTTCCCCGTCTCGCCGCAGCTGTGAAAACCCGGCGTCGAGGTAGTCGATCAGCGGCGCGCTTGCGGCCATCCGCCGCGTTACGGTTCTGGCTTTTAGATCGAGCACGTAGTGGCTGCCCGTAGCGGTGGTCACGAGGTAGCGGCCCGCGTCGTCATTGCGTAGCTCCTGCACCATAGTGCGAGTGTAGCTGCGGCCTGTGACACTGTTCCGGGGCCTCAGTGGCGACGCAGAATGCCGTGCTTGGACGTCATGGCTGGCGGTTCCGTAAAGCCGAGGACAAGGCGGCTGGGTGGATCGGAGGCTGGTTCACGCTAGTTCTGTACTACCCACTCGGCGCGGCTTAGAAAGCCTAGGGCGGGATGTCTACGCAGGGCTTTTATTCCGGCAGGAGATCCTACGATGAGGAGGCCGACGGGGAGGCTCCGGGTGATATGCAGTTGGTGAGCGCCGATGAGAACTGGCACGGCCGGGGCTAACGGTTGGCGAACGTCCCTAAGAATCAGGAAGCCGCTTTCACGCAGAAGGGACGGATCAGGGGTCACCTCGCGGGCGACCAGCTCGTAGACGGGCCATCCCGCCTCGCCAACTACTCGTTTGGCCGTTTCAACGACCTCCCTACTGGCAGCGGGTCCGGTGCAAGTAGCGATCGTCAGTAAGGATGGTGTCCCTGGCCCAACGCTTAGGGAGTATGCCAGCTCGTGCGCCCACTCGGCCGCGTCCATGCTTCCTACTCTAGGTCACACATAGCGAAGAAGCAGGTGGCTATGGATTTCTGATTTCAAGCGGATCAATCCGCAGTGGAGCTTTGCCGGGCCAAACGAGGACACCGTTCCCGTGACGGGAGTTTTCCATATCGAGCACGTCTACTCTCGTGATCATGCCATTCGCATGGCTTAGCTCATAGATGCGTCGCTGGTGCCAGTGGCCGCAGAATAGTTGAGGCATGGCCAGGGTATCGACTACATCTCTCAGAAGGCCGCGGGTTTTGTTCGCCTTCTCAGTTAGTTCTGTGCTGAGTTGAAAGTCACCCTTTAGTGGAACGCCCGCGGGGGCATCGTGAGTGATGAGGATGTCCAGGGGGCCACCGGCGACAAGGGCTTCGGCTTCCTGGCGAGTAGGTTCTTCACGCGACCACCAGTCCTTTCCTTCAGTCCTGTACTCATAGTCGACACTAAACGCGCCACCTAAACCACCGACGGCAAGGCCCTCGATCAAGGTCCTGCCACCCCGCGGCAGAACCCGGATATTTGATCTGATGGTCGCCAAGCCGTCGTCCTCGACAGGGAGCTTTTCCAAGGTGTCCCAGTTGTCGTGATTACCGCCGGAGATGATGAGCGTGATACCTAGCTCGGTGAGGTACTTGTTGAGCTTTGTCTCGTAGCGGCCCCGCTTGGCGCCGGGCCAGTCAAGCCCGAAGTCCCCGACGTGTATGGCCGTGCGGACGCGTTCGCGTGCTGCTGATCTGATGGCGGTCAGAGCCCACCCGGAGTCTCCATGCCAGTCACCGAAGATCGCAACGGGATGAGTATCAGGCACCTGTCCAGCATACGTAGACGTTGGAAGGTGTGCTTGCCCGGGAGGCTCTGGTTAGTCCGCAGCGCCTCGGCCCATTGGCCGCCGGCCTCCCTTGAAGGATTCGGATGACGGAAACGACTTGGCCTCAACGAACAGGCTGTTGATGGGGACTCCGAGTACATCCGCGACATCCCAGAGGCGCTCGTAAGCGACACTCTTCCTACCCCATTCGATGCCAATGATCATATTTCGACTGAGTCCGGATTCAAGCGCTAATGCCTCCTGTGACAGGTTTTGAGCTAAGCGGAGCTCCCGAATCCTGGCACCAACTTTGAGTCGCCGGCTTTCCCACCGCCGAGACTGCTCAACGCTCAGTTGGGAAGGGCGAGTGGGCATACAACCATGCCATCGAATGTGCACACTCTTGTCTGCTCCACTAGTGATACATAGCCTTGAGTCAAGGGATCGCCTACGTCGAGCAGTTACAACGGCTGATCCTCGAAAGCACTTAACCGGAGCGTCCGAAACAGGACCTGGAGATGGACACCCACCTACGTCAGCAGCCTGGCCGCCTACTAACCTTCACGACCATAGTGTCGAAGCCTTGCAATCGGGGGAGGGGCCGACCGACGCATGGCGGGGGCCTTGGACTCTCGGAATCTCGAGACCCACGGGATCTTGCGCCGTCACGGATCGGTGCACAGAGGCTGAACCGTCAGATTCTGTTGCTGGCCGTCCGACTCGATTGGTTGTAGGCCATGGACCGGCGGAGGTTTCCGATTCTGGTTCGTCCTGCGACTGGTGAGTCGCTCGTAAGTTGGCTCGATCGTTACTGTTCAGAGCTATCGACCTCGCGTAAGGACTTGTATGAAGGGGTTGGACTGCGCCCCTTAAGCCCAAAACAATCGCCGGACCATACCCTGCGCGTGTCTAGAGACCAGGCAGACAACATATACGCCGCCACCGGTTATCCGAGCAAAGACGTTCCACAGCTAACGCTGGCCCGTTATGAAGGGAGAGCACTTATTTTTCGGGGAAAGCGCGAGGGAGTGGATTTACGATTCCTGTGGGCAAGGGGGATCGGCTCGCGCTATTGTCCTGTTTGCCTTAGGGAAGGGCACGGGATTTGGAAGCTAGCATGGCGTTTGTCATGGTCCTTCGCCTGCGTGCGCCACAAGCTGTTGCTGTTAGATGACTGTCCGGGGTGCGGGCTACCCCCTCGGAGCAGGCCAAGCATTCGCGACGTTCCTGTCGGGAATCTTTGCGGCAATGCAGTGCCGACCGGCGCACGTCTGTCATGCCGAGTGGACTGCTCGCAGTCGCGTGAAATCCACCTGCCCGAGGGAAGCTCTGTCCTCCTCACCCAGCAATGGCTGGAGGAAGCCATTAACTCACAAGAGCTTTACTCTGATCACGTGCAGCGGCTTCTGAACGATCTCGAGTTGTTAGCGGGGCGGGCGTTGCGCGTCATGCGGGCTGAGGATCTGTGCAGGTGGAATGGAATCGAACACCTTCCTGGGCTGGAGTTCGAGGTCGTCCCTAAAGGGAAACGTAGGAGCCTGTTTTACCCCAAATCAGCTGCCGCAACCGCCAACGCAGTCTCGCTGGCCGCGACAGTGCTTCGCAGTGAGGATGAGGCGGTCTATCTTCCAGTGCTAAGAGCTCTGTTACCAAGCCTCCATGGGACTGCCGCTAAGGAATTCCCATCTAGCTACGTCCGTCGCTGGGGGAATCCTTCGCCTGCGCTTCAGTCCAAACTGCTCAGAGCACTCCATACGGGGATACGCCCAGAGAGTGCACTGCGATATGGCACGGCAGGTCGGTCACCTTCGCCGCCATCGATGAGCCGGGTTCAAATCCTGGAAAGGGCGAAATCGGTCCCGCAGCGGTTCTGGCCCGGATGGACCAGCCTTCTGCAGAGGGACTTGCCCGTTGGGCCAAGAATGCTTCAAGCCAGCCTCAGCCTTGCCGTCCTATTGCCCGGATATGCGCGGCCCGACTTTGCGCTTCAGCGGGAGACGCTGGACCTGCACAGCAAAGACGACTCCTTGGCCTATGTCTATCGCCGGTTACAGAGCCCGGCCCGGGACACGCTAATGAGAGCATTGTTGACCCTGGCGTCCTATCTGGACAGCCACGCCGCTCCCATCGACTACAGCCGCAGGCGAAGACTGTCCCTAGAGGGCCTCTTAACCTCAGCCATTTGGCAGGACCTTAGCGACCACCGATTTGGGGACGATCCGGCCACTGCCCGGCTCTATCTCACCAACAGGGTCACCGGCTCGATCCCGGAACACACCGAACGCGGCGGGGAAGGCTACTACCTGCTGCAGAACTTCATCGCCTCAACTCCGATGTGGGTCCTCGACGAGCTCGACAAAAGAGCAAGCACATTCCTCGCAGAAGCCGGCGTCACGGAGCCCCTTAGCTGGGAACCACCCATAGACCTACTTCGGGACGCACCTTATGCACAGCGGCAAAAAGTCGGGGATGATCCGGTCCTCAAGTCGTTGATCGGGCGTGGCCTGATCGAACGCCCGCTTGTTCGCCAGGTAACCGAACGCGCCGTCAAGCCTATCGGAGCACTAATTCCAGGCTCTGATTCCTTGGAAGCTCAACTGCGTCGGTCCCTCGACAGAGGGGAATCTGTCGAAAGCATAGCCTTCGCCCTCAACAGGAGTCAGAGGATGATCATGCACCACATGTCGAGACTCGGGCTTCCACCGCCGCCCGGACACAAAATACCCCTCGACGAAGAAGGACTCCGTGAGAGGTACGTCGTCCAGGGTCTCACTGCGCAGGCAATCGCCAATGAAACCGGCTGGGACAAAAACACGATCCGGCGGCTACTGCAGGTATCGGGCGTCAAAACACGATCAGTCCAGAGACTCGTCACGGCCAGCGTTGAACGGACCGCTGAAGGCGACGAAACCTGCCAGCACCCCCTACGCAGCGGTGGCTCGTAGAGTTACTATCAGCGCATAATCCATGTGGCTCAGTTGTCTGGGCGACGCGCGTTCCGGCCGCGCTGTTGCGTTCCCCGGGGGACGACAGGCGCTACCTGCCAGGCTTAGGCCTCGGTTCTTGTAGCGGTGTTCCGTCAGGGCACCATCCCATTCCAAAATACTTACGCGAGCGCCGGACGGCGCGTACCGGCCCTGCCCTGGCTGTGGTCGATCGTTAGGTGAAGGTCGTGGAGCAGCGAACGTTACCGATCAGGATTCGTCCCGTCTCGGGGGAGTCTTTGGCGAGTTGGCTCGACCGCTACTGCTTAGCTTTGTCGACCACGCGAAAGGAGCTGTACGCGAGTGTTGGATTGCGTCTGCCGGCTGTTGCCGGGCAGGAATCCGCCGATTATAGTCTTCGCATTTCAGATCTTGAGGCAGCTCTACTGGCTTCTGCGACCGGCGTTACGGCCCAGGACATCCACAGGCTCACCCTGGCTAAATACGAAGGTAAGGGTGTCATTTACAGACGGTCCCAGCAGGGTGTGGATATACACTTCCTCTGGGCGCGGGGAACCGGGACGCGATACTGTCCGGCGTGTTTGGCAGAGGACGCAGGTGCCTGGCAACTCGCCTGGCGATTGACATGGTCATTTGTTTGCACCCGACATGAATGCATGCTGCTGGATTACTGCGACCGCTGCGGGCGGGTCCCACGCGTCGGGCGAGGAATCAGCGATCCGCCGCTGCCAACTTCCTGCGACAGTGCACTCACCGGCCCATACGGAAGCGTGTGGACGTGCCGGCGCGACCTCGCTCATGTGCCTGTGCTCGGTATCCCGTCGAGCAGCCCACTTCTCGCTACTCAAAAGTGGCTAAATTCAGTTATCGATTCCAATGACATCAGTCCCCATGAAGTGGCCCGGCTGCTGGACGACCTAAAACTCCTGGCCGGACGGGCACTGCGAGTTATGACGGCTGATGACTTACGATCGTGGACGGGCAGCGACGTGCCCGACGTGGAGTTCGAAGTTGACTTGTCCCGGAGGCGGACCGGCCTGTTCCCACCCCCTTCAGGCGCAGCTGTTGCACATGCAATCACCCTGGCGGCCATGGTGCTACATACGGAGGACCAGGGTATTTACGTCCCCATCATCCGGCGACTCTTGTCGGCAGCGGACGGGAAAGTTGTGAAGGAATTCCCGTCACAAATCGTTCGGCACTGGGGGACTCCTTCACCCGGGCTGGAGCAAAAAGTGCTGAAAGCCATCGATGAGGACATCGGTCCGCACAGTGCACTTCGCTACCGCACAGCAGGCCCTTCCCCCTCGTCACCACCTCGCGACCAATCTCAAGTCCTCGCCAGGCAACGCTCAGTCCCACAGCGATTTTGGCCCGGCTGGACCCTGCGTTTGCACATGGACACCGCAGTGAAGCCGAAGACGCTGCAGACGGCCCTGAGCATCGGGACCCTGTTGCCCGGCAGCAACCGTTCCGACCTGAAACTCCAGCACGAAGCCCTGGGATTACCCCTAAATAGGCACTCATTCACGTACGTCTTCCAAAGCCTGTCCAAACCGGTCCGACGAACCATGATGCAGGCGCTGTTGGTGCTCGCGGCCTATCTCGACCAACATCCGGCGCCGATCGATTATCAACGGAGGCGCCAGCTTGGGTTGAATCAATTGCTTCCTGTCGCCATCTGGCAGGACATCGTCGCGGATCACGGCTTCAGCGGAACCTCCCCGGAAGTCGCCCGACTGTACGTTGCCTATCGCCTTACCGGCTCCATCCTCGAGCGGGATGAGCAAAGAGGCCGGGGTTATTTCCTGATCCAGAACTTCATCACCGCAACCCCAACAGACATTCTGGAGCTGCTCGACGAATACGCAAAGGCACTTCTTCACGAAAACTCCGTCATCGAGCCACTCAGCTGGGAACCTCCGCTCAGCCTTCTTGATGGCATATCGATGCCCTCGGAGCCCGCCTGTTATGTGGATTCCATGATTGAGGACGCGGTAGGCCGAGGACTTGTCGAACCGCGGCTCATCCGTCAAATGCTGCAACGGGCCTCCAGGACGGTCGAGGCACTCCGTCCCGGTCCCGACACTTTCCGGGCACGTCTACGGCAATCTCTTGACCGCGGCGACTCGGTCAAGGATATGGCTATGAACCTGCAAAAGAGCGAGCGGATGATCCGGCATCACTTGGCCCGGCTCTCAATTCTTACCCAGCCGTCTGGCAAGATACAGCTCACTCTTGACGAGGTACGCGATATGTACGTCGACCAGCGGTTGACTCTTCAGGAAATCGCTGACCGAACGGGCTGGTCGAGAGATGCCATCCGGCGGCTTGTCCTTCTTTCCGGCGCTCCGCTCAGAAGTACCGGCAGTTTCACCGGCCGGAGAGGCATCGACCCGCACGAGTTTGCTGAGTTTCCACCCCTATTGAAGGACGCGTTGCAGGGCCACCACGGCAAAGAGCGGCTGCAACGCTTCGCTGCAATCAGCAGCTACCCGACGTTGAATGAGGCAGTCCGCAGCCTCGGTCTCAATCAACCCTCGCTGAGCAGCCAGATTCGGGCCCTTGAACGCGATGTTGGTGGTCAGCTTTTGATGCGGGCAGAGCGGGGACGCCCGATGCATTTGACAAGCCTGGGGAGGGACCTGCTCGAGGTTGCTCGGGAGAAGTGCATAATCACGCCTGGGCCCGCTAACAAAGAGGCATAAGTAGGCGCAGAAACTGCTGGCACAAGATGGCCGGGCTGCTAAATTAGACGCATGAGAACGCGCTTGGTAAATCCGCGCACAACAACAAGAGCCTCCATGGACTCTGCATTTAGTGTAGCAGCTAACGACAATGACGCCAAATGTATCCGGCCACTTACACCCCTTTGCGTGGAAGAATCCCAAGGTCAGGACGGTTCTGCGTCAAGAGTTTCGAACTGAGGTGAAGCTGGTGAGCTTTCTCCCGGAGCCGAATCATCCCGCTGGTGAGATCATGCTCAGCATCAGGCGGAGCCGGAGCCGCTCCTCCTTTCAGACCTTTCCCTTCCGTGACATAACCCTCAGCGCCTTCAACGGGGCGGTTCCTTGGCGCCTCCCGCAGTATCACCACGATCAAAAGAACCGACCGGGGCTGTACTGGGCTGTCACCGAGAAAGCGCACGTGCCGTACGAATCGCTTACAGAGCTCTTCACGCTTCTGAGTCTGGACAGAGACCCTGACGTCCTACACATTCTTGGTCAGCCATTCCGGCTTTTCATTAACGAGCCCCGAGGCAAGAGTTACGTCCCGGACTTCCTCACAGTGGGCGGTAACCGGTCGGTGAGAGTGGTCGAGGTAAAACCCCTCAAAAAGATGAAGGATCCAAGAACCGTGGCCACCCTGAGCTGGGCTCGGAAAACTATCGAACCCCGTGGGTGGGGATACGTGGTTGTCAACGAGCCCGGCCTCCAACTTGGCTACAACCTTCAATTCCTTGCCGGCTACCGGAGATCCTGGCTCCTCAACAGTGACGTCCTGGCAACTGTTAGGGCGAACACATACCAACCAGAGTTCTTCGCGGCCCTTGAAGCACGAATGGCTGAACTAACTGGTATGCCACCACTGATCATGCGCTCACACCTGCTGCATCTTTTGTGGACGGGTGAGCTCACCTGTGATCTCAACAGGCCCATTGACGCCGGCTCGATTGTTCTTCCCAAGGGCCGGCTCGATCCACAAGAAAGGAAACAGAAGTGAGCAGCACAATAGTTCTTGGCCTAGGAACTCGCGTTATTCACGAACACGAAGAATGGACAGTCTGCGCCATCATGGGAACGGAAGTTTGCCTCGAACGACGAGGTTCGCCCGGCTTGGCCCGGGTCCGAACCGTTTCCCTGCTAGATCCCTCCGGGCCCTTCCGCATCTCGGACAGGGCGTTCTTTGGAGAACGGCCTGAAAAAGCTCAGGTACCCAGCGATATAGCGCTTCACCTGATCCCCGAAGATCAACTTGAGAAAGTGCTAGACCGGGCTTCTCACGTCCGAGAGCTTCTTTCCGGCTACAAATCCGGGACGAGATACGCTGCACTAGAAGGGGAACCGAAGGATGAGTACAGGGCCAAAAAGCCCCGCATGTCCAAGTATCAGGCAAAGGCTGCTGAACTCCAGGTCAGCGTTCCTGCAGTGCGTGACTGGGTGCGCCGATACCAGGAGGATGGCGTTCTGGGACTTGTGGACCGCAGGTCACAAAAGCCGGTCGACCCTTATCAAGGCTGCAGCGAGGAATGGGTCGAGGTGGCCAGGACGGTTGTCAAGGAGCGAACGACAAAATCAAATATCACAAAGGGAAACTTACTTTTGGTTATCGAGGAGCGAGTACACCGAGCCGAACGGGAGAAGTTGGCCGCAAGGAAGGAGGGCGAACCGGAGCCGGAACCGATCCCCATTCCCGGAGATTGGGCTGCCCGCCGCGCTCTAAACGCACTAATTTTCAACAAGAAGTTCGAGTCGGCCCGCAAGCGGCGCGCGGTGGCCGAAATACCCAGCGAGGGGTTTGGGCACTTCAAAGCTTCGGGGCCGGGTCAACTGGTTCTCCTGGACACCACCAGGCTGGATGTATGGGCCCTCAATGAGATCACCTCGGAGTGGGTTCGAACGGAACTTACTGTTGCCATGGATCTCTACAGCCGCTGCATACTCGGACTGCGCTTGTCTCCGGTTTCAACGAAAAGCATCGACGTCGCGCCCGTCCTCTTCGAAGTCATACAGCCACACGAGGCGCCTCCGGATTGGCCTGAGTCGGCCTCTTGGCCCTATCACGGGATTCCTGAGACTGTGCTCGTCCTCGATGAGGACAATGAAGTCAGGCTCCAGGGACCCGGTATCCTTCCCGACACTGTGACTGTCGACCATGGGAAGGTTTTCATTTCGGCCCACATCTTCAATGCCTGTGCGGAACTCGGCATCTCACTTCAGCCAGCCCGGAAGTACACGGCAACGGACAAGGCGCCAATGGAGCGATTCTTTAAAACCCTCAGGACGAAGCTCTTAGATGTTCTGCCCGGATATAAAGGTGAAAACATCGAGGCGCGGGGAATCGGGGCGGAGAAAGAAGCTATTTATCTCGTCAGCCAACTAGAAGAAATTATCCGCGAGTGGGTTGGAACCATTTATCACCGGCGTCCAGTAGATAGCCTAAGCGATGACCAGATGCCGGGGCTGAGGCTTAGCCCAATGGATCGTTACGCGCACGGAATTGCAGCTGCTGGCGCAATCGTATTGCCCCGCGACCCTCGTCTGGCTGTTCATTTCCTCCCCGTCACTTCCCACGTCATGAAAAAGGACGGCGTCTACTTCCAAGGACTGATCTACAAAGGCCCGATTCTTTCGAAGTGGCGTGACCGGCAAAGCCCCTACCGCGACCTGCCCGACAAGAAATGGCCCTTCAAATTTAATCCCTCCGATGTGCGAAGAATCTACTTCCAAGACCCGGAGGATAAGACGTGGCATAACTTGGACTCGCAACTGGCCAGCTCCGTGGGCCGGCCATTCGGCTCGGATGCTCTGGACATAGCCAAAAGGCTGGCCAGGCAGAAAAAAGTCCCCTTGAAGGAAGCACTTTTGCACCTTCTTGCAAAATTTGGCGCAGGCCTGGAGCTTACCCCTGAGGAGCGAAAGGCCGCAATAAAGGCGAACCAACAAGCCGTCAAATTCCAGAGGGCCACTAAGGTGATTGAGGAGGAAGCCGAAGCCAATGATGCCGTCACGGACTACGCCTATGAGAGATCTTTCGAAAACTTCGAAGACGAGTCCTCAGACTACAACCCAGCGGATCGAGAGGGCGCCGAATACTACAGTGACGCAGCCGGTTCGCTATGAAAACACCTACCGACGCGCACTTATCTGTCAGCCTGTCTAGAAAGGAAGGATGGGCCGCCTTCGCGAACAGGCCTAAGCTCGAGCCACCTGAAGTGATCACCAGAAGCGCACTGAAAAGACTCGGCGAGGCCGCGGCCGCCGAATACGCCACCAGACGGCTCAAATACCTGTCAGCTCTCACCATTTCAACGCCGCAGCTTGTCCGCGTGCATGAGGCTATGGACAACATGTTCAACTCTGACATGCAAGACTTCGACCGGGTACGCACCGCTCCAGTCATTGATGCCGAACCAGGGGTCGGAAAGTCCACGGCAGCGAACATGTTCGGGCGAAAACTTCACCGGGAAGTCATGGCACGGGAAGGGCCCATGGTTGGACCGGAAGCCGAACGAATCCCCGTCGTCCGTATAGGCCTGACTGGAAACACCACTCCTAAATCGCTAATCCTTCAAATGCTTGAATTTTACGCACATCCGAAAAGATCAGGGACGACACTGGAGGTGACTTCCAGCGCACTTGACTGCGCACTTCGATGTGAAACCCAACTGATCATCATCGATGACATACACTTCCTCAACCTAAAACGCAGGGACGGTAGGGAAGTGAGCAATACCCTGAAATCCCTAGCCAACGACTTTCCGGCAACATTCATCTTCGTTGGAGTCGGTGTAGAAGCAGCAGGATTGTTCGAGGAGGGCCTCGATCCCCGTGACTCAGCCATCGCTCAGCTCGGGCGCCGATGGACCAGGCTCGAGATGCCCGCATTTCACATCTACACCGAACAACAGCGGAAAGAATGGCGAATAACCCTGAAAGAAATAGAGAGGGGAATAATTCTCCTCGATGCCCACCCCGGGATGATTGCTGACGACCTCAGCGACTACTTTTTCGCCCGGGCCTCCGGCTATATAGGTTCCATGATGGAACTGGCCCGAATAGGGACGTACAAGGCGATAAAGAGCGGAGTGGAACGAATCAGCAGCGAGCTCCTCGATACCGTCCAAATCTCACGCGCTGCCGAAAAGCGTCGAGCCGAACTCGAAGCAGCAATGATGAGTGGAAAACTGCATAGCCTGCCCAAGAAGCAAAGCGAAGCCAGTAAGGCAAAGTAGGGCAGGGAGTATTCGGTGTTCGTGAGCGGGGACTTTCTCGGCATAAACAAATCAATACCTCATGAGATAGGAATCACCAGCTGACATGTATCCCAGCCCAGCGCCTATGATCGACGTGGCTGTGCGGACAGAGCCTGCACCATGGTGGCAGGTCCTGGCAGCATTGGGCCCCTACATAATCATCTTCTTGGCCGAATTTGTATGGATCGTCCTCTTGGTCCGTGCAAACCGACGCGGCAAGACAGCCAAGCGACTTGATTGGGAGCAAATGCGCTGGGCTCTCGATGCTTCCCTGTCCGAAGACGCTCAGCGAGCCAAGATGGGCCGTGGTGTGCTTAGCGCTCTATCGCGACTGCCGCTGAGCAAGAAATGACCGAGAGCTCTTACGGGTTACTTCTGAGGGAAAATCCCACCTCGTCCAGAAGGGCATCTGTGAGCCCGAGGACAAGTAGATGGGCGATCGATGAGGCAACGGTCGCAGCACTAATACCAAGAGATCACCACCACACGGGGCAGAGACCCGTCTTCTTTGAACGCTTCATCGATCGATCGGTCCTTATTCGCCGACGTCGTTCTGTGTGATTTTACCGTTCAACGCATCATCAACTTCTTTTTCCAGACCGGCGCTGCCTTCCTCTCCCAATTTGTTCATGAAGCGGATGGCATCGTCCTTTAGGTAATCGTCATCTGACGCGACCGCCCTCGCGATGACCATGGGCACTGCATTGCGAGCGAGATCCCAAGTGCGCATGCCGCCTTCTTTACGATTCATGAGCAATACTTTGATCGCCTCAAATGCCCCACGCGGATCGGAATCCGCTGCGCTTGCGATCTGCTTGCCAATCACGTAGCGCTGAGCAGCAAGTCCTGGATCCAGTTCCACCGCCTCCTTCAGCCGGGGCAGCCACCACGAGGAATCAAATTTTCCGCTTCTCACGAACCAGTAGAACTCATCCAGTTCTTGTCTAGCCTCATGGTGCAAGCGAACATAGGCGACTCGAGAGTCCCAGAGGCCGGCCAGCCTGTCGCGGATTGTGGTATCGACTGATTGGGCATGCATGAAAGACCATGCAATGCGACCGATTGCCGCCCCTCGGATTTTCGGCTCAACACCAGTGAAAAACGCTTCGGCTAGTGGATCATCGGGGGTCTTATCACCATAAATGATGGCATCCACCACCCACTCGCCGATCCGTTGCAGGGGAGGGGACTGACCCTGCCAGCCTGCAACGAGAGTTCCGGCCAAGCGGACTGCTGCAATCATGCCGGGCGAAAGCAGCTCATAGAGCTCATGTTGGTAATGATGAACGGCCACTGCCGTCGTTAGCGCAATTTGTTGATTGCGAGAAAGACCTTCCACTGTTCCGAACAGTTCTGCGCTCTTAGCCCTAAGCCACTCCGGATCGACAGAAAGCAGCCTGCCGAGACTCTCCCCGATGATGGCGGAAGAGGCACCATGCTCGTCCCGCCGACCAATCTCCCGCTCGAAGGCGGCGTGAGACACGCCGTACCAGGGAGCGGCCCTTCCATGAGCCATGAGGTTGACCAGTCCGTGAAGGCGGATTGGCCACTGCCGGTTGATGGAGAGAGCGAGAGGATCCATCTCGCTCTCGTCCGATTCGTACTCCAGCCAGGCGGTCTCATCGTCAGCGGCATGAATCAAAAGATCGGCAAAGATGGAAACAAACTCTTCTGGAATATAGGGGCTTTCTCGCTTTTTTACAATCTCCTCAAGCAGGCTCACCGCGGCATTTTTGGCCCACCGGAAGTCAACATCATCATCCCAATTACCGCCTTCCACGGGGAACGAGGATGTGTCGCTGTGCGCCAATACATCTGAGACAAGGCTGCTGGCCTCGCTCCAATCAAATTCAAGACCTGCCTTTAGAGCAGCCTCCCAGCCTTGCAATATGGCGCGAAGGTAGGTGGGTCGCAATCGATCAACCAGATTGTCTGTACCTTGGAGTGTCCGAGGATTTGTCGTGAGTAATGCGGCCAATTCTCGGCCTTGCCCCTCATGCGAGGGCTCTGGACCCCACCCGTCGCCGGTGTCATGCCAGCTTCCTAGATGAGAGACGAGTTCTTCTGGGCTCATGACGGACATGTCGTCTCGTGAGAGAGGACTATTCGGACCAGTCCAGCCGGTCACCCTATTCTCAGGCAAAAGTGGCGAGTCGATGGGGCCAAATTTGGTGTCCATTTCAGCTAGAACCGATTTCAGCTCGGGCGGGAGCGCCTTGCTACCGATGGATGACAGCCAACGATGCTTCCAGCCCGCAAGCACTGTCTCCACGCGTCGATCGAGCTCCTCTTCGCTGTCCTCGTCGTCTCGTCGGAGGCGCTCGCGTAACCCATCTAACTCCGTGCGCGGTCCGGAGATGACGAAGTCAAGGAGCGGACCTAGGGCAGCCGGCCGTCTCTGCGCCATCTCCCTCGCCAGTTCGCAAACTTCAATGCGGTACGAGTCATGAAAGAGGTCGCTGTCGGCCAGAAGCTCTTCACCCACAGTAAGCAGTTCATCACCACTGGAGTTCTGGCCTTTGTCTTCTCTGAACGCCTCAGTTAACGCGTAGAGGGTGATCTTTACGGCCAAGCGCATCGGGCTCTTGGCCAGCACCATCCGAGTGTGCCTTGGTGCCTTGCTCATTGCATCAGCAGCAAGATCCCTCGCGGTGTCAATAAGGGTCTGCTCGACTGACGGATAGTGGTCGCTCCGGTGGCGGATGGAATCTCGTGACATCTCTGTGAAATCAAGCTTGTCCGTCAGGCGCCCTGAGCATCGCTCATATGCCTCAAGCCAAGGCATGACTGCCCTGAAAGCATCCTCGCCCAGCGCGTCGACGACTCGTGGCAAACCTTCCTGGTACCAGTGTTCGTCGATTGCCAGATCCGGCTTGTGCTTGGTGTCCGAAGCGGTTGGACGGAACAGTAGATCGGCCATCCACTTACCCATCTTGCGCTGCCCGCCGTCAAGCAGGTTCACCGCCATGGTGACCATATCGCGCGGGTCAGTTCGCCAACCGAAGCTGCTCGTTTCCCAATCCTTTAGCAAGGGCTTCAGGCGGGCTGCTTCGTTGGCCGGTATCCCAGCACCAATCGTGAATGCGGCCCGCCGCACCCACGGGTTATTACTGTGCACAAGCTTCAGTAGAACGTCCACAACGGCCTGAGGTGCCGCTGGCGAAACTCGGATCAAGTAGTCGATCTCGGGCCAGTAGTGATCCAGCACGAGGCCCTCGTCCGTCATTTCCGGTTCAGGAGGATTGCTAAACATGCCGGCCCTCGCCAAGGGTTCCACCCACAGCGGGTTCTTGAGGCGTTCAAAGAACGCGCGGCGCAACGCTGGCGTGGGTATTCGCCGGATTGCCTCAGCGATTTGCGCAGACGTAGGTGCTTTGTAACCGGTCATTACTTGCTCTCCCCGTCCTGATCATTAATTTCATCGAGCAGGTCGTCAAGTGCGTGGAGATTTGCGAAGAAAAGAGCTGTACGAACTTCTATAAGGTCCTCGACGACCCTCATGTTTTCAACCAACTTCTGGTCGCTGGGAAGCGACCTTTCTCGTTCGTGCTCTCGATCCAGATGGGCCCAGCCGACGAAAAATTGATACGCATTCATCCACTGCTTTATCGCGGGGTGGTGCGCATCAGATCCGCCTGTGATTAGGGCGGCCGTATTGGCACGGTTCCGCCCCTCCTCCTGTGTTGCGGCGCTTACTAGTGAAGATAGTGCGCGCGCGACGGGGCGGGGAACGGGCACCAAGTCTTGGTTTTGATCAAGGTCGGTATCAGGGTGATTTGCTAACAAACCCGGAAGCTCTCTGAGCCAAGAGGCAGAAGACTTGTCTGGACGTCGGATGATGCTGTCAGAATCAGACATCACGTCGGGGAGGCCGAGCATGAGCTCTCTCATGCAGTGACAGATGACGGAGATACGGGCAGACTCACAGCCTGGGCGCCCATCGGACGCGAACAGGTCCAAAGCAGTCTTATATATTCCCGCGAGTTTCGTGCTTCGATTTTCAAGCGCCTCGATCACACGAGCTTGGCGTTCGTCTGGCACTGACCAATCCATTGTTAGGTGCGAGTCCCGCTACTCAATCCGAAGAACCGATCAAAGAATGCATCCAGTTTCGCGAGCACCCGCTGCTTCTTCTGGCCATGGCCGCCCTTCGCCGAGAATCCGGACGCAGACGGCGCTATCTTCGTGATCGTCATGTCCAGTTCTTCCCATTGCGCTTCCTTCATGGAACTGATCACCGTCGTTTCTGTGCTCCTTGCGCCTGTGTGCCATTACGTTGGTTCCAGGCCCGTTCTCAACATAGCAGCGGCCACCGAGAGTTAGCCGTAAGACGCCGGCCTGTCGGTTGGGCCGATTCACCCCGCAATCAGGTGGAACTGTGGCTTCCAACAGAACACGAAGGAGTGACCGAAGTTCAGGAATAGAAGCTTCACGGAAGGGGGCGCTGGAGCCGGACGGGACGGTGCCGTGGAGCCCACACTCAGTTATCTGCAGGCAGAAACCAGCCATACAGGGTCCTGACAAATCGAACCACAGGGTAGCCCTCTTTAACCACGTCCCAGGGGCGCCGGGAACAATGTGGGTGAGGAGAAAAATCCAGCCGACGTTAGTCGGAGAGGATACTACGGCGTCCGAGGCGAATGGCTTATATTTCGCATATCTTCTCGGCATTCCAGCTGACCGTTTCTGAAGAGGTTACAGTCAATTGGCGGCAAACTTCTGCCTCGCCGAAACGCACTCCGAGAGTGGTCGAAAAGAGGAAACGTGGCATACGAGTTCAATACAGCGGATGTTCAGGTCGTGTCAGATCTACTCGAAAAGGTCGCGACCCCCTATGATGAACAGTTGAAGATCTGGGAGCAGGTCACTTTCGCTGAAGAATATAAGCTCTTGGATCAAAGTCTCCAAGCAGAAATAGACTTCGTCTTCTCGTACGAACTGCAAGAGGACTTCGGAACTGCCGGCGACGTGAATCTCGTCCAATCTGCGCTTTCCGTCACGGTAACTCGTCCTATGTCAGAGACGCCGTCAAGCGCGTGGTCCCTTTGGGCAGAAGTGCACGACGTTCTGCAGCCCTCTACCATGCGGGCCCACGTAGCGGACATTCTCCTGACAGCTCGCGTAAGGCCTAAGCCCGACCACGCATCGGCGACTGTCGAATCTTATTTAGAGGCGGCAGAACTTGAGAACGTTTCCGCCCAGCAGGTTGCGCTGTCACTAGCAAGAGCCAATACCATTGCTCGATCACGCAGAATGACTGAAGAACGGGCAGTTCGTCAGGCCATGTACATAAAAAGCGAGATTCTTGCGAGTAGGCCGGAGACAAGCGGGCCAGCACTCACTCTCTTGGCTGCGCTCTCCGCGGACCCCCGCGGCGACGGGAGCATTCCTGGAGAAGAGCGGGAGGGAATTCGCAGTCGTCTGTTGACTATCGGAGGAGCCTCGACCTTTTTAACTGATGAAATCGCCAAGTCACTTGCGCGACTTGCGGATAACCCGGCTGAACTGGAATTAGCGCGCCGCTGGCACACCGAACAGTACATAGCCCGTGCCCGGGCGGACGACAATGGCATGGTAAAGATGCATCACGCGCAAGCCGCAGCAAGTCTGGCTGCCGACTATGGCCTGTCCGACCTCAAAGACGAAGCGGTGCTCGTCATGCAGTCCGTGGACCACGACTCCATGGGCTGGGAATCGGTGTACCACGAAGTGAAAGTGTCCAAGAACGCGTTTCGCGCCCATCTTCGAAGGTACGGTCGCGCACGTGACTGGAGCCATGCCCTCATGACGTTCCTGGCCAGTCCATCACCGTCCGGAGACCACGAAGCAAACAAGAAAAGCGCCCAAAAGGCAGCGGCGGGATCGATAAGATCACTCATCACCCGTACGGTCTACGGGACACATGGCCTTCCAGAGCGCACCAACGATGACTTCATGGAAGAAGAAATCACACGGACCGAAACAACCACCCTCAGCACAACGGCGCACCTTCTTGCGCTTGAACTGGAACATATTCGCCAGCGCTTCCCAATGCCGCGAGCTGATGAAGTTACAGTCTGGATGGTGGAAACGCTCTCAGCAGATCGATCCCTTGCACACTTCTTCTCTGAGTCACTCTCCCTTCACTGGGCGGAGAAGTATTCAGATTCGGCAAGACTCTCGATTCCACTGATCGAAAGTGCAGCGCGAGGGCTGCTGCGTACACTCGATGAGCCGCTCTACCGAACTCAGCGAGGCGACTCTCCAGGGCGTTTTCCCGCGATGGACTTCTATGTGGATGCCCTCGCTAAACGGGACCTCGACTCCGACTGGGTTCAAGCGCTTCGAATGACGTTGTTGACGCCCGGGATGAACCTCCGGAACCTGGCTGCTCATGGCTTCATGATGGATTTTTCTGAGCAACAATCTGCGTTATTGCTTCGCCTTGCAGGGCTGTTTTGTGCCATGCCTAACGATATTGATCAGCAGAGTCTAGAAGCTTTGCCCACGATGACGCGGAGGCGACTTCGGCGACGTCTCGGGTGGGTCTGGTCATGACCTGCGCGATTTATTGCTCACTAAAGGTCTCCTCGCTGGCGCGACTATCCGTCTCGTGACCTTTGGGATTCATGACGCCGCGGTTAGGAGACGAGCCAAGCCGGACCAGACGAAGGCGGGCAGTCCTCATGGCGAGCGGCTTTGTTTTCCAGCTGTTCGGCGAACACGCCTATCTGAGGGAGGGAGGGAGGGAGGGAGGGAGGGAGGGCGCGATCGGCTAGAGACGCTCGATCGCTTCCTCAACCCAATGAGGGCAGAGGACACCTGACATTCTGCGCAGTCACCTTCTGTAAATAGCAAGAGGGCAGCCAAGACCGCCATTTGAAATTGTTAAATTTCGGGCACACAACTGGCCACAAAGATTTTTAAGAACGGGCCGAAAAGGCCGTAAAAACAAGGGCTGATTGTTAAATTTGCGGCCGCATTGGACAAGTCGATACACAACAGTCCATTCCGGCTGGAAGTTAACAATTCCGCGTGTAGATTTTCCGCACTTTAACAATTGTCAATTTCGGACCGCCCGGACGCGGCAGCAGGCTAGTTTTCCCCCTTCTCAGTTCCTCAGGCGGCGCCTCAGTGATTCGTCGCCTGTTCTCGGATTACCCGGCAGGGGCAGGCCGATGTTTATGGCCGTCGGACCTCAACGTCGCGGTGGTTCTCCTCGACCCAGTCGGCCATCCGGTTCGCCCGCAACGCTATGAACTTCAGCGAGGCTTCCTGAACCCTGATGTACTCGTCCTTCGTGATCGGGACGCCGAGGCGCGTGAAGACTTTGTCCTCATCCTCATCGAGGAAGAAGGCGATCTTCCCCTCCGGCGTCACGAGATCCTGGAAGTGGAAGAACTCCACGAACTTCTCGAACGTGCAGAAGAGTTCGAAGAAGTCCCCATAGTTAGTGGTGACGTCGGCGAGGGGGCTGCCTGACTCCTTGGCGTAGTGGCGCCGGATGCATTCCAGAGTCAGGTCCATCCGATCCGCAATCCGTATCCGCATTCCCCTGGCGGTGTTGAGGGTGGGCAGGTGTATTCTCCGGACGGGCCAGATCATGGCGCTGCCGATCGTGTACGGCGGGTCGAAATAGCGGCGCTTCTGCTCCTCACTCAACTCGGCCTTAGCCTCGACCAAGGCCTTGGGCTTCCCCCACCTGGTGTAGGAGTTCGTGATGGCGTCACTGCCGACCGTGAAACATTTGTCAGGCGTCTGCTCGAACATCAGGTAGTTTTTCCGACGCACCTTGGGAACTTCCGAGACCTCCAGTTCGAACAGCTGCCCCTTGCATAGCTCCTTCTTCCAGAGCAGCTGATGGTCAGCCTTTAGCCGCGGACTATGGGAGTCCGGGTCCTTTCCTGGAGGCGTGGTGTCGAGCAGGTAGTTGAAGGCAATGTCGAAGACGCGCATGGCAGGAAGTCTATGTGCCCGCCCATTGCGAACCGCGGAGCCTGCAGCTGAAACAACCGCGGTTGAGCAGGCAATTGGATGTTAATCTTCGGCGGCATTGGACGCCAAAGAGAGAGAGGAGAGAGCAGCGACCGCCGACCGGACGCGCGCACGCGTGTTGTCAGAGTGACTATGTATCGGTCTTGTCCCTGGATTTGCAAGCTTTGGCTCGCTCTTTCCGCTCGCTGTGCACGCGACCCGTAATGGTGCAGAGACATCAATCAAGGCTGGTGTCGAATTGTGCCGGGGTCTGTGCAGCGATAGGAAGTTCGGCTCGAACTGCAAAACCCTCGCCTTCAGGCCCGTACACGAGAAGGCCGCCGACGAGTGCGACCCTCTCGTGGAGACCGATGAGGCCGTAGCCGGATGGTGTGGTCACTTTCGGGTTTGATCCTCCGTCGTCACGGACCTCAACTTGAAGGCGGTCCACTGTCCAGTGCAGCTCGACAGTCGCTCTGGTGCTTGTCCCTGCGTGTTTTGTCACGTTCGTGAGGGCTTCCTGCACGACGCGGAAGGCGGCATGGTCGACGCTCGGATCCAGCGGCCGGGGATCCCCAATGGAGGAAACCTGCACGTCGATACCGGCCGATCGGACCGGGGAAACCAGTGCCTCCAGGTCATGCAGGCTATGGAGCGCTTCAACTCCTGCACCGTTGGCCCTCATCAGCTCCAGGAGTCGCCGGAGCTCGTCCATGGTCTGGGAGCCGACCCGTTCAATCACCTCCAAGGCCTCCGCAGCGCGGGCAGGGTCCTGGTCAATGATGCGGCTTGCTCCTGCAGCGTGGAGGGTCATGACCGTCACAGCGTGGGAGACGATGTCGTGGAGCTCCGCGGCGATATTGGTTCGCTCCTCGAGCACCGCCGCTGCGGCGTCTTTTTGCAGCTGCTGGAGCTGTCGTATCCGGCGGCGGTTCCGGCCGAGCAGCCAGCCGATGAACCACGCAGAGGCCAGAACGACCATCATGCTAAATACGCCCCCGGGCTCCCAGCCCACAAGTCCGTCTCGAGCATAGACAATAAAGAACGGAATCCATGCGCCGATGGCCGCGGGGATGGAGATGCGAAACGGCTTGTCGGAAGCAAGCGCGGCGATGGCGACGAGGACGCCCGAGACGGGTGCTGGAGCGGTCACATCTATGGCTTGGACCCCGGGTGAGAAGACCTCGGGGGCGAAGATTGGGATTGCCAGGAGTTGGTGGGCCCAGATAAGCATGAAGATCGCTAGAGGGGCCATATGCCGCCAGGCCAGGAGCGGCAAGCCGATGAGGATGTACAGGCCCACTGCCAGAGGGTCCTGAGGCATAAAGCCGCCTGCCCAGTTCAGCCACATACCGACAAGATCGAAGGCGACGGCTGCGGCGGTAGTGAGGATGTCACTCTTCGTCGGGGCTGTGAGTAGCTTCCGCCAATACATATGTCGTGGAACAGGGCTTGCCGCGACAGTCGGCTTGGGTGAGTGGCCCATGGCGACACCTCCTTAGGAGACGCAATCACTTCAATTCCTGTAGCCCGAGTCTCGACCAAACTTCCCTGCTGCGCATCCATCCCCGGAAGCAGGCTTCTCCACCCGGAGGATTAATGGCTCATTCGCCCTTTGGTTGCATCAGGCCGGAGCGGAAAGCAACAGCCACGGCCTGAGATCGGTCGGTGAGGCCGAGCTTCATCAGAATGCGGTGCACGTGGGACTTGACGGTCGTCTCGCTGAGGAAAAGTTCCTGGGCTATCTGGCTGTTCTTGAGCCCTCGGGCCATGGCCGCCAGCACTTCCTGCTCCCTTTGCGTGAGATCGCGCAGCTCTTCCTGGCCAGTCGGACGCCGTGTTGTCTGGGCGGATTGGCGTGGCGGAGCGTTGGTGAATTGGCGAAGCAGGCTCCGCGTCACCGATGAGTCGATCCAGCCCTGCCCTCGGGCCAATGCCCTGATAGCCGCAGCGAGGATCTGGGGTGCTGAGTTCTTCAGGAGGAATCCTGCAGCCCCCGAACGCAGCGCTGTCTCGACGTCCCCGTCATCGCCGAACGTGGTCAGGATCAGTACGGGCGGGGGCACTCCATGTTCTGTTTCGAACTCTTTGGAGTTGAGAAGGCGGGTTGCGGTGACCCCGTCGGTTCCTCGCATGCGTACGTCCATGACAACGACATCGGGACGAAGGGACGCGACCGCCTTGATTCCGGAGGTGCCGTCTCCAGCCTCACCGATCACCTCGATGTCCGGTTCGGTCGCGAGCACGAGGGCGAGCCCTGCCCTGATGAGCTCCTCATCGTCGATGAGGACGACGCGGATCCGGTCTGAGACGCCTTCCATGGGCAGACCTCCTCCTCTGTGTAGCCAAGTATCCCCGTCCTGAGCATCCTGCCCAAGGTGGTGTTCCTCCATCTATGGATGCAAGCGAGAAATTGCTTCCAGGGGTCGATTCGGCAACCCCTGGGATAGCGCGAAACTCTTCGCATGCAGCGAGAACCCGAAAGGAGCTGACATGTATCAGGAAACGGGGCCCCAAGGCCCATGGCAGCCAACAGGAAGACTGCCACAAAGTGCTCCATCCCAGCGCGGCTCGGCATGGCCAGCCATTCTGATCACCTTCGCAATTGGCCTGGGCATCGCCTTCTTGTCCAGCCCTTCAGATCCAACAGACGATGTTTCGGACGACCCGGTGGCCCGGATGTGTCACATCGCCTCGGCAGCCCAGCAATCCCAGAGTGAGCACGAGCTCGTCAGTTTCGCGCAGGAGTTCCGCCAAATTGGCCTTAAGCTGCCTCCCGAGAAAGTAGAGTGGCTTTTCCAGGGCGAGCAAGTCGGTGCAGCACTCGATGGGTACTCGATCTCCGGCCCAGGCACCCTTCTGGCAGCTTTCCAGAACTTCTCAACCATGTGCGGCCAATAACTGCTGTCGAGCTCAAAACCGGCAGGTCGAAACCCTCCTTCTGCGACAGACGCAGAAGGAGGCAGCCCATGCTAGTTCGACCGGTGGCCGGGGCATTCAAGGCAAGCACAAATTGTTAATGTAGGAGCTACGCTCAGGTCCGGCCCATTGTTAATTTCGACCCTAAAAGACCCGGCAAACGATGGGCCGATTGTTAATGTTCAAGCGAACTGGACACCTGTTGTCCAGAACGCACGAAGATTAACAAATCCGCTTCTAGATTTTCCTGACTTTAACAATTGTTAATTTCGCTTCGCCCGAGCCTCCTGCGCTTGCTGGACCAGGGCGGCGAGTTGGAACGTGGAGACCATGGAGGCTTCATCGATGATGACGAGCTGACCCGAGTGGAAGCACCATTGCTGCTGAGTTGCAGCGAGGCGGGCAGCTTCCTGTGCTAGTGCGAGGGGCCGGCGCTCGCCGACATGGGCGCTCGCCAGACGGGCCTGAACGTCGAAGAAGCGCCCGGCCCGTGAACTCGCCCCGCTGCCCACCGACTCATGCAACCACTTCGCCACGTTCTCGGTGGCCATAGCGAGTTCGCGCCCCAGCACTTCCGCACTTGCCGCCGCTGGGGCAAGCCCTACGACGCTGCCGGCGCCGTGCTCCGCTTCCCATATCGCCTTGACCGCGCTCAGGGTCGTGGTCTTTCCCGTACCGGCCGGGCCGACGATGGCGTCGAGGCGATTGCCGCTGAGGAGGACGTTGGCGACGGCGGCGCGCTGATCGGAGTGCAGCTCCGGCTTGTCGGCCTCTCGGACCCGCTCGAGTGAATTCATGATGACGTCCGCGGGGACGACTGGACCGCCGTCGTCGTTCCTTGCCATCATGATGGCGTCCTCGCAGGCGAGCGTGGAGGTGTCTGTGTAGAGGCGCGTTCCGTGGAAGTCGAAGACGCTGCCTTGCCTGAACCGAAGGTCCGCCCCGGCATCTGGCGCAGCGGCGTACCGGTACTCGTTCAGCGGCACGGACTGATGCTCGGCGGCGGTGGCGACGGCATCCATCAGTGCATTCCGGTCTGAAGCAGAGCAGCAACGGATCTGAGCGCAAACCCTTTCGGCCTCGGCGAGGAGATTCCAGCGATTCCAGGTTGAGCGTTTGCCAGCGACACGTTCTCGGGCGAGGGTGGCGACGGCGCCGACCCAATCAGGAGGGAGGTCGGTAAATGCAAAGGGGGAAACCCGGGAGCGGTTGATGGTGGCGGCGAGGACGTCGGCCGGTTGGAATCCCTTGGCAATCGCTCGTTCCCGCCATTGGTTCGAGAGTTCACGTAGAGGTGTGGGCAGCTCGGCCTTGGGGATGCGGGTGGTTAGAGTGGCCTGTTGACGAAGCTTGATGATGGTTGCTGAAGTTGGCGGATGACCGTGTTCCGTGACCCATTCGGCGACGAGGCGGTCAGTTTCCACATTGATGAGACGGGACCGGTTTGAAAACTCGCGGATGAGTTCTTCGTCTATGCCTGTGAGCTGCTGGCTCGGATTCTGGGTGCTGGTGACGGGGTTGCGGCTGTCGGTGTCGGATCCCAGTTGCCGGTGGAGGCCGTCAAAGAGGAGTCCGTTGTAGTGTTCGCTGGCGGCGACCGCGGCCTTGTACAGGGTGCGGGAGTCGAGGGTGACCCAGGCTCCATCGGTGATGCGCTGGAGGCGGTTAGCGATGACCAAGTGCGTGTGGAGCTGCGGGTCGCCTGTGCGAGATTCCCAGTGGTCGAAGGCTGCGGCGATGGCACCCATTGTGCCGAGGTGGGCTACGCCATTCCGTCCGGCGCGGGTATGGATGACGTTCTCTTCGAGCCAGCCAAGAGTTTGCTCGACGGCGTGGTGATGGGTTTGCAAGATGCGGTCCTGGGTGCTGCGTGGGCTGAGTGCCCAGAGGACGGACACCGATTTTGGCACGCTGAAGGTCAGGTCGAAACCGACGACGGCGTGTCTCACCGTGAGTGGGCCGGTCCCGTTGGCTACGGCGGTGGGCTGGCTGTGGGGGCGGCCCAGCGGTTCGCCAGTATCGGGGTGGACTGCTACGCCGAAGACGGCTTTCGCGTCTGTTTCGGTGACGGGCTCAGCGGCGGTCCTGTTGATTCCTTTGAGTCCACTGCCGATCCATCGGCCTTCCGGTGTGCCTGCCTTCATGTAGTAGGTGGTGGCGTCTGGGGGAGTGGTAGTGAGGTCAGCCATCATCGTGGTTTTGAACAGGTAGCACAGCCCTGATTGTGCCGAGAGCCGGGCGATGGACATCGTCATAGCCGCGGGGCTCCAACTAAGCGCTTTGATGGATTCCATCCACGACGGCGGAAAATGTCCAGCGTCGTTTGATCAAGTGCGATGCCATTTGCATGGGCAAGGGAGACCAGCCAGGCCGAGATATGAGCCAGGTCCTGGACATTAATTCTTTGTGCGCGTTTGAGGCGGGCGACCTCGGCCTGGAGGAGGTTGTTGCCGACTCTTTGTTCTGAGTTCTCCGCGTTGAGTCGATCAATTTCACCGGCTTGGGAACGGAGCTTGGACTGAAGTACGTCCCGGTGCCGCTGGCAGGATCTTGTTTTGGACTCTAGCTGTCGCCTGGTTGCTTCCAGTTGGGCTTGGAGGTCAGTGATCAGCGAACCCGTTTTGGGTGACTGGGCAGGGCCGTTGCGAGCCCGACGTCGACGATCACGCTGCCTGTTGCCACAGCGCTTTGAGCAAAAGCGCTGGGTGTTGCGGGAAGACTCGAAGCCCTTGGTGCACTCTTCGCAATTCTTGATGGTCACGAGTGTTCATCCGCGTGAGGTCAGCTCGCGACATGACCAGACGTGGGGAGCGCTCACGCTGAAGGCCTTGGATGCCAGAGGTGTGAGCTGTTGAGGAGGTCGTTGACGGTCGACCAGCGGTCCGGTGGTGGTGCGCGGTTCTGGCTTCGGGGCTGCGGGAGGGTCTTTCAATGCCTGTTAGTTTGAATCCGTTGTGTCGGTGCAGGCGGAGGCACTGATGGGTAAGATTGATGTGGCCCTGCGGCTCTTTGCACATAGCCATAATGGGTGCGGCTGCTAATCGTGGCCGTCCACATCTGATTGTGTTCGCCGTGCACCGGAGGCTACCTGGCCGCTGGACGGTTACGACAAGCTGAGGAAGTCGGCTCGAATAAGAGTCACCGGTGTCAGGTCAGGGTCCATGAGGTTGTCGGTCGAGCGCATGGTCGCCGCGGTGAAGGACGGACGTGGGTTAGCGATGGACTCTCCCGAACGGGACATGCAGTTGCGTCGGAAGGGCGTCGTCGTGCTTGATTTTGTCACGCCTACTCTCGACTACGTGTTCGGGCTGTGTTGGTCGACCGATGCCCTCCGCGCGAACCTGCCGGCCCCAGTTTCGGCGTTTGAAATGTCATGACGCCACGTCGATGAGCACCTTGCCGATGTGCTCGCTCGAGGCTACGACGCGGTGCGCCTCAGCGACCTGTGCGAGGGGGAGTACTCGGTCGATTACGGGGGCGATGGCGCCGGACTCGATCGTTGGCCAGACCTCGGAACGCACGCCGCGGATGATCTCGGCCTTCTCGGCGAGGGGGCGCGCCCTCAACGTGGCTCCGATGATGGCGGCGCGCTTGGCCATGAGCGTGCGGATGTCGAACGTGCCGAAGGGGGCGTCCTGGGTCCCGAGGCAGATAATGCGTCCGCCGCGCGCCAGGGCCGCGAGGTCGCGCTGCGTGTAACTGCCGCCGATCGGATCCAGGATAACATCGATCCCGCGCTGATCGGTGGCCTGCATCACCTCGTTGACGAAATCGCTCGTCCGGTAGTTGATCGCCACGTCTGCGCCAAGCTCGCGGCAGCGCGCGAGCTTCGCTTCAGTTCCGGCCGTGATAAACACCCGCGCCCCGCGGTGCGCGGCGAACTGAGTCGCTGCGGTCCCGATTCCGCTGCTTCCGCCGTGCACGAGGAACGAGTCACCCTCGGCCAAACCGGCCATCATGAACACGGTCGACCAAACGGTGGCGTAGACCTCGGGCAGAGCGGCTGCATCGCGCAGACTCACCCCGGCGGGGACGGGTAGCAGCTGGCCTGCCGGCACGGCGACTTTCTCGGCGTATCCGCCGCCCGCCAGGAGCGCGCACACTTCGTCGCCGACGCGCCAATCGGCGACGTCCGCGCCGACCTCGATGATCCGTCCTGAGCACTCCATCCCGATGATCGGCGATGCCATGGCGGGCGGCGGGTAGAACCCCTCACGCTGGAGCAGGTCCGCTCGGTTCACGCCGGCCGCGGCGACCTCGATGACGACCTCACCCGCGGCCGGCACTGGGTCGGGGACCTCGGCGACCCGCATGATCTCGGGGCCCCCGAAACCTTCTGTCACTACTGCGCGCACGTAAAAGCTCCTCTATCTGCTGGTGTGCTCGGTCAAGTCGAGCCGGTATTGATGTCCAGTAATGCCTTTTCTCTGAGCTGTTAGCGTTCCATTCCGCTCCTTTAACATTGAATCGGTTCCAAACCATTTCTTGGTTGCGGTTTTGCGGATTCTGGTGGTGCGGTCTTTGGGCACCCATAACCGGTCTTCCGTCAAGTTTTTGTGGCGCCAACCTGTCCTTGCTGATAACGACGCCGGAACTGGTGGTGGATTTGATCCGTCCATGGCTAAGGTCAATTCAGATTATCCACGCCAGGCAGTAAGCGCAGTTGGGGTAGCTGCTTGGCCGCAGTGGTCGTGGTTAACCCAGGAGAAATGTCCCCGGCTGTGGGCGGCGATTGCATACGTCTTCCCCGCCTTGCCGCGGAGCATCAATTTCCGTTGTCCGGTTGGGGTGTGCCTCAATCGGAATTCCCCAAACATGAGTCTAGGTACTCCGGCGCGATGGGAGTGGAGAGCGACGCAGTAGGCGAAGGAACTGAACGCGCCCTTGTTCAAGGCATAGCACTTCTTCGGTGAACCCTGTGCTGCACCGCCTGCATACGGCGGGCGCCCTCGAGGTACCTCTCCACGTTTCATTCATTGCGGTTCACAACCCCACTTTTCGACTGTCATGCCAGCGGGGACGTTGCGGTTCAGACGCGCTTCGAAGTGGCCTGGGGCGAATCGTGTTACTAGGATGCCGGCTCGTTGAGCTACGGCCTCTGGTTTCAGGAGATTCACCGCTTCATTTAGGGCGGCGTCCAGCTCCATCCGAGTCTCAACGGTTATGACGAGATGGTCAGGTGCTGCGTGCATGATTGTGAATCCTTACTCTCAGGACGTTGATTAGAAAGTGACAACCCGCGGGTCTTGCTACCAGGATCCTTGATTGACAGCGCCGGTGCCCCCAAGGAACCTAAGGAACCAGGCCTGGGACAGAAGACGTTGGCAGAGCCCTGTAACGAGTTTGCTTGGCTGAATAGGGGCAGCACGCGGGCTATTGCTCTCCTTGCAACCGAGTCTTCATCCCGGCCCTAGGCTCTTGTACAACGGCGCGCGAGTAACGGACTCTAAAGGGTCCCGGTCGCGCTGGGGTGAAGAACCGGTATACGTAAGCAAGAGTTAGCGAAAACTTCTGTAGGGCCACCTACCTCGCGCCGGTCGTGGCGACGGGCGGGGAGTAGGTGTCATGCATCGGGACGATGACCATATTTATGAGTCTGCGCTTAAGTGGATGGGGGTCAAGAGTTCGGCGACGAATGCGGTGTTGAAGTTTCCGCTTTCGAATTGATCGGTTTCGAGGATTTTTTTGTGGAAGGGTGCAGTGGTGGTGATGCCTTCGATGACGAGTTCGTCGAGGGCGCGGATGGTGCGGGCGATGGCTTCGTCGCGGTTTTTGCCCCAGCAGATGAGTTTGCCGA
>NZ_JBNHFJ010000012.1:0-104204 GCF_059090105.1 Arthrobacter sp. K410C
GAAACGCCCGGTCCCATTCCGAACCCGGAAGCTAAGACCCACAGCGCCGATGGTACTGCACCCGGGAGGGTGTGGGAGAGTAGGACACCGCCGGACATAACATTAGTAGGGCCCTGACAATCACTGTCAGGGCCCTACCACTTTAACCACCGCCCCGCGCCCACCCGCGGCGGCTCTGGCACCAACCCCCGCCCACCCTCCGCAGGAACGACCGCCCACGCGTCCGGCCCGGAACCACCAGAAGTGAGCGCCCGTCGGCGAAGACACCACCACAAGTGGGAGAGCATCCGGGTAAACACCGCAGGAACTGAGAGAGCGTGCCTGCGAGGGGTTCCACAGCGGGGAATCTAAAGGATCACCGGCCCGCCGGAAGGGCCGCAAACCCCCCAAAATCCGGTGATTAACCTCAAAAAGTCGCGGAAACACGCGGAATTTGCGGCCCTCGACCGCCCAAGCTGGTAAGTTTTCGAACAGTGGCTTGTGCGCATGCCGCGTAGAGGCTCCAGAATCATGATCGTCCAGGAGGACATAAATGGCTAAGAACCGTAGTGAACTTGTTGCAGAGGTAGCGGGCAAGGCCGGCACCAGCCAGGCAGCCGTCAACTCCGTCCTCGACGCACTGTTCGAGGTTTTCGAGACTTCCGTCGCCGCGGGCGAGAAGATCACCATCCCGGGCTGGCTCGCCGTCGAGCGTACCGACCGTGCAGCTCGCACCGGCCGCAACCCGCAGACGGGTGAAACCATCCAGATCGCAGCAGGCCACAGCGTTAAGCTGACCGCCGGCTCCAAGCTGAAGGCTGCGGTCTCCAACAAGAAGTAGGCAACTTCTTCTCGGTCCGCCATCCTAGCGGCGGGCCGGACAGAAAAGGGGCGGCAACCGGACGGTTGCCGCCCCTTTTGCGTGCGCCCTGCCCTCTGATCGGCAGATTCGCGGCCCGGGCGGGCGTAGCGGACAATGGAATGGTGTCTTCTGCCGCAAAATCCCAATTCACCACACCCCTGCCCGCTGGCAAAGGCGGACGGGCACCGGGCGGTGATGCCCTGGGTGTCTCCATCCCATGGCAGCTCGCGGGACTGGCAACCCTGTTCCTGGGCCTGACGGCGGCCCTCATCTTTTCCGGCGCCGCTGCCACCCGCGGCGTAGCGGATCCAGGCGCCTTGGTCCGATGGGGACTTCCCGTCAGCAAGGCCCTCCACAACATTTCACTGGCGACGGTCATCGGGGGCCTGGTCTTCGCCGTCGGTATCCTGCCGAGGAACCTGGCCCCCCATAGCAGGGGCAGGGCCGATGGCAACGAAGGCCCGGAGCACCCCGCCTTCAGCAGGGCCCTGGCGGCAGCGGCGGCCGCCGGCGCAGCCTGGACGCTCTCGGCCATCGCCGTCCTGGTCCTCACCTATGCGGACGTGGCTGGCCAGGGCCTGTCAGGTGACGCAGAGTTCACCCAGGCCCTCGTGTACTTCATGACCGACATCGAAACCGGCCGCGCCTGGCTGGCGGTCACCATTATCGCGGCAGTGGTAACCACAGCCCTGTTCGGCGTCAGGTCGCTTGGGGGACTTGGGCTCACGCTCATCCTGGCTCTGATAGGGCTCGTGCCCACAGCCCTGATCGGACACTCCTCCAGCTCTTCGGACCACGAGGGCGCCATCAACTCCCTGGGCCTGCACTTGGTGGGCGTCAGCACCTGGGTGGGCGGCATCATCATGCTGGCCCTGCTCTCCGGCATCCTGACCGGCGCCAAGGCAGGGGCCGCCGGAGACATCACCGAGGCCACGCTCAGGAGGTTCTCCAGCCTCGCCGGGTTCGCCTTCGTGCTGGTGCTCGCCTCCGGCGTCATCAACGCGAGCATCCGCATCACCAACTGGGCCGACCTCTTCGGCTCCGCGTACGGCCAGCTGATCCTGGCCAAGACCGCCGCCACGCTGGTGCTGGGCGGAATCGGCTTCATGCACCGCCAGTGGGTTATCCCGCAGCTGGGCCGCAAGGGCAACACTATGTCGTCCCGGCGGGTGCTCTGGCAGCTGGTCCTCGCGGAGCTCCTGGTGATGGGCGCAACGTCCGGCGTCGCCGTCGCACTGGGCCGTTCGGCTCCGCCGCAGCCCACCACGTACGCGCCGGACGCCTCGCCCGCTTTCATCCTCACCGGCTATGAACTTCCCCCGGAGCTCACGCCGGAGCGCTGGCTGACGGAATGGCGTCTGGACTGGCTGTGGATCGCCGTCGCGCTGTTTGGCCTGGTGTCCTACTTCCTGGGTGTTGCCAAAATCCACCGCCGCGGCGACTCGTGGCAGTGGTTCCGGTCGGTCAACTGGGTGATCGGCCTGCTGGTGCTGACCTACATCACCTCCGGTCCGCCGTCGGTCTATGGCCGCATACTGTTCTCCGCGCACATGGTGGACCACATGGCACTGACCATGGTGGCCCCCATCTTCCTGGTGCTGGGCGCCCCGGTTACCCTCGCGCTCCGCGCCCTGCAGCCCCGCGGCGATGGTACTCGCGGTGCCCGTGAGTGGATCCTGGTCTTCATACACTCGAAGTTCTCGCAGGTGGTCACCCACCCGCTCTTCGCGGCGGCCAACTTCGCCGGCTCGATTGTGCTGTTCTACTACTCGGACCTGTTCGGCTTCGCGATGCGCGAGCACGTGGGCCACGAGCTGATGATCGTGCACTTCCTGCTGACCGGCTACATTTTCATCCTGACCATGATCGGCACGGACCCGCTGCCCCGCCGTGCGCCCTATCCGCTGCGGCTGCTCCTCCTGCTGGCCACCATGGGCTTCCATGCCTTCTTTGGCGTCGCCATCATGGGCGGGGACAACCTCCTGGCCGCCGACTACTTCGGCAACCTGGGCCGGGCCTGGGGAGACTCCGCGCTGGTGGATCAGCAGAAAGGCGGCGCAGTGGCTTGGGGGATCGGCGAGGTGCCCACCCTCCTGGTGGCGATCGGCGTCGCCATCATGTGGTCCCGTTCCGACGCGCGGGAGACCAAGCGGGTGGACCGGGCAGCGGACAGGAATAACGACGCCGATCTCACCGCTTACAACGATATGTTTGCCAAATTGGCCGAACGCGACGCCAAGCTGGCTGACCGCAACAAGCTGGAAGGACGCTGATGAGCGAAACCGTACGCACCCACGCCCGGGTCCGCGCCTCTGAACTGGTAGGCCGCAACTGGTTGAACACCGGTGGCAAAACGCTGGACCTTGAGGCCCTCCGCGGCAAGATCGTCCTGCTGGACTTCTGGACGTTCTGCTGCATCAACTGCCTGCACGTCCTGGACGAGCTGCGTCCGCTGGAGGAGGAGTACTCGGACGTCCTGGTGACCGTCGGCGTCCATTCACCCAAGTTCGAGCACGAGGCAGACCCTGTGGCCCTTGCCGCGGCGGTGGAGCGCTACGAAATTCACCACCCGGTCCTCGACGATCCGGAGCTGGACACTTGGAAGGCCTACACCGCCCGCGCCTGGCCCACCCTGGTGGTCATCGACCCTGAGGGCTACATCGTGGCGCACCTTTCGGGTGAAGGCCACGCGGACGGCCTGGCCGTGCTGATCCCCGAGCTCATCGCCGAGCACGACGCCAAGGGCACCCTCCACCGCGGCTCCGGCCCCTACGTGGCGCCCGAACCGACGTCCGGCACCCTGCGGTTCCCCGGCAAGGCGCTCTTCCTTCCCGCCGGCCGCGGCTCCGGTGCGGATGGGGCGTCCGACGGCGGCCCGGCAGCAGGTGCCGCGGTGAAGGATGCTGCTGAAAAGGGTTCCTGGCTGGTCACCGACACCGGGCACCACCGGGTGGTGGAACTCGGCACCGACTTCAAGACGGTCCTGGCCACCTTCGGTTCCGGCACCAAGGGCTATGCTGATGGCCCGGCGGCCGGCGACACTGCCACGGCGCAGTTCAACGAACCCCAGGGCCTGGTCCTGCTGCCGGAGGATGTGGCAGCGAAGGTTGGCTACGACGTCGTGATTGCCGACTCCGTCAACCACCGCCTGCGCGGGCTGTCCCTCACGGACGGCAAGGCCTCCACGCTGGCCGGCAACGGCATCCAGCGCCTGCTGGAGGCCGGACCGGCCCGCGTGGACGAGGACGCGGCCGGATTCACCGGCCGGTTGAGCGAGCATCCCCTCGAGGTGTCGCTGAGCTCCCCTTGGGACCTGGTGTGGTCGCGCAAGCTGAATGCAGTAGTGATCGCTATGGCCGGCACCCACCAGATCTTCAGCTTCGACCCCGTATCCGGCGAAGTGGACATCATTGCCGGCAACGGCCTGGAGGGGCTCCTGGACGGTCCCGCGCACGAGGCCTGGTTTGCGCAGCCCTCCGGCGTGGCCGAGGACGCCGACGGCAACATCTGGGTAGCTGACTCCGAGACGTCGGCGCTCCGGAAGCTGGTGATTGATGACGCCGGCACCATCACCGTGGAGTCCGCCGTGGGCAAGGGCCTGTTCGATTTCGGCTTCCGGGACGGTCCTGCCGCCGACGCCCGCCTGCAGCACCCGCTGGGCGTGACAGTCCTCCCCGACGGCTCCGTGGCGATTGCCGACACGTACAACGGTGCCGTGCGCCGCTACGACCCGTCGGCGGGAACGGTCTCAACCCTGGCGCGGGGTCTCCTGGAACCCTCCGATGTCATTGTGGACCACACCCAGTCCGCCGGTTCCGAGCCGCTGCTTGTAGTGGTGGAAGCCAACCAGCACCAGCTGGTGTACGTCCCCATCCCCAAGGAAGCGCAGCAGGTGGACGAGGGCGCGTCCCAGACGCACCGGCCCAAGAGCCCGGTAGCGCCGGGCCCGCTGGAGCTTACTGTCCGGTTTACCGCCCCCACCGGGCAGAAGCTGGACGACCGCTGGGGCGACCCCACGCAGCTGAAGATCTCCTCCACACCGCCCGAGCTTCTGGTGTCCGGCGGCGGAACATCCGTGGGGCTGCTCCGCACCGTGGAGCTCTCATCCGAGGTTCCGGAGGGTGTGCTGCACATTACCGCCCGCGCTGCCGCCTGTGACGGCCCCGAAACCGAGGACGGCGAGATCCCGGACCACGCCGCCTGCCACCTGTACCAGCAGGACTGGGGCATCCCGGTGGTCCTGCAGGCCGACGGCGACACCGAGCTGGTCCTGGACCTCCGCGGCATGGACTGACGGGTCCTGCCGCCAAAGCGGCCCGGTTTTCGCTCCGAAAGAGTGGAAACCGGGCCACTTTTATTGCGCTTTGCAGCAAAAACCGGGCCAGAGTGGGCGCCCCCGGTATCCACATAGCCGCGGCTGTACCTCCCCGAAGCCAGGAACTGCAGGCATGGTGGCCTGATGGATGCAACAGAGATCCTTCGCGCCGCAGGGGGAGTTCTGCTGAGGCGTGACGTGCTGGCCGCCGGTGCCAGGGATGTGGACTTGCGGCGGGCGGTCCGGAACGGCAGCGTGCTGCGGCTGGAGCGCGGATTGCTGGCTGTGGCCGATGCTGAGTCGGATCTGGTGGAGGCTGGGCGTGCACGGGGGCTGTTGACGTGCGTGTCCGCGGCGCCGATGTACAGACTTTGGCAACTCAAGGCACCTTCGATGCCCCATTACTGGCACAGCAACGGCCGAAGCTCGGTGCGGTGCGTGAGCCACCGACTGGCATTGACACAGGCGCCCCGCCATCGGACGCTCGCGGCACTTCCTGATGTACTGCTCCACGCACTGCTGTGCCTGCCCGAACTCGAGTCATTGGTGATGGTGGAGTGTGCCTACAACCGTGGAGACATTGACCTGTCTAACCTCTTCCGCCACCTGAACGGCAGGCGCTGTGGTAGGGCCCGGCGTGTATTGTCCAAGGTTGAACATGGCGCCGACTCCCTCCTGGAAACCCTGGCCCGGGTGCTGTTTCGTGACGCCGGCATCACTACGGAAACCCAAGTATGGATTCCCGGGATAGGGCGGGTTGATTTCCTGCTGGAGGGTTTCCTGATCGTGGAGATTGATGGGCTTGCCTTCCACTTGGAGGCACGGCAGTTCAAGAAGGACCGGCGCCGGGATAACGCGGCAATATTGCAGGGCATGCCGGTGCTTCGGTTCATCTACGATGACGTAGTTCATGCGCCCGAAGGCGTCCTGTCACAGGTCCGGGAGGTGCTGGCACGGGGTTCACTGCGATGGCCGCAACCAAACCGGCCCACTTATTAGGTCAGTGCGGCTTGAGGCAGCAGGTGCAATCACCGTAAACCGGCTATAACTGGGCCAGTGTGGCGCAGGAGCAGAACAAACGACTAGAAGCTCAGCATCGGGGTGACTTTGACGGCGTCGCCGGAGACGTCCAGGCGCGTAGTGAAGCTGAAGTCCACCTCTGCCTCCAGGGGATACCAGATGCCGGTGAAGGAGTTCTGCTGGAGCGCTTCCACCTTGGCCTTGCCGTCCAGCGGGGCCACCACCCAGCGTCCGTCGAAGGGTTCGATGGAGACGTTGGGATACTCCGTGACGGTCCACTTGATGCTGCCGTCCTGCACCCTGTTGTCGCTGGCGTAGTAGAACGGGCAGTCCGGCTGCAGCTTTTGTTCCTTGGCCGCTTCCGCAGCACAACCGTCCAGGAACTCCTTGACTTTGTCCGCCACGTCTTCCTTCAGCTTGCCCGTTGCCTGGGTCAGCAGGTTGAGCGGTGCCACGGGAACGTCGCGGGCCGTCACGGTGGCCCGCGTGGCGGGGGCGGAGAAGTACTGGCCGTTCAGGGCAGCCTCGTACTCGCCGGGGTAGAAGACGGCGAACGAGTTCCGGCCGTTGGGCATGTTCACCGGGACGCCGTTGACGTTCGCCTGGTTGCCGTTGACCACGGTGATGTCCAGGGTGGGCAGGCGGGTGGGGACGAACGCCCACGTGTTGAAGAAGATCCATTCCGTGCCGGTTTTCTCCAGCAGGAATTCGGTGCTGAGCCGGCTGCCGTCAATTGTGTATTCCATCGGCACCACCACCTGGTCGCCAGGGCGTTCCTGCGGGTCGCCGATCTCCACGTTGGCGAGCCGGGACGCAGCGGTCTGCAGCCCGGTCCCGTCCAGCATTGCGGCGTTGCTTGGCGGCACGGTGGCGCGCAGCAGTCCCAGCGCCTTGCCGCCGTCGCCGTCCTGCAGGGCGTCCAGATACTCGCGGACCGGCTGCTGCGGGCTCGCCACGGTGTTGTTCACCAGGTTCACGGCAACGATGGCTCCGGCCACGGCAAGCATGAGGCCCAGCAGCCATCCGGCCGCTATCCTCACCAACGCTTGACTCATCTGCACGTTCCTTACAGTAACGTTAGTGCGAACGCACACTAAAGTTGGTGTCTCCCCTACTTGGGGCGGAAGCGTGGGGAAAGCGTCCGACGACGGCGTGCGGCACAGCCGGTCAGGGCGCCGTGGAAAGCGCTGTGGTCAGCGGCGGCGGCGCCGGGATGACGTGCCGAAGACGCCCCTCAACAGTTCACGGCCCAGCTGGGTACTGACGGACCTGGCCATGCTCTTCAGGCCACCGCCGAGTGCGCCGCCAAGGACCGCGCCCAGGTCGTCCATCATCCCGCCTCCCGGCTGGGGCTGCGGCTGCCTGCGGGGAGCCTCACCACGGGTCTCGTCCCGGCGCGGCGCGGTTTTGCTGCTGGTCCTGCTGCTCGGCCTGCCCAGGATCTCCTCCTCGATGCGGCGGGCCTCTACATCGACGTCCAAGGGGCCGGGAACTTCCGCTGCCGGGCCCGTGGGCGCGGCGGCCTTGCCGGTCAGCTTCTCGTAGGCGGACGGGTTGTCCACGGCCGTCCCGTACTTCGGCAGCAGGGCGGACCCGGCCACCGTGCTTCGGACCAGGGCCTCATCGCTGGGGCCCATGACGGACTCCGGCGCGCGCAGGCGGGTATGGGCCACCGGCGTGGGGGCGCCTTTGTCATTCATGACGGTGATGACGGCTTCGCCGATGCCGGCGGACGTCAGGGTTTCCTCAAGGTCGTAGTCGCTGACCGGGAACGTGGACACGGTGGCCTTCAGGGCCTTGGCGTCCTCCGGGGTGAAGGCCCGCAAGGCGTGCTGCACCCGGTTGGCCAGCTGGCCCAGGACGTCGGCCGGAACGTCCTTGGGGGTCTGGGTGACGAAGAAGATGCCTACGCCCTTGGACCGGATGAGCCGGACGGTGGTGGTGATTGCCTCCAGGAAGGCCTTGGACGCCCCGTTGAACAGCAGGTGGGCCTCGTCAAGGAAGAACACGAGCTTGGGCTTGTCCAGGTCGCCGGCCTCGGGGAGGTCCTCAAAGAGATCGGCCAGCAGCCACATCAGGAACGTGGAGAACAACATGGGCTTGGTCTGTAGCGTGGGCAGTTCCAGGCAGGTGATCACGCCCCGGCCGTCTGGGGCGGTGCGTAGCAGCTCGGCCGTATCGAACTCCGGTTCGCCGAAGAACTTTTCAAGCCCCTGCGCTTCGAGGTTCACCAATTCCCGCAGGATCACGCCGGCGGTGGCTTTGGACAGCCCGCCGAGCTCCTCCAGCTGGTCCTTGCCTTCGGCGGAGGTGAGAAACTGGATGACGGCCCTCAGGTCCTTGAGGTCGATCAGTTCCAGGCCGTTCTTGTCCGCAAAGTAGAACACCAGCTGGAGGCTGGACTCCTGCGTGTCGTTCAGTTCCATGATGCGGGAGAGCAAGATGGGGCCGAAGGACGAGACCGTGGCGCGGACCGGGACGCCGTTGCCGTCACCGCCGAGTGCCAGGAATTCGACAGGGAACGCCCGGCCCTGCCAGGGCTGGCCGATGCTTTCGGTGCGCGCGCTGAGCTTTTCGCTGCCCGTTGCCGCCGTAGCCAGCCCGGAAAGATCACCTTTAATATCCGCCAGGAACACGGGAACACCGGCCGTGGACAGCTGCTCGGCCATCATGTGCAGCGTGACGGTCTTGCCGGTGCCGGTTGCCCCTGCCACCAGCCCGTGCCGATTCATCATGGCCAGCGGCAGCCGCACCGGAGCGTCCTTGTGAAGCTCGCCGTCGACGATGGCGGCCCCCAGTTCGATGGTGGCCCCTTCCAGGGCGTAGCCCTTCTGGATAGTGGCAAGCTTCTCTGCTGTGGTTTTCTTGGCCATGGCGCAAGCTTAGCGGCGGCCGCTGCCGGCGCCGCGGAGGCCGGCAGCGTCAGGCTGCAGCTCCGGTGGGGATCACTCGTAGGAAGGCCGGTGCCATTCCTGGCCGGCGGGCATCCTGCCGATACTCCAGGCGGAGACTTTCCGAAGATCGACCCTTGTTGCCTGCAGGCGAACCTTCCGGCCCCCGGTCACGAGCACCGGCCCAAGAAAGTGAAGGTACGGGTCCTGCTCAGGCCTCTGTTCATTTAAGCTTGAAGCCTCCGAATCGAAGGCGCTGGCGATGTTCGGGCTGCCAACCCGGATCTGATCATTTTGCCGCCGCTCCCAGGCCTGCTCCGACACCACGGACCCCGAGATGACGGTGCCGTCGACTACAACAGTGAGCTCAAGGGTTGCATCGGTGTCGACTCGAACGGTCCTCCCCAGTAATTGCGCCAAGCGGTTGTCGATGTCGTATGTCCCATCCGCCACTGCATGTCCCTTTCTCTGCTGAACCTGAAAGCTGCTCCGGGTATCAGCATAAATCCGCGCTGATTCGGTGACTGGGCTGATGCGACGGGGGAGAGAGCAAGTAGTCGCGCCGCCCGGCGGCTCCAGAAAACGAGTACTTGAAGGGCAAAGTCAGGTGGCCAATTACGCGTGTTCTCCGCGTGGGTTGGAACTTACCTTTAGTGCAGGCAGCGGCCAGAGTGGGCCGCCCGATGGTCTCAACAGGAGCTCACATGCGCACACCCCCCAGCAAATCTGTCCTCTCCCGCCGCCTTGCAGCAGCAGTTGTCCTGCCCGGCCTGCTCACCAGCAGCCTGGTTCTGGTCCAGCCGGCCTTTGCCGCAGGAACCACGTCCAATACCAACATCTGCAACGGTGTGGTCAACCAGCAGGCACACCGGGGAGCCGTCCAGGCAAACCTTCTCAAGGCAGCCGCGAAGAAGAACGCAGACGCCATCGCGAAGCTGGAAGCTGAGAAGGCCCTGCTCCAGAACCAGGAAACCGGGCTCAAAGCCGACATTGAAGCGACGGACAAGGCGATCGCCGATCTCGAGGCCCAGGAACAGCAACTGGCAGACGACGAGGCTGCAACGCAGGCAGAATGGGAAAGGTTGAACCAGGAGCTAGCGAGCACAACCGCGGCCATCGCGGACGCGGAGGCAGCGCTTGCTGGGCTGCGGGAACAGAAAGCCGACGTTGAAAGTGAGCTTTCACCGCTTCAGGAGGACTTGCTGGCCGCTGAGGCAGCGGCGGACCACCTGGAAGGCCAGTTGGCGCAAGTTGTTGCAGATGAGCAGGCCAACAGCGAAAAGCTGGCCACGGCACAAGCCGAGCTGGAGACACTTCAGCTGGCTGCCGCCGACGCCGCTGGTGCCGTGAGCGCCAAAGAGACCCAGATTGAACAGGCCCAGGGCGAACTGCAGACGCTGACCGCCCAGGCGGAGGAAGCTGCGTCCGCTGTTACCGCCGCACAGCAGGGTGTCGCGGACGCCCAAGAAAAACTGACGGCGCTTGAGGCGGACAGCGCTACAGCAGCCGACACGCTTCAGACGGCGAGGGATCAGCTTGCGGCCGCGGAACAGACCCTGACCGAACTGGAGTCGGCAGCGACGGCCGCGGATGAGGCCCTAACCGACAAGAAGGGCCAGATCACCGGCGCCGAGGGCGAGCTCGTCGCGCTGCAGTCCGTCGCGGCTGATGCCACGGAAGCTCTCGCCGGCCAAGAGGCCGACATCGTCGATGCCGAGGCAGAGCTGGTCACTTTGCGGGCTGATGCGGCGGCAGCGGCGAAAGCGGTGGATGACAACGCGGCGAAGATTGCGGCGGCCAAAACGGCGATCACCACGCTGCAGGGCCAGATCAACGCGCTCAACACGACCATTGCAGCCAAGCAGTCCCAGCTGACAACGGCGCAAAACGAGCTGAAGGCCCTGACGACCACCAAGGACGCGCTAACGGCAGAAATCGCGGACCTCAACCGGCAGATCGACGCAATCAACGGCAACTCGCAGCGCAAGCGGGAGCTGATCGCCCTCCGCGACGCTAAGCAGGGCGAGCTCGACAGCGTGAACGCCCAGATCACCGACAAGAACGCGCAGATTTCTGGCCTTAAGGGCGACCTTAAGGCACTTCAAACCCAAGTGGACTCGCTGAATGCCCAGCTTGCCACCAAGCAAGAGGAGAGCAGCGCACTGCAGCAGAAAGTGGCACCGCTGCAAGAGGTGCTCGACATTGCGAATGATGCCGTCTCTGCACAGCAGACCGAGATCGAAGCGTTGAATGCCCAACTGCCCGGGCTCCAGGACGCGGTGGCCTCTGCGAACAACGATGTTGTCGAAAAGCAGGGCCAACTCACTGACCTGCGGGCGGAGCTGCCTGCTCTCGAGGAGGCAGCCGCCGATGCAGCAGAGGCCGTTGTAGCCCAGCAGAAGGTTGTTACCGACCTTGAGGATGCCCTGCCCTCGCTGGTATCCGGGGTAGTTGAAGCCCAACAGGCCGTTACCGACCAGAAGAACGTCCTCGCGGCCAAGCAGGACGCACTGATGGACGCCAATGGCGCGTTGACCTCTGCCGAGGCGGCTGTCGAGTCCAAGGAAGACGAGATCCTGGACCTGCAGGGCGCCTTGTCCGGGCTAGAGTCAGCCCTCACGGCAGCGAACGCAGCTGTGGCCGACAAGACTGCTCAGATTAACAGCATCAACCTGATTGTGGAGCAGTTGGCCGGTGACGTAAAAGCCTTGAACGCCCAGATCACGGCCAAGGAAGGGGAAATTCTGGCGCTGCAGTCCCGGGTTGCGCCCCTGTTGGATCAGCTCAACAAGCTGAACGGCGAGATCACCGCGGCGGAAGCGAACCTGGCCGCATTGCAGACCCAACTGACGGGGCTGGACACTCAACTCACGGCAGAGCAGAAAAAGCTGGCAGACCTGCATGCCCAGAAGAAGCCCAACAAGGATGCCATCGCTGCACAGAAAGTGGTGGTGAACGATCTGACAACCAGGCTGGGCGACGTTCAAAAGAAGATCGCAGCCATTGACGGAACGATCGCGCTGGGAGGCTGCGCCGTCTAAGCGGTGTGTGTGCCGGCGCCCAAGGACGTGCGCCGCAAGGAGGGGACCGGTTCGCCGCGAGCTGGTCCCCTCCTTGTACGGAAGCGGGCGTTAGCCCAGGGCCTTGATGACTTCCTTGGCCACGTCCTCGCTGGACTGCGGGTTCTGCCCGGTGATGAGGTTGCCGTCGCGGACCACGTTGGAGCTCCAGGCCGGACCGTTCTCAACGACGGCGCCCTTCTCCTTCAACGCGTCCTCCACCAGCCATGGAGTGTTTTCGCCCGTGCCGCCGCCCAGCTCCTCCTCATTGCTGAACACGGTGAGGCGGCGGCCCTTGAACGTGAAGGCGCCGTCGTCGTCCGTCGCACTCAGCAGCCCGGCCGGACCATGGCAGAACGGCGCGATGATCTTGCCGTGACTGTCGGCGGCGGCCAGTAGCCTGCCAAGGTCAGGGTCCTTGTACAGGTCCGCCATGGGCCCGTGCCCGCCGGGCATCACCACGGCGTCATAGCCGGAAGGGTCGACGCCGGCCAGCGCCAGCGGCTGCGACAGCTCGCCGTCGATCGCCTCGAGGTAGTCCCGGAAGCCTTTCGCCCGGTCCTCGCCGCCGGCCGACTCCGCCGCCAGGCTGACCTGGTCCACCGTGGGTTTGCGGCCACCGGGCGTGGCGACATGGATGGTGTGCCCGGCGTCGAGCAGGGTCTGGTGGGCCACTACCAGCTCCTCCGCCCAGAAGCCGGTGGGGTGCTCGCTGCCGTCCTTCATGGTGAGGGAGTCGGCTGCCGAGACAACCATCAGGATGTTTGCCATGGTGTTTCTCCTGTCTGTTCCACTTGGTTGCTTAGTGGCGGCAACCTCGTCAGTGTGCTGGGTATTCCGCACATCCTAGAAATAAGCCGGGGCCCGCCGTCGTTATGCCAGACGTGCCCGCCGCGATCCGACGGGCAAAACTACGCAATGCTTCGAAAGGCCGGCACCCACGTGACTCTCCCGCTCTCCATCCTCGACCTGGCAACAATCGGCAAAGGCCAGACGGCGGCAGAGAGTTTCGCGGGCAGCGTGGCCATGGCGCAGAGCGCGGAACGGCTGGGATACCGGCGGGTATGGTACGCCGAGCACCACAACATGTCCTCCATCGCCTCGTCAGCCACCAGTGTGCTGATCGCCCACGTGGCCGCCCACACCGAGAGCATCAGGCTCGGCGCCGGCGGCATCATGCTGCCCAACCACTCGCCGCTGACCATCGCCGAGCAGTTCGGGACCCTGGAAACCCTCCACCCGGGCCGGATCGATCTTGGCCTGGGCCGGGCGCCCGGCAGCGACCAGAACACCATGCGGGCCCTCCGCCGGGATCCGATGTCTGCGGACAGCTTCCCCCAGGACGTCCTGGAACTGCAGGGCTACCTCACGGGACCCACCCGCATCCAGGGCGTGGAGGCCACCCCGGGCAAGGGCACCAATGTTCCGCTCTACATCCTGGGCTCCTCCCTGTTCGGTGCCCGGCTGGCTGCACAGCTCGGCCTGCCCTACGCCTTCGCCTCGCACTTCGCCCCGACTGCGTTGCAGGACGCCGTCGCCATGTACCGGCGGGAGTTCAAGCCGTCGGCCCAGCTGGATGCTCCCCACGTCATCGCCGGCGTGAACGTTATCGCCGCTGATTCAGCATCCGAGGCGCAGGCAATGCTGCAGGCCACCAAGCGCGCGAGGGTTTCCCTGTTCTTCGGTGGCGGACGCGAGTTCACCGATGACGAGGCGGACATGATCCTCGACTCGCCCCAGGGCCAGCACGTCTCGCAGATGATGACCTACTCCGCGGTGGGCACGCCCGACGTCGTCCTGGACTACCTGGACAGCTTCGGCAGGCATGCCGACGCCGATGAGCTCATCGTGGCGCACCAGAGCACCGGCACCGAAGAGCGGCTGCGGTCCGTCGAGCTGCTGGCCCAGGCGGCCGGGCTCGCGCGGGTGTGACGGCCGCCCATTTAGGAAACCCTGCTGGACGCGGTGGGAGGCGGGAAGTAGAGCCTGCTACCGTGACGCGCGGAAGATCTCCGGCGCGGGGCGGGTTCCCGTGGCCAGGTCTGCGAGGATCCGGCCGATCACGGGCGTGAACTTGAATCCGTGCCCGGAAAAGCCGGCGCCGATGACCACGGGTCCGATCCGGTCCAGAATGAAGTCCTCGTCAGGGGTGGTGGTGTAGGTGCAGCTGACGGCCTCGAAGGAATCCGCGTCCACCCCCGGCAGCCACGTCCGGGCGTAGTCCTGCAGCGCTGCGAGCTGCACGGGCTCGGGCTGGAAGGACCGCCCGTCCGGATCCACTACGGGCCCCGTGCCGTGCCAGCCGGCCTTGACTCCCTCGCCGGGCGTCAGCATCCCGTACACGGGGGAGTACCAGCCCTGGTAATCGGCGCCAGTGCCGGGGTAGTGGTTGAAGCCGGGCCAGGCAGCGCCCTCGTCCGCAATCCGGAAGTGCAGGGGCTGCTCCTGGGTGACGGTGAGCCGCGGAATCCGAAGTGCGCCGCCGGCAATGCCCAGCAGCTTCCCCGTCCACCCGCCCGCAGTCACTACCGCCTGGGCGGCGCTGACCGTCTCGCTACCGGACGCCGACTCAAGAACCAGTCGGACGCCGTCGTCCATCACCTGGAAGTCCACCACCTTGGTGTGATGCCGGATGTCGGCGCCCCGCGCAACCGCCAGCCGCTGGAAGGCGGGAAGCGCGGCTTCCGGGTTGAGCTGGCCGCCGTCTGGCATGTGCAGGACCTGCTGGTCGAAGCGAATGCCGCGCCACCGTTCTGCCGCTTCCCCGAGAGGGAGGAATTCGGCGCGGATGCCCGCCTGCGTGAGGGCACCGGCAACCTCGGGCAGCAGCGGCTCGGGGCCGTGGGCGACGATGCCGGTGCGTGCCAGCAGCTGTTCGCCGCTTTCCTGCTCAAGGTCGTCCCACAGGGCGAGGCTTTCGGCCAGCATGGCCACATACTCGGGCCGGTGGTAGCCGGGGTTGAGGTTCCGGGTGCTGCCGTGCGATGCGCCGACAGCGTGCCCGGGCCCGAACTGCTCCACCAGCGTCACCTGGCGGCCGCGGCGGGACAATGCCCAGGCGGCGGCTGAGCCCATGGCCCCGCCTCCGATCACCACGGTGTCAAGGATGGTTCCCATCAGTTTTCTCCCATCATGTGAGCAGCAGCGCGACGCCGATCATCGCAGGCACAGCCACCACGGTGGTAATCAGCACGGTGTCCTTTGCCACTGTAAGTCCCGTCTTGTACCGGCTGGCGGCCACGAAGACGTTCTGGGCGGTGGGCAGCGCCGAGATGACGACGACGGCGAACAGCGCGTGCCCTTCCATCCCCATGGCGAAGCGGGCGAAGAGGTAGGCCAGGGCCGGTTGCACGGCCAGCTTGAAACCGCTGGCGAGCAGGGTGTCCACTCGGCGTGCCGATGACGCCTGGAGCGGCCGGGTCCCGTTGAGGCTCATGCCGAACGCGATCAGCATGGCCGGGATGGCAGCCCCGCCAATCAGGTGGATCGGTTCCATGACCAGCTCCGGGACCTTGAATCCCGTGCCGGCAACCACCAGGCCAAGCGCGGAACCCACGATCATCGGGTTCCGCAGGATCATGAAGATGAAGCTCAGGGGAGTGGTGCGGTGCGAACTGGTGCTGGAGTCCAGGATCAGCAGGAACAGCGGCGTGAAGAAGGCGAGCTGGAAGATCAGCAGCGGGGCCACATAGCTCGCGTCCCCCAGGACGTAGACGGCGATGGGGATGCCGAGATTCGCGGAGTTGACCAGCGAGGCAGCCATGGAGGACATCAGGGACTCCGGCAGCGAACGTTTTAGCCAGAATTTGGCGAGCGTGAAGAAGAGCGCCGCCGTGGTGATGGCAGCAACGGCCGTGACCAGCAGGGGAGCGGCGAACACTTCCTGCAGTCGGGCCTTGCTCAGCGTTTCGAAGAGCAGGGCGGGGCTGGCCACGAAGAAGGTGAGGGAGCTCAGCACCGGCCGGGCGTTGTCCCCCAGCACCTTCTGCCGGCCCACGAACCAGCCCACCAGGATGATGCACCACACCACAAAGAAGCCCGCCAGCACTCCTAGCAATGAAGAACCTGCGGAGTGCGGCGGGGCAGCGTACCGGAGACCACGCTCCGGTTAGAAGTCGGCGTTGTTGAGTGCGAACGGCGGGCGCAGGAGGCCGGGGGTGATGCCCTCGGCGGGATCGTTGCCGAGCTGGACCACCTTGTTGTTGGCGTCCACGTGGACCACCTTGGGCTCGTAGGCCCTGGCTTCTTCGGTGGTCATCTGCGCGTAGGTAATCAGGATGACGAGATCGTTTTCGTGCATCAGGTGCGCCGCAGCGCCATTGATGCCGATGACGCCGGAACCGCGCTCGCCGGCGATGGTGTACGTCTCCAGGCGTGAACCGTTAGTGATGTCCACAATCGAGACAAGCTCGCCGGGGAGGATGTCGGCAGCCTCCAGCAGGTCCAGGTCAACGGTGACTGAACCCACGTAGTGCAGGTCAGCGTGCGTGACGGTGGCCCGGTGGATTTTCGACTTGAACATTGTTCGATTCATAACGGCACCAGTCTAGCGCCGGCCCCGATCCGTCGCAGTGACGCAGGGAACACTCCCGGCAGCAGCTTACGACGGCGGCGGGTCACCCGGCGTCGTCCGCCGCGATGGCGGCAGCGGCCGCGGCGAGGGTCTCCCTCGCGGCGAGGATGGCGGGCCGCTTGGCGCTGGAACGGCGTACCGAGGTGAACACCGTGCGGTGCGGCTTGCCGGGCAGCTCCAGCAGTTTGGCGGTGGTGCCCCGGCCCGTCCATACCAGGTCCGGCATCAGGGCCACGGCGTTGCCGGACTCAATGAGCCGGATCTGCGCCTGCAGGTCGGCGGTTTCAAAGCGCACGTCCGGTTCAAAGCCGGCGCTGCGGCAGGCCTGCTCCGCCCAATGGCGCGACGCTGCCCCCCGCGGCTCCATGACCCAGGCGAGCTCCGCCGTGTCCTCGATCCCGCGGATGGCGGGGCCGCCGTCGGACTCCGGCGGGACGGCAAGCCGGATGGCGTCCGTGGTCAGCTTGATCCGGTCGAGCTCCGGGTAGCGCGGGGCGGCATGCCCGGGATATTGCTCGGCGATGACAAGGTCGAAGTCCCGCGCCCAGGTCTCATGGAGCGCGGTTTCCGGCTCGCGCTGGATCATCTCGATCCGCACCTCGGGATAGGCAGCGGACATCCGGGTCAGCGTGTCCGGCATCAGCGCCAGTGCCGCGGACTGGAACACTGCGATCCGTACGGTTCCCGTGACGGTGGTCAGGGATGCCGCCAGGTCGGCCTCCGCCTGTTCCATGGTTTCCAGCAGCTGCGCGGTGTGCGCCACCAGCACCTCCGCCTGCGGCGTCAGCTGCACCCGCCGGCCGGTCTTGCGGAGCAGTTCCACGCCCACCTCCTTCTCCAGGAGGGCCAGCTGCTGCGATACCGACGACGGGCTGTACTGGAGTGCATCCGCCACCTCGGCCAGTGTCCCACGGATGCTCAATTCACGGAGCAGCCGGAGCCGGCGGACGTCGAGCATGATGCAATCCTTACCGAAACTAACGAATATAGGTTAGAAGTAGTCACTTTATCTAATGCAAGCAGGCTTGCATACTGTTGTGATCGAGTTACCCCCGTCACAGCCATTTCTTGGCGTGCCGCGGCGGGGTCGCACCCCAAGCAGGAGTTCCTGATGAGCACTAGAGATATGAGCCAGTCGATCATGCGGCGCAAGCCGATTGACGACATTGAGGAAGAAAACAAGCACAGTGGCCTGTTCAAGTCACTCGGGCTGTGGCAGCTCACCGCCATCGGCGTAGGTGGCATCATCGGCGTCGGCATTTTCTCGCTGGCAGGCCTGGTGGCTGCCGGCAGCGAAGGAACACCCGGGGTGGGGCCCGCGGTGCTGATCTCGTTCCTGGTTGCCGGTCTGGCCTCCGCGGCCGCAGCGCTGTCCTACGCCGAGTTCGCGGGCATGATCCCGCGCGCCGGCTCCGCCTACACCTACGGCTACGTGGCGCTGGGCGAAATTGTCGGCTGGTTCATCGGCTGGGACCTGCTGCTGGAATACATTGCCATCGTGGCCGTGGTGGCCATCGGCATCTCCGGCTACTTTGACGCCTTCCTCTCCGGCATCGGCATCAACATGCCTGCCTGGATGACCTCGACGGCGGACGAGGGCAAGGGCGGCATCGTCAACATCCCCGCCATCCTGGTCTGCCTCCTGGTCACCTGGATCCTCTCCCGCGGCACCAAGGCCTTCGGGCGGTTCGAACTCGTCGCCGTAGCCATCAAGGTGATCCTGATCCTCTTCATCATCGGCCTGGGCGTCTTCTACATCGATACCAACAACTACAACCCGTTTATGCCCAGTGGCTTCGGCCCGGTCCTCGCCGGCGCGGCCACGGTCTTCTTCGCCGTCTTCGGCTATGACGCGATGAGCACCGCCGCCGAGGAAGCCACCGACGGCAAGAAGCACATGCCCAAGGCCATCATCCTGTCCCTCGTCATCGCCATGCTGCTCTACGTGGCCGCCACCCTGGTCCTGACCGGCATGCAGAACTACAAGGACATCGATCCCACCGCCGGCTTCGCCTCGGCATTTACCGGGGTTGGCCTGCCGGTCATCGCCACCATCATCTCCGTGTTCGCGGTGCTGTCCATCCTCACTGTGATGCTCACCTTCCTCCTGGGTGTCACCCGCGTGTGGTTCGCCATGAGCCGCGACGGCCTGCTGCCCGGCTGGTTTTCCAAGACGGACCGGCACGGCACGCCGCAGCGGGTCACCTGGATTGCCGGCATCGCTTCGGCCTTCCTGGCCGGCGTCTTCCCGATCAAGGAGGTCGCGGACCTCACCAACATCGGCATCCTGGCCGCGTTCGTCGTCGTCTGCTTCTCGGTGATCATCTTCCGCTACAAGCGCCCCGATGCCCCGCGGACCTTCCGCCTGCCGCTGATGCCGGTCATCCCGGCCTTCGGTGTCCTGGCATCCGCCTTCCTGATGTTCCAGCTGCACTGGGAAACCTGGCTGCGGTTCGGCGTCTGGCTGGTCATCGGCCTGGCCATCTACTTCTTCTATGGCCGCAGGCACTCCCTGATGAACCCGGACAGTCCGCGGCACGAGGAACTCGTGGAGATGCACCGCCCCCTCCGCTGACCCTCTCTCACTTTTCGCGCCTTATCCCGGAACGCTCTCGCACTTTCGGCGCCTTATCGATGAACCCTCCTGCACATCATGTGCGGGAGGGTTTGCCGTTTTGCCGCGAAAGGTGAGAGAGCGTTTGGGGTTTGAGTGCAGGAGTTGCGAGAGGGTTTTGAGGGGGTAGGAGGGGGTCCCAAAACTTCAGCTTTTCTAACCTGTATTGCTTAGAAAACATCGCTTTATCTTATGTGAACACAGGCGCATACTGGTGGATAAGACCACTCCGAACCCCCAGGAAAGATCGAGGAAAGCCATGACCCACGTAGCAATGGAGCCGGCTGTTGCCGCCGGTGTTGCGCCGCAGACTGTCGACGTCGATGTCCCGCAGGCCAAGGCCCTGGCGAACGACGCAGTGGCCCTGGTCCGCCGCTGGCTGACCGAGGCCGCAAAGGTTCCGGTCGATGCTTCCGCAGAGCAGCTCGCCGGCGTTCTCAAGGACCCCAACGGCCTGGAGTTCACGGTGGGCTTCGTGGACGGCGTGGTCCGCCCCGAGGATTTGAACGTCGCCGCCCGCAACCTGGCCAAGCTTGCCCCCAAGGTTCCGGCATTCCTGCCCTGGTACATGCGTAGCGCGGTGGCGCTGGGCGGCACCGTTGCTCCCGTCTTGCCGCAGGTTGTCATCCCCATTGCCCGCAAGGTCCTCCGCGAGATGGTGGGCCACCTAATCGTGGACGCCACTGACGCCAAGCTGGGGCCGGCCATCGCCAAGATCAGGAAGGAAAGCATCAAGCTCAACGTCAACCTCCTCGGCGAGGCAGTGCTGGGCGAGCACGAGGCATCGCGCCGGCTGGAAGGCACCCATACCCTGCTGGCCCGCCCCGACGTGGACTACGTGTCCATCAAGGTTTCCTCCACTGTGGCCCCGCACTCCGCCTGGGCCTTCGACGAAGCCGTGGAGCACGTCGTCGAGAAGCTCACTCCGCTGTTCCAGCGGGCCAACTCCTTTGCCGGGGGCGGCGGGAAGGCCAAGTTCATCAACCTGGACATGGAGGAGTACAAGGACCTGGACATGACCATCGCGGTCTTCACCCGGATCCTGGACAAGCCAGAGTTCAAGAACCTCGAGGCCGGCATCGTGCTCCAGGCCTACCTGCCGGACGCGCTTTCCGCGATGATCCGGCTGCAGGACTGGGCAGCCGAACGCCGCGCAAACGGTGGCGCCGCCATCAAGGTCCGCGTGGTCAAGGGCGCCAACCTGCCGATGGAGCAGGTGGAGGCCTCCCTGCATGACTGGCCGCTGGCCACCTGGGGCAGCAAGCAGGACTCTGACACCAGCTACAAGAGCGTCATCAACTACTCGCTGCACCCCGAGCGGATCAAGAACATCCGGATTGGCGTCGCCGGCCACAACCTGTTCGACATCGCCTTCGCCTGGCTCCTGGCCAAGCAGCGCGGGGTGGAATCGGGCATCGAATTCGAAATGCTCCTGGGCATGGCCCAGGGCCAGGCGGAGGCCGTCAAGAAGGACGTCGGTTCGCTGCTGCTCTACACCCCCGTGGTGCACCCGTCCGAGTTCGACGTCGCCATCGCCTACCTGATCCGCCGCCTCGAAGAAGGCGCCAGCCAGGACAACTTCATGTCCGCGGTGTTCGAGCTGAGCGAGAACGAGGCCCTGTTCGAACGGGAAAAGCAGCGCTTCCTGTCCTCGCTGGAAGCCCTGGACAACAGCGTGCCGCCGGCCAACCGCCAGCAGAACCGCAACCTCCCGCCCACCCCAATGCCGCACACCGGCTTCCGGAACACCCCGGACACCGACCCGTCCTTGCCCTCGAACCGTGACTGGGGCCGGGCCATCCTGGACCGCATCCCGTCCTCCACCCTGGGCAACGCCTCCGTGGCCGCCGCGTCCATCAGGGACGAAGCCACCCTCAACACGGTGATCGCCACCGCCGTCGAACAGGGCAAGGCCTGGGGCGAGCTCTCCGGCGACGAGCGCGCCGAGATCCTGAACCGCGCCGGCGACGTCCTTGAGGCCCGCCGCGCCGACCTGCTCGAGGTCATGGCCAGCGAAACCGGCAAGACCATCGACCAGGGTGACCCCGAGGTCAGCGAGGCAGTGGACTTCGCCCACTACTACGCCGAGTCCGCACGCAAGCTGGACAAGGTCGACGGCGCCACGTTCGTCCCTGCCAAGCTCACCGTGGTGACCCCGCCATGGAACTTCCCGGTCGCCATCCCGGCAGGGTCCACCTTGGCGGCACTCGCCGCCGGTTCCGCCGTCGTCATCAAGCCCGCCAAGCAGGCCGCCCGCAGCGGGGCCGTGATGGTCGAGGCCCTCTGGGAAGCAGGCGTTCCCCGCGACGTGCTGACCATGGTGCAGCTGGGCGAGCGGGAGCTGGGCAAGCAGCTCATCTCCCACCCGGCCGTTGACCGGGTCATCCTCACCGGCGGCTACGAGACCGCCGAGCTGTTCCGCTCCTTCCGCAAGGACCTGCCGCTCCTGGCCGAAACCAGTGGCAAGAACGCCATCATCGTCACCCCCAGCGCGGACCTGGACCTGGCAGCCAAGGACGTGGCCTACTCCGCGTTCGGCCATGCCGGCCAGAAGTGCTCCGCCGCGTCCCTGGTGATCCTGGTGGGTTCGGTGGCCAGGTCCAAGCGCTTCCACAACCAGCTGATCGATGCCGTCACCTCACTGAAGGTGGGTTACCCGCAGGATCCCACCAGCCAGATGGGGCCCATCATCGAGCCGGCCAACGGCAAGCTCCTTAACGCCCTGACCACCCTGGGCGAAGGCGAGAACTGGGCAGTCGAGCCGAAGAAGCTGGACGAGAGCGGAAAGCTGTGGAGCCCGGGCGTCCGCTACGGCGTCAAGCGCGGTTCCTACTTCCACCTGACCGAGTTCTTCGGCCCGGTCCTGGGCGTGATGACCGCGGACACCCTGGAGGAAGCCATCGCCATCCAGAACCAGATCGAATACGGCCTCACCGCCGGCCTGCACTCCCTCAACTCCGAGGAACTCGGCGTCTGGCTGGACTCCATCCAGGCCGGCAACCTGTACGTCAACCGCGGCATCACCGGCGCCATCGTGCAGCGCCAGCCGTTCGGCGGCTGGAAGAAGTCCGCAGTGGGCGCCGGCACCAAGGCAGGCGGCCCCAACTACCTGGCCGGCCTGGGCGACTGGACCGCAGCCCGCAGCACGGCGACGGCCTCCGTCGCCCACCCGGGTGTCCGCCGCATCATCAACGCCGCCGGCGCCGCCCTGGAGCCTGCCGAGCTGGAATCCGTCCAGCGTGCCTTGGCGTCCGACGCCGAGGCCTGGGCGGAGGAGTTCGGTACCGCCAAGGACGTGTCCGGTCTGAGCGCGGAACGCAACATCTTCCGCTACCGCAGCCTGCCCGTCACCATCCGCCTGTCCGAAGGGGCGCCGCTCGCGGACCTCGTCCGGACCGTGGCAGCCGGTGTCCTGGCCGGATCGGAGCTCACGGTGTCCACCGCCGTCGAACTTCCCGCCCAGCTGCGCCCGGTGCTTACCGCGCTGGACATCGATGTGACGGTGGAGTCCGACGCCGGCTGGCTGGCTTCCGCAGGACGCCTCGCATCCGCGGGCAAGCTGTCCGGAGCGCGCGTCCGGCTGATCGGCGGGGACGCAGCCGCGCTCGCCGAGGCAACCGGCGGCAGGCCCGACCTGGCGGTGTACGCCCACCCGGTCACGGAGGCTGGCCGCGTGGAACTGCTGCCGTTCCTGCACGAGCAGGCAGTCAGCATTACGGCCCACCGCTTCGGCACACCGAACCACCTCTCGGATGCCCTGATCTAACCAGGGCAGGCCAACACAAGGCCGGGCGGCCACCTTCTCGGGTGGCCGCCCGGCCTTGTTTGCTGTCAGTGTCCGCGCTGGCTGCGCGGCAGGAGACCTGCGGCTGTCAGCCCAGGTACCACCCGGGCGGCGTCCATGTCACGGGAACGCTGTGTGCTGAGAAGTCCTCGCAGCGGGTGCAGGTGTAGGCCACTTCCCCAAGGGTGGCTACTGCGCCGTCGCGCCGGTACGTGGGCGGTATATAGGACTCGAGGTAGATGAATTCGTCGGTACGGCACTTGTCGCAGGTTGGCTTGCCTACGTAGCCGGAATCTGTGGTTGCTACTCCCGCGCCCAGGTTCGATTGGCGGGTTGCGGGCCGCGGAGAGGTGTGCGGGTGTGCATGGGCCGCACTGAAATGGGTGTTCTTGGCTGTCTTCATTGGCTGCCTGTCCCGGGCGGGAGCTCTGTTGTGCAGGGCACGCCCGTGTGAGAGAACCGGCCAGCTGCTTGACCATGGGAGACCAGCATAGATTAGGTAACGTTCTGACATCAATGGAAAGCTTTCACGGGGTGGCGCTTTGCTCCGACTTCTGCCGGAGGTAACGCCTGCCGGAGTTCCCGTTCCTAGGCCTGGCGGTTGATGGTCCTGCCCACGATGGACTGCGTGAGGGCATCGATGACCTCCGAGTTGGCCAGGGGATTGCGGATCAGGGTGAAGTCGACGTCCCCTACGGCGGGCAGGTCGAAGCGCCGCGTGATGATTTTCAGGTCTTCCGGGACCAGCGACGTCGGCATGACCGCGACGCCGATTCCAGCCCGGACGGCGGCCAGCACCCCGCTGATCTGGCGGGTGGTGCAGGTGATGCGCCAGGTCCTGCCGTGTGCCTCGAGGGCGTCAATGGCCAGTTTCCTGCTCAGGCTGGGCGAGGGGTAGGCAATCAGCGGGACCGGGGTGCCCGGCTCCAGGCTGGTCTGCTCCAGGCCCACCCAGGAGAACGAGTCATGCTGCACCACGGTGCCGTCTTTGGCGCCGGCCACCCACTTCACGAAAACGAGATCCAGCTGGCCGGCGTTGAGTTTGCGGTACAGCTGGTCGCTTTGGCCCACCGTCAGCTCAAGGTTGATTTGTGGATAGATCTGCCGGAACTCACGGAGGATCCGGGGCAGGCCGGTGATGGCAAGATCGTCCGCGGTGCCGAATCGGAGGCGGCCGCGCATTGCCGAGCCGGAGAAATAGCGGGCCGCGGCGTCATGGGCGGACAGGATGTTGCGCGCGAACCCTGCCATCGCATCCCCGTTGTCCGTAAGCCGGACATCGCGGGTGTCCCTGGTGATCAGTACCCGCTTGGCTGCCGTTTCCAGCTTCCGGACGTGCTGGCTGATGGTGGGCTGCGCCAGGCCCAGGCGCTCGGCAGCCTTGGTGAAGCTCAGCGTTTCGGCCACCGCCAGGAAGGAGCGCAGCTGGGTGGGGTCAAACAAGACGGACTCCTCTGAGGGTTTGGGATGGCATTACGGACTGCAATGGGACTTATAGGCACGATACGTCTCCATAATCTTCGGGCCCAGCCTAGCGTTAAGGGCATCCCAGGCCGCCATCAATGTGAGGACATACCTGTGGCACCCCCACCGCCGTCATCGGCAACCGTCACCCAGCCCGTCATCGACTCCGCAGGTTCTGCGCCGGATTCTGCACCTGACCGTCCGGTGGAGGACATCCACACCCAGCCGCTCCCGGTTGTGGCCGAACACCTTCCCTGGCGGCACACGTTCATCTCCCTGAAAGTGCCCAACTTCCGGATTTTCGCCGCCGGACACTTCATTGCCGTGATCGCACTCTGGATGCAGCGGATTGCCCAGGATTGGATGGTGCTGGAACTGTCCGGTTCCGTCACAGCTGTGGGCATCACGGTGGCACTGCAATTCTTGCCGTCCCTGCTGCTGGGACCCTGGGGTGGGATGGTGGCCGACCGGTTCACCAAGCGGAAGATCCTGATTCTGTGCCAGGGCATGGCCGCGGTCCTGGCCGGGGCGTTGGCTGTCCTCGCCCTCACCGCAACCGTTGAGGTGTGGCATGTCTACGTCATCGCACTGGTGCTGGGCCTGGTCACCGTCCTTGACCAGCCCGCCCGCCAGGTGTTTGTGCACGAGCTGGTGGGGCCCGCCTATCTGCGGAACGCCATCAGCGTGAATTCCACAACCTTCCAACTGGGCGGCCTGATTGGCCCCGCTTTGGCCGGACTGCTCCTGACCGCCGTCGGTGCAGGCTGGGCTTTCGCTGGCAACGCCTTCGCCTGCTGCTGCACTGTTGCCATGCTGCTGATCCTGCGTAAGGACCAGCTGTTCGTCAGCGCGCCGGCACCCAAGAGCAAGGGGATGCTTCGCGAAGGCCTGCGGTACGCGCTCAGCAAGCCCACCATCTACTGGCCATGGCTGATGGCAGGCTTCATTGCGGTGTTCGCCATGAGTTTGCCGGTGGTGCTTGCAGCGTTTGCCGACCGCGTCTTTGCGGTGGGTGCCGGCGGCTACGGGCTGCTCAACGCCCTGGTGGCTCTCGGTGCATTGGCCGGTGCGGTGGCTTCCACCCGCCGCCGGCGGCTTCGGCTGCGGTCCGTGGTGTTCTGCGCCGGCATGTATGGTGCGATGCTCTGCCTGGCATCGCTGGCGCCGTCCATGGCCTGGTTCGGCGTGGCGATGGTCATGTCCGGATTCTGGTGCCTGATGTTCCTCACTGGCTCCAACCAGCTGGTCCAGGTCAGTTCGAACATGGGAATTCGGGGGCGGGTGATGAGCCTCTACATCATGGTGCTGATCGGCGGCCAGGCTTTGGGCGGACCCATGCTGGGCTGGATCGCCGAACACGCGGACCCGCACGTCGCGCTCCTGGTCTCGGGCGGGGTACCGGCGCTCGCGGCCCTGACGGTGGCCGTCCTGCTGGCACGGAAAGCAGGCCTCACGCTCCGGGTGGACCTGAAGGACCGGCGCCGACCGCTGCAGATCGTGAACCGGGCAGCGGCAGCCTGAAGCAAACGCCAGCTTTTTCAGATAGCCGCTTCAAACTGCCGGTCCAGCCCTCAGCCGGCGGTTTCCCGGCTACTTCTTCTTGCCAGCGCTCTTGCCGGACGGAGTATCCAGGGAACTGGCCGGCGCGGAAGCGGCCCTCTTGTCTGCGCGTTTTTCCTTGATGGACTTGCCGGACTTTTTTGATGCCGTTTGACGCGGGGACTTATCAGCCATGATTGCTCCTGTAGCGGAACCGAAAGGTTCCTGACTACAGACCCTACACGGCGGCACCAAATACCCTCCGTGCAGCGTCCGCGATACTGCAGAAAGTGGAGCGGCTGACGGGAATCGAACCCGCGTATCAAGCTTGGGAAGCTAGCGCTCTACCATTGAGCTACAGCCGCACTGCCCCCACTCGCGCGGGGCAGAACTTAGCTTAGCGCAGATGGAGCCACAAACCGCCCAACCCGGAGTGCTGTTGGCCGTGTCCCGTAAGCAGCGGCGTCATCCAGTAACTCTTCAATAACGTCGCAGGCCCTGGCTAGGTGCGGGTCCGGAGCGCTGGTTAACCTGAACCGGAAGGCTGCGGCGTCAGGGGGAGGCGGTCAGCGCGGCAGGCCGACGTCAACCACGGGAAGATTTACATGGCATTCGCAGAACACGAGGTCCTCATCCGGCGTGACGCCATGGCTGTGTACCTGTACCTGCTCGATGCCACCAATCTTCCGCTCTGGCGCGAGGGCGTCCGCAGCGTGAAGCTGCTGCAGGGCCCGGCCGAGGCCAAGGGCGCCGTCTACCGGCAGATGGTCGCGGGCCGGTCCGGGCTGAGCATTCCGGCTGACCTCGAAATCACCCAGGCCCGGCCGGGCGCTGAAATCGAGTTCCGCGTCCTGTCCGGCCCCGCAAACCGCAGCGGCGGCTACTACCTCAGCACGGAAGGGGCGGGAACCCGGGTGCGGTTTGCGGTCGAAGCGCAGGCCGAGGGCCGGTTCGCGTTCCTTGACCGGCTGGGCCTGCTGAACAAGATGGTCCAGCGAAGTGTCCGGGCAGAAGTAGCCCAGCTGGAGCGGCTCAAGGACGTCCTGGAGCTCCAGCCCGCCGTCTAGGCCCCGGCCTACTGGGCCAGCCGCTGGCCGGTCCAAGGCCCGGCAATGTTCGACGCCGAGGCAAGGCTTCCGCCGGTCAGGTCCCAGTACTGCACTACGTCGCCTGCTCGGCGCAGAGCCACGCCTGCCGAGTTGAGCCCGGTCACGTCCCGTAGTGCTTTCACCCCCGTGGCGTCCTGCCAGCCGGTGGCAACTGTGGGCCGTGCTTCGGCGCGCAGCGCAGTGGTTCCCCAGCCGCGGTACAGCAGGACCGCTCCGTCGGTGCGGATGGCCAGCAGGTCCTGGAAGCCGTCGGCATCGTAATCGACCATGGCCAGCCTGCCGGCAGGAAGCCCGCTGGCCACCAGGGTCCGAGCGGCGAGGTCGCCGGTGCCCTTGTTGGGATACAGGTAGAGGTTTCCGGCGGCATCCCGTGCCAGGATCTGGGGCATCCGGTTATTGGCGCACCAGCCGCCCACGGCCAGGGTCAGGGTGTCCCACCCGCCGGAGCCGAGGGTGGCCGGCGCTTGGAACCCGCCGGTGGCAATGCCCCGGTGCAAAGTCAGGTTGCCGTTGGTCCATTGGGTGAGCAGGTCATAGGCGCCGTCGCGGTCCCAGTCCGTGACGAAGACTTCCTTGGCGCCGGAGAAGCCGGAGCCGATGACCTTTGCGGCAGCGTAGGCACGGGCACCCAGGGAGGCGCGGCGGAGGAGTTGCCCCGCGGAGTCGACTGTGACAAGGTCGCCGGGGCCCGTGATGGCAGCGGCGGACAGGTCCAGTGTTGGCGGCATGTGCCGTACCGTGGCATCACACATGGTGGGAGCGGGAGGCGGCAGGGCGGCGCCGCCACCGCCGCCGGTGGCACCACCGGGCGAGTTGACGGTACCTGCCGGAAGCGTGGTGTAACCGAAGAAGTTCACCACGCCCCAGATCTTGTAGGTGCGGTCGGTGTAGGAGATGCCGGCCCCCATCACGTTGAACCGGGGGTCGAGCAGCATGGCATTGTGGCCGGGGGAGCCCTTCCACCACTCCACCAGCAGTGCGGCATCGCGGTCCGTGCGGATGGCGATGACCTCACCGGCGCCGTTGTTGGGATTCATGGCGCGGGGATCGGTCCAGAAGTTGGCACGGTGCTCAATGACCTCGCGTGAGGCAATGTTGTCCGACCATTCCTGGGCCAGTCCCGCCACTGTGGGGTGGTACTTCACCGGCGCCAGGCCTTTGGATACGCGGTACTCGTTGATCCGGTTGAAGACCGTGAGGATCGCTGCTGAGTTGTCATCCCGCACCAGGGCTTCAGGACTCGGCGCGGCAAGCATGGATTCGGGGGCGGGCAGCACCGGTGCGGGCTTCCCCAGTTCCTCATCCGGTGCCCACAGCGGCGGGATCCACGGAACTTCCGGGGCCGTCTCCGACGTGCCGGCGGCAGTGGCCTGGGACGTCACGGGCTCTGGGACCGGGACCGTCCCCGCGGGGGCGGGGGCGGGGGCCTCCGGGGCAGGTGATGCGGTGGCCGGAGACGCCGGACGGATCTCCGGTTCCACGGCAGGGGTGAGCGGGGATCCTGCTGGGGGGTCGCCAGCAGAGCCCGCTCCGCCGTCGTGCAGTGCAGGCTCCAGCAAGACACTCCGCGGACCGGCGGCGACAGCAGAGTCGTTGGTCCGAAGCGGCGCGGAGAGCGTGCCTGCTGACGAGGAGACCAGCGCCAGGGCGCAGAGCACGCCAATGAAAGAGGGCGCTACCAATTTATTCACAACATCCCCAGCTCTGTTGGGCCATCCGGGAGACCATCCGGCGCCTGAGTACCTTAGGCAACATTAGCCCCATGAGGCCACAGCAACAACGGAAAAAATATTAGTGTGGATAAGCCATACGGTAATTTGGGACGGTGCTGATCTCTGACCGCGATATTCGTGCCGAAATTGACTCCCAGCGGATCGTGCTGGAACCCTACGACTCGGCGATGGTGCAGCCGTCGTCCGTGGACGTGCGGATCGACAAGTTCTTCCGGCTGTTCGACAACCACAAGTACGCGCACATCGACCCCGCACAGGAGCAGCCTGAGTTGACCCGGCTGGTGGAAGTTGAAGAGGACGAAGCCTTCATCCTGCACCCGGGCGAGTTCGTCCTGGGCTCCACCTACGAAACCGTCACGCTGCCGGACGATATTGCAGCCCGGCTGGAGGGCAAGTCCTCGCTGGGCCGGCTGGGCCTGCTGACGCACTCCACCGCCGGATTCATTGACCCCGGCTTCTCAGGACACGTCACCCTTGAGCTGTCCAACATGGCCACGCTGCCCATCAAGCTGTGGCCGGGCATGAAGATCGGGCAGCTGTGCTTTTTCCGGCTGACATCTTCCGCGGAGTATCCCTACGGCCAGGGCGAGTACGGAAACCGCTACCAGGGCCAGCGAGGCCCCACCGCCAGCCGCAGCCACCTGAACTTCCACCGCACCACCATCTAGCGGGAAACGCACTTAGGCCTTCGCCGGAACGCCTTTTTGGCCCCCTGCTGCACCAACAAGCGGTTCGACATAGCGCGCAGCCAGCGGCCCCAGCACGGCCATGATCAGCACGTAGGCCGTGGCCAGGGCCGCAAGTTCATTCGGTACCGCTCCCGAAGCCACCGCCAGGCCTGCGATCACGATCGAGAACTCGCCGCGGGCAATCAGCGCTGCTCCGGCGCGGAAGCGGCCGCGCCGCGCAATGCCCGCACGCTTCGCGGCCCAGACGCCCGTGACCATCTTGGTGGCGGCGGTGGTGACAGCCAGCACCAGGGCCCAGCCCAGCACGGGCGGGATGGATGTCGGGTCCGTGTTGAGCCCGAACGCCACAAAGAAAATCGCTGCGAACAGGTCTCGCAGCGGTTCCAGGATGCGGGTGGCGTTATGGGCGGTGGCGCCGGAAATAGCAATGCCGAGCAGGAACGCTCCCACCGCGGCGGATACCTGCATGGCCGAAGCGACGCCGGCCACGAGCAGTGCTGCGCCAAGGAGGTTCAGGAGGAACACTTCCGAGTTCTCGCTGTGCACGGCCCTGGAGACGTGATGCCCGTGCCGCAGCGCAACCATGAGAACCACGCTCACGACTGCAAGTGCGATGCCCACACTGGTGAGCCCGCCGAGGAAACTGACCCCGGCCAGGATGGTGGTCAGCACAGGCAGGTAGACGGCCATGGCCAGGTCTTCGAACACCAGGATGGACAGCACGACGGGCGTTTCGCGGTTGCCCAGCCGGCCGAGATCGGTGATGACCTTGGCCGCGATTCCCGATGAAGAGATGTAGGTGACGCCGCCCAGCACCATGGCGCCCACTCCGCCCCAGCCCAGCAGGTAGGCCAGCGCGGCCCCGGGCAGGAAGTTCAGGACCAGATCGAGCACACCGCCCTGCCAGGAGCGGCGCAGGCCAGTGAAGAGCTCCGTCGCCGTATATTCCAATCCGAGCATAAGCAGCAGCAGGATTACGCCGATTTCGCTGCTGACATGCGCAAATTCTTGCATGCCTTCGAGCTTGACGATGCCGCCCGCGCCGAAGGCGAGCCCGCCCAGGAGGTACAGCGGGATGGGAGACATTCCGATCCGTCCGGCCAGCCTGGCCAACAGGCCGAGGCAGAACACAACGGCCCCCAGTTCGATGAGGGTCAGGGCCAGCGGGTCCACAGGACTCAGCCGTGGCGCAGGATATCGGCCGCCGTGTCGAGGCCTTCCTGGGTTCCGACTGCTATCAGCAGGTCTCCGGTGTGGAGGACGACGTCGGGTCCCGGCGAAGGGAGCACCTCACCTTCACGCATGATGGCAACGATGGAGACACCGCAGCGCGTACGGATGCACGCCTTCCCCATGGGCTGGTTCTGGAACGGGGAGTCCGGAGCAATCGAGAACTGCCGGGTCACAATTCCGGGGACGTCCTTGTGCTCTTCGGTCAGCTTCATGGCCAGATGCTGCCCGCCCAGGAGATTGCCCAGGGTGGCGGCTTCATCACTGGTCAGCGGAATGGACGCCTGGCAGGTATCGGGATCGTCCCAGGTTGAGATGATCAGTTCCGTCTGACCCTCGCGCAGCTCCACCACGCCGATCCGGCGGCCGGAGGCTGTCATGAAATCCTTCCGCAGGCCCAGGCCCGGAAGGTTGGTCTCATCCACGTTCATGGTCCAAGCCTAGTCTTCCGGGGAGGCTCATGGGGTGCGGTCAGACCACCCGGGAGTCCTCCCAGGTTGTGAGCCTGCCGCACATGCCGTACCCCTCGCCCGGGCGCGGGACCGCAGAGGCCACTGCAGCCTGGGCCATGGGCGCGGCGGACCCTTCCGCCAGCTGGTCCAGCGCCCGCCCAGTGGCATCCGCCTGCTTCCGGACCGTGTCCTCCCAGATCTGCTGCCAGCGCCCGACGCGCGGACGGACGAGCGCCGCCGCGGCGCGGTGGAAATCGGCCAGGGCTTTCGGGCCGTCGCGCAGTACCGCCACATGCAGTTCGGCGTATCCTTCCAACGCAAGGTCCCGCCGGGCGCGGGCAGCCGCGGCCATGGCGGCGGGGTCCAGCCCGCGCGGAAGGACAGCCTGCTGCGCATACTCCGCTGGATCCGCCAGGATATGGCCGGGGAAGGTCAGGACTGCGTCGCCGGATTCCGGCAGTCCCGCATTGGACATGATGACGGTGAGGGTGAGCCCGTCCGTGTTGACCAGCCGGTGCACGGTGCCCGGACTGAACCAGAGCAATGATCCGGCCGCCAGGTCATATTCCTCCGCCCCGGACATCGAGATGGTGTGGACCTGGCCCGTGCCGCCGGTGACTATGTAGGCCTCGGAGGACACCGTGTGGAGGTGCGGCGAGCCTCCGCACAGCCCGTCAGCGGACTCCCAGTCATAGACCCGGAGCCCGGTGACGGCCGTTCCGCCCGGGAAACCGGGCACGCCGGCGCCGGTCACCGGTGCATCCCCCCGGTGCCGCGAGCGAGGAGTTCCTGCGCCCCGAGTGCCAGGTCTTCGGCCCGGCGGGCATCGGATGCACCGTCGGCGACCACCACGGCATACCGGAAGCGGAGGGTGGCGCCGGCCTCGAACAGGACTTCCTCGCTGAAGAAGGGCGCCGGACCCATGCATGCGAAGGGCTCGGACCGGGCAAACCACTCCGGTTCCGGGTGGCCGCTGGCGGGATCGTCAACCATGACCAGCGTGGAGAAACGGCAGGTTTCATCGTGCTGCCCCACGAACGCGAGCCAGGGTGCCCGCCGGCCGCGCAGCCCTTCCCCGGTGGCACCGCCGGGTCCGAGGACCGTTCCCCCCGTGAAGGACCGGGGCCCGCGCCAGAACAGGCCGCCATAGCCGGCATTTTCCCGCCCTTCCGTGGTGGGGGAGCCAATGTGGATTGCGTCGCCGGAAACGTTGGTCATGGCCGTTTCGAAGATGAGGGCGTAGCTGCTGTCCGCCCCTGGCACCACGCTGAAAGACCTCTCCTCCTCCACCACCAGGGAGCCTTGCTGGCTGATCCAGCGAAGGTCATGGGCGAAACGGAACGTCCCGCCGTCGTCCGTTGCCTGCCGCAGCTCACGGTGCCGCATGGCGCCGTTGTTGGGCAGCCACTGGTACTCCTGCCCCCGCCGGTAGCTTGGCCCGCCCCAGAAATTGTCGGCGCCAAGGTGCGGCAGGGACCAGGCGATGCCTTTGTGCCATGCATGGTCGTGCGGCCGGTAAATGCTCACCAGGTCCCCGCTGCGTGTCCGGACCGGATGGAAATACGGCCTGGGGGACTCTTCCTGCGGGTCATCGGCCACGTAGGTATACGTGAGGACGTCCGCGCCGTCCAGGGAGACCGCTACCGCGGCGCCGTCGTCGGTCCAACTGAACCGGGTGCCGGTAGACGCGGAGGGTGTGCCGGCCGCGGGTTCTGCAGTGGTGCTCATGCGGTGCTCTTTTCCAGTTTCCAGGGTTGCAGCCGGCCGTCGGCGCGGTCGAAGAACGGGTTTCCATCGGTGATGTCGCCCCTGCGCACGGTCTGGCCGGTGATGGCTGAGGCGTAGATCGCGGCGGCCAGCTCCATGGTGGGATAGGCCTCGGCGAGGGTGACCGGGGGAACTTTCCCGGCCCTGACGGCGTCGATGATGTGCTCGTACTGTGCGGGATGCCCGCTCGGAGTGCCCGGGGAACCGTCCGCCCATTGGGCGGCCAGGTGCTCCTGGCCTGGCGCGGGCGTGAAGCGCCAGTGCGCATTGTCATAGCCGTAGAGGTGCTCGAGTTCCACGGTGGCATGATCGTAGTCGAACCGGAGCTGGGACGTTTCCCGGGGCGAGATCACGGAGTTGATGACCGTGCTCAATGCACCGGATTCAAATCGGACGATGGCGGTGGACACGTCTTCGGTTTCCGTCCGGCGGGCAAGGCGCCCGGCGAACGCAGTGACTTCCTGCCAGGGGCCCCAAAGGTGAAGCAGCAGGTCGAACTGGTGGATGCCGTGGCCCATGGTGGGTCCGCCGCCTTCCACGTCCCACAGGCCGCGCCAGGGCACGTCGAAGTATTCCTGGTTGCGGAACCAGAGCGTGTTGCAGAACCCGGTGAGGGCATTCCCCAGGGCGCCCGATTCCTGAAGCGCAGCCAGCTTGCGCGCGCCGCTGCCGAAACGGTGCTGGAAGATGCAGCTGACATGCTTGCCCGATGCAGACTCGGCGTCCTGCAGTTCACGCATCTGCCGGAGCGACAGGGCCGGCGGCTTTTCCAGCACCACATTCAGGCCTAGCGCCAGTGCCTCCAGGGCCAGGCAGGCATGCGACGACGGCGGGGTACAGACCGCCACCAGGTCCAGTCCGGCGTCGGCCGCCACAGCCAGGCTCGGCGCCGTGGCGGGTACATGCCATTTGTCCGCGAAGGCGGCAACACGGCCCGGGTCGATATCGACTGCTACCGCCAGCTCCGCTCCTGCCAGCTGCAGGGCTTCGGCGTGCGCATTGGCAATGCCGCCGGTGCCGATGATGCCGGCACGGGGGCGGGAAGGGGATGGTCCCACAGGACGGTCTCCTCGTTGAGAAAGGTTTGGAGGTAAGTTATCGATCACTAAATTATGTGAACGATAACAGGGGTACGTCAAGAGGTTTGCTCAAGTAGGCAAAGAGAGGCCGCGAAATACGGGGTCAGGCCGCCGGAACAACCGCGATGGGCGCCTTGTCCGGTGATTTCACCGGCAGCAGGACCAGCAGTCCGGCCAGGAGGACCACCATGATGCCCAGGATTCCCCAGCGCTGGGCTTCCCCGGCGGGAACCAGGGGTGTGGCAATGGCGATGCAGAGGGTGAACAGGGCTGGAGCCAGGAAGCTGACGGCGCGGCCGGTGGTGGCGTACAGGCCGAACAGCTCGCCCGACTCGCCGTGCGGTGCCAGGCGCGCCAGGTATGCCCGAGACGAGGACTGGGCGGGGCCCACGAACAGGCAGAGGAAGAGGCCGAACACCCAGAACGTGGTGCTGCCGGGCCAGGGCATGCCAAAGAAGACATACTCGCCGTTGCCAAGGACCAGGATCACGGTGCCCGCAGCCAGCAGGCCGAGCAGGGAACCGATGATGACGGCTTTCGGGCCCACCCGGTCATCCAGGAATCCGCCGATCACGGCCCCGACCGCCGCCACCACATTCCCGAAGATCGCGAAGAAGATGACCTGGGAGAGTTCGAAACCGAAGGTGCCCGCCGCGATGATCCCGCCGAACGTAAAGACGGCGGCAAGCCCGTCGCGGAACACGGCGCTGGCCAGCAGGAAGTAGATGGTGTGCGGGCTGGTGGCATAGATGGCCTTGATCCGCCGGACCAGCAGCCCGTAGCTGGCCAGGAAACCGAGTTTGCTGGCCTCGCCTGTGCGGGGCAGTTCGGGGACGGCGAACAGCACGGGCAGGGCGAAAATGAAGAACCACAGGGCGGAGAAGACAGCCACCAGCCGGATATTCAGGCTGTCCTCGGTGGACGCGCCGAACCACTCGAAACTGGGCTGGACGAACAACTGCAGGACGGCCAGCAGCGCCACGATCCCGCCGAGGTAGCCCGCCCCCCAGCCAAAGCCGCTGACCCTGCCAATGTTCCGGGGCGTGGAAATCTGGGCGAGCATGGCGTTGTAGTTGACGCCGGCGAACTCGAAGAAGATGTTTCCCAGGGCGATCAGGGATACACCCAGGAGCAGGAATTCGGGCCGCGGAAACACGAAGAAACACAGGGCGGTCAGGACGGCGACGGCCGCGGTGTTCACGCCGAGCCACAGCTTCCGCCGGCCGCCGGCATCGGAACGCTGCCCGGTCACCGGGGCCAGCAGGGCGATGGCCAGACCCGCCACGGTAAGGGCGCCGCCGAGTACGGCGGACGCCTGGTCTTCCCCGCCAAACGCGCTGGAGGTCAGGTACACGGTAAAGACGAAGGTTGTCATCACGGCGTTGAAGGCCGCCGAGCCCCAGTCCCAGGAAGCCCAGGCCAGGATCCTGCCCTTGTTGGAGGCGTGCTGGCCGGATTCAAGGTCCGAGGCCGGCTGCATGGCCCCCGGAGCGCTGGCGCTGTTCATACGATGCATCGTATCCGCCGAGGGCGAACAGGACGCGGACCCTGCCCCGGAATGCCGCGGGAGGCGGCGGCCATGGTACCCGACGCGGGACGGCGGGCAAAAGAGGCTTGATAAACTGCCTGTTCCCGAACCCTACTTTTTGCCGCCTGCTTTAACTTTTGACAATCGAATTCCTGACGTTGCGGAGAATCCAGTGATTACAGTCCTTGCCGTGCACTTTTCGGTGGCTGTCCTGGCGCCGCTTCTCTTCCGGGCCTGGGGCCGCAACGCGTTCTACGCCCTGGCTGTTGTTCCCGCAGTTTCCTTCGCCTGGCTCCTTTTCCAGCACGCCGCCGTCTACTCGGCAGCCGGTGCCGTGGCAGAGGTCTTTCCGTGGATTCCCGGCCTGCACCTCGAATTTGCGTTCCGTATGGATGCCCTGGCCTGGGTGATGTCGCTGCTGGTGCTGGGCGTCGGTTCCCTGGTTCTGGCCTACTGCGGGCGGTACTTCAAGCGGAAGGACCAGGATCTCGGAGCGTTCGGGGCCCAGCTCCTGGCCTTCGCCGGTGCCATGTTCGGCCTGGTGGTGGCGGATGACCTCCTGCTGCTGTTCATCTTCTGGGAGCTCACCACCATCCTGTCCTACCTCCTGATCGGCTTCGCCCGGACAAGGCTGGCAGCCCGCCGGTCCGCCCTGCAGGCCCTGATGGTCACCACGGCAGGCGGCCTGGCCATGCTGGTGGGCCTGATCATTCTGGGCCACGCCGCCGGCACGTACCGCATCTCCGCGGTCCTGGACCAGGCTCCCGCCCTGGCGGGCGGAGCGTCCGGCTCCATGGTGGGCGCCGCCGTCGTGCTCATCCTGGTCGGTGCGATCACCAAGTCGGCGCTGGTGCCCTTCCACTTCTGGCTTCCCGGAGCCATGGCGGCCCCCACTCCCGTCAGCGCATACCTGCATGCCGCAGCGATGGTGAAAGCCGGCATCTACCTGGTGGCGCGGCTCGCGCCGGGCTTCGCCGAAGCGGCGCACTGGCAGCCAGTGGTGCTGGGCCTGGGCCTGGCCACCATGCTGGTGGGCGGCTACCGCGCGCTCCGCCAGGCAGACATCAAGCTCATCCTCGCGTACGGGACCGTCAGCCAGCTGGGGTTCCTCACCATGGTGGTGGGGCTCGGCACCCCCGACGCCGCCCTGGCCGGCCTGGCTATGCTGCTGGCCCACGGCCTGTTCAAGGCCACCCTGTTCCTGGTGGTGGGCATCATCGACCACCAGTCCGGCACCCGCGACGTCGGGAAGCTTTCCGGCGTCTTCCGGTCGTCCCGCGCCCTGGGCATCGTGGCTGGCATCGGTGCCGCGTCGATGGCAGGCGTTCCACTGCTGGCCGGTTTTGTTGCGAAGGAATCGGTGCTGGAGGCCTTTGTGCACCATGCCGAAGACCCCGCCGCGGGACCGTGGGGAGCGGTGGTCCTGGCTGGGATCGTCCTGGGATCCATCCTCACGTTCGCTTATAGCGCACGCTTCATGTGGGGGGCGTTCGCCATGAAGCCGGGCGTGGAGCCCACCCCGTTCAAGGCCGTCCGGCCGTCCTTCCTTGCCGCGCCCGCCATCCTCAGCCTCCTCACTATTGTGTACGGGCTCTGGCCCGTCCCCGTGGACGCCTGGCTCCAGCCCTACGCCGCACTCTTCGCATCCACCGCGCCCGACGCCGGCACCCCGGCTGAGCAGGCTGGGCACTTGGCGCTGTGGCATGGCTTCACCCCCGCACTTGGCCTGACGGCGCTCACCTTCGCGCTGGGCGTGGCCATGTTCTTCGGCCGGAACGCCGTCGCGCGGCTGCAGTCCCGGGTACCGGCCTGGGTGGATGCAGACCGCGCGTACCAGCTGACCATTGGCGCCCTCGACGACATCGCCGTCTGGGTCACCGGCCGCACCCAGCGCGGTTCGCTCTACTACTACCTGGCCGTCATCCTCAGTGTGGCGTTCGTGCTGCCCCTGGCCGCCATACTCGCCGCCCGCAAACCGCTTCCCGAGGGCCTCTACCTCGTGGATCCCGGATCGCCCCTCCAGCTCGTCGTGGGAGCCGGCATCGTGATCGGCGCCCTGGCCGCGGTCAAGGCGAACAAGCGCTTCCTGGCCGTCCTGATGGTGTCCGTCACCGGCTATGGCATTGCCCTGATGTTCGCCCTGCAGGGCGCTCCGGACTTGGCCCTCACCCAGATGCTGGTGGAAACCATCATCCTGGTGGCCTTCGTGCTGGCCATGCGCAGCCTGCCGGCCGAACTCCGTGACCGCACGGGCGGAAAGTACCGGGTGGTCCGCGTCCTCATCGGCCTGGGATTCGGCACCACCATGGTGTTCGCCGCCATCTTCGCCATGGGAGCGCGCATCGCCACCCCCGTCTCGCTGCAGTTCCCGCAACTGGCCTATGAGGGCGGCGGCGGGATGAACATTGTGAATGTCACGCTCGTGGACATCAGGGCGTGGGACACCTTCGGCGAGATCACCGTGCTGGCGCTCGCGGCCACCGGTGTGGCAAGCCTGATCTTCATCCGCGGCCGGGGCGACAGGATTCTTTCGTCCGCATCTGTGGCCGAAGGATCCGTCGGGCGCCACCATGGCGTCGACCCCGGGAGCCGTGACGGCGCCGCCCTGGCCATCAGCAGGAAATTCGCTTCCGCCACCCGGGACGCCTGGCTGGTGGCCGGGCGGACCCTCGCGCCGGAGCGCCGGTCCATCATCTTCGAGGTGGTCACCCGCCTGGTCTTCCACTCCCTGGTGATCTTCTCGCTGTACCTGCTGCTGGCAGGCCATAACCTTCCTGGCGGCGGATTCGCGGGCGGCCTGACGGCCGGACTGGCCCTCACCATCCGCTACCTTGCAGGCGGCCGGTTCGAACTGCGGGAGGCAACCCCCGTCAGTGCAGGGGCGCTGCTGGGCATCGGGCTGGCCGTTGCCGCGGCCTCGGGCGCGGTGCCGCTCCTGCTGGGCGGCCAGGTATTCCAGACTGCCATCATCCAGTTCTGGCTGCCCGTGTTCGGTGACATCAAGTTCGTCACCTCCACCATCTTCGATATCGGCGTCTACATCGTGGTGGTGGGGCTGGTGCTTGACGTCCTGCGCAGCCTCGGCGCCGAAATCGACGAGCACTTCGAGGAGCGTGCCGCCGCTCCCGCCGAGGACCAGGAGCCGGACGGCATCCCGGCGGAAACCACAGCGAAGGGCAAGGCATGAACGTCAACCTGACCCTGCTGATCATCATGGGCGCCCTGTACGCCTGCGGAATCTACCTCATCCTCGAACGCAGCCTCACCCGCGTGCTGCTGGGGCTGATGCTGCTGGCCAATGCCACCAACCTGCTCCTCCTCGCCACCGGCGGATACGCAGGACTGGCTCCGCTGTACTCCAAGGACATCGCGGCCGAAGACTACAACGACCCCCTGCCCCAGGCGCTGATCCTGACCTCCATCGTCATCTCCTTCGCGGTGACCGCCTTCATGCTCGGCATCATCTACCGGACCTGGGTGCTTGCCCGGCGGGATGAGATCCAGGATGACGTGGAAGACCTCCGCGTCGCCGAAACCCCCAGCTTCGATGCCGAGGACGACGCCGAAATCCCGGCGGAAACCTCCGAGTTTCCGGTGGCAACCCTCCTGGCGGGCGGCCGTGAAATGCTCGCCGAGCACGCCGCCGCGGAAGAAAAACCCGGCTCCCCGAACTTCAGCCCCGGCCCGGAAGGAGGCGGAAAGTGAACATCGCAAGCTTCGCCCCGCTCGCCGTCGTACTTCCCATTTTGGGCGCTGCCCTGACCTTCATGCTGATCCGGCATTCCCGGGCTCAGCAGGCCGTCAGCATCGGCCTGCTGTCCCTGACCCTGCTGCTCGAATGCCTCCTGCTGGCCCACGTCTGGGACAGCGGGACGGTTGCGGTGACCATCGGAGGCTGGCTGCCGCCCTGGGGCATTGTGATGGTGGTGGACCAGTTCTCGTCGCTGATGCTGGTGGTCTCGTCCGCGGTGAGCCTGGCGGTGCTGGTGTACGCCACCGGCCAGGGCATGGCCGACGGCGACCATGACGCGCCGGTCTCGATCTTCCACCCCACCTACCTGATCCTGGTGGCCGGAGTGTCCAACGCCTTCCTCTCCGGCGACCTCTTCAACCTGTACGTCGGCTTCGAGATCCTGCTGACCGCGAGTTACGTGCTGATGACGCTCGGCGGCACGGGCCCCCGAATCCGGGCAGGCGTCACCTACGTGGTGGTGTCAGTGGTGTCCTCGGTGCTGTTCCTGATCTCCATCGCCATGGTGTACGGGGCCACCGGAACCGTGACCATGGCGGACCTCGCGCTCAAGCTCGGTGAACTGGACCAGGGCACCAGGACCCTCCTGCACGTGATGCTGCTGGTGGCATTCGGCATCAAGGCGGCCGTTTTCCCGCTGTCCTTCTGGCTGCCCGACTCCTACCCCACGGCCCCGGCCCCCGTCACCGCGGTGTTCGCCGGCCTGCTGACCAAAGTGGGCGTCTACGCGATGGTCCGGACGGAGACTTTGTTGTTCCCCGGGGACTCGCTGAACACGCCCCTGATGGTGGCGGCGCTGCTGACCATGGTGGTGGGCATCCTGGGTGCCCTGGCGCAGAGCGACATCAAGCGTCTCCTCTCCTTCACCCTGGTCAGCCACATCGGCTACATGGTGTTCGGGCTGGCAATGTCCTCGGTAGCGGGACTTGGTGCGGCGGTCTTCTACGTTGCCCACCACATCACCATCCAGACCAGCCTGTTCCTGGTGACCGGACTTATCGAACGCCGCGGCGGGAGCTCATCCGTGGACCGCCTGGGCGGACTGGCCAAGCTGTCGCCGCTCCTGGCGCTGCTGTTCTTCATCCCCGGCATGAACCTTGCCGGCATCCCGCCGTTCTCCGGGTTCCTGGGCAAGGTGGGGCTTCTGCAGGCCGGCATCGAACTGGGAACGCCCCTCGCCTACGCGCTTGTGATCGGCGGCGTCCTCACCAGCCTGCTGACGCTGCTGGCGGTGGCCAGGGTCTGGAACCGCGCCTTCTGGCGCCGGCCTTCCGACGCCGAGCATCCGGACCCGGTTCTGCTGGCCGAGCCGGACGAAGACGCCCAAGCGGATGGGCAGGTCCAGGGGGAAGCACACGAGGACGGCGGTGCCCGCCGGACCGGCATGCTGCTTACCTCCCGCACCAGTGCCGCCCGCTCCGCCACGCTGCTGCCGCGGACCATGGTGGGTTCCACGCTGGGGCTGGTGGCGCTGGGCGTGGCCCTCACTATTTTCGCCGGGCCGCTCTTTGGACTGTCCGACCGGGCCGCCGAGGACATGCTGGACCGGACCCCGTACATCCAGGCCGTCATGGGCGGGGACACCGTGGTGCCGCCCATCACTACCGCGGGAGGAGGACAATGAGCCGCCAACGCATCTCACTGCGCCAGGAACTGCCGCTCCTGGTGTGGCTGGTGATCGTCTGGGGTGCCCTGTGGCAGGACTTCAGCCCCGGCAACCTACTGTTCGGGGCGCTGCTGGCAGTCGCCGTCGCCCGGCTGTTCTACCTTCCGCCGGTGGAGCTCAGCGGCCGCTTCAACATCCTCTACGCCGTCCCGTTCGCCCTGATGTTCCTGGCCAAGGTTGTGGTGGCGAGTGCCCAGATCCTGCACCTGGCCGTTGTGCGGGGACCCAAGGTGACCAACGCCGTCGTCGCGGTGACGCTGCGCAGCCACCAGGACCTGATGGTCACCGCCACCGGACACGTCATATCCCTGATTCCCGGTTCCCTGGTGGTGGAGGTGGACCGGTCCACGTCCACCCTCTACCTGCACGCCATCAATATCAGCACCCCGGAGGACCTGGAAAACCTGCGCCAAGAAGTGAGGTCCATTGAGGCCGGACTGATCCGGATCATGGGCACGCGCGAAGAACTGGAAGCTGTCCGGATGGAGGCGGCCGCATGATGCAGGCAGTCCTGGCCGTCACGGCCGTCATCTTCTCCCTCGCCGCCGCCGGGGCCATCATCCGTATAGCGCGCGGACCTTCGCTGCTGGACCGCGTCCTCGCCGCCGACGTGCTGCTTGCCATCCTGGCTGGGGCGTTGTGCGTTGATATGGCAGTGAACCGGCACCTGAACAACCTGATGCTGGTGGTGGCCACCTCCGTCATTGGCTTCATCGGGTCCGTGACGGTGGCCCGGTTCGTGGCCGACCGGAGGGAGCAACCGAATGAGCCCTGATACGTGGAACTTCGACCTTGCAAGCGGTGACGGCTGGATCAACTTGCTGTCCGCCGTCTTCATGGTGGTGGGCGCCGTGATGTCCCTCGGCGCAGCCATTGGACTGCTGCGCTTTCCGGACCTGCTGAGCCGCATGCACGCCGCCACCAAGCCGCAGGTGCTGGGACTCTTCCTGCTGCTGGCGGCCATCGGGCTGCAGCTGCGGACCTGGTGGGTGTGGCCGGTGCTGCTGGTGGCCTGGATCTTCCAACTCCTCACGGTGCCCGTCTCGGCGCACATGGTGGGCCGCGCAGGCTACCGGACCAAGCACCTGCACCGCGAGCTGCTCACCTCCGACGAGCTGGAGGCCGTGGTGCAAAAAGCCGCCGCCAAGGCCGCCCGCGACGACGGCTCCGGCGACGGCCCTGAGCGCTAGCCCCGGAAGCTAGACGACGTCCTGGCTCTTCGCGAACCGGGTGATGGCCCGCTGCGTGCCGCGGTTGGTCAGCACCTGGATCACGGCACTCACCGATGCGGACACGAGGGCGAATGTGAGCGCGGTGCGGAGGGTGGTGGGGACATCGTCCTTCTCGCCCTTGGGCGGTTTCCGGCCGGTGGCCTTTTCCCAGATCACGTCCACTGCCTTGGTTCCGGCGAATCCGGCCAGCAGGCTGATGCCCGTGCCCAGCAGCTTGATGAAGAAGTTCATTCGGTGCCTCCTAGCGTCGTGAAATCAGGACTTCCCCTAGCCTAACGTCCGGGCAGCAGCCTAACGTCAGGGCGCCCGGACCAGGCCTTCCCAGCTGACGGTCCAGTGCGGCGGAAAACCGGGCGCATCCCGGGCCGGGCCCCCGTCCCAGCCCGCAGCCATCAACGCAACGGCCGACAGCAACCCGCCGTTGCCCGGCAGGTACAGCGGCAGCGACTCCGTCTGCCGGTTGTGGCCGTTGGGCAGCACCACGTTCTTCGCAGCGTCCAGCAGGAGGGCGTCGACGGCGGTCTCCGGGTCCTCCAGCCTGGCGGCGGTCATGGCCATCACCGGATAGTCCCAGCCCCAGGTGCTGTCCCAGTCCCAGTCGGCCAGGACACTGGCCAGGGTTTTGCGCATGATGGCGGGATCGATGATGTCCGTCTGCGGCAGCACACCCAGCGCGCAGAGCATGGAGGGGTGGTCGGTACGGATGGTGTACGGCTCCACGCCGATGGCCGCGTACACACCGTCCACCACTGTGGGGCTGGCCATCCCGTCCGCCACGGCCGCCCACTTCTCCCGGGGCGGCAGCCCCAGCCGCTTCCGCCACATGTTGGCTATGCGCAGGGCCCACTGCCAGTAGGCGAGCTCGAACGTGGGGTTGCTGGCAGTGGTCCTGGTGGATTCGTAGCTCTCCTGGGCAGGAACCAGTGGCGGGCCCAGCCCGTAGCCACGGGCGGTAGGATGCGCGAAGCCGGCCATGAACTCGGCGCTGTCGAACACAATTTCCGCGAACTCCTCCAGCAGGTCCCGCGATGGCTCTGCCCGGTAGGCCAGTTCCGCGAGGTGGATGGGATGCGGCTGCTGCCAAATGAGGAAGGTGCCGATGGGGCTGGGGCTCTCGCGCCCGTCCGGCCCCACCTGCTTGGGCCAGCGGACGCCGTCGAACCCCTGGGCCTTCGCCGTCTGCCGGGCGGGCTCCAGTACGGAGGCGTACCAGCGCAGCGCGGGCAGCTTTCCAACAACCCATCCTTGTGTTGCGCAGCCTAGGAGTCAATCACGTGGCTCGGTCCGGAACTTGATCATCTTGTGGGTGCCGTCGCAGTACGGCTTGATGGCCGAAGCCCCGCACCGGCACAGGGCCACCGTTTTCCGTTCGCGCGGGACCGGCTCGCCTGAGGGCGTGACGATCTCGAAATCCCCCCGGACGATGAGTGGCCCGTCCGGGCATACCACGATGGAGCTATCGGGCTGGTCCTGGTTCATTGCTGCTCCTTCAGGGTTGGTGCCGTCGCTTGTTGCCGGAAGGCCTGCAGCTTCCCGTGATGCCGGCGCTGGAGATCGGCTTTCGAATGGGCGGCCGTGCGGATCCTGGCACCGGCATAGGGGACGCCTCCCATGAGCCGGAGCGCGAGGGCGCCCCAGATGCTAACGGCCCGCTCCGTCGCCCACAGCGGCGCGAAGCACACCGCGGGCAAGGGAAACACGGCCGTACCGCCGTGGCGCCGGCGTCCGGTCTCGGCTGTGGCCACCGCCGCGGCCGCCAGTCCCGCAAACACCGCGGTGCGTGCCCGCCGGGGGAGGGTGGCTGCCCCGATGATGGCCGGAAGCAGGGCGAGTTCCGCGGCCAGGCGCCGGGGCTGGGCAAAATCGTCGTAGGCCTGGCGGAGGCGCTGCTTGAGGAAGTGCCTGGCTTTGGGCGGCCTGCGGGCGATGTAAAGGCCCGGAACGATCCGCTCTCGTCCGCCGGCGGCCTCGACGGTGCGGATCAGCTCCAGGTTTTCGAACAGGACGGGCTCATAGCCGTCCGTGGCCAGGAGGGCACTGCGGCGCAGCCCGAGTGTTCCGGGAAAGTCCGCGGCCCATGCCCGGTTAATGAGTGACCGGGAAGTATCCCACAAGGCATGCCAGGGCAGCGGGTCAAAGTAGTTCTGCGGTCGCACCACGTCCGCCGACCCGAGGTGGTCAACGACGGCGGCGAGGGACCCGCGCGTGTAGCGGACGTCGTCGTCGGCTACTACCAGCAGTTCTGCGCTGGCGGCGCGCACGCCCGTGACGACGCCCGCGACCTTCCCGTTACCCTGCGGCGTGCCGCTGCCCGACTCCGTCCAGCCCGCAGGGCGGATGTGGCGCACCTGCGGCGGAAACTGCTCCCGGTGGTGCGCAAACAGGTCCTGGCCGGAGCCATCCACCACCGTGACCGGGATCCAGGCCACCAGGCGCTGCAGGTAGTCCACCAGGTCGGCGAGTCCGGTGTCGTCTGTCCAGCGCAGGGGAAGGATGTACTCCGCGGGGAGCCGTGCGGCGGATTCTCCGCTGGCCGGGGAGGTCACGCTGCCGCCGGTACTGCCGCCCTGAGCGAGGAGCGGCCGCCTTCCCAGGAGTCAAGAAGGTGGGCGGACAGCCTGCTGTCGATGGCCATGGCTGCCGTTGCCCCAAACAGGACGTCGTCCAGCAGCTCCGGCTCGGCTTCCACCAGCCCGCCGGCAAGGTCGCGGCCCGCGATCTGCTCGTGGACAGCATCGGCTTCCACATGTTCGTCGAAGTAGTGGGTGACGCTGGCGTCGAAGCCGTGCCGGCGGAAGCCGTTGCCGTAAAAGCGGTTGGGCTGCGAAGACGTCATCTCGTAGATGGCCAGGTGTCCGGTGATGGCGCCGCGGAGCCGCCGGTTCAGCCCGCACAGGGACATCAGGTTGACGGCCGCCAGGGAAACCGCCGGGACGGCGTCAACGTACGCGCCGTAGGAGTCGTCCATCCCCAGGCCCCGCATGGTGCGGGCGAACAGGGCACTGTGCATTCGGTCCGGGCGGCCGCCGCCGTACTCGTCGGCCTGGATTTCCACCAAGGCAGCCTTCGCCCGGCCGCTGAGGCGGGGGATCGCCCAGGTGTGCGGATCCGCCTCCTTCAGCTGGTACACGGACTTGTGGATCAGGAACTCCTTGAGCTGGTCCAGGCTGGCCTTCTTGGCCACATAGCGGGAGACGCTGGGGCCGGTGTCCCTGCCGGCCAGGCCGAACAGCACATCCGCCACCGCGTCGCTGGTGAGCTCCCCCGGAAGTTCCAGCTCTCCGGCAGCCTCGCCGGCCGCCGCCCGAAGGGCCGCTTCGAAAGGCTTTTCCAGGATCTGCCGGACCTGGATCAGCCCGGCATCCCATTCCCAGTGGTCCGTGACGCCGTCCAGCCCGGAGTAGTGCAGCTCGTACAGGCAGAAAAGGGCAAGCTGGGCATCGTCGTCGCCAATGATGTCCACGGTTTCGGCCAGCCGGTTCGAGGCGAGCTCCCGCAGCCCGGCCAGTGATTCGGCGGAGCCTCCAGGCGCGCCTGCAAGGACGTTGAACAGCGTGCTGCTGATGGGGCCTCGGGGTTCCGGGATTCGCATGGGTTGCTCCTAGGTCTCGGGTTGTGACCGTGCCGTCTGCGCTGGCGGCCGGTGGGTGTGGTCAGGATTTCCGGCTGTCCGCCGGCGTGGCCCGCGGGGAGAGGAGGACCGCAAGCGTGATCATGGCCAGCCCCAAAATGAGGTGCAGCCAGTTGTCCGCATAGTTTTCCGGGATGAAGTTCGCGGGGGTGTCGTCCCCGATGAGCAGTCCGTACAGCCAGAGGACCAAGTAGATGACGCCGCCGTATATGAGGAAGTTCCGGGCCTGCCGGTGGGTGCGTGCCATGAACACTCCGGCGGCGCCGAAGAGGAGGTGGACAAAATTGTGGAGGACGGACACTTGGAACGTACCCAGCAACAGGGCCTTTGAACCGGGGCCGGCGAAGTCCAGGGAGCCGTAGTTGCTGGTGATGCCCGGAACGAATCCAAGGATGCCGGCGAACAGGAAAATGCCGGCAACAGCCAGCGTGGACCACTGCAGCGCGGTTCGGACGCCCGGTGGGCGGGTGCTGACTGCCATGTCCTGGACTCCTCGTACGCGGTGGAAACAACATAGTAAGCATGATTACTAATAAAAGCTAAGCAGGCTTTGTTTCCCCGCCGGCAGCTGGAAACCCGTCAGGCCAGCCCGGTCCAAGTGTAGGGGTTCGGGTAGTGCCCGCCGCTGCGGCCCTGCTCATACCCCTGCTGCCAGGCCTTGCCGACGGCGGACACCAGCTCGGCCAGCAGGGGATAGTAGGGATGGTCCGGGCCGATGAAGATCATCTCGTCTTCGGCCTTGTCCACCGCCGCCCGGACGGGATTGTCAGCGGGAGTGCCGGTCATGGTGCCCCGTCAGCCCCGGTGGACCGCAACACCTCACGCATGGCCTCCACCACCAGGTCGTGATCCTGCACCTGCGGCAGCCCGGACACGGTGACGGTGGCCACCGCACCCACGCCCGTCACATAGACAGGGAAAGACCCGCCATGTGCCGCGTAGCGGGTCTGGTCGAACCAGCCCTCGTCCTCGATCCTGCCTCCGCGCAGCCGCCCGCGCAGCCCCACCAGCAGGGAAGGCACTTCGTACCGTGCAGCTGTCCGTTGCTTCGCGCGGATCCAGTGTTCGTTGTCCGGCGTGGCGCCCGGCAATGCCACATGGAAGAGGACCTGTTCGCCCTTGGTGATGTCGATAGCGATGGGCAGGCCGCGCTCCTTGCCCAGCTCCACCAGGAGGAGGCCAAGGTTGAGCGCATCATCCATGGAGAAGCCCGGAAACTGGAGTTCATGGATCTCACCCTCGACGCGGCCGATGAGGACCTGCAGGGATCCCTCCGGCTGGGCGGAATCGGAGTCCGGATCGAACTCAGTCATATGCGGCGGATTGGCAGTCATGGCCCACAATCTACCCCTCTCCCGGTGTAAACTGGACCACGCCCAACAGGGCAATCCAATGCATTATTCAAGCAAGCAACACTTAACGACAGGGGAGCGCCGCCGTCGGGCCCGCATGGCCGGGGACCGCAGGTGGGCGCTGAGAGTGCGGACAGCCGCAGACCCTCGAACCTGATCCGGTTAGTACCGGCGCAAGGGAGTCGAGTTCTCGAAGTCCGGCAACGGCAGTAGCCGCGTGCCGTGCTTTCCCCTCCTGTTTCCCAGGAGGATTTTTTTCATGAGCACTGCAGCAATCAAGAAGACCACCAGCAAGTCCTGGCGCGTCGTGGACATCGTGGTGGCGGCCCTGATCGCCATCGCCGGCGGCGTGATTTTCTGGGCCTGGTCCCAGGGCGCGGCCGCGGTCTCCGCGCCCATGAACGCGGTCTACCCGCCCCTGACCGGCCTGATCGCCGGCGGCTGGATGATCCCGGCAGTGCTGGGCATGCTGATCATCCGCAAGCCCGGCGCGGCGCTGTTCTGCGAGACCGTGGCAGCCACCGGTGAGCTCCTGATGGGCTCGCAGTACGGCGCCTCCGTGCTGTTCTCAGGCTTGGTCCAGGGCCTGGGCGCCGAAATTATCTTCGCGATCTTCGTTTACAAGAAGTTCAACCTGCCGGTGTCGCTGCTGGCCGGTGCTGCCGCGGGCCTGTTCTGCGGCCTGAACGATTCCTTCGCGCCGTGGGGCTGGAACATCGCGTACTCCGGCGGTGACAAGCTTGCCTACATCATCTTCACCGCGATTTCCGGCGCGGTCATCGCCGGTGCCCTGTCCTGGATCGCCACCCGCGGCCTGGCCAGGACCGGGGTCCTGAGCTCCTTCGCTTCCCGCAAGGCGGCAACGGAGCCCGTCTTCTCCTGATGCAGGCACCTACCCACCACGGCACGGCCGGGGCGGTGCGGCCGGCCGCAGTCACGGCGCGTGGCTGGGGCTGGCGGCATGCCGGGCGCGCCAGGCCCGCCGTCCACGCCCTTGACCTGGACATCTCACCGGGGGAGCGCGTCCTGCTGCTCGGGGCCTCGGGCGCCGGCAAGTCCACGCTGCTGCACGCCCTCGCCGGGGTCCTGGGCGATGTGAACGACGACGGCGAGGCCGGCGACTCCGACGAGTCAGGTTCACTGCTCGTCGACGGCGGGTCCCCCCGGGGGCAGCGCGGACGTGCTGGACTGATGCAGCAGGACCCCGAAACCCAGGTGGTCCTCTCCAGGGTCGGGGACGACGTCGCGTTCGGCGCCGAGAACCTCGCCGTCCCCCGCGACGCCATCTGGACCCGAGTGCACGAGGCGCTCGCCGACGTCGGGCTGTCCCACCTGCCGCTGGACCATCCGACGTCGGCGCTGTCCGGCGGGCAGAAACAGCGGCTTGCGCTGGCAGGCATCCTGGCGATGCAGCCCGGGCTGATCCTGCTGGACGAGCCCACCGCCAACCTTGATCCGGCCGGTGTGCTGGAGGTCCGTGACGCCGTGGCGCGCTGCCTGGATAAAACCGGTGCCACGCTGGTGGTGGTGGAGCACCGGGTGTCGGTGTGGAAGGACCTGGTGGACCGGATCGTGGTCCTGCAGCCGGGCTCGGCCGCCGATCCTGGCGTCCTCCTGGACGGTCCGCCGGACCGGGTCCTGGACGAGGCCCGCACCATGCTGGCCGCCGCCGGGGTGTGGGTGCCCGGCTACGTGCCGGCCACCCGTCCCCGCGCAGCCGGCACCGGCCCAGGCGCGGGAGACCTGATGCTGGCCGCCGAGAAAGTGGCTGTGTCCCGGGAACGCCCGCGCCGCAGCGGATTCCGGAAAATCCAGCCGCTTCCGGTGCAGGAGGACATCACCGCGCGGGTACGGGCCGGGCAGGCGCTTGCCATCACCGGGCCCAACGGTGCCGGTAAGTCCACCTTTGCACTGACCCTCGCGGGGCTGCTGGAGCCCGTTGCGGGCAAGATCTCCGCAACAACCCGCCTGAGCCGGGGCGCGGGAATCGACCCCTTCAGGTGGAAGGCAGAGCAACTGATTGAGCGGATAGGCACGGTGTTCCAGGAGCCGGAACACCAGTTTGTCACCGGCAGGGTGAGTGATGAGCTGCTGTTTGGCCCGCGCCATCTGGGCCACGGCGAGGACCGCGTTGACGAGCTGCTGGAGCGGCTGAGGCTCACCCCGCTGGTGGATGCCAATCCCTACACCCTCTCGGGCGGGGAGAAGCGGCGGCTCTCGGTGGCAACCGTCCTGGCGGCCAGCCCGCAGGTCCTGGTACTGGATGAGCCCACATTCGGCCAGGACGCCAACACCTGGGCTGAGCTGGCGTCCTTCCTCTCCGAGCTCCTGGACTCCGGCACCGCCGTGGTGTCCGTGACCCACGACGCCGAGTTCACCGCCGCCCTGGGCGGAACCGAGCTGAAGTTGGCCGCGGCGGAAAAGGTGGCCCTGTGAGGCAGGAACTGCACCTGCGCGGCAACAACGCCCTGCTGACCCGCGCCAATCCGCTCAGCAAGCTGGCCGCCGTCCTCCTGATCACCGTGGTCCTGGCGCTTTCCATCGACTGGGTGTCCGCTTCGGTGGCGCTGGCCTTCGAGGTCCTGCTGTTCCCGCTTGCCGGGCTCACGTTCACGCTGCTCTGGCAGCGTGGATGGCCGCTGATCCTCGCCGCCGCCGTGGGCGGTTGGAGCACCTCAATCCTCGCGCCGGACAGCGGAAGGACGCTGATCGACGTCGGCATCTGGACCATGAGCGAAGGGTCCCTGGAGACGGGGCTCGGGTTCATGCTCCGCGGGCTCGCGATTGCGCTGCCGGCGGTGCTGCTGATGAGCTGCACCGATCCCACCGATCTCGCGGACGCGCTGGCCCAGAAGGCCCGCCTGCCGCACCGGTTCGTGCTGGGCACCCTGGCCGCCATGCGCCTGGTGGGCCTGCTGGCGGAGGAGTGGCAAACCATTGGCATGGCACGGCGCGCGCGCGGTGTGGGGTCGCGCGGCAACGTGCTGCAGCGGGCGAAAGCCACCCTGGGGCAAAGCTTCGGCCTCCTGGTTCAGGCCATCCGGCGGGCGTCGAGGCTGGCAGTCACCATGGAAGCGCGTGGATTTGGCGGCGGGACCCGAACCTGGGCCCGCGCCTCAACCTACAGTGCGCTGGATGCGTGGGTGCTGGCGGGCGGCCTGCTCATGGCGGGACTCGCAGTGGTGGCGGCCGTGTCTGCCGGTACCTGGAACATGGTGTGGCTGGGAAGCTAGGGTTCCTGCGTGCACGCATGGTTGTAGTCGAAGCCCCGCGCCACGAACTGGGTCAGGACCACGGTGCCCCCGCCCGTGAGCGGTGCGTTTAGGCACGCGCCGGCCGCCCGGTATGCGTTGCGGGCGCCGGCCAGCCAGCTCGGCAATCGGTACAGGTTGCTGGTGCTGCTGACGTTGCCAACGATCCGGCCCCACTGCAGGGACGTGGAGTAGATACCCACTCCCTTGACGTTGATGCTGTGGAAGAAGTCCGTCATGCCCTCCAGGACGGCGCGGTTGGCGTCCTTGTCGCCGGACCAGCTGTTTTCGGTCTCCACGTCGAGCCACCAGACATAGCCGGCGGGATTAGTGATTCCCCGGACGTAGGCGTCGTCGTAGGCCTTCGCCCAGCCGTACATGTAGGCGCAGGCTTTGCCGTAGTCCCCCTCCCTGCAGGGGCCGTAGGGGTTGTGGACCTGCCGCCCGATGGGGTACTCGTTGTTGGCGGGCCACCAGGAGCCGGAGCTTCCCGGATTCGCGGTATTGACGTACAGCGAAACCGCCGGCTGGCCGGGCAGGCCGGGGGAAGCGGCTGCCCACTCAAGTTGTTCGTCCAGGCAGGGGTTGGTGGTGTTCGCCAGTCCGTTGTTGACGCCGACGATCCCGAAAGCCTGCCCCCTCGGCAGCTCCTTGTTGCACTGCGGCCATGACACGTCGTTGCCGAGCAGGGACTGGCCGCCCTCGCCCGGGGAGGGCGCCGCGGAAGCAGGACCCGCTACGGCCAGCAGTACGGCTGCCGCCAGCAGCCAGGCAAGCCTGAACGGGAACGGGCGGGCATGGTGCCGGAGCATTGCGCCTTTCCTTGGTGTCGGGGAAGGGACGTGCACTTCCAGTCTCCCGCCGGGGTGCCGGCGGAACAAGCAGCTGATGCTCAAGAACGGAGGGTGTTCCAGCAAGGTCTCTATCGCATAAAGCGGGTATGGGTCGTCTGGGAGGGCCGTTATGCGGCCGTGATGACGCCGAATAACTCATTTATGATATATTTCTGGCATGACGCAGGAAACCACTGAGCACGTTGCCGCCATGCTGAGGGATGCCCGGACCGAGAAGGGCTGGACCCAGGGCCAGTTGGCTGCCGAGCTGGGAACCAGCCAGAGCGCAGTGGCCCGGATGGAGCAGGGAAAGCAAAACCTGAGCCTGAAGATGATCCAGCGCCTGGAAAGCATCTTCGACCGGAGCATCGTCAACGTGGGCAAGCCGCAGATGACGCACCTGCGCGTGGAGGGCGGGCGGACCCTCTCCGGCGCCGTCGACGTGAACAGCAGCAAGAACGCCGGCGTCGCCCTGCTCTGCGCCAGCCTGATCAACCGCGGCACCACCGTGCTCCGCCGCCTGGCCAGGATTGAGGAAGTCAACCGGATCGTGGAGGTCCTAACCAGCATCGGTGTGGAGTGCACGTGGCTGAACGATACCGACCTGCGGCTCCGCCGGCCGGCCGTCCTGGACCTTGAGGCAATGGACGTGGATGCCGCGCGCCGGACCCGCAGTGTGATCATGCTGCTGGGTCCGCTGCTGGATGAGACGGAGGAATACCGGCTTCCGTATGCCGGGGGTTGCGATCTGGGGACCCGCACGGTTGAGCCGCACATGCAGGCCCTGCGCCAGTTCGGGCTTTCGGTGGAGGCCACGGCGGGCTTCTACGCCATCCAGGCACCGCCGCCGGATGCCCGGGACCGTTCCTTCGTCCTCACCGAGCGCGGCGATACCGTCACCGAAAATGCAATCATGGCCGCCGCGCACCGCGAGGGAACCACGGTCATCCGCAACGCCAGCCCCAACTACATGGTCCAGGACCTCTGCTTCTACCTGCAGATGCTTGGCGTGACCATCGACGGCGTGGGAACCACTACCCTCAGCATCACGGGCAAGCCCGTTATCAATGCGGACATCGAGTACTTCCCGTCGGAGGACCCCATTGAGGCCATGAGCCTCATCACCGCCGGGATCGTCACAAATTCCGAGGTCACCGTCCGCCGCGTGCCCATCGAGTTCATGGAGATTGAGCTTGCCACGCTGGGCCAGATGGGGCAGCAGCTGGAAATTTCCGGCGAGTACATGGCGCGCAACGGCCGGACCCGCCTGGTGGACGTCACCACCAAGCCGTCGGAGCTGCACGCACCCGAAGACAAAATCCACCCCATGCCGTTCCCCGGCCTCAACATCGACAATCTGCCGTTCTTCGCCGTGATAGCAGCCAATGCCACAGGCCAGACCATGATCCACGACTGGGTCTACGAAAACCGTGCCATCTACCTGACGGAGCTGAACCGGCTGGGGGCCCAGGTGCAGCTGTTGGATCCGCACCGCATCTATGTCAACGGGCCCACCAAGTGGCGCGCGGCCGAAGTCGGGTGCCCGCCGGCACTGCGGCCGGCAGCGTGCCTGCTGCTGGCCATGCTCGCGGCCCGCGGGGTGTCCGAACTGCGGAACATCTACGTCATCGAGCGCGGGTATGAGGACCTGGCGGAGCGGCTGAACACCATCGGCGCCAAGGTGGAGTACTTCCAGGACTGAGCATTAACGCTTCGTCATGAACGGCAGGGCCGCTTCAAATACGTTCCCGCTGCCGCAGAATGTCAATATGCGTACATTCGGCGTGGAGGAAGAGCTCCTGATTGTTGATCCGGAGACCGGGGAGCCGCTGGCGCTGGCCGACGCGCTGCTGTCCGGCCGCCGGGTGGCTGCCGACGATTCCGCCCAGGATCCGCATGCGCTTGTGACCGAGGACAAAACGGTCTATGACGACGACGAGACGGGCCTGAGTGCCGAACTGAAGCTTGAGCAGATTGAGACCCAGACCCGGCCCTGCCTTGAATCCGGCAGCCTGTTGGACCAGATCAGGGCCGGACGGTTGCTCGCAGACCAGGCCGCGAAGAAACACAACGCCCGCGTCGCCGCGCTGGCCACCTCGCCGCTGGGCCTGAACAGCCACACCACTCCTGATCCGCGCTACGCCAGGATGCTGGAACGCTTCGGGCTGACCGCCCAGGAGCAGCTGACGTGCGGCTTCCATGTCCACACCTTTGTGGAATCACCCGAAGAAGGCGTGGCGGTGCTCGACCGCATCCGCGACAAACTGGCCGTGCTGACGGCGCTCAGCGCCAACTCGCCGTTCTGGAACGGGCTGGAGACCGGTTTTGAAAGCTACCGGACCCAGGCGTGGAACCGATGGCCGACGGCGGGGCCGGCGGGCATCTACGGCACCTACGCGGCCTACCGTCGGCTGGTCACCAGGCTGCTGGACACGGGCGTGATGCTGGACGAAGGGATGATCTATTTCGACGCCCGGCTGTCCCGCAACCATCCCACCGTGGAGGTGCGGGTGGCCGACGTCTGCCTGCGGGCCGAGGATGCGGCCCTCCTCGCGGTCCTGGTCCGTGCCCTCGTGGAGACCGCCAGCCGGGAGTGGCGGGAAGGCGTGGAACCTGTACCGGTACCGACTGTCCTGCTGAGGATGGCTTCCTGGCAGGCCAGCAGCGGGGGCCTCGGAGGGGAGCTGCTGGACTTTGGAAGCTTCCGGCCAGCCCCCGCGCCCGAGGTTGTGCGTTCCCTGGTGGAGTACCTCGCGCCGGTGCTGGAGGAACAGGGTGAGCTCGACCTGGCGCGGCAAGGCGTGGAAGCGATCATCGCCCGCGGCACAGGGGCAGCCGAGCAGCGCCGGGTCCGTGACCGGTTGCTGTCGGGGCCATCGACCAAGGACATGGGCTTCGGCGCCGTCGTGCGGCATGCCGTGAACGTCACCATGCGCGGCGACTTGGACCTCTCGGAAGTCGACGCCGTTCCCGACCTGCTGCGGGTGCGGCAGGCCTAGCCAGTTGGTAACCGTGGCGTTAGGGAAGGCCACGTGCCATACTCGGCGCGTGGCGCCGTCGTACTCTTTTCATGCCGAGCTTTGGCTCTATCCCGGCGAAGCGGGCTGGCACTTCCTCACCCTGCCGCCGGACGTGGCGGACGACATTGCAGAGCAAAGCGAGGCCGGCAACAAGGCCTTCGGCTCGGTCAAGGTCGCGGTGGAAATTAGCGGCCACCGCTGGCTGACGTCCATCTTTCCGGACAACAAAATGGGGTCGTACCTGCTTCCCGTCAAGAAAGCTGTACGGGAAAAGGCGCGCATCAAGGCGGGCGATAGCGTGGACGTCCGGCTGGAGCTCCAGCCGGACAATGCTTCGCCGGGAGAAAGCTAGATCTGCTTCAGCGCCTGTTCGAGGTCGCGGATCAGGTCGTCGGCGTCCTCGAGCCCAACGGACAGGCGCACCACGCCGTCGCTGAGGCCGATGGCAGCCCGTCCCTCCGGCCCCATCGCACGGTGCGTGGTGGTGGCTGGGTGCGTAATCAGGGATTTCGAATCGCCCAGGTTGTTGGAGATATCGATGATCCGCAGCCCGTCCAGCAGGGCGAAAGCGGCTTCCTTGCCCGAGCGGCCGCCGGACGGAGCGAGCTCCAGGGTGAGCACCGTGCCGCCGGCGCGCATCTGCCTGGCAGCAAGTTCGTACTGCGGGTGCGACTTCAGCAGCGGGTACTTCACCCAGCTCACGGCAGGCTGCTGCTCCAGCCATTCGGCGAGCCGGAGGGCTGTTGTGGAGGAGTGGTTGACACGCAGCGCCATGGTCTCCAGGCCTTTGGTCAACACCCACGCGTTGAACGGCGAAAGCGACGGGCCGGTGTGGCGCATCAGCTGCTTGACCGGACCCTCGATGTACTCCTTGGTGCCCAGGATGGCACCGCCCATCACCCGGCCCTGGCCGTCAATGTGCTTGGTGCCGGAGTAGACGATGACGTCCGCGCCCAGCTGGCCGCAGCGTTGGAGCAGGGGAGTGGCAAAGACGTTGTCGACGACGACGGTGGCCCCGGCAGCGTGCGCAAGTTCGCTGACCGCGGCGATGTCCACGATCTCCTGCATCGGGTTGGACGGAGACTCGAAGAAGACGGCGGTTGTGGGCTGGGACAGGGCGGCGCGCCACTGCTCCAGGTCCGGACCGTCCACAAAGACGGTCTCCACGCCCCACCGCGGCAGGATTTCGTTGAGGATGACGAAGCAGGAACCAAAGAGCGAACGGGCGGCCACCACGCGGTCCCCGGCAGCGAGCAGGGCGCCCAGGGCGGTGAACACGGCGGACATGCCGGACGCGGTGGCAAAGCACGCCTCCGTTCCTTCGAGCAGCCGGAGCCGCTCCTGGAAGGTCGCCACGGAGGGGTTGCCGTACCGGGAGTAGACGAAGCGCTCATCCTCGCCGGTGAAGGCGCGTTCCGCAGCAGCGGCGGATTCGTAGACGAAACCCGAGTTCAGGAACACCGCTTCGGACGTTTCCTGGAAGTTGGTGCGGTCCAGCCCGCCGCGGACGGCCTGGGTGTCGGGGCTCCAGCCGGCGGCGTCATTATTGAAGGTCACTTAGTTCTTTCCCAGGTTGGTCGGCAGGCCGCGGTTCTTCCAGCCATTGACGGTCCGTTCGCCGTAGCGGTCCGGGTCGCCTTCGAACCCCTCCAGGACGTTGTAGGAGGTGAAGCCGGCCTGCGTCGCGGCGATGGCGGCGGAGATGGAGCGCTGGCCGGAGCGGCAGATGAACACCAGCTCCGTGTTGGAATCCTCCGGCGCCTGCTGGCTCAGGTCCTTCAGGAAATCCGGGTTGGGAATGCCGCCGGGGAATGTCCACTGGATGAACAGTGGATCGTTGTCCGTGGCCTTGGTGTCCGGAATGCCGATGTGCGCCCATTCGCCCTCGGTGCGCACGTCCACCAGGATGGCGCCCTGCTCAAGCTTGGCCCAGGCTTCCTCCGGCGTCAGGTCTCCCGCGTAGCTCATGCGTGGCCCTCGCCGTCGAACTCGAGGTCCTCGCTGGCTGCTTCCAGGTCGTCAACAGCGGTGGCGACGGCGGCGTCCGCCGATGCGATGGCGGCCGGCAGGACCACGGCCTGGGCCACGATGACGCTGGTGCCGTTGAAGGCTGCCGCCGGGCTTCCGTGCAGGACGTAGCCTTCGGCGAGTGCGGTTGAGATCCGCTCACAGAATTCACGGTTGTCCGGGCCGCTGATGAGGCGGTAGGACAACTTTTCTTCGGGGGCGTCGGACACGACGGATCTCCTTCTCTCACGCTTGCAGCTCGAATCGGTCGATATGCCGAGTATTCACCTGAGGCACCCCGCCGCGGAAGGAGGGTTGCCGACCGGCCAGTCAGGGCTTGGCGCCGGTACTCATTACTCCCCAAAAACGTAACATCTGGCACCGGCGGCCGCATCGCCGTCGTCGTCATGTTGCGTAACTGAAGCGGAAACGCTGCCGAAGGCGGCGAGGCGGTGCCGTCACCGGTGAACGGCCGACGGCGGTATCACCGCAGGTGGGCGGGTCTTTCTTTCCCATCCCGGCGCGACGGCCCGATACAGTTCTTGGGGGGCAGCGCCCCGCCGTGAAAGATCAGCACTGGGGGTCCCTTGAACATGCGAACAGCCACGCCCTGCCGCCGCCCCCGTCCGGCCCTGGCCCCCCGTCTTCGCGTGGCCTGGGCGTTCCTTGCCGTACTTGCTGTTGCGTATGTGACTGCGGTCCTGCCGGCGGGGGCGGCCCGGGCAGCCGAACCCGCACCGGACGCGGGCAAGCCGCTGCTCGGCGTCGTCCTGGAATGGGGCGAGGACACCGCTGCAGGGTTTGCCGAGCGGCTGGGAGCGTCACCGGCTGTCTATGGACACGACATCGCTTTTCCCTACCGTTCCTCCGAGCAGAACGACATCAAGGGATTCCTTGAACAGTCCTCGCTCCAGGGCGCCCACGCCATGCTCACGGTCAAGCCCACGGTGCCGCTGGAGCAGATAGACGCCACGGCAGCCGAGTCATTCGCCGGGGAAATCAGACGGCTTACCGCGCAGTTCCATGGGCAGGTGCTGGTGCGGTTTGCCCCGGACATGAACGCCTCCTGGGTGGAGTGGGGCCAGCAGCCGGCCGAATACCGGAAGGCGTTCCAGGCTGTCTCCGCGGCATTTGGGGATTCCGGCAACGGCCGGACGGTTATGGTCTGGGAGCCGTACCTGGGCAAGGACTACCCCTTTGACCGGAACCGGAACGCGCCGGCCCGCGGAAGCGACGGTTTCGCCTTGCTGGATACCAACGGCGACGGTGCCTGGAACGGGTCTGACAGCGCCTACGAACCGTACTATCCGGGTGATGATGCCGTGGACTGGGTTGGCCTGACGGCTTTCCATGACGATACCGCCGGTGGCGCCGCAGTCAATACCGTTCCGCGCGCCGGTGAGCTGGAGGACATGCTGACGGCCTCGGGCGGCGAAAACTTCTACGCCACCTATGCCGAGGAGCGGGCCAAGCCGTTCCTGCTGCAGACCGCCGCCTTCTACAGCCCCGCGTCCGGCGGCGCGTCCGAGGCTGAGATCAAGACCGGCTGGTGGGACCAGGTGGTGGGCACTGCCACGTCGGCAGAGTTTGGCAGGACGTCCGCGGTGGTCTGGGACGAGCGCACCAGCACCAGGGACACCGGCGTGGCCAGCATCGACTGGCTCCTGACCGGCAGCCCGGAGATCGCCCGGGCGGCGCTGGACCGGCTGGAGGCCTCGCCCTTGGTGACCGGTCCCGTCACGGAGGTGTCCACCGGCGGCAGCGACTATGTCCGGGCAAACACGCTGGCCGGGGCTGCCGCCTGGACAGTATGGGCCGCACTCGTCATCCTCCTGGTGGCCCTCTGGCAGATTCCGCGGCGCGTTCACGCCGCAACAGCTTGGGGTTACACGGACCCGTCCGGCAGGGATTCGCGCGTGGACCTGCTGCGCGGACTGGCCATCGTGTTTGTCGTGGTCAACCACCTGGGCATGACGTCCCTGTTCCAGCTCCTGACCCAGGAGGCGGTGGGCTTCGTTTCGGGTGCCGAACTGTTTGTCCTCTTCTCCGGTCTAGTGGTGGGCATGGTCTACGGGCCCCGGGTGAAAGACGATTTTGGAACCGTCGTGGACCTGACGTCCCGACGCGCCGGCAAGCTCTACCTGACTGCACTGATAGTCCTCGTGGGCGTCTTCCTGGCTTCGCTGCTGCCGGTTTTCCGCATCGACGCGCTAACCACCTTCGTGGACCAGGGGACCGGCGGGGCAGGGCACGACGGCGCCGGGCGCACCTACGACCTTTATGCAGGAATGGAGCAACTCTTCCAGTTCCCGGTGCCGGCCCAGGTCCTCCCCGCCGTCCTGCTGCTGCAGTTCGGTCCGTGGCAGTTCAACGTGATGGGGCTGTACGTGGTGCTGCTGCTGGCCAGCCCCTTTATTCTTGCCGCCCTCAACCGGGGCAAGGCCGTGTGGGTGCTGGCCGGCACCCTGGCGGTCTACGCCGTCGGCGCCGCCACGCGCTTCCGGCTCCTGCCGTCGCAGTTCGAGGACTCGTTCCCGCTGCTCGTGTGGCAGGTGCTGTTCGTGCTCGGCCTGGTGGCCGGATTCCACCGGCGCAGTATTGTCGACTGGCTTTCGGCGCGGACATGGGTGGTGGCCGCCTGCACGGCGCTCGCGTTCCTGCTGGCTTTCCTGTCCTGGGGGAACCCCTATCTTGCCAACGGCTTCGACGTCCGGCTGGCCATTGTCCCGGACACCCTGTACCGGACGGTCTACGACGCCCTCTTTGCACGGACCTACCTGGCACCCGGCCGGCTCCTCAACGTCCTGGTCCTGGTGGTCGCTGCCTACGCATTCCTCACCGCGTACTGGAAGCCGGTGCAGCGGGCTTTGGGCTGGTTCCTGATTCCGCTGGGCCGCGCGACGCTGTACGTGTTCATCATGCACGTGGTGCTGATTGCCGTGGTGGCGAACATCCCGGCCCTGCAGCAGGAGAACGTCCTGCTGAACACGGCTGCCTACGCCGCGGTGCTGGGGCTGCTGTGGGTGATGGTCCGGACGAAGTTCCTTTTCCGGATCATTCCTACGTAGGAGCTGGCACCGGGCACCGGCGGCTGTTCGAGACATAAAAAAGCGGCGGGAACCGCTGGCCCTTGCCCTCGGTACACGCCGCCCTTGTGTCCTGGGCCTGGTTCTCCTAGACCAGGCCCGGGTAACTGGCCATGATGTAGTCCGTGGCCGCGGGGCCCTTCATTTGGAGGCCGGTGCGGTCCGGGCTGATCCTGTCGCGCATGCCAGCCCAGAAGCTGTCCTCCGGACTGAGTGCCTGCTGATTGATGAAGCACCAGCTGGTGTAAAGCCCGTACAGGCGGTCACGGTCCAGGCTGTGTTCGGAGGTTTGGTCCAGGTAGGTAGCTTCACGGAGAAAGATGTCGAACTGCGAATGTGCCATGACGGCTTCCCTTCGCTAAGTGCGGTGGCGCTGCCGTTCGGCTACAGCAACAGACCTCACATGCCGTGCACGGGGCAATGGAGTGGAACTGGGTCCTTCAAGAAAGGAGGACCCCACGCGGGATGGACGCCCATCTACAGTGTAGACTCTACGCGTAGACTAAGCATCCGGCAAGCGTCTTGATTAACTCGCTGGAACACCGCTTTCAATGCCACCTGTCTTAGCGAAGCGGGCTATTCGAACGAGGCCCGCCGCCGGTCCTGCAGTCGGGTGTTCCAGATGTCCGGACGGGCCACCCTGAAGCGGCGGCCGGTCAGGGCCCGCGGGGAAATCCGGATGTAGTGGCTCTTCTCTCCGGGCTGCCAAGGCTCCAACCCCAACGCGTCCACGGCGTCCTTTTCCGCCTGGTCTTCCATGATTTCGGTGTCCCCGCGCAGCACCACGCTCCAAGCTTCCTCTGTGTGCGGATCGTAGCCGTCGATTTCCAGGGCGGCCGGGCGCTCCTGGGCGGCCCCCCACAATTTGGTCACCCCGGACGTGCGGAAAGTGATGCTGCGGCGGTAAACCAAGTAGTTGATGGGGAAAATCTCCGGATGGCCGTCCACCACCAGGGCAAGGCGGCCCAGGGTGTCGGCGGCCAGGAGTTCCCAGCACTCGTCGAAGGTCAGGTTGTCATCTGGCTGCGGCGCGCGTGAATCCATGAACCACACCCTACGGGCCGGCCGGCCGGGGGAACAGCACTTTACTGAATGCCGGCGAAAAGTTCACTCAGCTCAGCGGTCAGCTCCTTCTGGAGCGACGGCGTCCCGATCTCCTGCCCGTCAATCCGGTTGACGGGCGCGAGCAGGCGCACGCTGGAGATCAGCCACACGGCGTCGGCGTCCAGCAGGTCCTGCGGCACCAGCGGCCCGTACCCCAGTTCCCAGCCTGCTTCCCTGGCGGCCCTGAACAGCGCTCCCTGGGAAGTCCCCGCCAGGATTCCGCTGTCCAGCTGCGGTGTGACGAGGCGCTTGACTGTTGTGCCGCCGTCGGACTTGTCCACGTGGGCAAGGAGCACCGTGGACGTGGGACCCTCCAGGACCCGGCCATCGGAGGAGATGAAAATGACGTCGTCGGCGCCCTGCTTGTGGGCGTGGCGGAGCGCCGCCATGTTGACGGCATAGGAGAGGGTCTTGGCGCCGAGCAGCAGCCACGGGGCGCGCTCTGCGGCATCACTGTCATAGCCGCGGTCAAGGAGGATGACATCGATGCCGGTCTCACGCTGGCGGCGGGCGGCCGTTCCCACTGGCGAAACCTGGACCCACGCGGTGGGGGCAGCGGCGCCCTCAGCCCCGCGGGTCACCACCAGCTTGACCACCAGTTCATCATCGCCGCCCGAAACAGGAGGGTGCTGGGAACGGTGTTCGGCAATGGCGGCGGCAATGGCCCGGCGCCACTGGTCCTGCCCCGGGATCGCGAGGTCCAGTGCTTCCCCGGAACCGTCCAGGCGGTCCAGGTGCGCCTGGATTTTCCGGACGTTGCCGCCGACGGCGAGCATAGTCTCGAACGCCCCGTCACCGCGGGTGGCACCTTGGTCCGTGACCAGCAGCTGCGGCTGGGACGCGTCGGCCAGCCGGCCGTTCGGGAAAGCAGGATCAAGGAAAACAAGAACCACGGAAGCAGGTGACGTCATGGCTCCAGCTTAGTGCGGCGCCACGCCGATAAGCTGGGCTGAGTGCCCCGGCCGGAATCCGTCCGCCGGGAGCCCGTGAGCCCGGGGGTTTTTCCGTTGTTGTGGCCATTTTCGCTTGCCGGCACCGCACCGATGTGGGTGGTGGTGGTGCTCGGCGTCGCCGACCTGGTCATCAGGGTGCTCGCCGTTGGGATCATCCCCGGAAACCGGAGGCCCACCACTGCGATGGCGTGGCTGCTGGGCATCTTCTTTGTCCCGTTTGTGGGCATCATCCTGTTCCTGCTGTTCGGCAACTTCCAGTTGTCAAAGCGCCGCCGGGAGCAGCAGCAGGAGGTCAACGAGAGGGTACGTGCCGGTATCTCGTCCCTCGCCGACGTCGAAAGCCATTACCCGGGCCCGGAATGGGTCACCTCCGCCGCGGAACTCAACCGCCGGCTGGGATCCCTGCCCATGGTGGACGGCAACTCGGTTGACCTCCTCCCCGGATACCCGGACTCCATCCTCACCATGACGGAAGCAGTGCGGAAGGCGAAGAAGTTCGTCAACGCAGAGTTTTACATCATGAGCACGGACCACATCACCGACGACCTGCTCACCGCCCTGGAGGAGGCGGCCGAACGGGGCGTGGAAGTGCGCGTGCTTTTCGACCACATCGGCACCCTCCGGGTCCAGGGCTACAAGAAACTCCTCAAGCGCCTCAGGGCGGGCAAGATCCAATGGAAGCGGATGCTCCCGCTCATGCCCATCCACGGCCAGTGGCGCCGGCCGGACCTCCGGAACCACCGCAAAATCATGGTGATCGACGGCGAAATCGCGTTCACCGGCTCCCAGAACCTGATCGAGCCCTCGTACAACAACCCCCGCCACCGGAAGGCCGGAAGGGAATGGGTGGAACTGATGGCGTGCCTGCGCGGCCCCATTGTCACCACCCTGAACGTTGTCTTCGCCACGGATTGGCTGAGTGAAACCGACGAGTCGCTGGAGCATCAGCTGCAGCTGCCGGCGAACCCCCACCCGGGCAACGTCACCGCGCAGGTGGTGCCCAGCGGCCCCGGCTTCATCACCGAGAACAACCTGCGCCTGTTCAACACGCTCATCTATTCCGCACAGCACCGAATCTCCATCTGCAGCCCCTACTTCGTGCCGGACGACTCGCTGCTATACGCCATCACCACTGCAGCCCAGCGGGGCGTGGACGTGGAACTCTTCGTCTCCGAGAAGGGTGACCAGTTCCTGGTCCACCACGCCCAGCAGTCCTACTACGAGGCTCTCTTGGAGGCCGGCGTCCGGATCTACCTCTACAAGGCCCCGTTCGTGCTCCACGCCAAGCACTTCACCATCGACGACGAAGTGGCTGTCCTGGGCTCCAGCAACATGGACATGCGCTCCTTCTCACTGAACCTTGAGGTGTCCGTGATGCTGCTCGGCGAGGACATCGTCACCAAGATGCGGGCGGTGGAGGACACCTACCGGGACATTTCGCACGAGCTCAAGCTCCCCGTGTGGCGCAACCGTCCCTTTGCAGCGCGCTACGTGGACAACGTTGCCCGGCTGACCGCAACGGTGCAGTAAGGGCCTGGGCGTGTACCGCTAGTCCTCGGCCGGGACCCGCTCGTCATCCGGGCGGTCCGCGTGGTCCGGCCATCCGCCCCTGCGGTAGGCAGGGGTTCCGGCGGCAAGCACAAGCACTGTCACAACACAGCTGCCGATCATGACGCCCACCATTGAGAGCGCGGTTCCACCCAGCAGTCCCACCAGGGGACTGACAAGCCCGGCAACGCCGGACTGCAGGGCACCGATAACGGCGGCCGCGGTCCCGGCCATATGCCCGTAGTTGTGCAAGGCGAGCACGGAGGCATTCGCCGGGATCATTCCCTGTGCACCCAATACAAGCCAAAGCCCTGCCATAAGGCCCACTGCTCCACCGGCGCCCGTGGCCACCGTGGCCAGGAGGATCATTGCAAGGGCCAGTTGGACAAGAACGGCAGTGCGCAGGAGGCGCACGGGCGGGAACTTCCGGACCAGCATGGCATTCAGCTGTGCCGAGAGGACAAGCGCAGCACCGTTGAGCGCGAAGGCGAGGGCGAACTGCTGCTCGGTGAAGCCGTACTCGTTTTGGAAAACGAAGGGGGAACCCACCACGTAGCTCATGATCAGGGCAAGGCCGAGCCCCGGTATGACGGCCAGGGCCATAAAGTGTCTGTCGCGCAGGAGTGACCAGTAGGCGCCGGCGACATGCCGGGGGTGGCCAGGGCTGCGGCTGCCGTCCGGCAGCGTTTCGGGCATGAACTTCAACACGATGGCCACCAGGACGACGCCGATGAGCGCCAGTACGTAGAAGACGGCACGCCAGTGCCAGATCCCGGCGACGGCCTGGCCAACAGTGGGGGCAAAAAGGGGAGCGACGCCGATGACCAGCATCAGGCGGGAGAGCAGGCGGGCGGCGGCTGAGCCTACAAACCGGTCACGGATGACGGCGATGGCCACCACGGCGGCCGCGGCGTTGAAGAAGCCTTGCAGGACGCGCAGCCCAGTGAGTGTCTCGATGTTGGGCGTGTTGGAGCACAGCAGCGAAATCACGATGTGCATGGAGATGCCGATGACCACGGGCAACCGCCGCCCGAACCGGTCCGAGAACGGGCCGATGACAAGTTGCCCTATGCCGCCGCCGAGGAGGGTTCCGGACAACGTCAGCTGGGCTGCGGCCTGGGTGGTTTCCAGATCCTCAACGACGGCTGGCAAGGACGGCAGGTACATGTCCGTCGTGACTGCGGGAAGCGCTGCCAGGGCTCCCAGCATCAGGACGTATTTGAAGCTGCGCGCCGGCCGGGGGCTGGCGTTTGGGGATTGCGGGGTGTCCGTCACGCGGCAAACCTAACTTGTTGGAAGCTTTGATGGTGTGGGATTGCCGCATGGCTCGGGCGGTTCAGCCGGCGGTGTCCAGGTGGTTCTCGGATTCCCGTGTCTGCCCATAGGGCACCTGGTCGGTGAGTTCGACCGTGAAGTGCCCTGCGCCCCGTTTTGTCACGAGGATCCCCATGCCAGGGTATTCCCTGGCAAGGTCGCGGAGCTGCCGGACCGAAGCATTGAGCTTTTCGTCCGCCTCGGAGCGGGTAGTGGCAGAAATCGTCAGGAGATGCGGGCTGTTGCCCATGTGGTTTCCTTTCGCTCGTGGACTGCTGGGTCCGGTGCTGCAAGGTGAGGTGTACGGCCGGGGCGCCCGGGCAGGAAACCCCGGCCGTACATCAGTTGCCCGGCTTAACCTGGACGTCGCAGTGCAGCCGGCGGGTATGGTCCACGGTGCGTGTTTCGCCGGTGAGGGCGACTGTTGCCTGCAGGCGGATATCCCCGCTTGAGGCGCCGAAGCCGAGCTCGAGATCACCGGGCTCGACGATCCGCCGGCCGTCCCGGCCGGTGAAAGACGCGACGTCGGCCGGGACTGTGAAGGCTACGCGGGCGGAAGCTCCGGGTTCCAGGGGTACGCGGGCATAGCCCACGAGCCGCTGCTCCGGGCGGACAACTGAAGCCACGGGGTCAGACAGGTACAGCTGGACAAGTTCTGTTCCGGCCCTGTCCCCGGTGTTGGTGACGGTGACACTCGCCTTAACTTCGCCGTCCACCGGCACTGCGGTGGGTCCGTCCACGGTTAGCGTGCTCCACTCGAAAGTGGTGTAGCTGAGGCCATGGCCGAACGGGTAGGCCGCGGCCGGATCGATATTCGAGACGCTGCTGGCCCGGGCCAGCTTGGATGCCAGGTATGTGGAGGGCTGTGCCCCGGGCCGGGCGGGGATGCTGACAGGAAGCCGCCCGCTTGGGTTGACCCGGCCGCTGAGGACCTTTGCAACGGCAGGGCCGCCTTCTTCGCCTGGGAAGAACGCCTGGACGATTGCTGCGGCATTCTCGACGGCGGAGCCAACGGCATAGGGGCGGCCGGTGAGGAGTACGACAACTACCGGAACGCCGGTTCCGATCAGCCGGTCCAGCAGTTGCTGCTGGACGCCCGGGAGCACCAGCGATTCCGCGTCGCAGCCTTCGCCACTGGTTCCCCGGCCGAACAGTCCGGCGCGGTCGCCGAGGACGGCGATGACGACGTCGGCGTTGGTGGCGGCAGCAACGGCGTCGTCAAACCCTTCGGTGGAGGAGCCGTCAACCGAGCAGCCCGCTGCCACGGTAACGGTGCTGTCCGGGAATTCGGCCCGCAGGGCCTGCGCCACGGTAGGCAGTTCGATGCCAACCGGGACGTCCGGATGCTGGCCGCCGACGTGCGCCGGGAAGGAGTAGCAGCCAAGGAACGCCTGCGTGTTGTCCGCATTCGGTCCGACGACGGCGATGCGGCCGGGGTGCGCGAGCGGCAGGATGCCGTTGTTGCTGGCCAGGACGATCGACTGCTCGGCAATCAGGGCGGCGAGCTTCCGGTTGGCCTCGGTATCCAGCGTGAGGCTGCCTTCCAGCCCGGCGGTATCAAGCAGGTCGGCGTTCGCCAGGGCAGGCGGAACCGCCGACCAGTCCTCATCAAGCAGGCCCAGTTCAATTTTCTGCACGAGGACCCGGTGCAGGGCACGGTCCACCATGCTCGCGGGGAGGCGCCCGGCCTCTATCTCCGCAATGAGATGCTCGCCGAAAGCGTGCACGGTGGGAAGTTCGACGTCGACGCCCGCCGCCAGCGCGGCGGCCGCCGCTTCACCGAGGGATCCGGCGACGCCGTGGAGGTTCTTGAGGAAGGCCACCCCGAAGTAGTCGGCCACTACCGTGCCGCTGAAGCCCCACGTATCGCGGAGAAGCCCGGTGAGCAGGGAGGCATCGGCGGCCGTGGGCACGCCATCCATGTCCGTGTAGGCGTGCATGACCGAGCGGACGCCCGACTCGCGGATGGCCATCTCGAAGGGCGGCAGCAGGACGTCCGCCTGCTCCCGGGCGCCAACGGAAACAGGTGCGAGGTTCCGGCCGGCCTTGGACGCCGAATAGCCCACGAAGTGCTTGAGGGTGGCGATGATGCCGCTGCTCTCCAGGCCCTGGATGTACGCGGTGGCCAGGGTTCCGATGAGATAGGGGTCCTCGCCGATGGTTTCCTCCACCCGCCCCCAGCGGGCGTCACGTACGACGTCCAGGACGGGGGCGAGGCCCTGGTGCACGCCTACGGAGCGCATGTCAGCGCCGATCGCGGCGCCCATGGTACGGATGATCTCCGGGTTGAAGGTGGCACCCCAGGCAAGGGGGACCGGATAGGCGGTGGCCTGCCAGGTGGCGAAGCCGGCGAGGCATTCTTCGTGGACCAGGGCAGGGATGCCGAAACGGTTGGCTCCGGCGATACGCTGCTGGGTCCGCTGGAGCGACAAGGCGCCCAGGGCAGGGTCCACTGGTGCTGTGCCGAACGGCCTGGTGAGCTGTCCAAGGCCGTTCGGCAGGATTTCGTCCAGGTCGACGGGAGGATTCATCTCATTTTGGTGGGGTGCCACTTCGCCGCCTTCAGTGGAGGCGCCCACCCACACCCCGAAGAGCTGGGCGGTCTTTTCCCGAAGGGTCATGGCTGCGATGAGGCTGTCGGCGCGCTCTTGCGGTGGGGCCGTGGTGTCGCGCCAAGGCGCGCTGTGGGTTTTGGTTTCCGTCATGATTACTTTCCGCCAGCGCCCATGAGGCCCTGGACAAGCGCGCGGCGCGCGAAGAGGTAGGCGAGCAGTACCGGCACCATGGAGAGGGTCACGGCGGCCAGGAGTCCCGGGATGTTGATGCCGAACTGCGTCTGGAAGTTGAACAGGCCAAGGGTGACCACCCGGGTTGATTCGGACTGCGTAAGGATCAGCGGGAAAAGGAACCCGTTCCATGCCTGAAGTGCCGAGAACACCGCGATGGTGGACAGTCCACCCTTGGACAGCGGCAGTACCAGGCGAAGGAAGGAACGTGCGGGGGTGGCGCCGTCCATGGCCATTGCCTCGTAGAGATCGGGAGTGATGTCCCGCATGGTTCCGCTGAGGATGATCGTGCAGATCGGAAGGGCGAAGGCCGCCGTCGGAAGAATGACGCCCAGCAGGTTGTCGTAGAGGCCCACGGTGTTGATCAGGTAGAACACCGGAACGATGACGGCCTGGGCGGGAATCGCCAGTCCCAGCAGGAACACGCGGAAAACGACCGAGGCGGCACGGCTCTGGCTCCGGACGATCGCATAGCTCAGCGGGGGTACCAGGAGCAGGACCAGGCCGACGACGCCGGCCGTAACGATGACCGTGTTGAAGAAGTACCGGCCGAACCCACTGGTGATGGCATCCACATAGTTCTGCAGCGTGAAGCTGGTAGGCAGGGACAGCGGACCATTGTCGCCGAATTCGGCACGCGTCTGGAATGTTGCAGACAGCATGACGTACAACGGCACCGCTACGATGGCCAGCCAGATGAAGGCTCCGATGCCGGCAAGGTAATTCGGACGCGTTTTCATTTAGAGCCCCTCCAGGGAACTGCGCATCTTGTCGTATCCGGAAACGCGGACCACAGCGAAGGAAATTGCCGTGGAGATGACGACGAGTACGAGGGCGATGGCGCTGCCGGCGCCGAAATCAAACCGGCGGAACGCCTCCTGATACATGTGGAAAGCGGTGATAGTGGTGCTGGTGCCCGGTCCGCCATTGGTCAGGATGAGGACTGTCTCAAAAGTGGTCAGGCCACCCACCACCATCAGGATCACGGACGTGATGATGCTGTTTTTCAGTTGCGGCAGGGTGATGCTGAAGAACTGCCTGACTGTGCCTGCGCCGTCAATTGATGCGGCCTGGTAGAGGACATGCGGAATCTGCTTCGCTGCGCCCTGGTAGATGAGCGTGTGGAACGGCGTGAACTGCCACATGCCCACGAAGATCAGCACCGCGATGGCACCCGTCTGGCTGCCCAGGATATTGCCGTCTCCGAACAGCCACGACATCTGGCCGGGAATGCCGAAGTTGGGGTCAAGAAGGGCACGCCACAGGACGGAGATCGCGGCCGAGGACAGCAGCAGCGGAACGAAGTAGATCGCGCTCAGGATGGCGCGGTTTTTCTGTGTGCCCGCCGCCCAGACTCCCAGCAGGATGCTCAGAGGTGTCTGGGTCACGATGCCAAGCACAATGAACAGCAGGCTGAGCCAGAGGCTCTGGAGCATGACCGGGTCCTGGAAGAGGGATTCCCAGTTTTTGAAGCCTACGAACTTGGGGTCGCCGAGGCCTCTCCACGTGGTGAAGGACAGCACTGCCACCGCGACAAGCGGGACCAGCGCGAAAAGTCCGAAGAATATGGTGGCAGGAAGGGCCCAGACAAAGCCGGGGCGGCTCGACGAGGAGCCGCCCCGGCGCGCGGGACGGCCCTCTTCGGGGCCGCCCGCGCGTGCCGGGCGCCTGCGGTTTGCAAGCGTCGTGGTCATGATTTTTCCTAGAGGCTCTGCATGGCCTTGATGAAGCCGTCTTCGTCAATCTGTCCGCTGAAGAACTGGGAGACGGCGGTGAGGATGGTGACAGTTGCTTCCGGCGGGTACGCCTGGTCCCAGGAAAGCTGGAACGACGGCGCTTCCTTGACCAGGTCGAACTGGTATTTTGCGTATTCGGGATCCGCCGCCTGGTCGAGGAATTTCTCCGTGTTCGAGGTGGTGGGGAGGTTACCGATTCCTACCTGCTCCTGCACGAACTGGTCCGAGTACATGAGCTTCAGGAAATCGCGGGCGGCTTCCGGGTAGCGGGTGTTCTTGTGGATCGAGTAGAAGTTGTTGGTGTTACCCACGAGGTTGTTCTCGTCACCTTTTCCGACTTCGATCTTCGGGAACTCGCTGTAACCGAGGACCTCCGCGGCGAACTGCGCGTCGTTGCTCTGCTGGGTGGAGTACTCCCAGGAGCCCATCAGTTCAAAGCCCGCCTTGCCGCTGGCAAGCAGGGCGGGGGACCCGCCGTCTGTGAACTTCACTGAGTCGAAGTTGGTGCCGAAGGCTCCTGCATCAACGAGTTCCCGAAGCATGCCGAGGGCTTTGCGGCTGTCTTCAGATTCCCAGACGCTGGTGTCCCCTTCGAGGGCCTTCTTGAAGAGGCCATCTCCGGCAACCCGGTCGTAAAGGTACTCAAACCACATCAGCGTAGGCCACCGGTCGCCGGCACCCAGCGCGATGGGGGTGATGCCCTTGTCCTTGAGGATCTTCACGTCCTCGAGCAGCTCTTCCCAGGTTGCCGGCGGGGCAGTGATGCCAGCGTCAGCGAGGACCTTGGAGTTGTTGAAGAGCATGACCGGTTGCGTGCCGCGCATCGGGATGCCGTAGGACTTTCCGTCAATAACGGCAGTGTCAAACACGGACGGCAGGAAGGCGTCCTTCAACTGCGGATCTTCCTTGATGAAATCGTCAAGGGGGAGCACGAGGTCGGCATCCACGAAACTCTTGATGCTGCCGCCGCCCCAGTTGAAGAAGATATCCGGGGCGGTCGGCGTATCCATGATGGTCTGCAGCTTCGACTGGTACTCGGCACCAGGGATTTTGTCGAGGACAACCTTCACCTCGGAGGTGGCGTTAAAGGCGTCGATCATTTTTTGTTCAACTGTGTTACCTGCGTCGCCGTACATGGCGACGTGGATCTCGTTCTCGGGCCGGCTCGACGAGCCGGACCCTCCCGAGCAGCCGGCCATCGTCAGGCCAAGGGCAAGAGCCGCACCGCCGGCAAGACTGCGGGCGACCCATCCGTGCTTGTTCATCTTCGAACGCCTCTCGAAAGTTTCGATGCTTTGATCGAAAGTTATGTGATGCCTGCAAGTGTAAGTTGCGTTACATCGACAGTGCAAGGCACGAAACTTTTGTGGCCCCTCATAAGGCAAACTGCCGCTATGCTGGTGCTCATGTCCAGCCCTGCATCTCCCGACACGCGCGTTACCCTCGCCCAGCTGGCCGAGGAGGCGGGTGTATCACTGTCCACTATTTCGAAGGTTCTGAACGGACGTTCCGACGTCTCTCGTAAAACACGTTCGAAAGTTGAGGAGCTCCTCGAGGAGCACGGCTACAAGCGGCGGAAGACCACCGCATCGAAGTCCCTCCTCCTGGAGCTGGTCTTTCATGAGCTCGAGAGTGCATGGGCGCTGGAAATCATCCGCGGGGTCGAAAACGTCGCAAAAGCGAATGGCATGAGCGTGATCCTCACCGAGAGCGGCACGAGGCATGCGCCCGGAGTTGACTGGGTTGAAGGCGTGATGGCACGCCGGCCGGCCGGCGTGGTCCTGGTCTTTTCCGATTTGCCACAGGAGTACCGGCAGCAGCTGGACGCGCGCTCCATCCCGTTCGTGATCATCGACCCGGCAGGCGACCCTGCCCCCGATGTGCCTTCGGTGGGGTCGGCCAACTGGGCCGGGGGCATGATGGCCACCCGCCACCTTATTGAACTTGGCCATACCCGCATTGCCGCCATCTCCGGTCCTGGGGACATGATGTGCTCCCTGGCCCGGATCGATGGCTACAGCTCCGCCTTGAACACTGCGGGCATTCCCATCGACCGGACCATCATCCGGTACGGCGATTTCCACGTGGACGGCGGCCGAAGCCATGCCCTTGAGCTGCTGCAGATGGAGCAGCGGCCCACCGCCATCTTCGCTGGCAGCGACCTGCAGGCCCTGGGCGTTCTGGACGCCGCACGCCAGCTTGGCCTGGCTGTTCCCGGCGAATTGTCAATTGTGGGATACGACGACCTCCAGGTGGCACGCTGGTCCAGCCCTGCCCTCACCACTGTGCACCAACCCCTGATCGAGATGGCCGAAGAGGCCGCCCGGATGGTCCTGCGCCTGCGGGAAGGTGAACGGCCCAACAACCTGCGCCTCGACCTTGCAACATCGCTTGTTGTCCGCCAAAGCACGGCGCCACCGGGCCAGGACTGACCCTGGCGGTGTTCCCGGAAAGGAACCTCATGTCATCCATCGTCAACACCAACGGTGAGTTCGTCACGCTCGAGGCGGGCGACTACACCGCAGCGGTCACCACTGTTGGAGCAGGGCTTCAGCAGCTTTCTTTCCGCGGCACGGACCTGGTCCTGCCCTTTCCTCCTGAGGAACTTCCTCCCGCCTTCGCCGGGAAGACCCTCATGCCGTGGCCGAACCGGGTCAGCGGCGGCGCCTACACCTTCCGCGGGCAGCATTACCAGCTACCCGTCAATGAGGCAGCCACCGGCAGTGCACTCCATGGGCTTGCCCTGTGGAGCGAATGGCGTGTGGAGCAGCGCTCCCAGGCCGAGGTGACGCTCACTTACCTGCTGCACGGCGAACCCGGGTATCCCTTTCCCCTCGCGCTAACGGCTTCCTACGCGCTGGACCCAATTGCCGGGCTGCGCATCGAGCTCAACGCGGTCAACCGCGGGACATCGCCGGCGCCCTACGGTTGCGGCTCACACCCTTATGTCACTGTTGGCGGCGAGGACATCGCCAAGTGCGAGTTGGAATTCCGGGCTGGCAAAGTGCTCCTGACGGACGAGCTACTCCGGCCCGCCGGCCTTGCTGACGCGAAGGGCACTGACTTCGATTTCTCGGCTGCCCGCCGCATCGGTTCGCAGTCCCTGGACCATGCCTTCACCGCTCTGCCGGAGGGGGAGTGGCACGTCATCCTGCGCAACCCCGGCCTCCAGCTGTCGGCGGTGGTTCAATCTACGGGAGCACAAGCCCCCTGGGTCCAGCTCTATTCAGGAGAGCTGCGCGGCCGGAAGGGGCTGGCGGTGGAGCCGATGAGCTGCCCTCCAGATGCCTTCAATTCCGGCAGCGATCTGGTCATCCTGGATCCGGGCCAGTCGCACACGCTTACCTATCGCATCCACGCCCTGGAGGGTTAGCCGCCACAGAAAAAGCGGCCCGGAACCTGATGGTTCCGGGCCGCTTTGTCAGGCCTGCGCTTTGTCAGCACTGGGCCTTGTCAGCACTGCAGGTGGCAGTGGTTACTGCCGGTACGCGGGGTGGTGGTTTGAGCGCTGTTCTCCGCCTGGGTTTGCCTGCAGAAGGGTGGACTGCAGTGCGTAGTACGACGGCTTGCGGGTGTAGTCCTCCCACATCACTGTTGCCTCGCCCTGGCCGCTGAAGAAGACAGGCACCCAGGAGTACTTGTCGTTGAAGCCCCAGATGGTGAAGGAGTTGCAGTCATCAACGTTCAGGCAGGCTTCCAGCGCGCGCTGGTAGTAGCTGGCCTGCTTGGCGAGTTGCTCCGCCGTGGGGGTTGCCCCGGCGGCAATGTTCATGCGGACGTCGATCTCAGTGACAGCCGTTTCCAGGCCGAGGTCATCGAAGCGCTGAAGGTTCGCCTGCAGGTCACCCGGGAAGCCGTACTGGGTGCTCAGGTGGCCCTGGACAGCGAAGCCGTCCACCTTGACGCCCTGGGCCTGGAGCTTCGAAATGAGGTCCACATAGGCCGTGCTCTTTGCGTTGATGCTCTCCACGCCGTAGTCATTGAAGAAGAGCTTCGCGTTCGGGTCCGCCGCATGGGCCCAGCGGAACGCGTCGGCGATGATCTCCGGACCGAGTTCCCGGATCCAGATGTTGTCGGTGGTGCGCAGGGTGCCGTTTTCATTGAAGATTTCGTTGGCAACGTCCCATTGCTGGATCTTGCCTGCGTAGCGGCTCACGACGGTGGTGATGTGGTCCTTCAGGATGGAGCGCAGTTCCTCCTTGCTGAAGTTGCCCTGCTCCAGCCATGCGGGGTTCTGGCTGTGCCAGAACAGGGTGTGGCCGCGGACCACCTGTCCGTGCTGCTGGGCGAATTCAACAATGGCGTCCATCTCGGCGAACCGGTACTGGTCCTTCTGAGGGTGGATGAACTCCCACTTGGCCTGGTTCTCAGGCGAGACAGAGCTGAACTCGGCAGCGAGGACTTCCCGGTACTGTGCGTCGGAAGTGAAGGGGTTGGGGTAGGGCATGGTTTCGTGGTGGCCGCCGCCGGCAACGGCTGTTCCGATCCGGACGCCCTTGGGCGCAGCCCAGCGCAGGGTGTCCTGCTTGGCAATGCCCGGTGCCTGCGGCTGGTCGTTCTGGCCGGCCGTTGCGGGCAGTGCCGTGGGAAGGACAAACGTCGACGCCAGCGCTGCGGCGGCGACTAGTTGGGCAACCTTCATTAAAGAGCTCTCCTTTGAGGTACAGAGTCAGTCGGACCACATAAGGCCGATGAACTAACTTCCGGAACTTTCCGGAAGTTAGTTGTTGTAGGTTAGGAACATTCCGGAGAGCGCGTCAAGGGTTTCTCGAAAACTTGTGACGCCCGGCGCTGCCGCGCGAGGGCCTATACTTGCAGCGGACCAGGAGGAATGCGTGCAGGAGAGCCCCCGCCGGACAGTCACCATTTCGGCAATTGCTGCCGAAGCGGGAGTATCGGTGCCCACTGTCTCCAGGGTGCTCAACGGCCGCAGCGATGTTGCACCGCAGACCCGGGAACGCGTGGAAACGCTGCTGAGGGAGTATGGGTACCAGCGACGGGGCGTCCGCCCAGAAGTCCGGGCCGGCCTCATCGACCTGGTGTTCAATGACCTGGACAGCCCGTGGGCCGTGGAGATTATCCGCGGCGTGGAGGAAGCCGCCAACGAAGCTGGCGCCTCGACCGTCGTATCCGCCATCCACCGCCAGAGCAATCCAACATCCACCCGTCAATGGCTGGACAATGTCAGCGCCAGGGCTAGTGACGGTGCCATCCTGGTTACCACGGACCTTGATTCGTTCCTTCGCGCCGAGCTGCAGCGCCTCCACGTCCCGGCAGTGGTGGTGGATCCGGCCGGTGTCCCTGACCTGGACGTGCCCACCATCGGTGCCACCAACTGGACCGGTGCTGTGGGCGCCACGGAACACCTGACAGGACTGGGCCACCGTCGGATCGGCTTCGTGGCGGGGGCCCCTGGCCTCTGGTGCAGCAGGGCGCGGCTGGACGGCTACCGGGCCGGCCTGGACGCGGCAGGAGTTTCGTTTAATCCCGGGCTCGTCATGGAGGGGGACTTTGACTACCAGTCCGGGTTCCGTGCCGGCTGCCGGTTGCTTGAGCTGGCTGAGCCGCCGTCCGCCGTCTTCGCAGCCAGCGACCAGATGGCCCTTGGCGTCTATGAAGCGGTGCGGAAGAAGGGCCTGCGGGTACCCGAGGACATCAGTATTGTGGGGTTCGACGATCTGCCGGAAGCCCGCTGGGCGTCGCCGCCCCTCACCACCGTCCGGCAGCCGCTGGCCGAGATGGGCAAGCTGGCTGCCCGCACCGTCCTCCGGATCCTGCAGGGCGAAGGCGTGGAAAGCCCCCGGGTGGAACTTGCCACCCGGCTGGTGGTGCGGGAAAGTACGGCTCCAGCCGCCAACCGCTGAATCCCTCTTCATGTATCGGCCGCTTTGAAACAGCCGGCAACATTCCGAAAAACCCTTGACGGCATTCAGGGCGGAAGCCTACGCTGAGCGAGTTCCGGAAATTACCGGAAGTTTTCCATGACCCACCGGCTGTCAATGCTGCCTTGTTCCGCAGACACCGCTGTTGTCCGGCCTTCTAGTGCGGCCGCGGCCGGCACTGTGCCTGGGGCGGTCATGACGACAGGAAGGAAAAACATGCCCCTCCCGACTCGCCGCCTCATTTCCCTGCGCAAGGCCGCGTTGCCCCTCGCCGCCGCAGTCCTGGCAGTAGGTGGCTCCATTCCGGCAAGCCTGGCCGCAGCAACGCCGGCGCAGGCGGACCAGGCAACCCCGGCGATTGTCGATTCGACCCGACATGACGGCAAGTACCTTAGCCTGACCTTCGATGACGGTCCCGACCCCATCAGCACCCCCAAGCTGCTGGCCGTGCTGGAGAAGCACCATGTCAAGGCAACGTTCTGCCTGTGGGGCGACCATGTGAAGCAGTACCCCGAGGTAGCGCGGCAGATCGCTGCTGCCGGCCATCTTCTGTGCAACCACACCATGCACCACGACAACATGGCCACGTGGGGCCCGGAGGCCATCAAGGCTGACCTGTTGGAAACCAGCGCCGTGATCCGTGAGGCCGTCCCGGGCGCAAAAATCGATTACTTCCGTGCCCCTTACGGGAGCTGGGGACAGACGCCCCAAGTGGCAGCAGAACTGGGAATGCAGCCTCTCGGCTGGCAATTGACCGTTGGGGACTGGGAGCCGCCGGGAACGCCCGAACTGGTCCGCCGGATCCGCGAAGGGGTCCGGCCCGGCGGCGTGGTGCTCCTGCACGACGGCGGTGGCGACAGGACCCAGACGGTGGAAGCGGTTGACCAGGTGATCCCGGAACTCAAAGCCGAGGGCTGGAAGTTCGACAGGCCTGCCCGGCGGGGTTAGCCGGCCCGGCCAGGGCGGGTCTGCCCGGCGCGGGCCGCCCGCCGAGCAGCCGCCTTCAGTCCTCCGGGAACTCCGCGCCCAGCGTGGACAGGACCCCATACGCCTTGGTCCGGATCTCCTCGTACTCCTCGTCCGGTACGGAATCGGCGGTGATGGCGCCGCCGACGCCGAGCGTGAGCTCCGCCGTTCCGTCACCCCGGGCATTGATCACCAGGGTGCGGATGGCGACGGCGAGATCCGTGGCGCCGTTCAGCGAGAAGTAGCCGATGGCGCCGGAATACAGTCCGCGCGGGCCTTCCTCCAGCCGGTCGAGGATGGCCATGGTGCTGATCTTGGGCGCCCCGGTCATCGATCCAGCGGGGAAGCAGGCGGCAACTGCCTCCGCCCGCGAGGAGCCGGGCAGCAGGCGGGCGTCAATGGTGCTGACCATCTGGTGCACGGTGGCGTAGCTTTCGATGGCGCACAGCCTGCTGACCGTGACGGAGCCGGGGACCGCAAAGTGGCTGAGGTCGTTCCGCAGCAGGTCCACGATCATGATGTTCTCCGCCCGGTCCTTCAGCGAGGTGGCGAGGTCCGTCCGCAGCCGTGCGTCCTCCTGCTCATCGGCAGCCCGGCGGCGGGTTCCCTTGATCGGTTCGGCGCGCATGCCGCCGTCGGACGCAATTTTCAGGAACCGCTCCGGCGAGGTGCTTGCCACCGTCACCCCGTCCAGCCGGAGGAAGCTTGCGAAGGGTGCAGGATTCCGGCCGCGGAGCGCAAGGTAGATGCGCCACGGGTCCAGGGCATCGGCTGGAACCCGTGCCTCGAGCGTGGTGGTCAGGCACACCTCGTAGGTGTTGCCTTCGGCAATCTCGTGCTGCGCGGCTGCGATCTTCTTCCGGTAGGCCTCGCCGGTGTCCCGGCTGCGGAAGGCGGGGGCCTCGGGAAGTACGACGGCGGTGCTGCCGCCGGGTTCCGGGGCGGCGGTCTGGTGAACCGCGGCCTGGTGAACTGCGGCGGCAGCAGCCGCCAGCCAGTCCTCCGCGTCCGGTGCCTCGAGGGCCAGGAGCCAGGCGGTGCCTTCGGCGTGGTCCAGCACCACGGCGCGGCCGGCAAAGATCAGGGCGGCGTCCGGGGTGGCGGCGGGCAGGTCGGCGCCGCCTGTTTCACGCTTGAGCTCGTAGCCCAGGCAGCCCAGCCAGCCCAGCGTGAACTGGCCGGGGTAGCCCTCCGGCGCGCGGACCGCGCGGCGGCCCCACACCGTGTCCAGCCAGCGGAAGAAGTGGCCGGTGACCCTGGCGGTTGCGGAACCGGCGCTGATCAGGCTTTCACCGGACCGGTGGCTTACCGACTGCCCGAACGTGCCGCCGTCGTCCGCCATGATGCTGAAACGGCTGCGCTCCGCGGCGGTTCGCGCGGACACCTCGTCCGTGCCCGCCGCACCGCTGCCCGCTGAGGCTGCCGTTCCGGCGTTGGAGGAGTCCAGCCAGACCGCATTGGGTGAGCCGCCGTAGAGGGAACGGAACAGCGCCGCGGTATCAGGACGCTCTTGCAGCCGTTCCGACCGAAGGCGGAGCCCGCGGCGGGCGGACAGTTCGGGTGCCAGGACGGGAGCCAGCGCCGGAAGGTAGGGGAGGAGCCGCAGGAGGTCAACGACGGCGGAGCCGTCCGCCAGGTTCTGGACGCGTACGTCGGCACGCGCCGGGACGTCATCTCCGGCCAGCCATTCGTCTTCCTGCGCTGCCCACTGGTCCCAATAGGGTTCATAGGTTGCGCCGTCGCGGTCCAGGGCCCTGGTGCGGCGGACGTCGTCAGGGGATTCAGCCCAGATCACGGCGTCCAGGAGCGGCCGGGCACCTGCCGCGGCGGCGCCCACGCCCTCGACGATGACGATCTCGGCGGGGAGGGTGACCCGGGGCTCGCCGTCGTAATGGTTTTCCCAGTCCCAGGCCACCCACGTTGCCGCCTCACCCCTGTGCAAGGGGGTGAGGACGGTGGCGACGTACCGCTCCACGCCGGCGGCCAGGCCGTTCCAGCCCGGGTAGATGTCCTCGAGATGGAACAGCGAGACCTTGTGGTGGGCGCGCAGGCGGGCAGCCAGTTCGACGGCGAGAGTGGTCTTCCCAGCGCCCGAGCGCCCGTCGATGGCGATGATGACGGGGGCTGGGCTCATGAAGTAGAGCGTACCTTTATCCTTGCCGGGCTTTCATCCGCGGGTCCGTCTTGTTAATCACGAAAGTCCTGCCGCGGCGCCTAACGATCTGCGCGCCGGGGATTTTCTTCAGCGCCCGCAGTGAATTCCGTACTTTCATTATGTGCTCCTTGTGGGTGGGGTGGTGGTTGATGGGCTGGCAGGCGGGAAGGTCAGTTGGCGGGCCGCAGGCCGAAGGGGTCGGACAGGACCGCGCCGGTTGCCAACTCGTCGTCGGTGAGCTCGCACTCCCGCAGCAGCCGCTCGAACTCCGCCGGGTCCAGGCCCTCCCCCGTTGCAGCCAGGACGGTGGCGGCGGGGCCGGGTACACGTGCCGCCTGCCCCGTTCCGGCGGGTTCTTCCCGCCATGTCCCGGTGTTTTCGAGCCAGACGCGGGGGCCAATGCCCTGGATGGCGATGCGGCACTCGGGTGCGGAGGCAACCCACAACTGGCCCTGCAGGACGCAGCAGCCCTCGGCGAGCATGCCCAGGACCTGGCGGAACCGCCCCGGATGCAGGGGCCGCTCCATGCGCTGGACCACGGTAACGAAGGGCGATGCCGTAGCAGGACCGGAAGAGCGGCGGACCCGAATGGTTCCCGCTGACGTCCGGGAGGCGGCTTCTGGAAAATGATGCCCACCTGGACGGACGTTTGCCGCATTGTGTGCAAGGTGCGCATGCGGTGCGAGTTCCCGCAGCAGGTGCAGGCCGCGCTCCCGGCCTGCGGGATGGGCCGGAACGATTTCGGGCTCCGCCACCAGGACGGTATCCGCGAATGCCAGTTCGCCCAGCAGGAATTCGCCGGCGGTCCGCTCGTCGTCTGCCATGGGGGTGAATCCGGACTCGAACAGGGTATGCGAATCCCAGATGTGGTCCTCCAGGGCGTCCGGCGCGAGGGCAAGGATGGCCGAGGAAACTGTCGCCGGCCGGCTGAGCCCGTGGTTGAGTGCCGTGACTGCCACCGATGCAGGAACGGCAGGCGGAAGGCCGATGATGATCGGGCCTTTTGCTGATGCCGCCAGGCGGTCGATCGCGGGCACGAGGTCAAGGCGTACCGCACAGCTGAGGCAGCCGTGTTCGAGCATGGTTTCCTCGTATTCGACGGGACCTGCGGCATCAAAAACCCTCCGGATGACCAGTCCGTTCTCCAGCAGGTCGTGGAAGACCACGAGGCTCCCGGGATGTTCAGCTGCCAGGTCCCCGCAGGCTTCCCGGCGGCAGAGGGCATCAAGGGAACTCACAACAATAAGGCTCATAGCGAAGAGCCTAATTGAGAACGGTTCTCAATTGCAAGAATGGGCGGTGGGCCGTCAGCTTCCCTGCCGTTGCAGCTGCGCGTCCGAGGAGACGGCCGCCTTGACGTGCTCCACGATTCCCGGAAGGGCGGCCTGGATCTGGTGCCAGACCGCATCGAAGTCCGCATGCCCGCCGTACCAGGGGTCCTCGATGCCCTGGTCCAGCAGGTCTTTGCCGGCCATTGCGGGATCGAAGCTTCGGAGCATGCGGATCTTGCCCAGCGACTCCTGGTCCGGCGCCGCCTCGCTCAGCCAGGCGTAGTGGTCGATATCGAGCGCCAGGATGAGGTCCCGTTCGCGGAACCATTCCGGGAGCCACTCCCGCGCGATGTGCAGCTCGGACGCCAATTGCGTGGCTGCGAGCCTGCGCGCGGCCCGCGGGTCAATGGGGCGCCCGGACTCATAGCCCGTGGTGCCCGCCGAGTCCACCGCCACCAATCCGTCCAGCCCTTCGCGCTCAAACGCGGCCCTCAGCATAAGTTCCGCCATGGGTGAGCGGCAGATGTTGCCGGTGCAGACGGCGATGACGCGGTATGGGCTCGACGCTGAGTTCATGATGCTAAGCATGCGCGCTTTCCGGCCTCATGGCTAGCGGGTGGTTCATAAAAATTGACGGGTTTGTAAAGATGCATGACGAACCCCCCGAAGGGGTATGTAGTGAGGTTGGGTGCTCCGCGAGGCCGGGGATCAGTGAGCCCGGGAATCAGTGGATCAGGGCAAGGAGGATCCCGACGGCCACAAACAGCACGCCGAACACCTTACTGAGCACCAGCTGTCCCCGGGGAGTCTGGGTGAAGCGCTGGAAAGACCTGGCTGCCGCGGCGAAGAAGAACCACATCACCAGGATGTCGATCGCGACGATGGTGGCGGTCAGCACGGCGTACTGCGTCCACAAGGGCTGTTCGGGCCGGATGAACTGGGGAGTGAAGGCGAGGAAGAAGACGATGGCCTTCGGGTTCAGCAGGTTGACCCAGAACCCGCGCCGGAAGATCGAGAAGGAGGGCTCGTTCCGCAGCGCCGCCGTCTGCTCCTTTTCAAGGCTCGGTTTGCTGAGGAACTGGCGGACGCCCAGGTAGATGAGGTAGGCGGCGCCCGCGTAGCGGATCACATTGAAGGCCACCGGCGAGCTGGCAACCAGCACGCCGACGCCGAGTGCCACGATCACCACGTGCACCACCAGTGCCGCCTGCTGCCCGAGGATTCCCCAGATGGACCGCCGGAAGCCGGCGATCAACGAGTTGCTCATGGTGTTGATGGCTCCGGCGCCGGGGGTGAAGCTGATCAGGGCGCCGGCGCCGGCCAAGGCCAGCCAGAGGGAAAATTGCACCTGTCAATCCTACGCGGCAGAGGGCCGGTGACGGGGTCGCCACAAGGTGGCTACGGGACCGTACGCCTGGATGGGCAACGTAGGCCTATGCGCGGGCGATGACCTCGCCGTTGGGGATCAGGAACCAGCCGTCGTCGGTCGAGCCCCAGCGGTGCCAGCCGGCCGAGATCCGTGCCAGATCCGCAGGATTGGCGAAGCCGTACTCCAGCGCCTGTTCCGCGAAGGCTGAGTGCAGTACCCGCTCGCCCCAGACGCGGGCCTGCCAGCGGCGTTGCTGTCCGGTGGCGTACAGCCAGTTGCTGCTGGAGGGGGCCACGTCCGTGAATCCCGCCGACTGCGCCCAGCTGACCAGGCGCCGCCCGGCGTCGGGCTCTGCCCCGTTGCGGCGTGCGATGCGCTGGTACAGCTCCATCCACTCGTCCAGTTCAGGAATGGCGGGATACCAGCTCATACCGTGAAAATCGGCGTCGCGCACGGCGACGATGCCGCCCGGCTTGGCCACGCGGCGCATTTCCCGGAGGGCCTCCACGGGGTCGGTGAGGTGCTGCAGTACCTGGTGGGCATGGACGACGTCGAACGTCTCGTCCTCGAACTCGAGGTCGTAGATGTTGCCGGCCACGAATTCCACGTTGGGGACCTGGCGTTCGACGGCGAGCGCCTGGGCCTGCGCGATGATGTCCGGTGAGCGGTCCAGGCCGGTGACCTTTCCGGGCGAGACGAGGGCCGCGAAATCACAGGTGATGGTGCCCGGTCCGCAGCCGACATCGAGCAGGTCCGAGCCGGAGGTCAGGTGGGGCAGGACAAAGGCGGCGGAATTCTCGGCGGTCCTGGCGGCGTGGGCGCGGACCACCGATTCGTGGTGGCCGTGCGTGTAGACGTCTTCTTCGGGCTGCTGGGCACTCATAACCAAACGCTACCCCTCACGCCTCGGCGCGGAAGGATTTCGCCGGCCTAATCCGCCGAGGATTCTTCGCGCGCCGCCACAGTGGCTTCCACCATTGCGGTCATGAACCGCGAGACGGTTTCCAGCTCCTCCTCCGAGAATTCCGCCATGGCACTGCCCATTCGACGCGAAAGGGGCGCGAATATGGCGCCGCCCTCCTGGAAGGCCTTGGGTGTCATCTTCAGCTGCACCTGCCGCCGGTCGGAACTGTTGCGCTCGCGGACCACGTGGCCGGAGCTGTCCAGCCTGTCAATCAGCGCCGTGGTGGCGGGGGAGCTGAGGTGCAGCTCCTTGCGGAGGAGTCCCGGTGTCACCGGATTCCCCTTGGCCGTGTGGCGCATGATCACGGCCAGGGCGTTCAGGTCCGTCCGGTGCATGTCCTTCCTGCTGCCGGCAGTGTCCACGTACCGGTTGGCCTCCAGGGTGAACTCCTGCAGGAGCCGGACGAGGGGGTGCGGGCCGCCATTCTGCCCAGGGGATGCCGGAGGGTGCGGCGTGTCCGCGGGCCCGCTTGCTGCCATGGCCGCCTCCTCATCCTTCTGGTGGGCAGTACCGCCGGGTGCGCCCGGCCGTACTGACGGATACTACTTCAGCCCTGCCCTCCGTGCCCTCATGGCGATTGCTAAGAAAAACCTTGATGACCACTTATCTCTACAATGGAGATAGTCTACTCTGGAACTACTGCTCGTGTCCCGTACGTCCGGAAGGCATCATGAAACACAAAACCGAAAGCAGGGAGCGCGTGCCGTTCTGGCTGCGCTGGCTGGTCCCCGTCATCCTGGTGCTCACGTGGCTGGTGCTCGCCGGCGTGGGCGGCCCCACCTTCGGGCGCCTGGAGGAAGTGTCCTCCAATGACCAGGCGTCCTTCCTTCCGGCAAGTGCGGAGGCCACTGCCGCCCAGGACTGGCAGGCCAAGTTCCGGGACTCGGACGAGGTGCCGGGCGTCATCGTCATCGAAAGCGACGAGGCCTTCACGTCGGCGCAGCTCGGGGAAGTGGCCGCGCTCCGGGCGGACCTGGAAGAGCTGAAGCTGGGCAGCGCGGTGGTTGGGCCCATTCCGTCGAAGGACGGCAAGGCGGTCCAGTTCATTGCGCCCATCAGCGAGTCCGAGGTGGAAGTGCAGGAGGCCGTGAAAGAGCTCCTGGACCTTGTGGCTGAAGCTGCACCCGGGGGGATGAGCACGTTCGTGACCGGGCCCGCCGGCCTCGCGGCCGACCTCGTGGCCGCGTTCGCCGGGATTGACGGCATCCTCTTGCTGGTGGCGCTGGCCGCTGTGTTCGTCATCCTGCTGGTGGTGTACCGCTCGCTGCTCCTGCCCTTCATGGTGCTCCTGACGTCGGTGTTCGCGCTGTGTGCCGCCATCCTGCTGGTCTTCGGCATGGCCAAGGCGGGCTGGATCCAGCTGAACGGCCAGAGCCAGGGGATCCTCTCCATCCTGGTGATTGGCGCGGCCACCGACTACGCCCTGCTCTATGTGGCGCGCTTCCGTGAGGCGCTGACGCACACGGCCAACCGGACATCCGCGGCGCTGACGGCCTGGCGGACCTCGTTTGAGCCCATCCTGGCGTCCGGCGCCACGGTCATCATCGCCCTGCTCTGCCTGCTCTTCTCAGACCTCAACTCCAACAAGGCGCTGGGGCCCGTGGCAGCGGCAGGCATCATCTGCTCGCTGTTCGCCGCACTCACGCTGCTGCCCGCCCTGATGGCGCTCCTGGGCCGTGCCGTTTTCTGGCCGTTCCGTCCCAAGCCCGCCCCCGCTGGCGAGCGCGAGCCCGAGCTGGTCACGGGGCTGGAAGGCCAGAAGGGGTTGTGGCGGGCCACCGGCGCGCTGGTGCAGCGGCGTCCGCGGACCGTCTGGATCGCGTCCGTCCTGCTGCTGGCTGCAGCCTCCGCCGGCGTCCTCCAGCTCAAGGCCAACGGCGTCCCGCAGACGGACGTCATTCTCACCGCCTCCAATGCGGTGGACGGCCAGGACGCGCTGGCCCGCCACTTCGACGCGGGCAGCGGCAGCCCCGCCGTCGTGGTTGCGGACGAAGGCAAGGCACAGGAAGTGCTGGACGCGGTGAAAGCGGCCGACGGCGTGGGGGAGGCCTACCTGCTGGTTGAAGGCAGCGTACCGATCACCGGCGCCCCTGGGGCTCCCAGGGAGCCAGACGTCCGCGAGGGCAAGGTGCTGATCAATGCCACGCTGAACTCCGCAGCGGACTCTCTCGAGGCCGAAGAAGCCGTCAAGGCCCTCCGCGTGGACGTCAAGGCGGTGGACCCCGGTGCCTTGGTGGGCGGTGTCACCGCCACTGCGCTGGACACCAACACCAAAGCCCAGCGTGACCTGGTGATCATCATCCCGGTGGTCTTGGTGGTGATCCTCTTTATCCTGATGCTGCTGCTGAGGTCCGTGCTCGCGCCGGTCCTGCTGGTGCTCTCCGTGGTGCTCTCCTACGCGGCGGCCATGGGCGTGTCCGCGCTGGTGTTCAACAACATCCTGGGCTTCCCGGGTGCCGACGCCACCGTGCCGCTGTTCGGCTTCGTGTTCCTGGTTGCCCTGGGTGTGGATTACAACATCTTCCTGATGAGCCGGGTTCGGGAGGAGTCCCTGAAGCACGGCACCCGCCCCGGCATCCTCCGCGGCCTGGGCGTGACCGGCGGCGTGATCACGTCCGCCGGCGTGGTGCTCGCGGCCACGTTCGCGGCGCTGGGCGTCATTCCCATCATGTTCCTGGTGCAGCTGGCTTTCATTGTGGCGTTCGGCGTCCTGCTGGATACGGTGCTGGTGCGCTCGCTGTTGGTACCCGCGCTGGCTTACGACATCGGCCCCAGGATCTGGTGGCCCGGCAAGCTCTCCCGGCAGGAGACTGAAGAACGGCCAGACCGGGATGAAGCCCTGTTGGCTGGCTGTGCTGCTCGATAGACTGCCAGTGCGCCCGCACGGACGCGGACTCGAAGGAGAGGTTCCGCCATGACCGAAAGCCACGAAGCAGCATTTGATGAGCACCCCCGCCGCGGCAGCACAGAGCCGGGGCTGGAAGGTGAAGGCGGCCAGTACGGGGAGGGCGACGCCGAGAACCCCGCCGAGGACTTCCGAAACGAGGATGCCGTCCGTGAAGGCCTGACGGACGGGCAGGTCATGTCCACCACTGACGAGCGCGGTCCGCTGCACGGCGATCCGGACGCCGAGCGGTAGCCGCTTCGGCAGCGCCAGGGTCAGCCGGCCAGCCCGAGCTGGGTGGCGAAAGCCGCCGTGTCGTAATACTCGCGGCAGGCCTTGATGAGCCCGGTGTCTGATAGTTCGCACACGGCAGCGAAGGGTGCCTCGTAGGACTTGCCGGTCGGCGGCACTTCTCCCGCGGCCGTTTGCATCGGCCCGGTGAAGGTGCCTTTTGTTGCGCCTTCCAGGACCACCACGTTGCCTTGCTCTGTTACCGACCGCACCACGAACACCATGTCAGGGAAGGCGGTGAAGAGTGTCTCCGCCATCGCCTTCAAAGCCGGCCGGCCATGAAGGGCGTCCGGGAGATCTGGTGTTCTATACGTCGCGTCCTCTGTAAACATTGCGGCCCAGCCGCCAGGATCACGGCTTCCCACAGTGCTGATGAAGGTCTTCGCAAGCCCCTGGCCATAACCAGTGAATTCATCCATGGCAGCCATGATGCGGGCATTGACGGCTTCCGTCGATAACAGGATTCTGTTATTGGGGCTTCTGGCGGATTGAGGCAGGAAGATGGACCAGCGGGCGGCGGGCAGGGTAAGGCGCGACCTGGGCGAACTGGTTGATGCCGCCCTCCACGCCGCGGCCTTCTGCGCCGCTGCCGGACCGCTCGTTGCGCAGGCGGTGCCCTCGGCGGCAGGCGCAGCGGCGACGCCCACCTGGTACTCCCTGGACCCCCGCTCGCTTTTGATCAACGGTGTGTACGGGCCCGACTGCACGCTGGACGGTGCCGCCCAGATGCGCTGGGAATACATCGACGACGATGTGAACAAGTCGGTTGACGTTGCACGGAACCCGGCCGGCGTCCAGACCCTCGCCGAAGTTACCGGCGGGAACCCCTGGCACAGTGCCATTTACCGCGACTACATGCGGGACCACGATCTTGAGCAGGAGATGGTGGTGGCCCTGCGGGACGATGCCGGCCAGGTATGGGCGACTGTGCGTCTTAACAGGCCGGCCGCCATGCCTGCCTTTGCCGAGTCAGACCGGCAGTTCATGCGTTCGGTTGCGCCATTGCTGGCAGAGGGGGTCAGGCGGGGACTGCTTGCCGGTCCCACCTCCGCCGCGCCGAGCCCCGGCTCGCCCGGGCTGGTGATCGTTGACCCGGCAGGCCTTCCGATTGCCGTGAGCGCAACTGCGCGGGAATGGCTGGCACTGTTTCCTGACGGTCCCGCGTCTGCGGGCGGCCTGCCGCTGCCCATTCACGCCGTCTCGTTCGCGACGCTGGCCGGGGGCAGCCCGGCGGGGCCGCTCCATCTCCGGCTGGCCAACGGGCAATGGGCTGCCCTGTACGGCGTCGAGGCGGAGCTCGCGCAGCCCGGGTCTGCAGGCGTCATCATCGGACCGGCTGATCATGCGCACCTGGCCCCTCTGACCGCGGCGATTTTCGGACTGACCCCGCGTGAGCTGCAGGTCGCGGAGCTTGTTGTGCGAGGTCATGCCACCCAGCGGATGGCCCACATGCTGGGCATTTCGCCCTACACCGCACAGGAACACCTGCGGCACATCTTCAGCAAGGTGGTGTGGCGAGCCGGGGGGAACTCGTTGCTGCCCTTTTCCTTGAGTAAGCAAAGTTGAGCGTAGTTGACTCAACTCTGCTTGACATCATCGGAGCCCTGAGTAAGGTTGAGTGCAGAACGCTCAATTAGCGGGCGCCAGCAAGTTTCCAAGGAAAGAAGGAAGCAACACAATGTCACGTGCAGTAGGTATCGACCTCGGAACCACCAACTCCGTCGTCTCCGTTCTCGAAGGTGGCGAGCCCACCGTTATTGCCAACGCCGAGGGTGGCCGCACCACGCCGTCCGTGGTTGCATTCTCCAAGTCCGGCGAAGTCCTGGTTGGCGAAATCGCAAAGCGCCAGGCGGTCAACAACATCGAACGCACCATCTCGTCAGTTAAGCGCCACATGGGCACCGACTGGACCAAGGCCATCGATGAGAAGAAGTACACGCCGCAGGAAATCTCCGCGCGTATCCTCATGAAGCTGAAGAACGACGCCGAGTCCTACCTGGGCGAAAAGGTCACCGACGCTGTGATCACCGTTCCCGCCTACTTCAACGACGCCGAGCGCCAGGCCACTAAGGAAGCCGGCGAAATCGCGGGCCTCAACGTCCTGCGCATCGTCAACGAGCCCACCGCCGCGGCCCTCGCCTACGGCCTGGACAAGGGCAAGGAAGACGAACTCATCCTGGTCTTCGACCTCGGTGGCGGTACGTTTGACGTCTCCCTGCTGGAAGTCGGCAAGGACGAAGACAACTTCTCCACCATCCAGGTCCGCGCCACCGCCGGCGACAACCGCCTCGGCGGCGACGACTGGGACCAGCGCGTGGTTGACTACCTGCTGAACCAGCTCAAGGTCAAGGGCATCGACCTCTCCAAGGACAAGATCGCCCTGCAGCGCCTCCGCGAAGCTGCCGAGCAGGCCAAGAAGGAACTGTCCTCCTCCACCAGCACCAACGTCTCCCTCCAGTACCTGTCCGTCACCCCCGACGGCCCGGTCCACCTGGATGAGCAGCTGACCCGCGCCAAGTTCCAGGACCTCACCAAGGACCTGCTGGAGCGCACCAAGAAGCCGTTCCACGACGTCATCAAGGAAGCCGGCATCAAGCTGACCGACATCAACCACATCGTGCTGGTCGGTGGCTCCACCCGTATGCCTGCTGTCTACGAACTGGTCAAGGAACTGGCGGGCGGCAAGGAACCGAACAAGGGTGTCAACCCGGACGAGGTCGTGGCCGTTGGTGCAGCCCTGCAGGCCGGTGTGCTGAAGGGTGAGCGCAAGGACGTCCTCCTGATCGACGTCACCCCGCTGTCCCTCGGCATCGAAACCAAGGGTGGCGTGATGACGCACCTGATCGAACGCAACACCGCCATCCCCACCAAGCGGTCCGAGACCTTCACCACGGCCGACGACAACCAGCCGTCCGTGGCCATCCAGGTCTTCCAGGGCGAGCGTGAGTTCACCCGCGACAACAAGCCGCTGGGCACCTTCGAACTGACCGGCATCGCCCCGGCACCGCGCGGCATCCCGCAGATCGAGGTCACCTTCGACATCGACGCGAACGGCATCGTCCACGTCTCCGCGAAGGACAAGGGCACCGGCAAGGAACAGTCCATGACCATCACCGGCGGCACCGCGCTCTCCAAGGAAGACATCGACCGCATGGTCCGTGACGCCGAGGAGCACGCAGCCGAGGACAAGGCCCGCCGCGAGGCCACCGACACCCGCAACACGGCCGAGCAGCTCGCCTACTCCGTGGACAAGCTCATCGCCGACAACGCGGACAAGCTGCCGGAAGAGGTCAAGACCGAGGTCCAGACCGACGTCGACGACCTCAAGAAGGCCCTCGAAGGCACCGACGATGCCGCTGTGAAGGCTGCGTTCGAGAAGCTGCAGGCTTCCCAGACGAAGCTCGGCGAGGCCATCTACTCCCAGGCCGGTTCGCCCAACGGCGCCACCGGTGCCGCAGGTGCCGAAGGAGCAGCAGGTCCGGAAGGGTCCGAGGCCGACGAGGACATCGTCGACGCCGAGATCATCGACGAAGACGAAGCGAAGAAGTAAATTATGCCGCACCACGGTAACGAGGAAGAGCACAACTCATCCGCGGGCCAGCAGGGCGGCGTCTCCGAACCGGTCATCCGGGACAACCGCAAGGTTGACCCGGTGACCGGCCAGGCACGGCACCCCGAGGGCAGCCAGTCCACCCCCGAAGCCGGCGCCCAGGATTCCGACGGCGACGCACTTGCCCAGGCCGAGGAAATCCTCAACGGCATTGAGGTGCCCGCCGAGGAATCCGTGGCCCAGGGGGTTTCGGCAGGCTCAGCCGGCAACGCCGAGGCGGTCGAACTGAAGAACGACCTCCTCCGCCTGCAGGCCGAGTACGTCAACTACCGCAAGCGCGTGGAACGCGACCGCGCCGTGGCAGGGGAGATGGCCGTCATTGGCGTCCTGAACTCCCTGCTTCCGGTCCTGGACGACGTCGACGCCGCGCGGCAGCACGGCGACCTGACCGACGGTCCCTTCGCCGCGATCGCCACCAAGCTGGAGAACGCGCTGAAGACCTACGGCCTGGTCCGCATCGACGAAACCGGCGTGGAGTTCGACCCCACCATCCACGAGGCCCTGATCCAGCAGCCCGGCGAGGACATCGAGGTTGACACCGTCAGCCAGGTGCTCCGCTCCGGCTACAAGTCAGGAGAACGCGTCCTCCGCGCAGCCCAGGTCATCGTCGCGGTCCCGGCGTAGTCGGGGTACTTCCGGCGCTACGCCGGGACCGCGCCGAACGGATAAGGGGGCCCCGCCCCTTCGCTGGGTGGCGAAGATCTACGATCCTTCGCCACCCAGCTCCGGAAGCGGATCTGGCCTCCCAACACTCGCAAGCTCGTGTCGGGGCCCTCGGCCAGATCCTTACATGCCACTCCCGGGCCCCCTCATCCGTCCGTCGCTCAGCGTTCGTCTCGCCTAAGGTGGGAGCAAGCGAAGCGCAGCTGGATAGGGGGCCGCGGCGTGGCGGGCACCGCGGAGCGGGCACGGCCCCCTATCCAGCGGAGCGTTGCCCGGCCGCGCACGTAGGTTTGAACAAGAAAGGAAACGCCATTGGCTAGCCAGGATTGGGTGGACAAGGACTTTTATAAGATCCTTGGTGTTGCCAAGGACGCTTCCGACGCCGATATCAAGAAGGCTTACCGGAAGCTGGCCCGCGAGCACCACCCTGACACCAACTCGGGGAACACCGCTTCCGAGAAGAAGTTCAAGGACATCTCCGAGGCGTACTCGGTGCTGTCCGATCCCGAGGAACGCCAGCAGTATGACGCCATCCGTGCCATGGGTGGCGGTGCCCGGTTTGCTCCGGGCAGCGCCGGCGCGGGCAATGGCGGGTTTGAGGACCTGTTCGGCGGCCTCTTCACCGGCAACACGGGGCGGCATGCGGGCGGGTTCAACCCCTCCGCCGGTGGCATTCCGCCCGAGTTCGCCGACCTCTTTGGTGGCGGCTTCGGCCAGACCGGGTTCCAGCGGACCCCGCAGAAGGGCGCGGACCGTTCCGCCTCCACCAGCATTTCCTTCGCCGGTTCCATCCGCGGCACCACTATCGGCCTACGGGAACCCAGCGGTGAAGTAATCGACGTCCGGGTTCCGCCCGGTATCAAGGACGGCCAGAAGGTGCGCGTGCGTGGCAAGGGCCAGCCCGGCGCCGCCGGCAACGGCGACCTGGTGGTGTCCGTCTCGGTCCAGCCCCACCCGTTTTATACGCGCGACGGCGACAACCTGCGCATACACGTCCCCGTCACCTTCCCGGAAGCCGCGCTGGGCGCCGACATAGAGGTGCCCACCATCGACGGCGACAAGGTGCGGGTCCGTGTTCCGGCCGGGACGCCGTCGGGCCGTACCCTGCGGGTGAAGGGCAAAGGCGTGAAGACCTCGAAGGTGACCGGCGACCTGCTGGTGACAATCGACGTCGCGGTACCGAAGAACCTGAATAAGGAAGCCGAAGCCGCGGTCAAGGCCTTTGCCGATGCCACAGCCGGTGCGGACGTCCGCGAGGGCCTGGCCGCCAAGGCCCGGCTGTAGCAGCGGAGGTGTTCGGTGGACATCAATGCGGACCAGCCCATCTTCGTGATTTCGGTGGCGGCCGAGCTGGCGGATATGCACCCGCAGACCCTGCGGCAGTACGACCGGCTGGGCATCGTCAAGCCCAGCCGCGCGCCGGGGAAGTCCCGCCGATACTCGCAGCGGGACGTCAACATGCTGCGGGAGGTGCAGCGGCTGTCCCAGGAAGGCGTTTCGCTGGAGGGGATCAAGCGCATCCTGGAGCTCGAAAACCAGGTAGCCGCCCTGCAACGGCGCGTCTCTGAACTGACTGAGGAACTGGGCCGCCGACCGCAGCCGTTCGACTCCCGCATTTTCGCCGCCGGCGCGGCCGGGGACGTGGTGACCCTGGCACGCGGCCAGCGCCCGCGGCCCAGGTCGCAGGCCGTGGTGCTGTGGCGGCCGCGGGCCATCGGACAGTAAATAAGTACTCGGCTGCAGGTCCGGGCCGAAATTCGAGTACCCACTACTCGTGCCCCGTCCGCCCCCGGAAACTTCAATGGAACCACCGCTGGATCAGCAGTGGTTCCTAAGTTTCTGGGGGTTTTTGATGTGTGGTTCTCAGCTTAAGGCCCGGCCGTGAGCCCGGGGATGGAGTCGGTGGCCGCGTTCAGCGGCTCGGTTCCCGGCCAGGTCCTGCTGGCCGTCGGGCAGACCATCGTGGTGGTGTGCGTGTGCTTCGACATGGTGCGCGCCCTGTCGGTTCCGCGGTCGCACCGGCGGTACGTCGCCAGCACCGTGTTCCGGACCCTGGCCGTCCCGTCCATCATCGCCAACGGCCTCACCGTGCTGATCGCCCTGGTTGTGGCGTCCTGGGTGGACGTGGTCATGGGCATGTTCGTGCTGGTGGCCATCATCTTCCGGCTGCACCATGACAAGGACGAGGACAACTGGTGGAAGGGCAAGGGCAAGAAGCTGGCCCGCTGGGCCCGCCGGCAGTTGGCTGGCCGCACCTCCACCGCCCCGGCCATGGGGTAGCGGCATCACCGAAAAGCCCGGGAGCCCCGCACACCGGGAGGCATGCGGGGCTCCCGTCTCCAATGCTTCCTAGCCGTTGATGACCTGGGGAACGCCGAGGTGCTTGAGGCCTTCGACGCCGAATTCGAGGCCGTAGCCGGACTGCTTGGCGCCGCCGAAGGGGATGCGGGGGTCCACCGCGCCATGCCGGTTGATCCACACGGTGCCGGCCTGGATCCGGGTGGCCACCTCGCGGGCAGCATTAAGGTCTGAGGACCAGACCGAGGCACCGAGGCCGACGTCGAGGGCGTTGGCCTTTTCCACTGCTTCATCGATGGTGCTGTAGCGGATGATCGGGAGGGCGGGGCCGAACTGTTCCTCGGCCACGAGCGGGTTGTCGTTGTCGATGTCCGCCACCAGGGTGGTGGGGTAGAAGTAGCCGCGCTGGTTGGGATCCGGGTTGCCGCCCAGGAGGACGCGTGCTCCGGAAGCCTTTGCCGCCTCCACAAGGTGCGCGACGACGTCGTACTGTGCCTTGTTCTGCAGCGGCCCCAGGACGTTGGTCTCATCCAGGCCGTTGCCCATGGGCATGGCCTTGGCCACGCTGGTGAGTTCTTCGCAGACGGCGTCGTAGATGTCGTCGTGGACGTAGAGGCGTTTGAGGGCGGCGCAGGTTTGCCCGGTGTTCAGGAACGCGCCCCAGAAGATGTCCTCGGCGATGGCCTTGGGGTTGGCGTCGGGCAGGACGATACCGGCGTCGTTGCCGCCGAGCTCCAAGGTGAGGCGCTTGACGGTGTCTGCCGAGGATTTGATGATGGCGCGGCCGGCGGCGGTGGAGCCGGTGAACATGATCTTGCCGATGGCGGGGTGGTTAGTGAGCCGGGCGCCGACTTCGCGGCCGCAGGAGACCACGGAGAGGATTCCTTCGGGGAGTTCCTCGTTGAGGACCTTGACCAGGGCCAGGACGGAGAGCGGGGTGTTGCCGGACGGTTTGACGACTACAGTGTTGCCCATGCGCAGGGCGGGGGCGATCTGCCAGATGGCGATCATCATGGGCCAGTTCCAGGGACCGATGGCCGCGACGACGCCGATGGGCTTGTAGTGCAGTTCGGCGCGGGTCTCGCCGTCGTCCACAATCGTTTCCGGTACCAGCGGCAGGCCGGCGGTGGCGCGGAGCCAGGCCACGCAGGCGCCCACCTCGAAGCGGGCGTTGGGGCCGTTGAGGGGTTTGCCCTGCTCGCGGGAGAGCAGCTGGGCGAGTTCCTCGGCGGAGCGTTCGACGGCGTCGGCTGCTTTCAGGAGTGCGGCGGACCTGGCGTCGTGGCCCAGCGCCGCCCATGCGGGCTGCGTCTCGACGGCGGTGGCGACGGCCTGCTCCAGGAACTCGAGGTCATGGATGGGGGCCTCGCCCACAGCTTCGCCCGTGGCGGGGTTCAGGATGGTCCGGCTGGGACCGGACGTGGGTGTGATGGACGCGAGGAGCGCATCGTAGGTTTCCAAGGGATACTCCACTTCGAGTAGGCAAGGACGCCAGCCGGGCGGCGTAGCGGGTTACCCCCAGTGTGGTTTACCGTCCCGGCTCCGCTCTTGTCTTTTGGCGCAAGGCCCTTGGCGTGGGAGGAACAGGCTGCGCGTGGTGGGCCGCTGACGAAAGGCTTCCCATTGCAGCCACGTCCTACCCAGCGGGCGTTCTCCGGGCACTGACGCCGGGGAGAGCTGCGGGCTCGGTAAACGCCGGTTCTCCGCTGGTCAGGTCCTGATCGGATTCTCGAATCGCGTATCTCATGGCTGCCTCTGCTGCCTCTGGGTCGCCGGCTTCGACAGCTTCCAGCACGCTCCTATGGTCTGGCACGGGATCGAGCCAGGCCGCGCCAGGGTGGTGTTGAATCCGGTTACGGGCGTTGAGGGCGTGGACGATGACCACGTCCAGGCGCATCATGAGCTCGTTATGTGTCGCCCGCAGCAGGTGAATGTGGAAATCTTGGTCCGCGGCGGCGAGCCTTTCGATGTCCTGCCCCGCGGTCTCGAACTCAGCGAACGAGCGCCTGAGCGCCTCGATGTCCTCCGGTTTTCGGTACTGCGCAGCCAGCCTGGCGGCGGCCGGTTCAATAACATCCCGCAGCTGGGACAGCTCGGCAAGAAGCCGGTCATCGTCCCGGCGCGCCGAGCGCCGCCACATGATCACGTCGCCATCGAGCAGCTTCCAGGCTGCGCGGTCGTTCACGATCGTGCCGCGTTTGGGCCAGGAGTCGATCAGTCCTTTTTCCCGGATGGTGCGCAGGGCCTCCCGGATGGCGGTCTTGCTAACGCCAAGCTCAGGTTCAAGGGAGTCCACATCGATGCGCGCCCCCGGGGGGTAGTCACCGCGCACGATGCGGAGTCCAAGCATGTCGACGATCTCGGAGTGCAGGCTGGCCATACGGGCTACTTTACCTTGCTTCGGGGCCACTATTGCCTTTATACCTATTATTAGTAATATATAGCCAGATGTGGGGCAGATCACCCCGCCACCTACGAAGGAGTAGCAATGTCTTTACGACCATCCCGCCGCTCGAAAGCACTCTCCGCTCTGGCTGTTGTGGCCGCGGGAGCTCTCGTCCTTTCCGCCTGTTCGCCCTCGCCGGAGGGTTCGTCGGCCAATCCGCAGCCGGCGACAATTACTTTCGCGGCGTCGACACTTGGTGACCCTGGCCGCGGTCCAGGCCTGCAGAAGCTTATGGACGAGTACAACGCCAGCCAGGACGTCGTCAAGGTTGAGCCCGCATCGATCCCGTTCCCGAGCTTCGGGCAGACCGTGCTGACCCAGATGGGCGGAGGCGAAGGGCCGGACGTCGTCCGCTTCGACATGCCCGAGTTCTCGACAGCGGCGTCCTCAGGCCTGCTCGAACCGCTCGACGACCATATCGACGCGGAAAAATTGAACCTCATCCCTGGCCCGGACAGGTACCTTACGGTTGATGATCACCGCTACGGCGTCGTCTTCGAGAACTCGAATTACGGCATGTTCTACAACAAGGACCTCATCCCCGAAGCGCCCAAGACGTTCGAGGAGTTCGTCCAGACGGCAAAGGATACGACCAAGGGAGATGTTTACGGTCTTGCCTTCCGCCAAACCCAGGCGGAGGAAGCCGGCGTATGGCAGGACATCTTCAACTATGTTCTGGGCTTCGGCGGTGACTGGTCCGACGGCGAGAAGCTCACCATTGACTCGCCCGAGGTGATCGAGGGCTTGAAGGCATACCAGCAGCTCTACGACGCAAATGTCATCCCGAAGGGTGCCGACGCCGCGACGTTCCGCAAGATGTTCGCCAACGGCAAGGTTGGAATGGAACTGAACAACGGCGGTTATGTCACTGCCACCAAATCCGCCAACGCGAACCTCAACTTCAGCGTGGCACGCATTCCCTTCCCGGAGAAGAAGCAGGGCGCGTTGCTGGCTCCGATTACTATCAACGCCAACAGCAAGCACAAGGATGCCGGCTTGAACTTCATCAACTGGCTGCTCGAACCCGCCCAGCAGGTCAAGCTGCAGGAAGTACTGGGCGCCAGCAGCGTTGCCACTCCGACAGAGCGAAGCGCTGAGAGCCTGGAGAAGTACCCGTTCCTTCCGGCACTGGATGAGTTGACCGATTCTGGGGTTCCCCAGATCGTGAACGGCTTCGGTCCGCAGACAGCCGACATCCGTCACATCGTGGTGAGTGAGGTGCTGGCCGCACTTCAGGGTCAGCAGGACATGGCGACTGCAATGCAGAAGGCCCAGAAGCAGGCGGAGGAGCTGGTCGGGCGATGACTGAACCAAGCAGGGGACCGCGCCTTCTGGTGCGGTCCCCGGGACCGACCGGAGAGCCGGCCCCGGACACCAATCGCAGAGGGAGCAAACGCCGCCGCAGGAGCGCGGTTGGCAGCCCCTGGACGCCGTACCTTTTTCTGGCCCCCGCCATTCTCTACATCGTCGTCTTTCAACTGGTCCCGCTCCTGCAGGAAGTCTGGCTCAGCTTTACGAGGACGACCCTGCTCAACCCGAACAATAACGTCTGGGTCGGGTTGGCGAACTACCAATCCGTCCTGGCAGATCCTGCTTTCCGCCAGACCCTTCTCACAACGCTGATCTACGTCACAGCATGCGTCGTCGGCGCAGTGGGCCTTGGCCTGCTCGTTGCCCTGCTGCTGAACGGGCGGTTCCCCGGCCGTGTTGTGGCCCGCTCGCTGGTAACCGTGCCGTGGGCGGCGCCTGGCATTGCAGTTGCCCTTATCGCGACATGGATGTTCAACCCGCAGTTCGGTATCCTGACACGCCTGCTGCGGGGAATAGGAATCGACCCGGGTCCGAACGGCATCCTTGACAACCCGCAGCTGGCGCTCGGGGCGATCCTTGTCACCACTATCTGGCAGCTGGTGCCGTTCGTGGCGGTTGTGCTCCTCTCGGCCCTGCAAGGAGTTCCGCAGGAGCTGGTGGAGGCAGCCCAGGTCGATGGCGCCGGGCGGTGGATGACCTTCCGTGTGGTGACCTGGCAGGTCCTGAAACCGACGGTCGGCTTAGTCGCGGTACTCATGACCATCTGGTCACTGCGTCGCTTCGAGCTGATCTGGCTGATGACCCGGGGCGGACCGCTGGGCTCCACACGCACCCTCGTGATCGACCTCTACTCCCAGGCGTTCGAGTCCAAGCAGCTGGGGACGGCAGCAGCCATTGGCATGGTGGGCATTGTCATCTCCCTGATCGTCATCGTCGGTAGTCAACTGGTCGCCCGTGCGGCCGCCAAGGAGGCATGATGGGCCGCATACGCTTCGGGGTGACAGCCCGTACCCTCGCCGTTCTCTTCGTCCTCGGGATTTCAGTTTTTCCCATCTACTGGATGTTTGTGACCGCTCTGGCGCCTGACGACGTGCTTTTCGGATCATCTTCAATAAACTTGCTTCCCGACTTCTCCCGGTTCGGCGTCTTCGCAGACGCACTCGCGGACGGCCAGGTCGTCGGCTGGCTGCTCAACAGCTTCATCGTTGCGGCGGGGACAACTGTTCTGTCCATCGGACTGGGGATCCCGCTGGGCTACGCCCTGTCGAGATTCACCTTTCGGGGCAAGGCTGCGGTTGGCCTGGCGCTGCTGTTCACGCAGATGCTCCCTGAAGCCCTGCTGGTTGTGCCGCTGTTCGCCATCTTCCGGCGGTTCGACCTGCTGAATTCGCTGCACGGGCTGATCCTGGCCGACACAGCTTTCACCCTTCCGGTTGTCGCACTGATCCTCAAGGGCGCCATCGACGGCGTTCCCCGGGACCTGGACGAGGCGGCGCGTGTTGACGGCAGCCGCCCGCCCACCGTCCTCGCCCGCATCATCCTGCCGCTGATCGCGCCAGCTATCGCGGCCGCCGCGGTCATCGCTTTCTTCAGCGCCTGGAATGAGTACGTCTTCGCAGTGACGTTTGTGTTCGACAAATCGCTCCAGCCAGCTTCGGTTGGTGTGGCTGGCTTCATCGGCGAGCAGGACACCTCAATCCAAAGCATCATGGCCGTCGGTCTGCTGTTTACGCTTCCGGCCGTCGCCTTCTACCTGTTCGCACAACGCTATGTCGTCAGCGGTATGACCGCCGGCGCTGTTAAGGGATGACATTCCATCTATGAAAATCACCAATCTCGACACAGTTGTGGTCGACTTCTACCGGACGAACCTCATCTTCGTCTGCCTGCACACCGATTCGGGACTCACCGGGGTCGCAGAGGCAACCCTCGAAGGCCAGGAGCACGCCGTGCGCGGCGCCGTCGCCGTCCTCGCCGACGCGGTACGCGGCAAGGATCCCACTCGGATCGCCCACAACATCTACGAGCTCAATCGCGACGCCTACTGGCGCGGCGGGCCCGTGACCATGACCGCTCTCAGCGCCCTCGAAATGGCAATGTGGGACGTTTCCGCCCGCGCGTTGGACGTCCCGGTCCACCGCATGCTCGGCGGCCAGGTCCGCGACAGGGTCCGCGCCTACGCCAACGGCTGGTTCTCAGGAGCCAAAACGCCGGAGGACTTCGCGGACGCCGCCCTGCAGACAGTCGCCCAAGGCTTCCGCGGACTCAAGTGGGACCCTTTCGAAGCCGCTGACCTCACCCTCGAACCGCGGGATCTGCGGCGCATGCTCGAGCCCGTCGCCGCTGTCCGTGAGGCAGTAGGCGACGACATTGAGCTGTTTATCGAAGGACACGGCCGCTTCGACGTGCCCACAGCCATCCGCGTTGCCCGCGAAATCGAGCAGTTCCAACCAGTGTTCTTCGAAGAGCCATGCCCGCCGGATGGTATAGATTCGCTCCTGGAGATACGCTCCAAATCGCCAGTCCCTATTGCAGCAGGGGAGCGCTGGTTCGGACGGAACACTTTCGTTCCCGCCCTGGCACGGAATGCGGTTGACTACGTACAGCCGGACGTCACCCATGCGGGGGGCCTGCTGGAGCTGTCATTCATCTCCACGCTCGCCGCAGCCCACTACATCCCGTTCGCACCCCACAACCCGAGCGGGCCGCTCAGTACCGCGGCAACACTCCAGTTGGGCGCGATGCTGCCCAACTTCCGATACCTGGAAATCATGGCCTCGGACGTACCGTGGCGAAGCGAGATCTCCAGCGAGCGCCTCCAGTTGACCGAGGAGGGTGACATTCTCATTCCTGGCGGCGTCGGACTGGGTATCGAACTCGACTTCGACGCGATTGCTGAGCATCCGTACACGCCGCATCCGATGCGGATCTTCAAAGACGCAGTTGCTGACATCCGGCCGCCGGATGCCCGCTCCTACTTCAACCTCGAACGCACGCCGGCCCTCTGACCGAAAGTGACCCGAAGGGGCGCCGGCGCACGTCCTTGCGCCCCTGTCCGGAGGGCTCAAGCCATTGGAAATCAGCAAGGCGGCAGTGAATTTGGGGCCGTTGCCCCGGAAGGAACCAACGATGAGGATGACATCACCTGAGGCGACAGATCAGCAGATCGTTGACGCTCACCGGGCGTTTGAGCAGGCGAGAGATGTTGAGCCGGGAATTCGGGCCCGCTGGTTGGAGGCTATCGCGGCTGCACTGGAGACCCACGCGGACGAACTGGTCTTTCTTGGGCGCCAGGAAACTCACCTGGAGGAAGGCCGGCTCCGCTTTGAGCTGAAGCGATCCGTGTTTCAGCTCCGGCTTTTCATAGCGGAAATAATGCACGGGGAACACCTGGACGCAACCATTGACCATGCCGATCCTGGCTGGGGGATGGGTCCCAGGCCGGACATACGGCGCTACTCCGTGCCGCTCGGCGTCGTCGGTGTTTTCGGCGCCTCTAACTTCCCCTTTGCCTTCAGCGTCATGGGCGGAGACAGCGCGTCAGCCCTCGCGGCCGGGTGTGCGGTGGTGCACAAAATCCATGAGGGCCACCTGAACCTGGCTGTGCGGACCGGCGCCATCGTCCAGGATGCCCTTGAAGGGGCAGGCGCGCCCCACGGGCTTTTCTCCACGATCGCTGGCCGGCAGGCAGGGGAACTATTGGTTGATCACCCGATGGTGAAGGCCATCGGCTTTACGGGGTCAACGGCCGGTGGTAGGGCCCTCTTTGACCGGGCCTCGCGCCGCCCGGTTCCCATTCCATTCTTTGGGGAATTGGGGAGCATCAACCCTGTCTTCGTCACCGAGCAGGCATGGAGTGCCAGACAGAACGAAATCCTCGCCGGCTACGCGGCATCCTTCACCTTGGGCATGGGCCAGTTCTGCACAAAGCCCGGGCTGCTGTTCGCCCCGGTGAACGACATCCAAGAGCTCGCTGGGTTTCTGCACCAGGAACTGGCCTCGAAACCGTCAAGCCCCCTCTTGAGCCCGAAGCTGCGGGAAGGTTTCGACAAGGCCCTGAACTCAGTACGTGCAACGCCCGGCGTCCAGGTCCTGGTGCCCGGGGACGAGTCGCTGGCTCCCCGGCCGACGGTGCTGCTTACCACTGCTGAGGACGTCCACCAGCGCCCGGGAATCCTGGAGCAGGAGATGTTCGGGCCTGCCACGCTGGTGATCGGCTACCAACAGGGCACTGACTTGGCGGGCTTGGCCCGGCTCTTGGATGGGCAACTCACCGCCACCGTGCAGGCAGAGCCCGACGAAGACGTCACTGAACTGTTGGTGGAGTTGCGGGAGCGGGCCGGGCGGTTGCTCTGGAACGCGTGGCCAACGGGGGTAACTGTCTCGTACGCCCAGCACCACGGCGGCCCCTATCCGGCCACCACCGCCACCACTACCTCCGTCGGAACAGCAGCGATTGGTCGCTTCATGCGTCCCGTCGCCTACGACTCCTTCCCGGCCCAGCAACTTCCAGCGCCGCTGCAGGACAGCAATCCATGGGGCGTCCGACGAAGGGTAGACGGATTCTGGGAACCAACCGCTAAAGGTAAGGACATCAAATGATCAACGAGGCGTCACGGCAGATCCTTCCGGCTGACTGGGAGGAAGCCGTTCTTATTGGGCGCGTCTGGGATCCCGTCTCCGAGGGTCCCCGAGTGGTCTCTGTCCGCGGTGACGAGGTTTTCGATCTGACGCCCGAGATCCGCACTGTTGCCGAGCTGGTGGATCACGAGAACCCGCTGGAATTCCTTCTCCCCAGGGCTGACGCTCCCAAATGGGTCCTCCCGGAACTCATAGAAGCCTCTTTGGAAGGGGACCGCAGCAGACCTCATCTGCTGGCCCCGATTGACCTTCAGGTGATCAAGGCCTGTGGCGTGACGTTCGTCGAGAGCATGATCGAGCGTGTTATCGAAGAGCGTTGTGGCGGTGACTTCAACCGCGCGGTAGAAGTCCGAAAGACTTTAGCGGACGCCTTGGGCGGAAGCCTGGACTCGCTACGGCCGGGATCTGAAGAGGCGCAAGAGGTCAAGAACGTCTTGACGGGGCAGGGCATGTGGTCGCAGTACCTTGAGGTCGGACTCGGCCCCGATCCCGAGGTGTTCACGAAAGCCCCCGTCCTGGCATCAGTGGGATTTGGTTCCGGTGTGGGCATCCCCAGCTTTTCCTCCTGGAACAACCCCGAGCCTGAGCTCGTGCTCATCGTCGACTCTGCCGGCAAGATTCGAGGTGCAACGCTTGGAAACGACGTCAATCTCCGGGACGTGGAGGGCCGCAGCGCGCTCCTGCTGGGCATGGCCAAGGACAACAACGCATCCTGTGCCATCGGTCCGTGGATCCGGCTCTTTCACCAGGACTTCACGCTGGAATCCCTCCGCGAAGAAGAAATTACCCTCACGGTAGAGGGACAGGACGGTTACCGGTTGGAGGGCCGCAATAGCTTGGCCCACATCAGCCGCCCCTTCGAAGAGCTGGTCAAAGCGGCTCGAGGCAAGCATCACCAATACCCTGACGGCTTCTCCCTCTTCACCGGAACACTCTTCGCACCGACGCAGGACCGCGGCACAGAAGGGATGGGCTTCACCCATAAACACGGGGATATAGTCACCATCAGCAGCCCCCAGCTTGGGGCGCTGATCAACCAAACCCAAAAGACTGAGGACATGGAGCCCTGGACGTTTGGTATCAACGCGTTGTTCAACTACCTCTCCGGGCTGGGAACCGAGACGGCGAGAATACACGCCGCAAGCACCCAGCCCATTGCCTAATGACCGTGCCGGAAGGCTGCGCAAGCAGCCTTCCGGCATTGGTAGTACTCCTCCGGATGTAACTTCGGCGCTCAGCGCTAGTCAGTGAAGTCCAGGAGGATCCTTTTTAGTAACGGATGTCAGCCTGCAGCCCGTAGTGGTCCGAAGGATAGGTGCCAGCCACCGGGGTGGTGCCCAGCAGGGCTGCTGCCCTCGGATGTCCGGCTCCACCCCTTCGTGGTGCGGCGGTGAAGATATAGTCGATCCGCCGGTCCGGCCACAAGAGCTGGGCTGCCCATGGATTGGTATTGGACCACGTGCTGCCCGTTATGCCCGGTGCCGCCACTTCCCAGGCATCGTAGAAGGACAAACCAGGAACCGGTGCTGCCGCTCGGCCCGTCATGAGGCGCATTTCGTCGCTGTCGGGGTCGGCGTTAAAGTCTCCGCAGACAACCAGGGGAGTCCGCTCATCCTGTGCCGCGTGCAGGTGGGTGATCAGTCCGCGTACCGCATCCTGCCGTGCCTGGCTCTGGTCCAGCCACCAGGCGTCCATCACCACTCCGTACACGTGGAGCGGTCCACGCGGGCCGTCCACCTGGACGTACTGCACCCGCAACGCACCAAAGCTGAAGCCGGCAGCATCGGCAACCGGCCATCTGGACAAGACGGCAACGCCCGAGAGCGCTGACTCGTCCTCCTGAGCCGGAACCCCGCTAAAGGCGTGGTACGGCAGCCGCAGAGGTCCGGCCAGCCTCGCGGACTGGCTGTCGTCACCCTTCGCCCAGGACTCCGTCAGCACAAGAAGATCCGGCTTTGCCTCCAGCAGGGTGGAAGTTATCGCCGCTTCACGCTCCTGCCAGGGGCCGTACAGGCCCCACACATTCCAGGTGACCACACGGGCGGTGGTCGTGATCAGCTCGCCGTAAAAGTCCGGCGGAATGTCCAGGTGCTGCGCCATCCATCCATCCTGCCCGCACGCCGCGGGGATCGCCAGAATCCCTGGGGCATGCGGTGCGGACGTCAGCCGGCGTAGGGGTCTGCGATGCCGATGTATTGGGTGGTGGTGTATTCGGCAATTCCTTCTGATCCGCCCTCGCGGCCGAGCCCGGATTGCTTCACGCCGCTGAAGGGGGCGGCGGCGTTGGCGATGTTGATGGCTTCTTGCTCGGTGGTGAAGGTGGTGACGGGGGCGACGGGTCCGAAGATTTCCTGACCGAGGATGGCGGCGTCGTTGGGGACGTTGGCGAGGACGGTGGGATGGTAGAAGTAGCCGGGCCCGTCCACGGGTGCGCCGCCGGTGACCGCTACTGCTCGGGCGTCGACGGCGGCACTCACCAAAGCGTGGACGTCCTCGCGGGCGCCGGCGTCGATGAGCGGGCCCACTTGGGTGGCTGGATCGGTGCCGCGGCCGGTGGCCAGGGCGCCCATGGCGGCGGCGAACTTCCGGGTGAACTCGGCGGTGACGGTTTCGTGGACGAGGAAGCGGTTGGCGGCGGTGCAGGCTTCGCCCATGTTCCGCATATTCGCCGCCATGGCCCCTTCGACTGCGGCGTCCAGGTCGGCGTCCTCGAACACGATGAACGGTGCGTTGCCGCCGAGTTCCATCGAGGTGCGCAGGACATTCTGGGCGGCGTCGGCCATCAGCCGTTTACCGACCGGGGTGGACCCGGTGAAGGAGACCTTCCGCAGGCGGGAGTCCTTCAGCAGAGGCCCTGAGATCCCGGACGCAGAAGAAGACGAAACCACGTTGAGGACGCCGGCGGGCAGGCCACGCTCCTCGGTTCGGTCCCGGTGGCAGGTTTGGTGTTACATTGACGCTGCAACCATGCTGCTCACCCCAGCCCGCCCCTCCCAGGAGCGGGTGGACGCTCACTGGTTCTCTTCCCAGTGCTTGCCCTAGCCGAACAGGGCTGAGGCTTCGTCGTAGCGCTTCTGCGGCACGGTCTTGAGCTGGCCCAGGGCGTCCTGGAAGCCTACGTGCTCGATGTCCGTTCCCTTCAGGGCCACCATGGTGCCCCAGTAGCCTTCCACCACAGAGTCGATGGCGGCCATGCCGAGGCGGGTGGCCAGGACCCGGTCGAAGGCGGAGGGGACGCCGCCGCGCTGGATATGGCCGAGGATGGTGGCGCGGGTTTCGATGCCGGTCCGGGCTTCCAGCTCGGGGGCCAGCTGGTCGGCGATGCCGCCCAGGCGGGGACGGCCGAAGGTGTCCAGGCCGCGTTCGGAGTGCGGGGTTTCCATGTGCTCGGGAACAAACCCTTCGGCCACCACCACCAGCGGCGCGCGGCCGCGGGCGTGGGCTTCCTTCACCCACTGGGTAATCTGCTCGATGCTGAGCTTCTGCTCCGGGATGAGGATGGCGTGCGCACCGGCGGCCATGCCGGCGTGCAGCGCGATCCAGCCCACGTGCCGGCCCATGACTTCGGCGATCATGCAGCGGTGGTGGGATTCGCCGGTGGTGCGGAGCCGGTCGATGGCTTCGGTGGCGATTTGCACGGCGGTGTCGAAGCCGAAGGTGTAGTCGGTGGCGTCGAGGTCGTTGTCCACCGTCTTGGGGACGCCGACGATCTTCAGGCCGGCGTCGGTGAGGCGCTTGGCGGCGGACAGGGTTCCCTCACCGCCGATGGCGATGATGGCGTCGATGCCCAGGCGGTCCATGTGGGCCTTGATGACCTCGGGGCCGCCGCCGTTCTCGAACGGGTTGGTGCGCGAGGTGCCGAGGATGGTGCCGCCCTGCTTGGCGATGCCACGGACCATGGTGCGGGGGATCTCAATGATGTCGCCCTCCACCACGCCGCGCCAGCCGTCGAGGAATCCGACGAACTCGTGGCCGTGGATGGCGATGCCTTTCAGCACGGCGCCGCGGATCACCGCGTTCAATCCGGGGCAGTCGCCACCGCTGGTGAGGATTCCAATTTTCATATTTGGCTCAAATCTGCGTTACGTGGCTCCTGCTTGGGGCTGTGTCTACTTGGCCTGGCGATCGGGCCTTGCGGCGAGAACGGCGAGGTCGTGGATGAGCTGCCGCAACTCGCGTTCCCGACCGCGCGAGGGACGGATTCGATCTGCCGGGACCTGTCGACGGGGCGGGGCGGGGATAGGAGGCATGTCCTTGGGCGGCCCGACGGCTGGCGGTTCCACAGCCGAACGATTATCAGCACAGTCCGCCTGATTCATCGCGACCTCACCTCACTTACGAGTCAATCTGCTGGCCCGGCATCTTCGAAATGTGCTCAGATCCAGCCGAGCCCGCCTGAGCCGTGTACTGCCCGCGGTGGTGTTTTGTGCGGGCAGTACACGGTTCGGGGTGGGGTTATGCGATGGCTTCGCGGAGTTCTTTTGCTGCCAGGGCGG
>NZ_JBNHFJ010000013.1:0-94949 GCF_059090105.1 Arthrobacter sp. K410C
AACATCCCGGCAGGGCCCTCCCATCGGCGCAGCCTGCCCCAAAGGCCGGCCAGGAAGACCAGGAAGGCGATGTTGGCGAGAAATCCCAGCAACAGCGCAATCTGGTGGGCGGTGCGGTCCCCTGCAAGCTGGACCTCGAGGTCCTCCGCCGGGCTGTTGGTACCTGGCAAGTCCGGCGTGAAGAAGCCGGCAAGAACCAGGGCGGTGAACACCAGACCTGCCACTGCGGCCCATCGGTCCGGATTCCCCGTCGCCACTGCCGATCTAACATGGACGGGCGACGGGTTGCCGTGCGGCTCGGAATTCTCTCTGGCGTCCATGGCGTTCCCTCCCTGGCGCTGCACCCTAGGCGAGCTGAGAGTAAGAAGGGCGCAAACCTATGGTCATTTTAAGCCTCCGGGACCTAGACAGCGACACCGTCATTGGGCATGGCCCTCCGGCGGCGGGGGACACCCCGGGCGCAGAATGCAATCATCCCCAGCACCCACAGCCCGGCGAGTCCGGGCCGAAGATGCGCGCTCCGATCAGCAGGTAGACGGCCACATACCAGGGCAGCAGCTGGACGAGTGGATTTCCCAGGCCGAACACCAGCAGGGTTAGCGCGGGGACCATGACACACACTGCGGCGGACGGCCAGGGACTGCTTCTGTTCATCAGCGCAGGGGGTCACTCTTAGGTGGCGCAGCACGCTTCAGCTCCGCAATCCGCAAACGCAGGAAGACAATGGCCAGGACCAGGGCGTACACCGCCAGGACGCCCACGGCGATCGTGAAGACCGCGTACAGGATGCCGAGAATGCCAAAGGCTGGTGTCAGAGTCATTACTTCCCCCAAATAGTCGTTGCCCATAGGCTACGCGGGCGCAAAGGGTCCGCGGCGGAAGGGCACGTGATAGTCCCCCGGTGGCCCATGATTGGTCTGCTTAGGGTGGCACCAAGCTGTGTCTAAGCTGCAGTCTTATTGGAGCTTTGGGCCCGCATATCCCGAATTGCAGCAGTCGGCCGCCGGCGGGCCCTGGCAAAGGAGATCAACAGAGTGAGGACGGTCGCCATCCAGGCAAGCGCGGTGAGGAACACCAGGCCGACCGCCACTAAGGGGTGCATGCCGAAAGTCTAGGACCGTAGGGCTATGAGGTCCGGGCGAAACTCCGCACCATCGGAGCCGAAGATTGCGCGAGCACTGGCCAGTGGCCGGTTCACCTTGCACAGAGCACGGGAAAGGCGCGCCCCGTTCGCTGGGGCGCCCTCGAATCTCCGTTCGCAGCAGTCGGCGTTGAGCGGCCGCACGATTGGACCATCCCGGCTCCCGGGCGGCAGCTCCTGCAGTTGCCCGCAGGATGCCCACCTGCCTACCAGAAGTGAGGACTGGCTGCTGTACAGCGACCACATTGTCCTGATCTTGGAGCATGCTGCGAAGACCGTGGCCGTGACTAAATCAGAACAACGGCCAGGGCACCGCGGGCATCTCAGCTCTTGGCGCCGGGAACCGCCCTGCCGAGTGCAACCGGGCGCAGCGCGCTGCGAGCGACGCGACTTCTTCGGCGTTGAGCAGGTCCGCCAGGCTTCGGCCCAGCTCACCGCGCAGTCCTTCGATGATGCGATCGATGCCGTCGCGTTCCTCAGCGGTCAACGTTTCTCCCAGCCACCCCCACAGCACCGTGCGCAGCTTGTAGTCCCGGTGAAAGGTGAGCCCGTGGTCCACGCCGTGCCGGTGTCCGTCTGCCATGGCAAGGATGTGATCGCCTTTGCGGTCGGCGTTATTCACGACGACGTCGAACACCGCCATGCGACGAAGCGCCGGCGTGTCCTCGTGGACGAGGGCGACTCTCCGTCCGCTCTCATCCTGGCCCTCAAGGACGTGTTTCCACCCGTTCCCGGGCACGTCGTCGTCCGCCGCAACGAGATCCACCGCAGTCTGGTCGGGGTCTGACTCCTGCCACAGCTGCACCATTCCTTCGCCCAAAGGACCATCGCGGAGCCAGGTGAGTGGCACCACGTTCCAGCCGAGGACCTTGGAAACCAGGTACGCTGCGACCTCCCGGTGGGCAAGGAAGCCGTCGGGAAAATCCCACAGCGGTTTCTCCCCGGCTATCGGCTTGTAAACGACCGTGGTGTCGCCGATGCTGCCCAGGAAGGTGGCGTTCGACGCCGTCGCGATGCGACCGGTGAGGGTCAGCTCGGTAGTGAGCAGGTCGGGCGCCGGCATCAGACCTCGGGCAGTGTGCAGACGTGCCCGTCGGGGTCCACGGGGTAGCCGCAGAGCGGGCACGCGGGACGCCCGGCACCCACCACCTCCCGTGTCCGCTTGGCAAAAGCGCGGGCGGTGCCAACCGGCATCCGCACCAGCAACATTTCGGGCACTTCGGCGCCGTTCCCATCAACTAATTCGTCGTCGTCATCAGGATCGGCATCCATGATGGGGTATGCCTCGATGACCACCTGCGCCGTCGTCGGGTCCCAGCCCAGGGTCATGGCCCCGGTCCGGAACTGCTCCTCGACCGCCTCGAGCTGGTCATTGTCCACGAGTTCGATGGGGGTACCCGTGGGAACGCTGAAGGGGTTGCCCTCCAGCGCGATGAGCTGATCGAGGATTTCGTCAATCTTCTCGGCGAGCTGGGCCGACTGCTGCTTCTCGAGGGCGATGCTCACAATTTGCTTACCGGTCCGTACCTGCAGGTAGAACGTGCGCGCCCCCGGAACGCCGATGGTGCCGATGACGACCCGGTCAGGCCAGGCAAACTCGTGAACAAGTGTGGGCATGTCAGTATCTTAGGCACATGAGGTCTACGGCGCCGTGTGCCCTGCTCCGCCGCCCACCGGCGCATCGCCGGTTTTGATGCCCTTCGACAGCCACGACAGATCCCCGGCGTCGGTGTTCGTCGCATGGACGCTTGGCCGAAGTGCACCGTAGTGGACGATGGACAAGGAGGCAGGGCTCACGCTAATGCGCTGGAACAAATCGAGGTGCATACCAAGCGCGTCGGCCAGGATTGATTTGATGACGTCACCGTGACTCACGGCCGCCCACACGGCTCCTGGCCCGTATTCGGCTTCGAAGGCTGCATCGTGGCGCCGGATTGCTGCCACCGAGCGGGCCTGCATCGTCGCCATGGATTCGCCCCCGGGAAAAACGACGGCGGACGGCTGCGACTGCACGGCCGCCCACAGGTCTTCGGTTGCGAGATCACCGAGCATCCGGCCCTGCCACTGGCCGTAATCGCACTCGGTGAGGTCGGGCTCGGCCAGCGCAGAAGGATTACCAGCCTGGCGCTCCAGGATGAACTGTGCCGTTTGCTGGCAACGCTCGAGGGGGCTCGAGACCACGCCGGCCAGGGGCACCACCGCGAGCCGGTCTCCGGTCGAAGCTGCCTGCTCGCACCCGGTCTGGTCCAAACTGACGCCAGCCGCCCGGCCCGCCAGCAGTCCAGCGGCATTGGCTGTGGTGCGGCCGTGCCGCACGAGGATAACTGTCGCCATCCATCCAGCCTACCCAGCATCCTTCGCCGGACCCTGCCGGCGCGGTTGATTCGGCCCGCGGTCAGCGGTGGATGTGCTCCTGCCAGTCTGCCGGTACCTTGTCAGCCGGTCCGGGTGACGGTTGCTCCGGCGGCCTGGACTGGGGATCGGGAAGCCGCGGGCCGCGAAAAAACTTCTTCGTGGTGAGTTCGTAGAACCAGTCCTCCCCGGGTTCAAAGGACCTCATGACTGGATGGCCATCGGTGCGTGCGTGGGCACTGGCATGCTGCGAGGGGGATGAATCACAGCACCCGATATGGCCGCATTGGGCGCAGCGGCGCAGATGCAGCCACCATCCCGGGCCGTCACCGCCGAGGCACTCCACGCATCCTGTTCCGCTGGGCGTGGCGGCGGGGCTGATTCCGGGAATAGGGCGGTCTTCCATGACGTCCTCATTCTGGCAGAATCTCCGTACCTTGTCCCCCCTGTCCCAGCGGGAGTATCGTGATCGCCACCGAACCCTTGATCCGGAAAGACGGCGGCCATGGACGACTCGGTTCCGATCCTGCTGATTGCCACCCCGGACCCGGCCTCCCGGCGCATCCTCGAAGATGAGCTACGCCGACGGTACGGCGCCGACTACGAAGTGGTGGCCTGCGCCGGCCACGCCCACGGGCGGGCAGTGCTTGAGGGGCTCCGGCGCTGGAACCGCCAGGTGGCCCTTATCCTCGGATGCTACGGCCCGGCTGACCGTGGCGGACTCGATTTCCTGCGGCGGGCCTATGGCTTCCACCCGGCCGCCAAGCGCGGTGTGGTGGTGACGTGGGGCGACTTCGCCAGCGCCCCCACTGTATTCCGGGCGATCGGGCAGGGATACGCCGAATTACTGATCATTCGTCCCGAACGGCCGCGCGACGAAGAGTTCCACGGGGCCATTACCGATGCCCTCGATGACTGGCACCTGGCCCAGGGGGTCGGGTTCGAGGCGGTCCGGCTGATCGGGCAGGTGGGCGACGAAAGGACCCACGTGTTGCGCGACTCCTTGAGCCGAAACCACATCCCCGTGGGCTTCCACCCGGTCGGATCAGAGACGGCGCAACGGACACTAGAGAATTTGGGCCTGCGGGACCCGGTGCTGCCGGTCATGGTGCTGCAGTTCACCGATGCCCCCATTGTCCTCGAGAACCCCAGCGACCTTGAGATCGCCGAAGCCATTGGGGTGACGCGGCCACCGCCGGCGGACAAGGTCTTTGATGTTGTGGTGGTGGGAGCCGGTCCGTCCGGTCTCGCCACCGCCGTCTACGCCTCCTCGGAAGGCCTCTCCACCATCGTGGTGGAGGGGGAAGCCGTGGGAGGCCAGGCCGGCACCAGTTCGTTAATCCGCAACTACCCCGGCTTCTCCCGCGGCGTCAGTGGAGCCCACCTGGCCTACCGCTCCTTCCACCAGGCCTGGACCCTGGGCACGGACTTCCTCTTCCTGCGGAAAGTGGAGAAGCTCAGCGTCGATGGAGGCCTGTACCGGGTATCGATTTCCGACGGCACCGTGGTGCGGTGCCGCACAGTGGTGGTGGCCACCGGCGTGGACTACCGCCGCCTCGGCCTACCCCAGCTTGAAAACCTGGTGGGGAGGGGTGTCTTCTACGGGGCAACGGTCTCCGAGGCGCCGTCGATGACTGGAAAACACGTCTGCGTTGTGGGCGGCGGCAACTCGGCCGGACAGGCCGTCCTGCACCTCGCGAAATACGCGAAGAAGGTCACGCTGCTGGTGCGCGGACCCACCCTGTCGGCCAGCATGTCCGAGTACCTCATCTCCCAGCTCGAGGCCACCCGGAACGTGGCGATCCGGTACGGGACAGCGATCGTGGGGGCCCGCGACCAGGACGGATTCCTTGCCAGCCTGCAAGTGGCCGCAACCGGGGCCGGCGGCGCAACGTCAACCGAGGAGATCGAAGCGGGCGGCTTGTTCGTGCTCATCGGATCGATGCCGCGGACCTCCTGGCTGCCCGACACGGTGGAGCGCGACCAGGCCGGCTTTCTCCGGACCGGCACCAGCCTGGACGACAGTAAGGTCGGGGCTACCAGGCCGGACCGGCAGCCCTTGGCCCTGGAAACGAGCATGCCCGGCGTTTTCGCGATCGGTGACGTCAGGGCCGGTTCCATCAAAAGAGTGGCTACGGCAGTGGGGGACGGGGCCACCGTGGTCTCGATGCTCCATGCCTACCTGGCCGGGCACCCCCTGCCCGCCCCGCCCGCCGCCCCCGGTGTGGCAGCCGCGCCCGAGGAGCTCTCCGGTGACGTCCGCTTCAACTGACGCCGCACCGGTGATTGCGCCGATGCGGTGGCTGCTCTACATCGCCGCATTCCTCGTGTTTCTCGCTGGCCTGGTGCTGTTCGTGTTTCCGCTCCGGACTGCGGAATGGTTCGCATGGACAGTCAATCCGCCCATGACCGCGGTGTTCCTCGGCGCGGCATACTGGTCGGCGGCCGGCCTGGAGGTGACGGGCGCCCGCTCAGAAAGCTGGGAGTCAGCGAGGCTCGCAGTCTGGCCCGTGTTCGTCTTCACTACGCTGACTCTTGGAGTCACCCTGATACATCTCGACCGCTTCCACCTGTCGCCAGCCGCCGGGCCCCTTGCCCAGATAGCCACCTGGGCGTGGCTGGCAATCTATGCCATCGTGCCCGTGGCGATGCTCGTGATCGGCTGGATGCAGGTCCGGTCCCGGCGTCCCGCCCCGAAGTCCGTGCCGGCGCGACGGCCCGTGCTGCCGCCCGCGCTGCGGTTGCTCCTGCTGGGAATCGCCGGGGTGCTGGTGTTGTATGGCGTGGCGCTCCTGGCAGTACCCGCTGCTGCCGCGACGTGGTGGCCGTGGCCATTGTCCGAGCTCACTGCGAGGGCCGTCGGAGCGTGGCTGGTGGGCCTGGGGTGGTCCGCCGCGCAGGGCCAGTTCAGCGGGGACCTCCGCACCGTCCGCCCCGTTGCCCTGACCTCCGTTGCGTTCGTCATTCTGCAGACACTTGCCCTGCTGCGGTATGGCGACGCCCTGGCATGGACGGGTGCGCCGGCGATCGGCTTTGTCACCCTCCTGATTGCCATCGGAGTGGCCGGCGCATGGGCACTAGCATTATCCCGTTCGCCGGCAGCCCGGGCCGGAAACGTGCCAGGACCGCCGGCCTAGAAACTGGTCACCAGTTCGCCAAGCACCTCTTCGAGCCGGTTCGGATCGGTGGCGTCGTAGTAGTGGGCGCCGCTTGCCTTGGCGATTTCCAGCAGGGTGGGTACGTCTGCCTCGGGGCCGTAGGCGAGGGTAAAAACGAGCACCGGCGTCGAATGGTTCTGATGGTTCAGCTGTTCAGAGAGCCCGCCCAGGTCTCCGGGGTGCGTGGTGTCGTTCTTGCCGTCACTCAGCAGCACGATGGTGTTGATGAAATCTTCCTTGTATTCCTTGGCCTGCTCGCCCGCGAAGCGGCTGACGGCTTCAAAAAGGGGTGTTGCGTCCACAGCCTGAAGCTCGCGGAGCTTGGCCGTGATGTCTTCCTTGTTGGATTCGAGCGGCGCTACCGGGCTGACGATGCCCGGCGTCAAGGGCCCGTCACCCTCATGGGAGAAAGCGGCCAGCCCGATTTCGTCCTCATCGGTGAAATGGTCCAGGGCCTTGAGAACGGCATCCTTGGCCCGCTGCAGCTTGTTTGCTGCGGGATCCTGCACCATAGACTCGGAGACGTCCACCAGGAACAGGGCCCGGGCGCGTTTGCGGACTTCAGGAAAGCTGTCCTGCATGGCAAGAAGGGCCTCTGCTTTGGGAAGCGGCAGCGGCTGGAGGGTTTCAGCGTACCGTCCGGTCCCTGCCACCCCGGGGTCCAGGTCACCCTGAAGGGTCCGGTATCCGGAAGTCTTTACGATCTGCTGGCCTTGCTCTGTCACAGCGAACCGGAGGAAATCCTCGGCTGCCAAGCGCTGCCGGCCCTCAACCCAATCGCCGTTAAGGATTACGGCCGGGTTATCCGCCACCTGCACGCCATCGTTGGGGTAGATGGCACGGAGGGGTTCCTGGGGCGGGGGACCGGACTGCTTCGTAATCCCGTCTTCGCTCACTACCCCGCGGTTGTAGTCCCAGACAAACTTCTCGTCCACGATGACGGCGGAGAGAAATTCCGCGACGTTCCCGGCGTCATCGGCTTCCCGCACGTGCCACAGGAAATGCTCGGGAGTGGCCATATAGTGGCTGGTACGCAGCTCCACGGCACGCACTTTGTCCACCAGGGAAGCCGCTTCCAGGTCCATGCCGTCCAGACCTCCCACGTTCCCGCCGGCGGCACCGTAGGAAGCGGCAAGGGCCATGAGGCCCGACGTCGAGACCAGCGGACTGGCCTTGCCGAACTTGAACTTTCCCCAGTCGGCATGGCCGAGGCGCTCCCAGACGCCCTGGTCCTCCGCGGTTTTGAAGACATCGGACCACGAGGGCGCTTTGCTGTCCCAGCCGAGTGCAGCAGCCATGCTCTCCGGCATAGCCACCACGACGGCACTCCGCGCAACACTCCTTCCTTCCTGCGGGACCTGGCTGCCCCCGGCACCTGCTCCTGCGATGCGCAGCCAGGCTGAAGAGTCCGGCATCCAGACGGCGGGCCGGTCGCCGGCTGCGACGCCCGGGAACTGGGCAGCAACCTTCCCGGCGGACGTGCCGGATTTTTCCTGGCTGACTTCGGGTGCCACGCACTTCCCGTCCACGCTGCGGGGTTTCGCGGTGTACCCGGCAGCCAAGGCACGGACCATGTCAGCGTTCTCGAGCGAGGTGAGGATTTTCAAGGCGATGCACGGAGATCCTCCGGCGGTGGCAGCAGGACTGTCCTGCGCCAGGGGTTCACCTGGGGCAGGGGTGCTGCCATTCCCTGCTGATGGGCCGCCGCCGTCTCCTGGATCGGCGGGGAAGATCAGCACCCGCAACACGAACGCGCCGCCAACAACGAGAAGCGCGACCGTGGCTGCCGCGGCGATCCACACCCAGCGCGGATAGCTCGGGTCAGTTGCTGCGCGTCGACGGCCCATGCTCGTTTCCTTTGAAATCCCCCGGGTTCCCCCGGCGTGAATGCAAATGATGAAACTGGCCCGCGGCAATGACACCGCGGTGCGCCTAGCCCCCGGCACCTGGATACGCCCTTTGAGGATAACCCCGACTGGCAGAAAGTGAGTGTCCGGATTCACATTTTGAACCAATCCCGCGGGTTCCGCGCGGGCTCCAGGGTCCGGGTCCCGGGGCATTCAGTGTCCGACGACGTCGAGCGCCACGAGCTGCGCGCCCTCACCTTCCGCGAAGAGCGCCATCCCGGTGGATTCCTCAGCGGGGAACACCAGGTCCGTGATGGTGGCGACCCCGTCCTGGGCGAAGACCTCAACGGAGCACCGGTCAAGGAACACCCGCAGGCGCAGGCGGCCTTCCCGCAGCGGCACGGCCACGGCCTCTACTGAGGGGAAGGCTTCGTGGAAACCGGTAATTCCTGACTCCCTCCGGTCCAGGCGCAGTATGCCTTGCCCGGTGTCATAGGTGAGAAGCGTCCGCCCGGCATCGCCTGCGTGAAGGACCAGGCCCACTGCCGCGGCGCTGCCCGGACGGAATTCGGCATCGATGCGCGCTACCGCCGCGGCCACGGGAAGCTCCGCCACTCCCGGCGGCAAAGGCCCCGGACCAAGCCGGAAGCCCTGGCCATCCGTCTCGCCGGAGAAACCGATGGCTTCCTGCCGAAGCACCACCCTGCCGTCCACCCGGGTGAGCGTGACCTCCCGCGGCAGTGACATGGCACTGCGCCAGTCTCCGGTGGGCGTGGAACCGGCGTAGTCCCAGTTGTTCATCCAGCCGATCATGATTCGGCGGCCGTCCGGCATGTTGCTGAACGAGACGGCGGCGTAGTAGTCCCGTCCCCAGTCCAGCCAGCCGTACTCGCGCATGCGCGAGTCGTCCTTCTGGAGCCCCTCGGTGACGGTCGACCCTGACCGGAACGCCACGCCGTCGAACTCTCCCACGAAGTACTGTCCTGCCGAACCGCCGGCGATGCCTCCCGGGTTGATGTTCACGACGAGGACCCACCGGGTGTCCCGCGGGTTTCCGTCCACCGGCAGCTCGAACAGGTCCGGGCATTCCCAGACCCCGCCGGTGGCGTTGGCGGGGCCGAAAGTGCTCAGGTACTCCCAGGACTTGAGGTCGGCGGATTTGTACAGCACCACCTGCCGCTGCACCGCTTCGACGGCGACCATCACCCAGTAACTTCCGCCGCCGCCGTCGTACCAAAAGACCTTGGGGTCGCGGAAGTCCGCCGAGGCGCGGTCCAGGACGGGATTGCCCTGGTGCTTCGTCCAGGTTCGGCCCTCGTCCAGGCTGTAGGCGAGGGACTGGGCCTGCCGCCCGGCCAGCGGGGAGGCCTCACTGTACGCGCTGGTGTAGATGGCAACCAGCGGAGGTGTGTCCGTCGTGCCGAAGCCGCTGGTGTTGTGCTCGTCGAACACGGCCGAGCCGGAGAAGATGGCTTCCTGGTCATCGCAGGGGATGGCCACCGGTTGTTCGTCCCAGTGGAGCAGGTCACGGGACGTGGCATGGCCCCAGGACATGTTGCCCCAGTCCGTGCCGAGGGGGTTGTGCTGGTAGAAGAGGTGGTAGGTGCCGTTGAGGTACACCAGCCCGTTTGGATCATTGAGCCAGTTCCGCGCTGCGGAGTAATGCCACTGGGGGCGGAACCGGTCAATGAGGGACGCTGCCGGCGCGCCGGCCGCCGTCGAAAGTGAAGCCATGGTTCAGCCCTTCACGCCGCTGGAGGCGATGCTGTTGACGAATGAACGCTGGAAGGCGATGAAGAGCACCACCACCGGAACGGTGATCAGGGAGGCGTATGCCATCACTTCGCCCCAGGAAACGTTCAGCTGGAAGAAGTACTGGATGCCGATCATCACGGGCCGCAGCTCCTCGGACTGGACCACCATGAGGGGCCAGAGGTAGGAGTTCCACGCCGGCAGGAAGGTCAGGATCGCCACTGTGGCGGTGGCGGGGCCTGCCAGCGGCATAACCACCTGGCGGTAGATCTTGAACCAGCCGGCCCCGTCGATCCGTGCGGCTTCGTCCAGTTCCTTGGGGATGGACTCGAAGTACTGGTGGAACAGGTAGATGGAGAAGGCGTTGGCGATGAACGGAATGATCTGGACCTGGTAGGTGTCCAGCCAGCCCTTGGAGAACTCAAGGCTGAAGCCGTTCAGCTCGAAGTAGGGTAGCTGGTTGACCCACCACACCAGCGGCAGTGCCAGGGTCTGGAAGGGGACGATCAGGGTGGCCAGGATCGCGGTGAACACGATCTTCTTGCCCCTGACCTGCATACGGGACAGGGCGAAGGCGCAGAGGCTGTTGACGAAGATGCCCAGGATCACGGTGACGGCGGAGACGCCCACCGAGTTGAGCAGGAAGCGGGCCGCGGGGACACGGTCGAAGACCGCTGCGTAGTTGTCGAAGGAGATGTTGCCCACCGGAAGGAACGCTGCCAGCGAGGACATATCACCGAAGATCTGCTGGTCCGGCTTGAGCGAGGACACCAGCATGAAGACGATGGGGAACGCGGCCACGACGGCGAAGAGGATGCGCACCAGCATGGTGCCGGCGTTTTTCAGGAGCAGTTGGTTTTTCATGTCAGTCTTTCTCCCGGGTGAGGTGGCGCTGCACCGCGGAGACGATCAGGACGAGGACGAAGAACACCAGCGAGATGGCGGAGGCGTAGGACGTCTCCTGCTGCCGGTAGCCGGACTGGACGGCCTCGTAAATGATGGTGGTGGTCGAGTCCATGGGTCCGCCCTGGGTCATCACGCTGATCTGGTCGAAGAGGCCGAGGGCCTGGATGGTGATGGTGACCAGGACAAGGCTGCGGGTATGGAACAGGCCGGGCCAGGTGACGTAGCGGAACTGCTGCCACCGGCTGGTGCCGTCCAGCTGCGACGCCTCGTACAGCTCCCCGGAGATGCCCTGCAGCCCGGCAAGCCAGATGATCATGTGGAACCCGGCGGCCTGCCAGATGGACAGGATGATGATGGCGGGCATCGCTGTATTCGGATCCCCGAGCCAGTCCGGGCCGTTGATCAGGCCGAAGCTGACTGCGGACAGGATCTCGTTGACCAGGCCGTCCTTGCGGTACATGAACAGCCACAGCAGCGAGACCACCACCATGGACGTGACCACGGGCAGGAAGTACACGGTGCGGAAGAAATTCACGCCGCGGAACTTCTTGTTGATCAGCAGCGCCATCACCAGGGCCAGGCCGGACTGCACCGGAACGATGACCACGGTGAAGTAGGCGACGTTGAGCAGGGCGCGGTAGAACGTGGGGTCCGAGAAGAGCCTGGCGAAGTTGTCCAGGCCCACGAATTCGACCGGACGCGGCGAGATGAGCCGGGCGTTGGTGAAGGCCAGCCCGAACCCGAGGATGGCCGGGGTGAAGATGAAGGCCAGGAGCAGCAGCGCCGCCGGGGCGATCATGCCCCAGCCGCTGAGCTGCTCGCGGCGGAAGCCGGGCCGGCGGTGGGTCCTGCGGGGCTTTACGTCAGCGTTCGACGGCGGCAGTGCGGCGCCGTGGGCGGCAGGGCGCGGGCGGGTGGGAAGGTCAGTTGCCATGAGGGATCTTTCGTAGGTCGGGCTGCGGGAGGACTGCGGCGTTGTTTGGCCGGAAGTCCTCCCGCGGCTCCGGCTAGTTCTTGTAGCCGCCGTTGGACTTGATGTTGGCGTCGATCGCCTTCACGGCGTTATCCAGCGTGGACTTGGCGTCCGCACCGTTCAGGATGTCCTGGACGGCCTTGCCGTACTCGGTGGCAATGAAGGGGTAGGCGGGCGTTTCGGGACGCATCACGGCGTACTCCCGGGAGAAGTCCATGAAGATCCGGTTTGCACCGCCCTCGGCGAAGCTGGGGATCTGCGCTGCCGCCTCTTCGCTGGCCGGAATGGCGCCGGTGGCCTTCGCCACCGCGGCGATGTTCTCCGGCTTCAGCGAGTAGGAGAGGTAGTCCATGGCGGCCTCGGCGTTGCTGCAGCCGCTGGTCACGCCCCACTGCCAGGAGGCGCCGCCGATCTTGGGGCCCTCGCCCAGGTCCACCGGCGGCATCACCACCAGGTCGTCGCCGAGTGCGGCCCTGGCTTTGTCCCCGGCCCACGAGCCCGTATAGACGATGGCACTCTTGTTGTTCAGGAAGTCCTGGGTGGAATCCTTGCCGCTCTTCTTTGCCATGAAGCCCTGGTCGGCCAGGCCCCGGAACCACTCGGCCCACTGAACGGCCTTGTCCCCGTTGAGCTCGCCCTCGGCGCTTTGGAAGCCGTCCCTGTTCACGAGGTCGCCGCCAAAGGACTGCAGGAAGGGGGAGTAGGCGTAGGGGAGCCATTCACCGGTGCCGGCGGTGCCCAGGTCCAGCGGGTGTTCCCACTTGCCCAGCGCCTTGAGCTTGGTCAGGGCTTCCTGGAACTCCTCCTTGGTCCAGGGCTGCTCCATGGTGGCAACGCGGACGCCGGCAGCCTCCAGGTCCGAGGCCCGGGCCATCATGGCCAGGGCGACGTCGTAGTAGCCCACCGCGTAGGGCTTTCCGTCCCACTCGGCCACGGTGCTGGGAAGCTGGCTCGAAAGGTCTGCATCCAGCTCCAGGGGTGCGAGGTACCCGGCCCAAGCCCAGTTGGGCACGTTGGGGCCGTCGATATCCACGATGCAGGGCAGGTTCCCGGCAGCTGCCGCCGAAACCACGGAATCGTTGTAAGAGTCCTGCGGGAAGGCCTGGACCTTGATCTTTACCTTGTCCTGGCTGCCGTTGTAGGAGTCAACGATCTTCTGGACTGCGGCCAGTTCGTCGGGATTGCCGGCATTGTGGGTCCACAGGGCAATCTCGCCGGAGCCCTCGGATGAGGAGGAGGCGCTGCCTTTGCCGCAGCCTGCGAGGGTGGCGGTGAGGGCTGCGGCAGCTATGCTGGTCGCCAGGATCTTGGTGAACTTCGTGTTCATGGGTCAGTCTTTCTGCTTGGACAGGAGGGATTGATGAGGGTCCTGCAGGGAACGCGGCCGCTGCAACGGCTGCGTTCCCGTTTTGTTGGGGCAAGGGTGGTGTTATCGGGGTGCGGCCGCCGCTTTGGCAGCCGCTGGCAGGGTCAGCCCCGGGGAGGGGCGACAGAATCCCGCACCACGAGCGGGCAGCTGCTGGACTCGTGGGCGCGGGGAGTTTCGGGATTTTCCAGTTCGGCAAGCAGCTGGAGGACGGCCCACCGGCCCATCTCGTAGTGGGGGAGCGCCACGGTGGACAGCCCCGGCCACAGGCCGTCGGCGATGAGTTCAAGGTTGTCGACGCCGACCACCGACAGGTCGGCAGGGATTTTCAGGCCAAGGTGGCCGGCCGCCTGGTAGGCGCCCATCGCCATCTGGTCGTTGAAGCAGAACAGCGCTGTAGGCCGTTCCGCTCCGGACAGCAGGCGGAGTGCAGCCTCCCTGCCTCCTGCGGTACTGGGATGGGCGGACACCAGCTGGCCGGGTCCAAGTCCAAGTCCATGACGTTCCAGCCCCGCCCGGAAGCCTGCCAGGCGTCCGTGGGCGGCGGGGATATCGTCCTCGTTGTTGATCATGGCGATCCTGCGGTGTCCTGCCTCCGCCAGGAGTCCGGCGGCCGATTCGCCGGCACCGAACTCGTCCGGCACCACCGAGGACAGCGCGGGGTTGTCCGTGGTGGCATCAAGGACGATGGTGGGCATGCCCTGGAGCTCTTCGGGGACGGACACCAGCTGGTTGTACATGCGGGCGTAGATGATCCCGTCCACCTGGTGCTGTTTCAGGGCCCGGATCTCGTGCCTTTCAAGTTCATTGTCGAGTCCGGAGTTCACCACCATCAGAAGGTGCCCGTGCTCCGAGGCGGCATCCTGCGCACCCTGGATCATGGCGCCCGCGAAAGGGGTGGTGGTGATCTCGTCGCTGACCAGCCCTAGGATCTGGGAGCGCTGGTTCCGCAGCCCGCTGGCCAGACGGTTGGGGGCGTAGCCGAGATCGCCGGCTACTGCCTTGATGTGCTCCACCGTGCGGGCATTGACCCGGGAGCTGTGCGTTTCGCTCAGGGCATGCGACACCGTGGTAACAGAGACGCCGGCAGCCTTTGCCACGTCCCGTATGTTCACCTTCGTCGCCATTGACTCTTCCTTTGCAAAACGTTTTGTATGTTGCCTGCATCACTATATGCAAAACGTTTTGCACCCGTCAAGGGCACTGCATCCTGATTAAGGCTTCCGGTCGCGGCAAGACTTTTGATCAGCACGCCGGGCTGAAGCTCTGGATCAGGATGGCCGCCGGGTCTACATTGGTTCTTGTCTTATCCAGCAGGCCCGACACCTATGCAGGAGTGACCATGAGCCCCGCACCAAAACAACCAATCACCGATGACAGCATCCAGGTCCGCCAGGTTAACCACTACCAATTCAGCTGGGTGGCCGGAGATGCGGGAAAGCCTGGCACCTGGACCCTCCAGTTGGTCCTTGACCAAGGGGCGTGGGAGGAAGTGCTCACCCTTGACGCCGAGGATGCCGAGGTCCTCCAGAACCTCTTGAAACGCTCCGGAACGGTCTACTACGACGTCCGCCGGCGGACCCTGATGTTCGGGACAACGCCGGCCGGGCAGTAGCGGGGGCAGTAGGCTCTTAGTCCGCCTGCCCGTCCAGGAGGCGCCGGGCGTTCTCCTGCGCCTCCAGCGCCTGCTCGGTCACCACTTCGCCCCGCAGGTGGCCTGCTGCGGAGAGGATGTTCCGCAGTTCCTGGACCGTGCGCGGCGTACGGACGCCGCGGTGCACCATGGCGTGGCAGTTGGCGCAGAGCGGCACAAGGTCTGTGATGGGATCCAGCTCATAGCCGGCCCGCAGTTGGGACGCCGGCACTGTGTGGTGCACGTGGATGAACCCATTGCCCACGTCCGCATAGGAGGCTTCAAAGGAGAAGCCGCAGGCGGCGCAAGCCGTTCCGTGGAAGGCCAGGCACACGCGGCGTGCGTCGTCGTCGCGCTCGTATCGGTTGACGCCCACGGTGGCGGCTGCCTCTGGCGGATAGGCGCCGGGAACAACGTCGAAGGGGTCCACTGCCTCTGGTCCCTGCTCCCGCCAGAGCCGTCGAAGGCTGTGGTCCGCCCGCGTGGGGACGGACAGGAGGGCGGAGTTTGCTGCGTCGGCCCAGTGGATGTCAGGGACTTCCGTAGTCAAGGTGGCCAAAGAAATCTGGTCGCCCAATGGCAACAGGGCGTCGAAGGCCACGCCCATGGATCGGCTGGCGGCAGCGCCTTCCGTGCCACCGCCCGCCTCCGCGGTTCCGGAGACCACAACACCGTGCCCTATCAGGCCGCTGCCCGCGCCGCTGCTTCCGTGGAAGAGCAGCCACGCCTCGGTACCCGGCCGAATGCTCCGGCTGGAACCAACTTCCCAGCGGTCAAGGATGCGTCCCGACCGAAGGACCTGTTCGACGGCGGCAGGGTAGTTCCAGCGGTTCCAGTGCCTGGCGCTCCAGACCAGGATTAGCCCCGCCAGGTCCACTCCGTGCTCGATTCCTGCCATGCGCGGTCACTCCGCCGGTCCGCGGCGGGAGATGAGGACCGGGCCCCGTGCGTGGTGAAGGACCGCGTGCGCCGTTGAACCGATCGTCTCCCGAAGGAACCCGCGTCCCTGCGTTCCCACCACCAGCATCCTCGCCTGGGCAGAGGCTTTGAGGATGGCGTGCGGTATTGACGTATCAGCCAGGACCGCGCCGTCAACAGGGATACCGGGTGCCAGGGCCCGGGCGCGGGTCAGGGCCGCGCCTAGGACTTTTTCGGCTGCCTCATCCGGGGCAAGTGCGTTATACGGATCCGCCTGCCGGTGCCCGGCAGGCGTGTGCCGGACGTGGACCACCATGAGTCCTGCCCGTGACACTGACGCCATGGCACAGGCATCTTCAAGCGCCGTGGGGGACCCTGATGCGTCGACGGCCACGACGACGGGCCCGGCAGGGTGGATATCGGAGCGGATGACGGCAACCGGGCAGCCGGCTGTGGCGGCCAGTTCGAGGCTCACCGATCCCACCAGCAGGCCAAGGAACCCGCCCAGGCCCCGGCTGCCTACGGCAACCATCAGCTGGCCGGCAGAAATCTGGGCCAGGTGGGATGCTGGCAGCCCGTGCAGCAGCGTCCCCTCAACGTCCAGCCCGGGTACGGCCGCCCTGGCTTTGTCTATTCCTTCCTCAAGGATTGCCTCTGAGGAGCGCTCGAGTCCGCTGTCAGCAATGCCGGGGACCGGGCCCAGGTTCTTCGTCAACAGGGGCCAAATGGAGCAGTGCACCACGTGCAGGGGGCAACCCCGCAGGTCCGCCTGGTGCGCTGCCCAGTGGACTGCTGCCACAGCTTCAGCCGACCCGTCATAGCCGGCAACGATGGCGCCGTTCTCCTGCATCGCTCCCTCATTCCTGGTCCGGGGACCTTAGGCACTGGAAGGGCCTCCGGGGAAGTTCCATCCTGATGTGGTGGGGCACTGCCTATCCCGCTTATCTAAGCAGGCACGGCAAGCCGGGGGAAGCAAGGATGTAGTCCTTCCACCACGGACACCAGGACGTTGGTTGCCGGTCTGGACGAGTCCCTGTCGGTGACGCCTCGGCCGTGACCAGGCCTTGGACGCGGAGGACCTGGGCCCTTTGGGGCTGGATCTACCGTCATGGCCGCCGGGCCTTCAGGCTGCACCGAGGGAACCCGGGGCGCCTACCGCTGGCGAGCGGACCTGCAGGCCCGGGCGTGCTGCGCCGGCGAGGACAAGGGTAGGAGCAAGATCGCGGATCAAACCGGTGCCGGCGCATTCACGGACATCCTTGATGGCAGCCGCAGCGCGGTACTTGTCCGCGTACTGTCCGGATACGGCCAGGACGCTGCCGTCCGGCGCCACAAGCCTGAACCTGATCCGCGAGTCCTCATCGGCAAACAGTTCGAACCTTCCAGCCATAAGTTTGCTCTCCCTCAAGCATCCTGTCTCCGGGCCACTCCGGAGTACGTGGGCACACCGGCATCCGGTGCGGCTGCCCGGACACAACACCCCAGCCATGGTGCATTTTGCCTATTCCCGATGCCATCTGCGCTGGGCGCATGAGTAAGCGAAAAGCACATGGCACGTCCGGCACAAGGAGGACGGACACGGACGAATGCGGCCACGCCCGTGACACGAGGGCGGGTACCGTGCAATCCAAAGCTGAAATCGAACGGCTGATGGCAGTCAGCGACGAGCAAATGGAGCCTACCTAGGACAGGGGGGTTCTGCCGTTGGGCCCGGCTTGCGGCGGTCGCACCGGCCCAGACGGCCGCAAAATAAGCCTCGCGCATCCACTGCTGCACCTCACCATCGAGGGCCCTGCTGTCCATGAGTTCCAGGTGGTGCGTTCAGACGCCGGGGGAAGGGTGGGCCACTTCCTTGAAGCGTGGGGATACGTCATGCCGCGGAAGGGGAATCGAAAGGACCAGTGGAATATTTGACGTGACATACCTGCCCGGCCGCCACAGGTAGGCGAAGCCGCGGCGCCGGCGGAATGAAATCTGGCTCTTGCTGACCCTCACATCCATCGGCCCGAGGCTGGACGGCATGCGTTCCGCCGCCTCATAGATTGCCTTGGCAGAGGGGGAGCCTTCCAGGAAGCGGGCAACCGTCCAGATATCGTCGCGGGGTTCCATTGCCTCACCCCTGCTGCTTTGGCCGTTATGCGGTTTATTTCTTGTGCTCGGATTTCCGCAGGTGCGTGATGATGGTGGCGCAGGGCGGCCGGGTCAGCACGGCATGGGCGGTGGATCCCAGAAGGAGCCGTCCGAAGCTGCCCCTGCCCCGGCTGCCCAGCACCAGGAGCCTGGCGTTTGAGCCGGCCTGAATCAGGGCATCCGCCGGTTCCAGAACGGTTTCCAGAACGCCATGCACCACGATGTCCGGGTACTGCTGCCTGAGCCCCGCCACAGTTTCGGACAGGACAACCTGTTCCTCCTCAAGGACATGGGCGGCGAACCTGCTGGAGGGGAGGCCTGCCTTGATCCAGCGGTTGGGGCCGGTGAAAGCGTAGAGGACTGTTAGTTCCTCGCCCAGCGCGTCCGCCTCGGCCGCGGCGAATGCCACCGCCTGGGTGGACTCCTGGGACCCGTCGACGCCGACCACGACGCCGCGTCCGTTGTCCTGCCCGGGACCAATTACCGCAACCGGCGACTCCGCCACGGCCGCGGCCTGCAGCGCCCTGTCCGTCACTGCGCCGTGTACGTGCCCGCTGGAACCCAGGACCAGCATCGACGCGTTTTTTGAGTAGTCGCCCAGGGATGAACCAATGGCCCCTTCGAGCAGTTCGAGTGAAACCTGCAGCCCCGGCTCCATTTCCTGGACGCGCTCCCCGACTTCCTTGAGCTGGTCACGGCCCGACTGGCGCAGGACGTCGACGTAGGGGAGGGCTTCCCCCACCATCCAACTGTCATCCAGGACATGCAGGAGAACCAAGGGAACTTTGTGCTTTTTCGCCCGAGCAGCCGCCCAAGCCACAGCAGCGTTGGAGGCCGAAGATTCAGTAATGCCGACGGCGATGGGCTTGGCTGTTTCCATGAGGGATCACTTTCTGGTGCTGGTCCTGGCAGCGGATCGAGCGATCAGGTTTCGTCAGTTGTTGCGTCGAACGGCGGCCACCAGTGGGTGGGCGGCGCGATGGCAAACCACCGGCCGCTGATGATGACCTCCAGCAGTCGCGGACTACCAGGCTCTCGATTTCCGGTTCCGCTGCAGCTGTATCCATGGCCGTAGCTTAGGTCCCGGAACCGTTCCGGGATAGGGAAGAAAGTCCCGCGGAATAAACCCGTCTATCAGCGCCTTCCGGCAGTGGCCCGACGGCCTGTTTCCGGCCGTTACCTGATCTTCTACACTGGTGCCATATTTCCCTTCCTGCCACGGGAGGGACAATTCTTCCCGGCGGCGCCGCACGCTCCACCGGTCTGTTGATGGGGACGATCTGCAATGAGGCAGGCTGTCACCAGGAGGTGTGGACATGAGCAGTGACCGGCCCTGGCAGTCCCCGATCAAGGAACGAGCGGAAGACCTTCTCCGCGAGTTCCTTGCCCGTGCAGATGAGCTGCTGGACACCCAGGAACGGATCAATAGCCTGCTCGGGGCGGTGGTGGCGCTCGCGGAGGACCTCAGCTTGGAAGCTGTGCTGGATCGCGTGGTCCAGTCCGCCTGCGTGCTGGTCGGCGCCAGGTACGGCGCACTGGGAGTCATCGGAGAAGACCGCAAGCTGAGCCACTTCATCACGGTGGGGATTGACGAGGAGGGCACCAGGTCCATCGGGGACCTGCCCACGGGCCACGGTGTCCTGGGGCTCCTGATCCGCGAGCCAACGCCGCTGCGGCTGCACGACCTGGGCCAGCATCCGATAGCATCCGGCTTTCCACCGAACCACCCTCCAATGAAGACTTTCCTGGGGGTCCCTGTACGGGTCAGGGACGAAGTTTTTGGAAACCTCTACCTCACGGAGAAGAACGGTGGCCAGGATTTCACACCTGAGGATGAAGACCTTGCGGTCGCTTTGGCAGCAGCCGCCGGTGTAGCGATCCAGAACGCACGCCTCTTCGAAGACAGCAAGCGCCGCCAGAAGTGGCTTGAAGCAGGAATGGAGCTCAGCACCCGCCTCATCATGACTTCCCACACGGCGGACGACGCAGCCCTGGAGCATGTCCTGGAAACCGCTTTGGAAGTTTCCGGTTCCTCCCTTGCGGTAGTCGCCGGCCCGGCTGGTGACGGTGTTCTAAGGTGCCGCGCTTCGCTTGGCACCCAGAGCCTCCAGGCGGGCCAGGAACTCAAGGCTTCCGGGATGGTTGCCAAAGTCCTCGAAACAGGTGAGTCGGCGGTGGCACGGGACCCCCAGGAGTTCTTTGGTGAGGAGGTCACGGAAAAGCTGGGACCCGTCCTCGTCTGCGCGCTTGGCCACAGAGGCAGCGCTAACGGCGCCCTGTTGCTTGCCCGTCCGAAGGGATCATCGGTGTACGCGCAGTCAGACATCGACTCGAGCGCCCTGTTCGGGAGCAGGATTGGCCTGGCACTCGACCTGGCACGGGTCAATGCCCTCCGCGAACAGAACCTGCTGTTCACTGACAGGGAACGCATCGCCCGGGACCTGCACGACCTCGTGATCCAGCGCCTTTTCGCGGCCGGCCTGAGCATCCAGAGCCTGCGGCGCTACACCCTCGATCCGGTGGCCAACGACCGCATTGCAGCCGTCACCTCCGAACTGGACGACACTATCCGGAAATTGCGGGACACCATTTACTCCCTCCGGACAGGCGAGGAGGAACGGGAGCCCCTGACCGGCCGGATCCTGCGGGTCGTTCGGGACAACTCTCGCAGCTACCCTGTAGACCCCACTGTGTCCCTCAACGGGCCGGTGGATTCGTTGCGGGAGGATCTGACGGCGCATCTGCTGCCCGTCCTCACGGAGGGCCTGAGCAACGCATTGAGGCACTCCGGGGCCGGGGCGATCAACGTTGCTGTGACCGTCACGGCGGACCAGGTCCAGCTTGTCATCAGCGACAACGGCCAGGGTTTCGAGGAGCCGGGAAAGACAAGCGGCCTGGCGAATATGCGGCACCGGGCCGAGCTGCTGGGCGGCACCTGTTCCATTGACAGTGCACCCGGCGAGGGCACCCGGGTGACGTGGTGTGTCTCCGGCAAGTGACCGCACGTATGCCGCGGGATTAACGCTCAGGACGAGTCCGGTACGTTCCGGGTGACATAGACCGCCGCCTGGGTCCGCCGTTCAAAGCCCAGCTTCGCGAGGATCGAGGAGACGTAGTTCTTCACGGTCTTTTCCGCCAGGAACAGGTCATCGCCTATCTGCCGGTTCGTCAAGCCCTGGCCGATCAGGGCCAGGACTTTCTTCTCCTGCGCGCTGAGGGCCTCCAGCCGCGGGTCTGTCGGCGCATGGGACAGTCCTGCCATCACCCGCTGCTCCACCCCCGGTTCAAAGAGGAACTCACCTGCCGCAGCCCTGCGGATTCCGTTAAGGAGGTCATCACTCCTGATCTGCTTGAGGATGTAGCCCGATGCCCCGGCAAGGACCGCGCCCCGGAGTGCCTGCTCGTCGTCGTAGCTTGTCAGGATGAGGCAGCGCAGGCGGGGGTCGAGGGAACGCACGTCGCGGCATACCTCGATGCCGGTGCCGTCCGGAAGGCGTCCGTCCAAAATTGCGATGTCCGGGTGCAGCGCGGGTATCCGGCGCGTGGCCTCGGCAGCAGAACCGCTTTCGCCGACCACAAGGAAACCCTCGCCTTCGAGCAGATCCTTGAGTCCCTGCCTGACGAGTTCGTGGTCATCGAGGATGAACACCCGAACCGGTCCTTGGGGCTCCGGACTGTTTCCCGGTCCTGTCTCTTCCCTTTGCACGCCGCACTCCCAAATTGTTCCGGCCCCCAGCCTGCACCTTTCGTGTGGGGCAGCCCTCCGGAAGGGGGCTGATCCCATTCTTTCCTGCTCCGTCATCCTCTGGAAGGGACCAAAGTCCGGTCTCATTCAGCGCCCTCGGACAATGGCCGTACCCTGGCCAGTCCGGACGCATGGGCCACGTGGCCCGCGGTGACCTTCGGCCCTACCCCCGCAAGCCTGTCGTCGGGCACTCTGGGGGAGAGGCGTCACAAAGGATGGGAAGCTGATGACTGCAACCGAGGGGACCCCCAGGATTATTGCCGGAGTGGACGGATCCGAGGCCTCCGTGGAGGCGCTGCGCGTTGCGGCCACGCTGGCGGAACCGCTTGGTGCCACGGTGGAAGCGTGGGCATGCTGGGATGTCCCGGCCGGGTACGGGGTGTATCTGGCGGTAGGGATTGAAGGTTTCAAATACGCCGCCGAACAGGTGTTGCAGCAGGCCCTCACGGATGCCTTTGGTGACAAGCGGCCGGCCACTGTCCGGCCACGGCTGGTGCGTGGCAAACCCGGCCCCCTGCTGATTGACGGGAGCCGGAGCGCCTTGCTCCTCGTTGTCGGACGGCGCGGGCACGGCGGCTTCGTGCCTGGGTCGGTCAGCACCGCGTGTGTGAGCCATGCGCACTGTCCCGTCCTGGTTGTCCACGCCCCGGAGGCGGCGAGGGCTTAGGAGGCAGCAAAGCAAGCCGGGGCCGATGCCTCTCAGTGACGGCCGGCGTCGTGCCCGTGTCCGTGGCGGGCGGCCTCTCCCGTCAACTCGTGGAGTCCCTCCACCGCTTCGGCCAGCGACCGCCCGGATGATGCGGCGATGAAGGAGGGCGAAGATCCTACTGCGCAAGTAAAGCGTCGAGGGTGGCAAAGCCGTAACCTGCCGCGCTGATCCGGTCGATCACCTGCGGCAGGGCGTCAGCATCAAGGGTGCTGCCGTCGTCCGGGTTTGAGCCGATATGCATGAGGACAATTTCGCCTGGTTGCAGCGCAGCCATGACCCGGTCGGAGACCGTCTGGGCGCTGATGCCCCCGCTGGTCCCCTTCCAGCCAAGTGTGTCCACCGACCATCGGACGGCGGCGTAGCCAAGGTCGTTGACCACGTCGATGGTCCGCGCATCCCGTTCCCCGAAAGGAAAGCGGAACAACGGCCTCGGGTCGGCGCCGGCGGCCAGGATGGCTTCCTCAGCCCCGCGGACCTGCTCCACAATCTGGGCATCGCTGAGCCCGGTAAAACCGGGGTGGGTCATGGAGTGGTTGCCCACGCGGTGCCCTGCTGAGACGATCTGCCGGACTCCGTCCGGATTGTTCGCGGCCCAGTTTCCGGTGAGGAAGAATGTTCCGGCCACTCCTTTGGCAGACAGCGTCGACAGGATCCTCGGCAGGCCTGCCGCGTTGGCTCCGGCGTCAAAGGTCAGCGCCACGACGCGCCCGGCGCCGGGGATAGCTGTCAGGTCCTGGTTGCGCAGCCCGGCAGGCAACGGGTCCTGCGGCGGAACGGTGTCCGGGGCGGGTGGCGTAGTAGCGGGTACGGGAGGCACGGTGACCGGCGGCTGCACCGGAGTCTGTCCTGCCTCCGGGGTCTCGGTCCCGGTTGGCCCGGGGTGCGACGGCGTGGCAGACGGGCTGGACGGCGTGGGGAAGGCGGTGCCGCTGGCGGCCGCGCCCGTCGGTGACGGTCCGGCCGGGGGCTGGGGGCTCCCCGCGGGGCGCTGGAGCAGGACGGCCAGGACGACGGCGACGAGCACCAAGGCGGCCGCGATCCCGATGGCGGCTGCCCGCCGTCGTCCAGTGCTTGGCTGCGGACCTGCTGGCGGTCCGCCGATAACCGGCCCGCTCATTCGGTTTCCTCCCTTAGTGCCCGCCCTGGCCGGATTCGGGCGTGTGGACCACCAGCACCGGGCAATGGGCATGGGACACGAGGGCCGAACTGACGGATCCGAGCAGCAAGCCCCCGAAACCTCCGTGGCCCCGCCGTCCAACCACCACCATGTCCGCGTCCCGGCTGGCTTCGATCAGGGACTCGCGCGGGTGCCCCCGGACCAGGCTCACAACGATGTTCGACGGCGTCTCCGGGCCGAATGCTGTTGTCACCGCCTCGTCAAGGATCTGCCCGGCGCGTTCTTGGAAGCCTTCAATGCCCATCATGACGTAGCCGGCGTACACCTGGGGGTAGTCCCAGTAGGCGGTGGCGAGGACCTTGGCGCCCAGGGGCAGCGCCAGGCGCTGGGCCTGCCGGAGCGCCTCGACGGACGGCTCTGACCCGTCGACGCCCACGAGAATCCGGGCAAATGGTGTTTCCGCTGTGCTCATTTCAGCTCCTCAGGTGGCGGCGGTGGTCCCTCGTATTTTGTCGCGGCGGTTGCCGGAGGGGTAGGGCCGAAGGTCCGCCTGCTTTCCCCGGGTCCCTGGTCGAGCCGGAAGGGAGGGTACTCATCACGCATCAGGGCCGTGTAGGCCATGACGCGGTAGATCCAGCGGTTGATGCCGAGAATCAGGTCGAACAGCGGGCGCTGGTAGCGGCCGGTGAAGAGCAAGGCCACCACTGCCACCAGGACCAGGATTCCCAGCAGGGACAAGCCGGTACCCCGTTCATAGGTGGTTCCGAGGTCTTCGCTTTCTGCCTGCCAGGTCCAGGTGGTGCCGGCGAGGGCGGCAACGATCAGCAGGTGCGGAATGGACAGGAGCCACCACTTAACGAGCACGAGGCCGCGGGAGGGCCTTTCGGGGTAGTCCACCTCGAAGTCCGCCGGGTAGGCGGTGCGTGCCAGGGTAAAGGGCGGGTAGAGGTCGGTGCCTGCTGCGGCGTAGGCGTAGAACGCCACCCTCCAGTTCCAGCGCATGACCCCGACGTTGAAGTCGAACAGGGCCCGCGGGTAGCGGCCAGTGAACAGGATGGCGAACCCTGCCACGATGGTGGTCACGAGGAACGCGAACCACAGGAAGACCAGGACGATGAAGTGCGGAATGGCCAGGAACCACTTCACCAGCCACATGGCCCGTGACAAGGCGGGATCCAGCTCCCCGATGAGCTTCGCCGGGTACGGAGCCCGGTCGTCCGGTTCGCCATGGTGCACTGGCAGCTGCGGTCCGCGAGACTGCGCGCCGGCATGGCGCCCCAGTCCCACCGCTCCCAAAACCAGCAGGGGGATGCCGACGGCGAGCGCGACAGCGCCTGCCACCAGCAGACCGCTGGCGGCAGGCCGGAACAGATCGGAGCGGAAACCTGCCTGCACGCGGGCATCGATGCCCGGGCCGGCGTCGGCATTCATGATGACGATCGCCCAGCTCCCGGCAGCCAAGTCCCAGGTCAGCTCCTGTTCACCGGAGCCTGCAACGGATGCGTTCCAGAACTGTTGCTCCCGGGGAGGTGCCGGCGTGCCGGTGCCGGGAATGTCACGGTATTCAGCCCGGAAGGGCCGGCTGTCCACCTCAAGCAGCTCGGAATGGTGCACGCCGGACAGGTAGCGCTCTACATCTGCCTGGGGAGCAATCCCAATGAAGATCTCCTTGCCTGCATCAACGGATGTTGCACGCAGCCTAAGCGTGCCGACGTCGAAAGGCAGCCGGGGTGGAACGTCCTCGCCCACGGCATCAAGCCCGGGCGAGGTGAGGGCATGGGAACCGACGGAGAGACGTGCGGTGCCGGACGTTAAGTATCCGTCGCCTTGGACGGACCCCACCACCGAGGCCACTGCTCCTGCGGCCAAAATGGTGGCGCCGACGATCGAGACAAGGATGCCGAAAACGAGAAGGATGACTGCACCGGTCTTCTTCATGGTGCTGTCCCCGCCACGGCAACCGGAACTTTTGCAGTAGCCGCAACCCGGAGTGCCCTGTCGGCCAGGACACAACCAAGGTGTGTGCTTCCCGATCCCATAACCATCGTGGACGCCTTGCCCGAATACTTGGCGAGCGCGGCCACCTGGCGGTCATCAACGACGTGGAGGACCGCCAGCGGGACATCCGCCGCTTGGGCACGTCGGGCTGCCCACCGGACGGCTGCCTGGCTTTGCACCGCGTCGTTGATGCCGACGGCGACTGGTTCATGGATTGTCATGGCCGTGCTTCCTCGTGTTTTGCCGCGCTGGATACGGTCAACCCTCCCGCCCGGTGGCGGCGTTTTATAGGGCCAAAGGTCACTGGGGGCAGAGGCTGCCAGTCGGGGGCATGGAAGGGACCCGGTGGGTACTTCCACCCTGGGAGGCCGCCGGGTACTCTGGGATGACCGTTAGGAAGTATGCGGCCCGGATGCATTGGGTGAATTACCCCAGCCCCTCGGAGGGATGCCTGGCAGGCGCTCGAACCCGCACCACCTCTCGGATCCACGTTTACGCTCAGGGCGCTTTAAGTGCCCGGGACCGGCATTCCTGCCCCGGAATCAAGTGCGCCCTTCCCGTCTGGCGTTTTCCCGTCCAAACGGCTCGCGCCTCCCTCAATTTTTCGACAACTCAAGAGGAGTCCCCATGGACCCTGGGACAGTTATGGCGCTTGTGGGCGGCTATATCGCTGCCGCAATCGGCGTATTCCTGCTGTACTCGCCGGTCCTCGTCCTGCTGGTAGGCCTGCTGTTGGTCGCAGGGCTGCTGCAGCTGCTGGCGTGGCCTTTCCTTGTCCTGTTCCGCAAATTGCGCAGGAAGCCGGAACCGCCCTCGGACGGATCCTGGCTGCTGCACTGATCCAGCAGAAGGAGCATCATGACGGCTCCACAGCCGGAAGTTGAAGCTTTCTTCGACCGGTATGCCGCCTCACTGTTGGCCCGTGACGAAACCGCGATGTCCCGGCTTTACGCCGTTCCCTCGCTCATCGTCTTTCCCGGCCAGCTGCTCGCCGTGACCGACGCCCGCCAGACTGAGCAGTTTTTTGCCTCTGCCTGGCCGCAGTACGAAGGCGTCAACCACATCGAGAAGCATGTGGCAGTGCTGGCCCAGGCGCCAGGGAGTGTCTGGGCCGATGTCACATGGTTCTCCGGCGGCAGGGCCCGTGAGCGGTTCTGCTACCAGCTCGTGGAGGGGGCCGGCGGCTACCAGGTGGCTGTGCTGACGCCCATGGCGGTGGACGACGGTCAGGCGGAACCTGCAGCTCCGAAAGCATAGGCCGGCAGCACAAGTGGTGGGAGCGGGCAGTGCGTGGTTCACATCCCGGCCTTTTCGTCAGTATGCTTACTATTGTTCGCCGGAGTTCAAGAGAAAGGCATCACCATGACTGAACAGAACCTCCCCGATGACAACCTCGAGGTGGTCGAGGAGAACGATGTGCTCCTTGATGAGACTCCCGGCGCCGGCGCGTCCCTGGAACTGGATCCCGTCAAGGGTCCGGACAGCTACCCCGGCGCGGCGGAGGACAACCCGGACCGCTGGCAGGAGGATCCGCTTCTCCAGGGAGAGGCTGTTTCGGGTGAAGAGGAGGATTTCCTGAGTGATCAGACGCTGCGCGACGAGACGGCGGAAGCCAGGTACAACGCTGGGGATGAGCAGGTGCCGCCGGATGCGCCCACCCTCGGTGAAGCCGTGGCGGACGTGGACTTCGGTGAGAACCCGACGGGCCTCGAGGCTGAAGCAAGTGACGACACCGAGAACTTCGGCGGGTCGCCGCTCAGCGAATTCGACCCCGAGGACCTGGAGCGCTGACATCTAGGATGGGGCCTTGGACCCTAGCCGAAAACGGAATCACGACTAGACTAATAAGTAGGCTGATGAATATCAGTTGGTAGATCAGGACTAAGGGAGTTTCACATGAACTTGGGAAGCATGATCAGGAATGCCGCTGGACGATTCTCAGGCAGGACCGGAACCAGTGGAACAGTCCGCGGTACCGGGATGAATGCCGCCAGGCGGACGCCCCATGCAACGGGCGGCAGGACCGGCGGCATGGCCCACAAGATTATGGGAATGCTCAGGCGGCACTAAAACCACCAAACCAGGAAGCAGGTCCCGGATACGTCCGGAACCTGCTTTTTGGTCCTTTCAGACATGCGTGAACTCGTCATCCTCGGCACCGCATCCCAGGTCCCCACCCGCAGCAGGAACCACAATGGATACCTGCTGCGCTGGGACGGCGAGGGGCTGCTCTTCGATCCGGGCGAAGGAACGCAGCGGCAAATGATCCACGCTGGTATCCCGGCTACCCAGATCACCAGGATCTGCCTCACTCACGTCCATGGCGACCACTGCTACGGTCTTCCCGGCGTACTGTCCAGGATGGCCCTCGACGGTTTGGGGCACCCCGTTCACCTTCACTATCCGCGTGCCGGCGAGGACGTGGTCCGTGCCCTGGTCTCCGTGAGTTCGCCCGGCATCGACCTGCGCCTGCACCCCCATGGGGGAGCGGGGATCATCGCTGACGGACTGGAGATCCGGCCGCTGAAGCACCGCATCGATACCTACGGCTACAGGCTGGTGGAACCGGACGGCAGGACCCTGCTGCCAGACCGCCTGGCGGCAGCGGGCATCGCGGGCCCCGACGTCGGGCGCCTCCAGCGTGAAGGAACCCTCAACGGCGTCAGTCTCGAGGCCGTCAGCATCCATCGGCCCGGCCAGCGCTTCGCCTTCGTCATGGACACCGCGCCCTGCGAAGGTGCTGAGGAACTGGCCGACGGCGCCGACCTCCTGGTTGCCGAGTCAACCTTCAGCGATGACGACGCCGGCCTGGCGCAGCAATACCGCCACCTCACCGCCGGGCAGGCAGGGGAGCTGGCGTCGCGCGCCGGTGTCCGCACTCTGGTACTGACGCATTTCTCGTCCCGCTACGGCGACGACGCCACCGTGCTTGCCGCGCAGGCATCCGCACGCGCGGGCACGTCTGCCGTCACGGCCGCCGCGGACCTGCAGCGGATTCCCTTTCCGCAGCGGCGCAGCCCCGTGTCGACCTGGCACGCATCTTCCAGTCCCACCACCTGATCCGGCAAGGAGGCCGACAATGAGCGCCACATCCGAGGAAGTCCAGGGCGTTACTCCGCAGGGCAGGGAGCCCGAGCTGAAACGGGTCCTTGGCCCCAAGCTCCTCCTGCTCTTCATCGTGGGGGACATCCTTGGCGCCGGCGTCTACGCCGTGACGGGCACCATGGCCGGGACGGTGGGCGGGATTGTCTGGCTGCCGTTCCTCCTGGCCTTCGTGGTGGCGACGCTGACGGCCTTTTCCTACCTGGAGCTGGTCACCCAGTATCCCCAGGCGGCAGGCGCCGCCTTGTACACGCACAAGGCGTTCGGCATCCACTTCGTCACGTTCCTGGTGGCATTCGCGGTGGTCTGCTCGGGCATCACCAGCGCCTCAACCTCGGCCAATGTCCTGGCACAGAATTTCTTCGGCGGGCTGGAGGTCAACGGGGTCATGGGTGATCCCGGCCAGGGCATGATCACCGCCGTCGCCCTGGCATTCATGCTCCTGCTGGCCGCCATCAACCTGCGGGGTGTGGGGGAGAGCGTCAAGTTCAACGTGGTGCTCACCGTGGTGGAAATGGTGGCGCTGTGCATCGTGATCGGCGTCGGGTTCTTCGTCATGGCGCAGGGCACAGGCAACCCCGGCGAGATCTTCGTCTTCAGCGACTACCAGGACAAGGGCCTGTTCCTCGCCGTCACCGCCGCCACCTCCATCGCCTTCTTCGCCATGGTGGGCTTTGAGGACTCGGTGAACATGGTGGAGGAAACGCGCAATCCCGAGAAGATCTTCCCCCGGACCATGCTGACCGGCCTCGGCATCGCCGTGCTCCTTTACATGCTGGTTGCAGTGTCCGTAGTCAGCGTGCTGACACCCACAGAACTGGAGGGAATCCGCGAAGCCGAAGGCGCGGCACTGCTCGAAGTGGTGCATAAGGGCTCACCGGACTTTCCCATCGATAGGGTCTTCCCGTTCCTGGCCGTCTTCGCCGTGGCCAATACTGCGTTGATCAACATGCTCATGGCCAGCCGGCTGATCTACGGCATGGCCCGGCAGCAGGTCCTGCCGCGTCCCCTGGGCAAGGTCCTGCCCGTTCGCCGCACCCCGTGGGCCGGCATCGCCTTCTCCACGGTCCTTGCCCTGGGACTCATCCTCTATGTGGCCAGCGATCCGGAAAGCAACATCGTCGCCAACCTTTCCGGCACAACGGCATTCCTGCTGCTGTGCGTCTTCACCGTGGTGAACGTGGCATGCCTGGTGCTGCGCCGGAAGCGGGATCCGAACCGTAAGGTCTTTTTCACCTCGCCCGGCCCACTGCCCCTGGTGGCAGCCATCCTGTGTGCTTTCCTTGCCGGCCCATGGGTGGGACGCAACGTGATCCAGTACCAGATAGCCGGCGGGCTGATGGCAATCGGCGTGATCCTGTGGCTTGTCACCTGGCTGATCAACCGACGGACCAACCGCGGGGATAGGGTTAACCCATGACTACCGCTGCAGAATCAACGGTCATCCTCGAAAGCCGTTTCGCCAGCGAACTGGCAGACATGGCTGTTCCCTGGCAGGCGGAGGAAGCTCCGGAGCCCCGGCTCCTGGTCTTCAACGACGCCCTCGCGGAAGAGCTCGGGCTTGATGCCCGCTACCTGCGCAGCGCGGAGGGGGTGCGGTTGCTGCTGGGCAACCACGTGCCGGAGGGGGCAGCGCCGGTGGCCCAGGCCTACGCCGGGCACCAGTTCGGCGGATACTCACCCCTCTTGGGGGACGGGCGGGCCCTCCTGCTTGGCGAGATCCTGGACGCCAACGGCCGCCTGCGCGATATCCACCTCAAAGGCTCGGGCCGCACACCATTTGCGCGGGCAGGTGACGGGCGTGCCGTCGTCGGGCCCATGCTCCGGGAATACCTCGTCAGTGAGGCAATGCACGCGCTGGGGATTCCCACCACCAGGTCTCTCGCCGTCGTCGGCACCGGACGCCTGGTGCGCCGGGACGAGATGCTGCCCGGGGCAGTCCTGGCTCGGGTGGCCAGCAGCCACCTGCGGGTGGGGAGTTTCCAGTATGCGCGGGCCACGGACAACCTGGAGCTGCTGCGCCGCCTGGCGGACCACGCCATCAGCCGGCATTACCCCGCCGCCGCGGAAGCTGAGAATCCGTACCTTGCGCTTTTCCGGGCGGTGGTGTCGGCCCAGGCCGCGCTGGTGGCGCAATGGATGCTGGTGGGATTCGTCCACGGCGTGATGAACACGGACAACATGACCATTTCCGGCGAGACCATCGACTATGGGCCCTGTGCGTTCATGGACGACTTCAATCCCGCCGCCGTCTACAGTTCCATCGATGTGGGCGGGCGGTACGCCTACGCCAACCAGCCTGTTATTGCCGAATGGAACCTGGCGCGCCTCGCCGAGTCGATCCTTCCGCTGATCAACGAGGACCAGGAGCAGGCCGTCGCTCCCGCCGTGGAGGCGCTGGGCGAATTCCGCAGGCAGTACAGCGATGCTTGGTTCGACGGGATGAGGACCAAGCTGGGCCTGCCCGCCAGCCCCGCCGGAAGCCCTGAGGCCGAAGCGGCATCCGAACTGGTGGACGGGGTGGTTGCGATCCTGAAGGACGGCCCGGTGGACTACACGCGGTTCTTCCGCAACCTGGGCGAAGCAGCGCGCGGAAATGAAAGGCCTGTCCGGGGCATGGTCATGGACCTGGCAGCATTCGACGCCTGGGCCGGGCGCTGGCGGTCCATGAAGCCGGATGCGGACCGGATGGACCGGGTGAATCCCGTGTACATTCCGCGCAACCATCTGGTGGAAGAGGCGCTCGCTGCGGCCACCGGCGGCGACCTGGAGCCGCTTACCAGGCTCCTTGAAGCAGTGGGCTCCCCTTACGAAGAGCGACCCGGGCTGGAACGCTACGCCGAAGGCGCGCCGGAAGATTTCGGCAAGTACATGACGTTCTGCGGCACGTGACAGGCTGCGCCGCAAAGTGGCGGGGGGTCCCGGTGGCAACACGTTAACACGGCAAGGGCGGCAGCCGGGGTCTTCCCGGCTGCCGCCCTTATGTGCGCAGCTCTTGGTGCGGCTGCTTCAGTTGCGCGGGGTAACTACGCTACCCGGACGAAGGAAGCTCCGCCGAGCCAGCTGATGGAGTGGACTTCGGTCTTGTAGCCGTCCACGCCGCCGCTGACAACCTGGCCGTCGCCGGCGTACACGCCCACGTGGCCTGCAGTGATCACCAGGTCGCCGGGGGCGGGGGTGCCCACGGTGGTGCCGTACTGGTAGAACTGGCCGGGAGCCAGGTCACCGACGGACTTGCCGACGGAGCGGAGGGCCTTCTCCACCATGGCGGTGCAGTCCTGCTGCACGCCCAACTGGCCGTAGGCGGAAGCCAGGATGGCTGCACCCGTGCCGGTGCCGGTCGCGGCAGGTGCGGGGGCCGGGGCCGGAGCCGGAGCCGGGGCAACGGCCGCGGAGGCATAGTTCATGGTGGAGCCGGTGTTCGCCAGGGCAGGTGCGGCCTGGGCAGGAGCAGCGGCAGGTGCCACGTAGCCGGCGCCCGGAATGGTGATCTGGTCACCGGGGTAGATGATGGTGGAGATGTCCAGGCCGTTGGCGGCCAGCACATCGTTCAGGCTGACGCCGTGAGCGGCCGAGATGGCGCCCAGGGTGTCTCCGGAAACCACGGTGTAGACGTTGCCGGCGGCAGGGGCTGCGGCAGCGGGGGCAGCCACTGCGGCTGCCGGAGCGCTGGACGCCTGGACGCTAGCGGTTTCGGTGGTATCCGGGCCGGTCACGCCTGCATGGGCGGGAGCTCCAACACCGAACGCAATGCCGGACGCAGCGGCAACTGCGAGCATCGGACGGCTGAGCGTCCGTGCCTGGGACTTTGCGGAAGCAGCCAAGCCCTGGAGCGCGATTGAGCGGGCCGGAGTTGCGCGGTGACGGGCGGTAGGGAAATTTTTTGACACGTGTGATCGCCTCTCCCATGCCTGCGGGGTGAGCTGTCGGGTTCGGGTTGGAGATACCCGGCCGAAGGCAACCGCCCACAATGGACGGAGGCGCTATCGACTTAACCCCAAGGCCGTAACGGCCGTGGAAACTTGGTTCCCCCGTCCCTGCCAGCTGGAAAGCGATTGAATCCCGGGTCAGTGGCAGGGCTCGGCATACTGATGGGAATGTCCCGATTGGGAGGGACACCTGAAGACCATAACCCGGCCCCGGAGCAATTGTCACGTTTGGGTAACATACGAGGCGCTTCTATCAAATTAAGCAAACGTCTGGAGGTACTAGCACACCTTTCTGACCTCGCGTGATATTTTGCGGCTGGCGTCGCCTGTTATTTATGTCACAAACTTATTAAGGTAGCGGCGGGAGGTCGCCCAACCCTCAACCTAGTGTTGAAACCCGCTAAGCTTCGGAGCTATGCGCCTGATCGGAAGCATGTTCAAGCCCCCGCTGCTGGGAGGGCTGCTGGCACTTGCCCTGGCCGGCCCCGCTGCCCTGCCTCCGGCGGCCGCGGATGAGGCTCCGCCGGGCGGGTACCCATCGTGGGAAGACGTTCAGAAGGCGCAGCAGTCTGAAGCCGGGAAGGCGGCCGAGATCGAGAACATCACAGGCCTGCTTCAAGGCCTGCGGTCCGAGTCCGAAGCGCTCGGGACGGCCGCCGTGGCATCCGCAGCCGACTATGCACTGGCGGATGCCGCCCTGCAGTCCGCAACGGCCAGGGTGGATGCCCTTGCAGGCCAGGCTGCCCAGGCGGACGCGGAGTTGCAGCGGCATCAACAGGCCGTTGGTGCGCTGGCCGCCAGATCGTACAAGACCGGCGGAACCACCATGGGATTCTTTGTGGCACTGGAAGCTTTGGAGAACAACAGCATCCACGGGCTCAACGTCGTTGAGGTGGTGGGAGCCAAGACCGCGGATTTGGTCAGCCGGGCGGAGGCCGCCGGCAAAGCCACCGCTGCGCTGGCGGAGCAGGAAAAGACCGCCAGGGCGGAGCGCGAACGCCTGTCCGGGGAGGCGAAGGCCAAGCTGGACACTGCCCGTTCCGCCCAGGACGCGGTGGCCCGGCAGGTCGCCGAAGAGCAGCGGCGCAGCGGAGAGTTGACCGCGCAGCTGGCGTCCCTCAAGGGCACGACGGCGGCGCTCGAGGGCGAATACCGGCAAGGCCAGGCGGCGCTTGCAGCCTATGAGGCGGCGCAGGCTGCCAAGCGAGCGGCTGCCGAGGAGCAGGCCCGCCGGCAGGCAGCTGCAGATGCTGCCCTTGCCGGTGCTCAAAGACCTCCCGCTCCGGCAAACCCGGTCCCGGCAGCGCCGGTGCCAGCGAATCCCGCGCCGCTAAATCCGGCCCCGGTAAATCCTGCTCCCGTGAACCCGGCCCCGGCGAACCCCGCCCCCGTTGCCCCGGCGCCTGCAATCCCCGGCCCGCCCGCCGTCGTCGTGCCCTCCGTTCCAGGCGGCGCAGTCAACGATCCCGCTGCGGCCAAGAGCTACGCCTCCGGCCGCCTTGCAGCCTACGGCTGGGGCCAGGACCAGTTCCTGTGCCTCGCCCAGCTCTGGACCAAGGAATCCAACTGGCTGACCACCGCCACCAACCCCTACTCCGGGGCCTATGGGATTCCGCAGGCCCTGCCGCCCGGCAAGCTGGGAAGCGCCGGCAGCGACTGGCTTACCAGCTACCGTACGCAGATTGAGTGGGGGCTCGGGTATATCCGGGACCGCTACCGTACACCCTGCGCGGCGTGGGACCACTCCGTAGCCAGGAACTGGTACTGAGAGGCGCGCTAGGCTTTCTCCATGCCAGATTTTGAGCGGTTCCGGGTGCTGCTCGAGGAGGAGCGGAAGCGGAAGGCTGCACTGCTTCCGGACCTTCGCGCGGACATCGCCTCGGCCAGTTCGGCACGGCTCAATTCAAACGTCGATGACGAACACGATCCCGAGGGCGCCACGATCGCTTTCGAGCTGTCCCAGGCGGCCGCACTCCTGAAGCAGAGCGCCGCCGGCCTGGACCAGGTGGAGGCCGCCCTCGCCCGGCTGGACGCCGGAACCTATGGCACCTGCGCCGTCTGCGGCGAAGCCATTGCCGAGGGCAGGCTGGAAGCCCGGCCATGGACCGCGTTCTGCATCAACCACGCCGCGGCAGGCCGGCAGTGACAGCGGGGCCGGACATCGTTGCCGCGGCGGCGGAATTCATCGACCGTACGCTGCAGAACGAGGGCTCCTGGTACCGCGCGGACGACGTCGCCACCCGGCTGGGCGGGGTCCTCGCCTCCTACGGAGCCTCCGTGGGCGCTGTCCGGGGAACCGTCCGTGATGCGCTGCGGAAATTCAAAGCCCTGGACCACGATGCCACGGTCCAGCTGGCCTCAGTCCTCTGGGGCCGGCCCAACCCTGGCGCAAGGCCGGTCTTCGAGCGGCGGCTGGCTGCCGTGGTGCTGCTCCAAGCCAAGGCCGGATGGCTCCGCCACTCGGACCTGACCCGGATCGAAGGGTTCCTCCGCTCCGCTTCTACAGCGGAACTGGAAGGCCCCCTCGTGGCCGATGTGGTGGCGCCGCTGCTTGCCGGGCTGCCGGAGCGCGACAGGCAGCGCGCCGATGTGGTGCTGGCGCGGTGGGCCCAGGACCCGCACACCAGCCTGCGCCAGGCTGCAGCAGTACTTGGGCAGCCGCCAGGCGCCGGCTTCCCGCCCGGTCCCAACACCCCCCGACAAGGAGACATCCATGAACGATCCCTATGACCTTGAACGCTTCGTCGCTGCACAGGACAGCGGCGGGACATATGAGCAGGCCTTGTCCGAATTGCAGCTGGGCAGCAAGAGCGGCCACTGGATGTGGTTCGTCTTTCCGCAGATCGCCGGGCTGGGGCAGAGCGCCACCTCGCGGAAGTATGCCATCAGGTCACTGGACGAGGCCCGGGGATACCTTGAGCACGACGTGCTGGGTCCGCGCCTGCTGGAGTGCGCACAGGCCCTGACCAACCACGCCGGGCGCACGGCCGAGGATATTCTGGGCGGCATTGACGCCCGCAAGCTGCAGTCGTCCATGACGCTGTTCCTCCGCGCGGCGCCCGGCGAAACGGTGTTCAAGACCGTTCTTGCACAGTTCTTCGACGGCCAGCCCGACGAAGCCACCGATGAACTGCTCGCCGGGCAGGACCAGGCATAAGAACTACGGGGTGGGGCTGCCGCCGTTGACGTTCAGCGTCTCGCCCAGCACAAAACTGGACTCGGGCGAGGCCAGGAAAACATACGCCGGCGCGAGTTCTGCGGGCTGGCCGGCGCGGCCCAGCGGAGTGGACTGCCCGAACTCCGGCAGCTCCTCCTTGGGCTGGCCGCTGCTGACCTGCAACGGAGTCCAGATGGGTCCCGGCGCCACGGCATTGACACGGATCCCCTTGGGAGCGAGCTGCTGGGCCAGGCCTTTGGTGAAGTTGTTGATGCTGGCTTTGGTGGTGGCGTAGTCCACCAGCGTCGGGGAGGGGTTGTAGGCCTGCACCGAGGTGGTGTTGATGATGGTGGACCCCGCGGGCATGTGCGGAAGGGCTGCCTTGGTCAGCCAGAACATGGCGTAGACATTGGTCTTCAGCGTGTGGTCAAACTGCTCGTCCGTGATGTCCGCGAGGTCCTCCTGGGCCACCTGCTTTCCGGCGTTGTTGACCAGGATGTCCACACCACCCAGGACGGCCACCGCGGTATCCACCACGTCACGGCAGACAGACGGGTCCTTGAGGTCCCCGGGAACCTTCACGGCTTTGCGTCCCGCGGCTTCGATAATGCCCGCAATCCTGGCAGCGTCCTCCTCCTCCTGCGGCAGGTACGACATGACGACGTCGGCCCCCTCCCTGGCGAACGCGATGGCCGCGGCGGCACCGATACCCGAATCCGCACCGGTGACGATTGCCTTCCGGCCTTCCAGCCGTCCCGTGCCGCGGTAAGTTTCCTCACCGAGGTCCGCCTTGGGCGTCAGCTCCGCGTCCAGTCCCGGCTCGGGCTGGTGCTGCTCCGGCGGGGAAATGTGCTCGTAGGCGGTGACCGGATTCCGGAAAGTGTACTGGTCTGTCATGGCGGTCCTCCTGCTGGGTGGATTCCAAGAAGCTAAGTATGCTTACCGTCCCAGCCTAGGCAACCGGCGGCCACCTGCCAACCCGGAACTACTCCCGCGCCACCTCCACCAGGCGCACCTCCGCCAGCCGGCCGCCGTCGACCTTTGCTGTCATGTATGTGCAGGCGGGCTGGCGCCGGCGGTCCGTGGGCGAGCCGGGGTTGAGCAGCCGCAGGCCTGCCGGGGACGTGGTGTCCCAGGGGATGTGGCTGTGCCCGAAGACCAGGACGTCCGTGTCCGGATAGAGCGCCTCGCACCGCAGCTCCCGCCCCTTGGCCTGCCCGGTCTCATGGACCATGGCAAACCGGATGCCGTCCAGGGTGATGTGCGCGGTTTCAGGGAGGCGGGCGCGCAGGTCCGGCCCGTCATTGTTCCCGTAGACGCCCACCAGGTACCGGCTGCGTTCCTGGAATTTGTCCAGGACCCCGGCCTGCACCCAGTCACCGGCGTGGAAGACCACGTCTGCGCTTTCGACGGCGGCCCACACCGGGGCGGGCAGGTCTCTGGCCCGCTTGGGGATGTGGGTATCGGCAACCAGGACGATGTTCAGCGGCATAGGGAAATCCTGCCACGCTGGGCCTGTTCCGGTTCCCGTGAGAGTCGTAATCTGGGGGCTGGGAGGTGATTGCCATGGAGGCAGCGCAGGGCGACCGCATTATCGTCCACGGCCGGCATGTTGGATCCACGGACCGCCACGGGGTGATCCTGGAGGTGCGGGGACAGGACGGAACCCCGCCTTACCTGGTCCGCTTTGATGACGGGCACGAAACCATCATGTATCCCGGCGGTGATTTCGCCGTCGAACGCCCGCACGGCAACTGACGCCCGGCGTGTGCTGGGCCCGGGCATGATGTACCTGTCAGACTGGGCTGATGGATCATTCTCTGGCTTCCGCAGCGTCCACCACCCCGCCCCTCCGCACCGGTCCCCGGGATCCGGGCGACGCCTGGGTGGAGGGGGACCGCGGACGCTTTTGGGGGCGTTTCGGTGCGGCCGGCGTTCTTGCGTTCGATCCGCCCAGGGGGGTGCTGCTGCAGCACCGCGCGGTCTGGAGCCATAACGGCGGAACGTGGGGGTTGCCGGGTGGAGCGCTCCACCAGGGCGAGGAGCCCGTGGCCGGCGCGCTGCGGGAAGCCCAGGAGGAGGCGGCGGTTCCGCCGGAGGGTGTTGACGTGCTGTTCACTTCCCTCCTGGACCTGGGCTACTGGTCCTACACCACGGTGGTGGTGCTGGTGCGGGAGCCGTTCGACCCGGTGATCAGCGATCCCGAGAGCATCGAACTGCTGTGGGTCCCCCTTGACGAGGTGGAGCGGAAGGAACTGCACCCCGGCTTCGCTGCCGCCTGGCCGGACCTGAGGCGACGGCTTGCTGGCGCCGGCCCGTATCCCGGCGGCGCTTGCTAGTAGTCCGGACCGTATTCCGCCGTGACCAGGATGGGCAGGTGGTCCGAGTTGCCGCGCGGCAGCGTCTCTACGTTCTGGATGTCCAGGCCCAGGGACGTGGCAAAGTCGAAGTGGCCCTTGAATACCTTGTACCTGGTGTAGGTGCGCCGGTTGCTGAGGGAGAGGGCATACCCGGAGTTCTTCATGTGGATGTCCAGGTTCTTGGTGAAGAACGGGTAGTTGAAATCGCCCACCATCAGCGTCATCAGGCCTTTTCCCATGCTGAGCAGTTCGGCATGGGCAGCGTGGATCTGCTTGCGCCGGAGCGAATTGGAGGCGGTCAGCGGCGCCGCGTGGAACGAGCCGATCACCAGTTCATGCTGGGTGTCGTTGTCCATCACGCGCACCCCAATCAGCCGTTCGTGCGCCGGAGCCAGGACCCTGTCGTGCATCGACTTCTTCAGGGCGAAGGATTGGGTGTCCAGTGCGGTGAAGCGGCTGGTGCGGTAGTAGACGGCGAGGCCCAAGCGGTTTCCCTTCGTGACATGCGCCAGATGCAGCGGCCCCAGGGTTTCGGGGAGGTCCGTGGCATCCACCTCCTGGAGGCAGAGGGCATCGACGTCATGGTTCCTGGCCAGGGCAAGAAGCTCGCCGCTGGCTTTGTGTTTGCGGAGGTTGTAGCTGATGACGCGCATGGAATACCTCTTTTCGAGGTCGCTGACAGGACCAGTTCCTGAGTCTAGTCCGCTGGCATCATCCAGTCTCAAACATTTCGCTGGCCCAGCATTTCGCGCCGGACCGCTGCTGCCGTTCCGGCGCGAGCGGTTAGAGTTAGTGGCAATTCACTGAAGTTCTCTGCGAAAGGCCAGCGTTGACTGAAGAGTTCCAAGAGCTTGCTGAAGGCAACGCCTACTACCAGGTCCTGGGCGGCGGCCACTTCCGCTCCACCATCCATGCGCAGGGGGCCTGGAACGCCCACGAACAACACATGGCGCCTGCCTCCGGCCTGCTGGCCGAAGCCCTTGAACGCCACCAGCCGCGGGCGGACATGCGGATGGCCCGGCTCAGCTACGAGATCCTGGGACTGATCCCGGGCGGGGAATTCCAGATCGAGACCTCTACGCTGAGGCCAGGGAAGACCATCGAACTGCTGCAGGCAGAGTTGGTGGCTGCGGGCCGGACAGCAATCCGGGCAACCGCTTGGCGGATGATCACCAGCGACACTGCTGCCGTCGCCGCCGTCGAGGATGCGGCCATTCCGGGCCCGGACGACTGCAAGCCCTACGACGGTTCGGCTGTCTGGCCCGGCGGCTACATCCGGTCCCTCGAGATGCGCGTTGCCGAAGGGCACCGGCCGGGCGCCGGCAAGGTGTGGCTCCGCACCGACCACCCGCTGACGGACCGGGAGGACAGTACCGATCTGGCCCGCCTGATGGGCCTGGTGGACACCGCCAACGGGATCGCCGCCCGGGTGCCTCCCGGCAAGGACAGCTACGCCTTCCCCAACCTGGACCTGCAGATCCACATGTACCGGCGGCCCGAAGGGGAGTGGCTGGGGCTGGACAACGCGGTGTCCTTCGGCGGGGACGGGATCGGCCTGACGTCCACGGTCCTGCATGACCGGCAGGGCCCCTTCGGGCGGGCCGAACAGATTTTGACACTGCGCCGTACCTGACCGGCTGCCGATCCGTGGGACTTGGTGGTGGCCGGATTGCTGCCGGGCCTGTGGGCGGACGCCGTGGCCTTTAAACGTCGTGGGGGGGCGACGGCGTAACCTAGGGTTGGCCTGTCCGCCGGCAGTTCAACCAGGAACTGCGAGATGACCATAAGGGAGCCCGGCACCATGCACCACCCCGTTCAGGAAACGCGCACGCTGACTGTGGTGCGGCAGGAAGTTTCGCTGGGAGCGGGGCGGGACCTGGGATTCGGGCTGGAGCTCCTGGCACAGGCCAGGTCGGGGCAGATCGGCCCCACCCTTCGGCTCTACCGTCCCGCCCCCACCGTGGCGTTCGGACAGCGGGACACCCGCCTGCCGGGGTTTGAAGCAGCGGCCCGTGCCTGCCGTGACAACGGCTTTGAACCGCTGGTCCGCAGGGCCGGCGGACGCGCCGCTGCCTATCACCAGGGGACGCTGGTGGTGGACCACATTGAGCCGGACGTGGATGCGATCGCCGGCTCCAAAACCCGCTTCGGGTACTTCGGGGAGTTGTTCGCCCAGGCACTGCAGGTGGTCGGCGTCCACGCCGCCGTGGGGGAAATACCGGGGGAGTACTGCCCGGGCGAGTTCAGCGTCCACGGAACACACCCGGACGATTCCTCACACCGGATCAAGCTCGTAGGCACGGCCCAGCGGGTCGTGGCGGGCGGCTGGCTGTTCAGCTCCGTGATCGTCGTGGAAAACTCTGCCCCGATCCGGAAAGTCCTGACGGACAGCTACGCCGCCCTGGGGCTTGAATGGGATCCTGCCACTGCGGGCGCCGTCGAAGACCTGGTGCCCGGTGCCACCGTCCAGGCCGTTGAGGACGCGCTGCTGCAAACGTATGCGGGCCATGCCGCCCTGGAGTCTGCTTCCTTCAGCAGCCTGGGGGCATGACCCGCATCGCGAAAGTGTTTACGGCCGGCCGTGCTTATGCCGCCAGGCGCGCCTTCACCTCGGCTGCTGACGGGTTGGTCGCTGCCGAACCGTCCGGGAACAGGACGGTGGGAACGGTGCGGTTGCCGCCGTTCAGCTGCTCCACGAGTTCGGCGGTGCCATCCACTTCCTCGATGTTGATCTCCGTGTAGCCGATGCCCTGCGCATCCAGCTGCTTCTTCAGCCGGTTGCAGTAGCCGCACCAGGTGGTGGAGAACATGGTGATGGTGCCGGATTCGGGAGTGAAATCCACAGGGGTCTCCTCTGTGTCGATGTAGGGTTCCGTTCCTGTCAACGGTAGCGTGCCTCCCCCTATTCCCGTGCGCCCGCGGCTTCCCGGACGGCCCGGATGACAGCAGATGTCGCCGATGGCATGCTGGAGCCATGTGTGGACGCTATGTGATGGCACGTGCTGTGGGGGACCTCCTGGCGGAATTCGACGCCGAGCTGGAGGACGAGGTGAGCATTCCGCCGTCGTGGAATGTGGCGCCCACTGACGACGTCCCCATCGTCCTGGAACGGCTGGTGGATGACGGGCCGGAGCGCAGGCAGGTCCGGCAGCTGCATGTGGCCCGTTGGGGGCTCGTCCCTTCCTGGGCGAAGGATCCGGGCATCGGTTCCCGGATGATCAATGCCAGAAGCGAATCCGTGCTGGAGAAGCCGGCGTTCCGTAAGGCTGTCCAGTCGCGGCGCTGTGCAGTGCCGGCTTATCTGTAGTTGTCTGTCGATCGGCCGGGCAAGGTAGGGGCCGGAACTGTTGAAGACGCGTCCGTAAAGAAGCCGTAACCCTCAGTTTTTCGTCAAGCCCGTTGGCGTTCGCATGCGAATGGTCCAGTATTTGAACATGGCCAGCGGCTCCAGATGATTTTCCGAAGGTCTTGTCGGCGTCAGTGGCCTCCATGGGAAGAAGACGATGGGCGGAATCGAAGGTCTCATGGACGAGTCCAATGAGCGCTGGGATCATGCCGCGAGAAGAGCTCAGGGGCTTGGTGACGACGGCTTGGGCGAGGCCGTGAAAATGTATTACACGCGGTATTTTCCCGCCGGGCTGGTATTACTCCTTGCCTCCGGGACGGTGGGCGGGATGGTGGCCTTCCCGGGTCTTCGAGGGGACTGGGCAGCCTATCTGGTGTTCGGGTTTTTCCTCGCAGTCCTCGGTGTTCTAGTTGGGGGTCTCGTTTACAACTCCAAAAAAGTGGTCCCTGCGGCCAGAACTGGGAGAATCGATGTGCTGCTTTCGCTGGAGAGCGATGAGCGAAAGCAGGTTCGTAGGGAGATAGCCGGGAAGACTGACGTGGATCCGCAACACCTTCTAGTCTCGCGGGGTGCCGCGGTGCAACAGCGGAAGGGTTTGGCGACGCAACTCGTGATCCAGGCACCGCTATTACCGCTCGTCTTTACTCCTCAGGCCGTGAACTTTGCTCTGAGCGGTAACAGCGTGGCCGCTTGGGTGATGGCAGTCGGAGTTGTTGTCGCTGTGATTGCAGTGTTGTTGTTTGTCCGGGACTTCCGGCGGGCGGGCCGGTTCTTGGCACGCACGGCCAACCAGGTGAGTCACGGATCATCTTTCTGAGCCGGCTGGGTTACTTTCCTGCGGTGGCTGGTTCTATAAGCTCCGGCCCGTCATTGCGGACGCTGTTGACACGGTCGCTGACGACACGTGGGACCAGGTGCGGTTCGGGCATGGAATCCAGTAGGGCACGGACGTCTGCCTCGGAGGTTGTGTCCGGGTCGAGCCAGTCCGAATACATTTCCGGAGGCACGATCAGCGGGGTGCGGTCGTGGATGTGGCCGAGGGCGTCGGAGGCATTGGTGGTGATGATCGTGGCTGTTCGCAGCCATTTGTCCGGGTGGTCGTTGGGCAGGGAAGGATCGGGCCAGTTTTCAAAGAGGGCGGCGAAGGCAAGGATCTGGTCGTCCGACCCGTAGAGGTATGTGGGGATCTTCCCGCCGTCAGGGGTTTTTTCCCATTCAAAGTATCCGTCGCCTGCGAGTAATCCCCGTCTTGCGGATGCGGCTTTCCTGAAGGAGGGTTTTTCTGTGATGGTTTCCATTCTGGCGTTGATGAGTCTCGCGCCGCCTTTGGGGTCCTTGGCCCAGGACGGAACCAGGCCCCAGCGGGCGGTGACTAACTTTCGTGTCACTGGTGCGCCGTCTCCTGAGCTCCGGTCCAGAATCAGGGGGACCATGTCGGTTGGGGCGACGTTGTAGGAAGGCTGGAGCTCATCGACGTAGGATTCCTCGACGTCGAAAGCCGCGAGAAGGTCACCGACAGCTCTGCTCATGACGTATCTGCCGCACATAGGGCCATTATGCCCGCTGCTGCGGCCGCTGATCCTGTCCCATCGCCGCAACTATCGTCTATTGCATTGATGGAAGGGGGATCCGTTGGTCAGTCGGCGTCGTGCAAACCAGGGTGGCGCCGCAGCCGCAGCAGTTCGCCATGGGCGGCTTCCAGAGCGGCCTTGAGTTCGGAGATCTCGGCCCGATTCCGGGCCCGTTCGTCTCGGAGGGCGATGGTGAGTGTGCGGACGATGTTGCTTGTGGAGGTTGCCGCGGCGGGCTCGCTGGGCGGCCCTGCCGCCCGTATGCCGGCTGTGCGGCTGCGAAGGTCTTGGATGCGGTTACGCAGATCAGTCGTGCGGTAGAGAAAGTCCTTGGAAATGTGGCCCGCCGTCGCGACCGCCTCAAAGGTGATGGGTGCGCCGGCTTTTAGTAGTGCGCGTATGCCGGCGTCAGCGCGGTCCCGCGCTGCTTGGCGTTTTCGTGACGCGGCCTGGGCGAGTAGTTCCGGGTTGCCGCGGCTCATTGCGACTCCTGCGGATCGCGTCGGTCCGCGCTGATTCGGGTTTGCTCTCCTGCGCCGCGGATTGGCTCGTGGGCATCGTCCGTTTGTGTAGTGAGCGTTTCAACGATGGTCTTGAGTGCAAGCTGCTCGCGGCGCCGGAGGGTGAGCCAGACGTGGTTTTCGCTCATCGGTTGTCCTGTGCGTTGCTGGTGCGCAGCCTGCCGGTTGTCGATGAGCTGGTCGAGAGCGACGGCTTCGCCCTCGTGGACGCCCAGGAATCGTTCGTCGGTGACGAACAGGTTGCAGGTGAGGCAGGCGTTGCCTTTGTCGCAGCTCTTGGCAGGGGGCAGTGTGCACCAGCCGTTTGGTAGTACCCGGTCGGTGCGTGAGTCCAACGCCATCAGCTCATAGAGGTCCTCACCCTGGATCGCTGATGCGGAACCCGACGTTGTGATCTTGCGGTAGCGGAGGAACTCGGCCTTCGCTGTCGCGTCGAGGGTCTGCGCGTAGTGCATCGTCATTTCGGGGCTTAGGTGGCCCATGTAGCGCTGGACGACGTGCAGGGGCACGCCTGCGTTGATCAGGCCTGTCGCTTTCGTGTGCCGGAACCGGTGCGTTTTGCCCAAGTCCAGCGGGGTCCCGTCGGCTTCAGTCAACCCGGCGAGGGCAACGAGATGATGCAATTGTCGTCGGAACCGTCCGTCTTTGTAGGGGTGCTGGCCAAGCAGATTTCCCTGAGCCTTCACGAACAAGTACTTCGGCGTCACCCCGGCTTCGAAGTGTTCGGTGAGCCAGCGGCGCTGCTCTGCGATGATGGCGGTGACTTCCTGGTCGACGAAGATCGTGTCCGGCGCGTCCACGATTTTCGTCTGCTGGTAGCGCAGTTTCGCGATGTTTCCGCCTTCAGGCGTAGGGCCCTCAACCGGGATGATCGGATCCGGATCCAGCATGCAGATTTCATTGATCCGACGCCCGGTAGCCATCATCAGCAACAGAATCCGCATCCCCTGCTCATCCCCTAATCCACCCAGCGGGCGAGGGACGCCAAGCAGATGGGCATGTGACGCCAGCGCTGACATGACTGTGTCGGTAAACAGGTGCCGTTCGTCGTAGCGGTTCTTGTGAACGCGCGGGATGTCTCCCGGTCGCCAGAACCTCAGATACTCAGGACCAATACCGGCCCACCGCTCATCACCGACCGCGGCCGCAGCCTCGGGTCCGAAATCGTTCATGAATGCGTAGAGGCCCCGGACCGCCGCTGTAATCTGGGCAACGCTCCCAATCGAGCGCGGTTTGCCGGTGTTCTTCCCGTGGCGCGTTTTCGTTTGACGGGTTTCGCCCAGGAACTCCAGCATCAACGGGCGCAGTCGGGCAGGGTCCGGCGTGAGTCGCGGACCCGGGAGATTTCGGGCTGCCGCAAATTCTCCGAAGGGAAGGAGCGCGTTGTGGCGGCCGTGCACGCTTGCCCAGGTCAGCTGGCCCGCCTCGAGCTGGGTCTTGACGTAGAACATCGCGCCCTGACGGAACCATGTGGGTTGGAGTCGGTGCCAGTGGACCGCGACCTGCGAGAGCATCTCCTGGGGCCGCCGGGGGATCCGCCGGTCCATGGTCAGGTCCCAGATCTCTCGCTGCCACCATGGCCTCGTGTCATAGGCGAACCAGAGAAGCTTGCTGACCCGATCCAGCGGCGACAGGATCGTGCGCAGCGTGTTCGTATTAGGCAGCTGCTTCGTGCGTCGGACCCAAGTCGTAGCGAGTTCCGTGCGCCATTCGGCCGGCGTGTAGTCCATCACGCTCTCGAACGGCTGGCCGGCCCGCTGCAGCCGTTTCGATGTCGCGGCGAGTTCCCTCAGGAGTAATCCCAGCGGCGCGCAGGGCACTCGCCCGCCGAGCTCCACGATGCGCCAGATCGCGAACATCAGCTCGTTCTGCATCGTCGTGGTCAGGCCGTCGAGGTGAATGTTGCCGATCTTGTCATGATAAAAACCGAATGAGCTCAAATGCTCGGCCGGGATCGAGTCCCGCGTGTAGTGCAGCAGCCGAAGGCCCTCGGGGACTGCGCTGACCAGTTCCTCGTTCCGTGCCGCATTGAAGCCCGGCGCTCCGCCGGCACTCAGGATCCCGACCATTTCTGCGTCAGATGTCCGCATGCCCGTCCCTCCATTGCTTTGTCACGGCGGCCCAATCGGCCAGTGCCCGTAACTCTTCGTCCTCAGTCACCCAGGCGTAGGTGTTCAAAGTCGTCTGGACATCGGCGTGGCCGAGTCGCCGACTGACCACATGAATCGGTCGCCCAGAGAGAAGCAGGGCCGTGGCATGCGTGTGACGGAACCAGTGCGGGGACCAACGCGCCGGCACAAGATCGCCAAGTACGCGCTTTATCCGGGTGATCAGCTTGTAAATCGTCTCCGGGCGGATCGGCGCGAAGCGCTCTCCGCCGGCGACGTTCACGAAAACGTATGACGCGTCGATGTCCTCCACCACCAGGTCCAGACCCGCCTCGCAGAGGTGCCAGACGTACTCGGCGTAGAGACGGTCCAGCCCGTCGGAAATGTAGAGCTTGCGGTAATTTCCGCCCTTCACCCGCGCCCCGTGGGGATGGGGGCGTGGGACAACCTCGATGTACGGGTTCTCGCCGCCACCTGAATGCCAGTCCCGGTGCTGCAACGACAGCGCCTCGCCCAGCCGCAAGCCTGTCTCCTCAAGCAAAGAAAAGAACAATCGGTCCCTGAGAGATCCCGACCACGAGCGCGTGCCGGGGTCCCAGTGCGCGCAGGCATGTTTGATGGAATCGATCTGCACGGGCGTCAAGGTCGGTGCCGCCCGCCGTCGCCGGTGGACCTTCACCGACACCGACGCCGCACGAGAACCGCGTCGGATGTGAGTCAGGAACGGCAAGTACGGCGAACTAGATTCCCGACCCAGGAACAGCGCCGGAATTCCCTCGAGGCCGCGCCACTGCTGAAACACATAGAACGAGCGAACCGCCTGCAGTCTCTGGGCCGCCGTTGCATCCGCGATCCGCGCCGGCACAGCGGACAACGATGCAACTCCCGGCGGAAGCCCCGACCGCATCCAGCCGAGGAACCCAGTGAAATCCTCAACACCGAACACGTCCCAGCTCCGACCGCGAAGCTCGAGGAACTCCCACCACAACGCCAACCCTCGCGCGTAAGCTTTGACTGTGTTCGGCGAGGCGTCGGTCTGCCGCAAAAACTCAAGGTACGACTCGATCTCCTTGGCTGGCAGTAGATCAGCGCCCAGAACAGTCCAAGTGGGCTCCTCGCCCTCCAACCGAATGCTTTGCACCCTCATCGCGCGGCTCCTTTGCCAAGCCCATAGTCCACCCGGCCTGCTCGCTTGCCTCGCAACGACACGAAAGATGGCCGCAGCGTCAAAGACGGGTACCGGGTAATGCCGACTTCAACACTTTCCAGAGGGCAAAGTCTGACTGTTGAAGACGTAAAAGACGGCGGCCTGGGAGTACCGGATAACCCGGCGGACGGTTACTACGAATGGAAGCAGGGCCCGGGGAAGACCAAACAGCCCTACTACGTGCATCCCGGGGAAAACGGGGGCCTGGTCTTTGCCGGCCTCTACGAATGGTGGAGGGACCCCTCCGTGCCGGCCGGCGAGCCCGGGCAGTGGATGCTTTCCACCTCCATCCTGACAACGGACACACCGCCCCCGGGATCAGAATCGACAGTGTTCGGGAAGCTCACTGCCCTGCATGACCGGGTTCCGCTGCCCATGGACAAGGCCACCATGCGGGCCTGGCTGGACCCGGAAGCTGATGATGCCGCCGGCTTGGTGGACCTCGTGCGGTCCGGCGTCAAGGACGTTGCTGCGGACTGGCGCGTGGAGTCGGTGGGCAAGGAAGTGGGCAACGTGCGCAACAACGGTCCGGAACTGATCAGGCCCGTAGAGGCGCTGTTCTAGGAGTCCCCGCCCCGGCGGCGTTGACTTAGACGGTGACTGAACCGTCGTCGTCCACAGCCCAGGTGGGGTTGTACGCCACTTCCCAGCGGAAACCGTCCGGGTCCGCGAAGTACCCTGTATAGCCGCCCCACGGCTGGGTGACCGGCTCGGCAACAATGGCGGCACCCGCGGCCGCCGCCTCCGCCATTACCTGGTCCACCTCCTCAACGCTCGCCAGGTTTTGGCTGAGGGTGATGCAGGGGACCGGCCCGGGGGCGCTGACGCCTGCTTCCGCCTGCATCTGCCCCGCGTCCCAGAGTGAAAGCACCAGGCCATGGTTGACCTGGATGAACACCACGTCCCCGGCAACCTCCTTGTGGACCGGCCAGCCCAGGCCATCCACGTAGAACGCCCTGGACGCTGGAACGCTGCGGACGCCCAGTGAAATGAAGTCGACTCTTGGCTGCATGCTTCGATACTGTCAGACGATGGCAACTATTCAAGGAAACGATCGGGACGCTTTGGCCGACAAAGAACAGCTCGCTGCCGTCCGGGTTGCTGTGGATGAGGTGGATGAACAGATCGTCACCCTCATCGCCCGCCGCGAACGGCTGATTCGCATCGCCGGCACCCTGAAGGGCGACGACGCGGAGGTCCGTGCGCCCGACCGCGTGGAACGGATTATCGAACACGTCCGTTCGGCCGCTGAGAAGAAGGACATTGACCCGGACATCGTGGAATCCACGTACCGGGCCATGATCTCGGGCTTCATTGAACTCGAGATGCGGGTCCACAAAGAATCCAGCTGAACCCCGCGCCAGGGCAAGAAAAAGAGGAAGCCTTACAGGGCTTCCTCTACCGGGACGCCGGACTGGAATTCCCGGCCGTCCGCCTCACTGAAGGCGGAGATGACATGCCCCTGCCCCAGCCCGTTGATGGCTGCCTTGGGAAACTGCCCGGTAATGGTGTTTTCGGAGTGCGATACACCTGACAGGTCGTAGTTCTCCTCAATGCCCTGTTCGCGGTTGAACGAGTAGAAGGCAATGGCCTCCCCGTTCATGAACTCAATGCACAGCCGCCGTTGCGACGAATAATCCGGTGTGGCCCCGACCATTCCCACGACATATGCGCCGGACCCTGGAATGGTGCCGTCGATGTCGAAGGTGGCCACGAGGGTGGAGTCCTGTGCCTTGAGGCTTGCCTGCTTGAGGAGTGCGTCTTGGGTTTCCATGGCTCCATCCTGCTCCCTGCTTTCCGCTCCGTCCACCCCCTTGTCCGGTAACGGCGGGGAAGCCCTGCGACCCCTTTCTATGCATTGGGCTGAACCGGGCGTAGACTTGAACTGTTCGAACACATATTCGAATAGGGTCAGGTTATTCCGGGAGGCGCCATGGGCATGTTCAGCGAATCCGTTGATGTCCTGTGCTCTCCTGAGGGCCAACCTGTAAGCCTTGTTTGGGCCGGCAGGTCCTACGATGTCTGTGCCGAACCAATGCGCTGGTATGAGCGCCGGCAGTGGTGGGCGGAAGACAGCAGGGCGCCTTTGGGGAGCGGTCCCGGGGTGGTGGACCATGAAATCTGGCGGGTGCAGGTATTGCCGTCCCCGGGTGGAGCCGCCGGAAGCACGGCGCACGGTGAACCACTGACCCTTGACCTTTCCCGCCATATCCGCAGTGGCCGCTGGCGGCTGGTGCGGATCCATGATGCCCTCCGGCCCAGAACAGCATGAGCTTCACGCACCTTCACGTCTCCACCGCATTCAGCGCCCACTATGGGGTTTCCTGGCCGGATGAACTGGCACAGGCTGCCGCCGCGGACGGCGCCACCGCCCTTGCCTGCACGGACCGCGACGGCCTGTATGGAACCATCAAGCACCTTAAGGCCTGCATGGCTGCCGGTTTGGATCCCATCGTCGGAGTTGACCTTGCGGTCCTTGACGACGACGGCGACCACCGTACCCAGGTGGCAGGCAGGGTGGTTGTCCTTGCCCGCGGGCACAACAACGGTGCCGGCTATCGGGCCTTGTGCCGCCTGATCTCCGATGCCCACGCACGGACAACGGGAAAAGCCGGGGGAGCGGTGCCGGTTGCCGTGACACGTGCCGAACTTGCCTCCCGGACGCTTGATCCCCAGACCCTCAAGCCGGTACTGACTGTCCTGATCGGCCCTGATTCGGATGTTGGCCGGGCAATGGGAGGCCGGCGCTATCTCCGCCCGCGTACCCTTTTTAAGCAATGGCTGGATGCCATGCCAGGCGGGACGGTGGTGGCAGAGATTGTCTCCCAGCTCAGCGCCCCGGGGTCACCATTGAGCACTGCCCACGCAGTCCGCATGCTCCGGCTTGCCGAGGAACACCACGTACCGGCGATCCTGACAAACGCAGTCCGGTACTGTGCTGCAGACGGCGCACCCACAGCTGACGTTCTTGATTCGGCAAGGACCCTGAAATCGCTTCCGGAGCTCGCCACCGAACCGCTGCTGCAACCCACCGGCCAGGGCTGGCTAAAGTCTGCTGACCAGATGCTCCTGCTCGGCAAGGAAATCATCGCTGCCGCAGGTTACGGTGCCGCTGACCTTAAGCAGCTGATGACGCAGACCGAGGCGCTCGCCGACCTGTGCCGGATTGATCCCGCTGCCGATATGGGGTGGAAGCAGCCTGTTGTGCCGGAGACAGCCGTGCTGGGGATCAGCCAGGACCCGCACCAGGAGCTGGTGGAGCGTTGCAATGCAGGGATCGGCAGGCGGTTTCCAGGCATCAGCGGGGCGGCGGAAAGAACCATGGAGTCACGGCTTGAGCATGAACTGCGTATCATCCGGAACCTCGGTTTTTCCTCCTACTTCCTGACAGTGGCAGAGGTGTCCAGGATGATCCAGGACATGGGTGTCCGGGCTGCGGCCCGCGGATCCGGCGCTTCCAGCCTTGTGAACTACCTCATCGATGTCAGCCACGTGAACCCCCTCCAGCATGACCTGATCTTCGAGCGTTTCCTCTCCCAGGACCGGGCAACCCTGCCGGACATCGACATCGACGTCGAAAGTGCCGAGCGCCATAACGTCTACCGGCGGATTTTCGAGCGGTTCGGTGCCGAGCGGGTCACGTTGATGAGCATGCAGAACGGTTACCGGGCCAGGGGAGCGGTACGCGATGCCGGTATGGCACTCGGCATGGATGACGGCGAAGTGGGTGAGATCGCCAAGCAGCTGTGGCGCTTCTCGGCCCGCAAGTTCCGTGAAGCGCTGCAGGAAAAGCCCGAACTCAAGGAGTTCGCCGGAAGGGTTGAGCAGCGCGATGCCGACGGCAACCAGCAGCTCGATCTGCTGGTGGACCTGACCGAACGCCTTGACCGGCTGCCACGCCACATCTCCATGCATCCCTGTGGGGTGATCCTCGGTGACGCCACGCTCCTGGACCGCACCCCGGTACAGCCCAGCGGACTGGGGCTGCCCATGAGCCAGTTCGACAAGCACGACATGGACCCCATGGGCATGCTGAAGCTCGATGTCCTGGGTGTGCGGATGCAAAGCGCCATGGCATTCGCGGTCCGGGAAATCATCCGGATTCATCCTTCAAAGAATGAGGTTGTTACTGCCGGCCGGCACCCTGCCGGGGCGGATGGTTCGGGACCAGCCTATATTGCTGACAACGGCCACATCGACCTCAACGCCGTGCCGCTCGATGACGAGCCCACCTACGAACTGATCCGCAGCACGCACACTTTAGGCTGCTTCCAGATCGAATCACCGGGCCAGCGCGAGCTGATCGGCAAGATGGCCCCGCGTGAATTCAACGACCTCATCATCGATATTTCGCTGTTCCGGCCCGGGCCCATGAAGTCGGATATGGTGCGGCCCTTCCTTGAACACCGGCACGGGTTTGCCCCGGAGGTCTACCCCCACCCCGACCTGAAACCGGTGCTGGCGGAAACACACGGCGTGACCGTGTTCCACGAGCAGATCCTGAGGACGTTCGACGTCATGACCGGGTGCGGCTTGGCCAAAGCGGACGAGTTCCGCAGGGCCCTGAGCAGCGAAGAAGGCGAAGCCGGCGTCGAAGATTATTTCCGAAGGAAGGCAAAAGTGAAGGGGTATTCAGCAGACGTCGTTGACAAGGTTTGGGACACCCTTAAATCCTTTGCCAGCTTCGGTTTCTGCAAAGCCCACGGTGCGGCCTTCGCTGTGCCCACCTACCAGTCAGCCTGGCTGAAAACCCACCACCCCGAGGCATTCCTTGCCGGGCTGTGGGAGCACGATCCGGGCATGTACCCCAAACGGCTGCTGGTTGCCGAGGCGAGAAGGCTGGGCATCCCTATCCTTCCTCTTGATATCAACCTCAGCAAGGCTGAGTACCGGGTGGAGCGGGTCCAGTCCGGCCCTGACGCCGGAAAACTCGGTATCCGGCTGAGCCTCAACGGTATTTACGGGCTCTCCAGGACAGAGTTGAAGAGAATCGTTGCCGGACAGCCGTACGAATCGCTGGCCGACCTCCGGGCAAGGTCGAAAATCAGCAAGCCAAACATCAAAAGGCTCGCGCAGCTGGGTGCCTTCGATTCACTGCACCGGGAGGCGGGAGGTACTGCCAACCGGGCAGACCTGGTGCAGCATCTGCAGAAGCTCCAGGCGTCCGGCAGCAGCAGGAAAGGCGTCGAGGTCCTGGAGGGACAGTTACCGCTGCCCCTTGGGGATGTTGAACTCCGGAATGTCGCCCCGGGACTGCCGGAACCAACCCTGGTGGAAAACGTCCGGGCAGAGCTTGACCTGATGGCGGTGGACGTCAGTACCCACCTGATGGACAGCCACCGGCCCCTGCTGGACAGGCTGGGCGTCACCACCGCAGACAAACTGCTGGGCCTGCGCAACGGTACGGAGGTCCTGGTGGCCGGGGTGCGTGTGGCCACCCAGACGCCTCCCATGCGGGGCGGCAGGCGGGTGGTGTTCATCAGCATCGACGACGGCACCGGCTGTGTTGACTCTGTCTTCTTCCACGAGGCCCAGGAAAAAGCTGGGATGCTCCTGTTCGGCACCCGGCTGCTCCTGATCAGGGGTACCACCCGGCGGACCGGTCCCCGGGGAATCAGTTTGAGTGCCAGCATGGCCTGGGACCTGAGCCGGACCGAAACCCTGCCGTTCCCGGATCCCGCAGCCCAGGCGCCGGACGTGCCACATCCTCTGGACGGGATCAGCAGAAGCCTCGCCATTACCGGATTCAACGGCTGACACTGCCGTGCGCCGCGTTGGTCGGCCTATCCCCGAACAGATAGCATTGACGATGGCTGGCTGTGGTCCCCGTACGCCACAAGCTATGAAGCCTGAACTTTGAATAGGAGACACCCGTGTCAGATGCCCAGCAGATCACCCTCGTCGTCGATGGCGAAGAGACCAAGGTGACTACCGGGACAACCGGTGCGGAACTCTTCTTTGAGCGCCGCGATGTAGTTGTGGCCCGCGTCAACGGCGAACTGAAGGACCTGGACCAGGAACTTCCCGAGGGCGCCGACGTCGAAGGCGTCACCATCGATTCCCCTGACGGGCTGAACGTGCTCCGCCACTCCACCGCCCACGTCATGGCCCAGGCAGTCCAGCAGTTGCGGCCGGACGCCAAGCTGGGAATCGGCCCCTACATCACCGACGGCTTCTACTTCGACTTCGATGTCGCAGAGCCGTTCACCCCCGAGGACCTCAAGACCCTCGAGAAGATGATGCAGAAGATCATCAACCAGAACCAGAAGTTCGTCCGCCGCGTGGTCAACGAGGACGAAGCCCGTGAGGCCATGAAGAACGAGCCTTACAAGCTGGAGCTGCTGGGCAAGAAGAACGACGCCGCCGAGGCCGGTGAAGGCGTGAACGTCGAGGTGGGTGCCGGTGACATCACCATCTACGACAACGTGGAGCGCAAGGACGGCACCACCGTCTGGTGCGACCTCTGCCGCGGGCCGCACCTGCCCAACACCAAGCTCATCTCCAACGCCTTTGCCCTGACCCGGTCATCCTCCGCCTACTGGCTGGGCAACCAGAAGAACCAGCAGCTGCAGCGCATCTATGGCACCGCCTGGCCCACCAAGGACGCGCTCAAGGCGTACCAGGAGCGGCTCGCCGAGGCAGAACGCCGCGACCACCGGAAGCTCGGCTCGGAACTGGACCTCTTCTCCTTCCCGGACGAGCTGGGCTCCGGCCTGCCCGTCTTCCACCCCAAGGGCGGCATCATCCGCAAGGAGATGGAGGACTACTCACGCCAGCGCCACGTCGAGGCGGGCTACGAGTTCGTCTACACGCCGCACATCACGAAAGGCCACCTCTACGAGGTTTCCGGCCACCTCGACTGGTACAAGGACGGCATGTTCCCGGCCATGCAGGTGGACGCCGAACTGAACGAGGACGGCACCGTGCGCAAGCCGGCCCAGGACTACTACCTGAAGCCGATGAACTGCCCCATGCACAACCTGATCTTCAGGTCCCGCGGCCGGTCCTACCGGGAACTGCCCCTGCGCCTGTTCGAATTCGGATCCGTTTACCGCTATGAGAAGTCCGGCGTTGTCCACGGCCTCACCCGGGTCCGCGGAATGACACAGGACGACGCCCACATCTACTGCACCCGCGAACAGATGAAGGACGAGCTCACCAAGACCCTGACATTCGTCCTGGACCTGCTCAAGGACTACGGCCTGAACGACTTTTACCTGGAGCTATCCACGAAGGACCCGGAAAAGTATGTCGGCGAAGACGCCGCCTGGGAAGAGGCCACCAGGACCCTCGCCGAGGTTGCGCAGGAGTCGGGGCTGGAACTTGTTCCGGACCCGGGCGGAGCAGCCTTCTACGGACCCAAGATCTCCGTGCAGGCGAAGGACGCCCTGGGCCGCACCTGGCAGATGTCCACCATCCAGCTGGACTTCAACCTGCCCGAGCGCTTCGAACTGGAGTTCCAGGCAGCGGACGGCAGCCGGCAGCGGCCGGTGATGATCCACCGCGCGCTCTTCGGCTCCGTGGAGCGGTTCATGGGCGTGCTGACCGAACACTACGCCGGCGCGTTCCCGGCCTGGCTGGCGCCCGTCCAGGTGGTGGGCATCCCCGTTGCGGAAGCCTTCAACGAGTACATGTTCGACGTCGTCGACCAGCTTAAGGCGGCAGGCATCCGCGCCGAGGTGGATACGTCGTCGGACCGCTTCCCGAAGAAGATTCGCACGGCCAGCAAGGACAAGATCCCGTTCGTGCTGATTGCCGGCGGGGACGACGCCGAGGCAGGTGCCGTGTCCTTCCGCTTCCGTGACGGAAGCCAGGACAACGGTGTTCCGGTGGCCGAGGCAATCAAGCGGATCACGGAAGCCGTCCGTAACCGGACCAGCTAGCGGAACGGAACCAGCAGCGTGCAGGAGAACACAGGCGCAGGGTATCCAGGGGATGCCGGCGTTACCGACGACTTTGCCCTCGCCGGTGTCCCCGACGCCTTCCAGCGCCTGTGGACTCCGCACCGCATGGCCTACATCAAGGGCGGCCAGCACCAGTTCAAGAACGAAAACGACTGCCCTTTCTGCCTGGGGCCGGGCCGCACGGACGAGGATGCGCTCATCGTCCACCGCGGCAAGACCTGCTACGTGGTGTTGAACCTCTTCCCCTACAATCCGGGGCACCTGCTGGTGTGCCCCTACCGCCACATTCCTGATTACACGGACCTGACCCTTGAGGAAACCGCTGAGTTTGCCGACCTCACGCAGACCGCCATGCGCGTGCTGCGGAAAGTGGCGAACCCCGGCGGGTTCAACCTGGGGATGAACCAGGGCGTGGTGGGCGGTGCCGGCATCGCCGCCCACCTGCACCAGCACGTGGTTCCACGCTGGGGCGGGGACGGGAACTTCTTCCCGATCATCGCCCAGACCAAGGCCATCACGCAGACCCTCGACGAGGTCCGCCAGCAGGTGGCCGACGCCTGGCCCGGGGAGACGGATGCTGAATAGGCACGCGCGCGGATTCTTCACCGCGCTGTTCACCCCGCTGGCCCGCTGGCTCCTGAGGATGGGCGTCTCGCCGGACGCCGTTACCGTCATTGGCACTGCCGGAGTTGTTGTGGGCGCACTGGTGTTCTATCCCCTGGGGCAGCTGTTCTGGGGAACACTGTTCATCACCGCATTCATCTTCTCCGACGTCCTGGACGGCATCATGGCCAGGATGCAGGATGTGAAAAGCCGGTGGGGAAACTTCCTCGACTCCACCCTGGACCGCATCGCCGACGGCGCGCTCTTTGCCGGCCTGGCCATCTGGTTCTTCACGGGCGGGGCGGATACCCCCATAGCAGTTGCTGCCATGATCTGCCTGGTCCTTGGCATGGTGGTGTCCTATGCCAGGGCCAAGGCGGAGTCCCTCGGGTTCACCGCGAACGTGGGAATCGCCGAGCGTGCGGAACGCCTGGTTTCAGTGCTGGTGGTTACCGGCCTGACCGGCGTGGGCCTGCCACCCGTGGTGCTCCTGGCCACCCTCGCGCTGCTCGCCCTGGCCAGCTTCATCACCGTTGTGCAGCGCGTGTTGTCCGTCCGCCGGCAGGCACAGGCGGAACCGACGCCCGCTGATTAAGCATGATTAAGCCGCCCGGCCCTGGTGGGACTAGTATTAGGACTGCCCGGTCAATGGATCCGGCACTATCCGTGTGTGCACAGTCCGGCACTTGCCGCCTGCACGCCCGGCGAAGGTCATCTATCTACCCATAGGGGTTTTTGTGTCTACACCTGATGTAAGCAGCGAGGCCGGTTCCTCCGCGAACAGCGTCACGGGCAGCAGCCGCGTGAAGCGTGGCATGGCCGAGATGCTCAAGGGCGGCGTCATCATGGACGTCGTCAATGTCGAACAGGCCCGCATCGCCGAAGACGCCGGTGCCGTTGCTGTCATGGCGCTCGAACGCGTGCCGGCCGACATCCGCGCCCAGGGCGGCGTGTCCCGCATGTCCGATCCCGACATGATCGACCAGATCATCGACGCCGTGTCCATCCCGGTCATGGCCAAGGCCCGGATCGGCCACTTCGTCGAAGCCCAGGTCCTGCAGTCCCTCGGCGTCGACTACATTGACGAGTCCGAGGTCCTCACCCCGGCCGACTACACCAACCACATCGACAAGTGGAACTTCACCGTTCCCTTCGTCTGCGGTGCCACCAACCTCGGTGAGGCGCTGCGCCGCATCAACGAGGGCGCGGCCATGATCCGCTCCAAGGGCGAGGCCGGCACCGGCGACGTCTCCAACGCCACCACGCACATGCGCCAGATCCGTGCCGAGTTGCTCAAGCTCGCCGCCCTGCCCGAGGACGAGCTCTACGTCGCCGCCAAGGAACTGCAGGCACCGTACGAACTGGTCAAGGAAGTAGCCTCCACCGGCAAGCTTCCCGTGGTGCTGTTCACCGCCGGCGGTATCGCCACCCCGGCCGACGCCGCGATGATGATGCAGCTCGGTGCCGACGGTGTGTTCGTCGGCTCCGGCATCTTCAAGTCCGGCAACCCTGCCCAGCGCGCGGCCGCCGTCGTCAAGGCCACCACCTTCTTCGACGATCCTGACGTCATCGCCAAGGCCTCCCGCGGCCTGGGTGAAGCCATGGTGGGTATCAACGTCGACGAGATCCCCCAGCCGCACCGCCTGGCCGAGCGCGGCTGGTAATTCTGCCTTAGCGCTTTTGGGGCGCCGGACGGCGCGATCCTCTGCGTGCTATTCCCCGCCTCCCGCTGCCGCCATACAGGCGATGGCCGGGGGCGGGGCCCCTTTTACGCACGCTGCCGGACCACACCGTCCGGCGCTGCGTGTCGCCTGGTGCCTTAATTGACGACGCCGGTTCCCCACCCTGTGCGGTGGGGGACCGGCGTCGTTCGTTTTCCTTGGAGTTTTCGTCCAGATATGGGGACTTCTGGGCGTCCCAAGTCACCATATCTGGACAAAAACTCGGGATGTTGTTACTCGAGGCCGCGGCGCTTCAGGAGGGGCTCCAGGCTGGCATCGCGGCCGCGCAGGACCCGGAAGGAGTCCAGGGGGTCGCGGCTGTTGCCGCGCGAGAGGAGCTCCTGGCGGAACCGTTCACCGTTCGCCCGGGTGAGGCCACCGTTCTCGCTGAACCAGTCCACCGTTTCGGCGTCCAGCACTTCACTCCAGATGTAGGAGTAGTAGCCGGCGGCATACCCCGCACCCGCAAAAATGTGCTGGAAATAGCCCGTCCGGTACCGCGGCGGAATCAGCGGATGGGCCATCCCCGCTGCCGCGAGGGCCTTCGCCTCGAACTCAAGCGCGTCCTCCGGGACGTTGCCCGGCTCCAGCGTGTGCCAGGCCAGGTCCAGCAGCGCCGCGCCGAGGTATTCCGTGGTGGCAAAGCCTTCACCCCAGAGCCGGGATTCTTCCAGGCGGTCCACGATGTCCTGCGGAAGCGGCTCCCCGGTGACATGGTGCCGGGCGTAGTTGGACAGCACGTCCGGCCACATGATCCACATCTCGTTGACCTGCGAGGGATACTCCACAAAGTCCCGGGGGACAGACGTGCCGGAGAACCTGGGGTACGTGACGTTGGACAGGAGCCCGTGCAGGGCGTGCCCGAACTCGTGGAACGCCGTGCGGAGCTCGTCCAGGGTCAGCAGCGTGGGTTCGCCAGTCGGCGGCTTGGAAATGTTTAGGTTGTTGATCACCACGGGGCGGGTGCCCAGCAGGCCTGACTGGTCCACAAGGGAATTCATCCACGCGCCGCCGCGCTTGGACTCCCGGCTGTAGTAGTCGCCCAGGAACAGTCCCAGCCCGCTCCCGTCCTCGTTGCGGACCTCCCAGACCCGGACGTCGGGATGGTAGCCGGCAAGGTCAGTCCGTTCCTGGAAGGTGATGCCGTACAAGGAGGTGGCGGCATGGAACACGCCGTCCACCAGCACGGTGTCCAGCTCGAAATACGGCCGGAGCGCCTGTTCGTCGACGTCGTACCTGTCCTTCCGGACCTTCGCGGAGTAGTAGGCCCAGTCCCAGGCCTCCAGCGGATGGCCCGCGACGCCGGCCAGTGCCTTTGCCTCGGCGTCGGCGTTCCGGACGGCTGCCGGCGCCAACCGGCCAAGCATGGACTGGACGGCCCCGAAGTCCGGAGCGGTCTGCCGGTCCACCACCAGTTCGGCGTAGTTGTCGTATCCCAGGAGGGACGCCTTCTCGGCCCGCAGGCCGGCCATCCGACGCGCCAGGTCAAGGACATCCAGTTCCCCGCCGCTGCTGCCCCGCGCAACCGACGCCTCAAACAGGCGGCGCCGCACGCTCCGGTCCGCCAGCGAGGCAAGGGCAGGCTGGTTTACCGGCTGGACGAGAGTAAGCAGGTACTTGCCATCGTGTCCCGCATCGCGGGCCGCTTCCGCAGCACTGGCCACATCATCTGCCGGCAGGCCCGCAAGTTCGGCAGGGCTGTCCAGCAGGAGGGCAGCCGACTTCATGCCTTCCTTGACCCTTTGGCCAAACTCCGTGCCAAGGCGGGCCAACTCGGCGTTGATTGCCCGGAGCCGCTCCTGCCCAGGCCCGTCCAGCTGGATGCCGGACTGGCGGAACTCCTTCAGGTACTCCTCCAGCAGGCGCGCCTGCTCGGGATCGTGTCCGGAGGCATCAACGGAAGCGAACCTTTCAAACAGTGCGCGGTTCAGGAAGACCTCGTCCTGGTGCGCGGAAAACCGCGGCGAAAATTCGGTTTCCAGCTCCCGGATCCGTTCGGACGCGTGGGCTGACACCAGGGTGAAGAACGGCGCCGCGGCCCGCTCCAGCAACCGCCCGGACCGTTCCATCGCCACCACCGTGTTCTCGAAATCGGCAGGCTCAGGGTTATCCACGATCACCTGGATCTCAGCGAGGTGTTCGGCTAGTCCGGCTTCGATGGCTTCGGCGTAGTGCGAATCCTCGATCGATCTGAACGGCGGGAGTCCGTAGGGGAGGAGGCTGGGAGCCAGGAGGGGGTTCATCATGGGGTAAACCTTTCACAGCAAGCCACGCTTCTCAATGTGGCAACAATGCCGTATGCAGACGGCGGCCATCCCTACAATGACGGGTATGGGGACCATAGCCGCCGGGGCGGCCGGGCGCTGGCGCGCCCGCGTCGTGGCATTGTCGTTGGCCGGAGCGCTGGGCTTGACAGGTGTGCTGGCGGGCTGCGGCCTGCTCGCTGAACAGAACGGTGCGCCGCCGCAGCCGGCCGAATCGGTCCAGGCTGGAACTGCCCAACCTGGTACGGCCGAGCAAACCGGGACGCCGCCCCCTGACTCCACACCCACACCGGCTCCCACTCCCGGGAATGGGCCGGCGTGCCCGGTGCTGAGGTGCACCTCGGTCCTGGTCACCGGCGATATGCTGGTCCACACCGAGCTGTGGCAGCAGGCGCAGCAGGATGCCGCCGCCGCCGGAAAACCCGGCCTTGATTTTGTGCCGCTGCTGGAGGGCCAGCGCCGCTACATCAGCAGGAGCGATCTTGCCATCTGCCACCAGGAAACGCCGGTGGCCGGACCGGAGGGGCCATTCTCCGCTTATCCCTCCTTCAACGTCCCGCCGCAGATCATCTCGGCTTCAAAGGCGGTGGGCTACCAGGCATGTACGACGGCGAGCAACCACACCATCGACCGCGGCACCGACGGGCTGCTGCGCACCCTCGATGCCCTGGACGCGGCGGGTCTCAAGCACACAGGCTCGTACCGCACTGAGAATGAGTCGCAGGGGATCCTGATCCTGGAAACTGCGGCCGCCAAGGTGGCTGTCATCCAGGCCACCTACGGGCTCAACGGACTCACCGCCGAGTACCCGTGGCAGGTGGACATGCTGGACGCGCCGGCCATGATCGCCAAGGCGGAAAAGGCCAGGGCCCTGGGCGCGGACATCGTCCTGGGCGCGATGCACGCCGGCGACGAGTACGCCACCGCACCGAACGCACAGCAGCAGGAGGTTGCCCACGCGCTGGCTGACAGCGGCCAGTTCAACCTGGTGTACGGGCACCACACGCACTCGGTCCTGCCGATCGAAAATTACAACGGAACCTGGATCGTCTACGGTCTGGGCAACGGGGTCACGGAACTCTCGCCCTGGTACGTGGTGAACAACGAAGGCCTGCTGGTCCGGGCACAGTTCGGCCAGGACGGTTCCGGTAAGTGGACGGTCACCGATCTCGCGTGGGCGCCGTCGGTCATTGTCCGCGATCCCTACCGCTGGTGTTCGGTGGCTTCGGACGCGCCGCAGGGTCCCTGCGCAGGGCCGGAAGCGGATGCCGCAACCCGGCAGCGCACGCAGGCAGTGGTGGAGTCAATGGGGGCAGCGGCTGCCGGAGCCCACGAGCTGCTCATCAGCCGCGAGCCGTAGGCGGTTCAGCGGGGACGCCGGGCTGCGTGTTCCCTTGCCAGCTCGGCAAACCTGTCGTCCGGGTGGCCGGGCTCGAACGTTCCATACCTGCGCTCCGCCGCCGTGCGGATCAGGAAATCGGCGATGGCCGGGTTTTTCGGCAGCAGCGAACCGTGCAGGTAGCTTGCAACGATGTTCCGGTAGCGCGCGCCCTCATGCCCGTCACTGCTGTTGTTTCCGGTCCCTTTGGCGGTGGTGCCCAGGGGACGGACACCCTCTCCCAGCGTGGTCTGGCCGCTGTGGTTTTCGTAGCCGAGGACTTCACCGAACTCGGGTGTGGAGACTTTGACGTTGCCGATCAGCCGCTCATCGGTGCCGTGGGTCTCGACGTCGAGGACGCCGATGCCGGGGATGACGGCACCAGTGCGGGTCTTGAAGAACCGTCCGAAGAGCTGGTACAGGCCGCAGATCAGCAGCATGGGCGCGCCGTCCTCCGCCAGGCCCTTCAGCTCGGGGGCCCGGTCCTGGAGGTCGTCCTGGATGATGAGCTGCCCGCTGTCCTGGCCGCCTCCGCCCACGATGATGTCCACGTCTTCCGGGAAGGGGTCGCCCACGTTGTATTCAAGCAGTTCGGGCGTGTAGCCGTGCCAGCTGATGCGCCGCTGCAGGACCAGCGCGTTGCCCCAGTCGCCGTAGATGTTCATGTCCCGCGGATAGAGCTGGACCACACGGAGGGTCCCCTTGCCCTGTCCTTCAACGGGTCCGGTGGCGGGTGTTTCGGAACTCACGAGACAACCTCCACGGTGGTGATCTTGGACAGTTCGCGGCGGATGGCCAGCATGGCGGTGTACGTGCAGAAGATCCGCTTGGGCTTGCCGGAAGCTTCCCGGATGAAGGAGGCCAGCGCCGGTGCGATCTCGGGCTGGACTGATCCGAAAGGAACCTCGTCATACTGGAGCCGCAGGGCCATGTCGTAGGCGCGGGATCCGGTGAGCTGGTCCACGCCCTCCGCATGCAGGGAATCGAACTCCACGTCCCACAGCCAGGACATGTCCCGGCCGTCGGCATAGTTGTCGTTGATGGCAATCATCGTGGCGTAACCGCCCGCCGGGAACGACTTCAGGCCGAGCCGGAAACCGCTGGGGTTCTTGACCAGTACCAGGTCCAGGGGCTGGCCGTCCACGGTGAGGCTCTCGCCGCGTCCGAAGGCCGGCGCCACCTGGGACAATGCCTCCAGCAGCGTTTCGTGGTCAGCGGTGGCGGCGCCGGCGCCGCAGATGCTCCTGGCCAGGGTCAGGGCGGCCGCTGCGTTGAAAATGTTGTAGACGCCCCGAAGCTTCATCGACGTGGTGACCGTGCCGCCGTCGTACTCGAATTCGGCGGTGTCCGCACCCACCTTGCGGAGTACGACGTCGGCTGCCGGCTTCTCCGAAAGGCCCGCCGGGGCGGGGCTTCCGGGGGCGGCGCGCATGTCGTCGTCGTTGGGGAAGGTGCCCAGCAGTGACTCGTCCAGCCCGAAGTACTTCACGTCCTGCCCGGTAAGGGTGTCGGCGATCCTTGCCACCCGCGGGTCCTCGCGGTTCAAGACCACCGTTCCGGTGGTCTTGGCGGCAATCTGCTGGAGCAACTGGGCTGTCTTGTCGATTTCGCCGAACCGGTCCAACTGGTCCCGCAGGACATTCAGGAGGAGGCAGTACCGGGGCGGGACGCTGTTGACGAAGTGGACGGCGTGGGCTTCATCGAGTTCCAGGACGGCGATATCGGCGTCGAGCCTGCCGCGCCAGTCCACCTCACCCAGCAGGGCAGCTGCAACGCCGCGCGTGAAATTGCTGCCGGTGCGGTTGGTGAAGACCCTGAGCCCCTGGCTCTCCAGCAGTTCCACCACCATCTTGGTGGTGGTGGTCTTTCCGTTGGTGCCGCTCACCACCGCAACGCCATGGGGGAGGGTGCTGAGCGTCCGCCGCATAAAGCCGGGATCGATTTTTTCGACCACCAGGCCCGGCAGGGCGGAGCCGCCGCCCCGGAGCCGGGTGGCCCGGCGGACCAGCTTGCCGAGCGGAACACTGAGGGAAACCATGTTTCGAATATATCCCAGCAACGGCATGCAACCGCCGCGGGCTGCTCCCGGCGGACCCGGCGGCAGGGCGCGGGCCCGTATGCTGGATGGATGACAAATTCCCTTTCCGCCGCTTCCGCGCGCGTTGGTGCAGGCCTGCGGATCGGCGTGCTGGCGCTCCAGGGTGACTTCCGGGAGCACCTCCGGGCCGCTGAGGCCACCGGCGCCGAAGCCGTGGGCATCCGCCGGCCCAAGGAGCTGGACGGCCTGGACGGGCTCATCATTCCCGGCGGCGAATCAACCGCAATCGACAAGCTGGCGCGGGCCTTCGACCTGGCCGAACCCCTGCGGGAGCGCATTGCCGAAGGACTGCCGGTTTATGGTTCCTGCGCCGGCATGATCCTGCTCGCCTCGGACATCGCCGACCCGGCCACCGACCTCTCCGGCGCCCCGCAGCAGACCTTCGGCGGCCTGGACATGACGGTGCGCCGCAACGCCTTCGGCCGTCAGCGGGACTCGTTCGAAACGGACCTGGACTTCAAGGGCCTGGACTTCAGCGCCACGGATGCGGGCGTCCCGCCCGTCCACGCCGTGTTCATCCGCGGCCCCTGGGTGGAGCGGGTAGGCCCGGACGTTGAGGTGCTGGCGCAGGTGGAACCCGCCGAGCCGGAGCATGCGTCCCACGCCGCCCCCCTGCCGGGGACAGCTAGAATTGTTGCTGTGCGTTCGGGCCAGTTGCTGGCCACCTCCTTCCACCCGGAAGTGACTGGGGAGAAACGCGTACACGAACTCTTTATCCGGATGATCAGAGGAGAAGCGTAAAGCATGTCAGGCCACTCCAAATGGGCGACGACCAAGCACAAGAAGGCGATCATTGACAGCCGCCGCGCAAAGTCGTTCGCCAAGCTGATCAAGAACATCGAAGTTGCAGCCCGTATGGGCGGGCCGGACCTCGCCGGCAACCCCGGCCTGGAACTGGCAGTCACCAAGGCGAAGAAGACCTCGGTCCCCAACGACAACATCGACCGTGCCATCAAGCGCGGTGCCGGCCTCACCGGTGAAGTGGTGGACTACACCGAGATCATGTATGAGGCACGCGGGCCCCAGGGTTCGGCGCTGCTGATCGAGTGCCTCACTGACAACAAGAACCGTGCCGCCTCCGAGGTGCGCCTGGCTATTTCCCGCAACGGCGGCACCATTGCCGATCCCGGCTCCGTCAGCTACCTGTTCACCCGCAAGGGCGTGGTGACGCTGCCCAAGAACGGCCTCTCCGAGGACGACGTCCTGATGGCAGTGCTGGATGCCGGCGCCGAGGAAGTCAAGGACAACGGCGACAGCTTCGAAATCCACTCGGAGCCGGGTGACCTGCCCGCGATTCGGGAGGCGCTGAAAGAAGCCGGCATCGAATACGACACCGACGAAGTGGAGTTCGTACCCTCCATGCAGGTGGACCTGGACCTGGACGGAGCCCGCAAGTTCCTGAAGCTGTCCGACGCGCTCGAGGACCTCGACGACGTCCAGAACGTCTACACCAACGCCGACCTCAGCGACGAAGTCCAGGCCGCCCTGGAATCAGAGTGACGTCCGGCCTTGCCTGCTGAACAGGGCCCGGCCGCCCGCTTCCCGCACGCGTGACACTGCGTGTGCTGGGGGTGGACCCCGGCCTCACCCGCTGCGGGATCGGCGTCGTGGACGTCGAGCGGAACCGGCGGGCAACGATGGTGGCCGTCGGCGTGGTCGGGACTTCCCCGGAGGAGACCCTGGACCAGCGGCTGCTGGTGATCGCCACGGCAATCGACGAATGGCTTGACCGCTACGAGCCCCAGGTCCTCGCCGTCGAACGTGTTTTTTCGCAACTGAACGTCAGTACCGTGATGGGCGTGGCGCAGGCGTCCGGGGTGGTGATCGCCGCAGCAGCCCGCCGGGGGATCCCGGTGGCCCTGCATACGCCGTCGGAAGTCAAAGCCGCGGTGACGGGCAGCGGCTCGTCCAATAAGGACGCCGTGACCAAGCTGGTCACCAAGATCCTTCGCCTGGAAGCGCCGCCGCGTCCGGCCGACGCCGCCGACGCCCTGGCCCTCGCCATTACCCACGCCTGGCGGGCCGGGAGCGGCGCGACTGCCGCCACCACCGGTCCCGGCAGCTCCGCGTTGACACCTGCGCAGCAGGCTTGGGCAGCCGCCGAGGCGAAGGCGCGGCGTGCCCGCTGAATGTCTCGGCCCCTTGCTAGGGTATTCGTAGATATGTTCGGATAGCCGGTCCCACGCGGGATCCGGCCTACACCAGGAGCCCCGGCCTTGATCAGTTTCCTCCGCGGAACCGTAGCGCACGTAGGCCTGTCCACGGCCGTCATCGACCTCAACGGCGCCGGAATGAGCGTGTTCGCCACGCCGCAGACCCTCAGCGGACTGCGCACCGGCGAGGAAGGCAAACTGTTCACGTCCCTGATTGTCCGGGAGGACTCCCTGACTCTCTTCGGATTTGCCACTGATGACGAGCGGGAAGTGTTCGACGTGCTGCTCAGCGTCAGCGGCGTCGGGCCGCGGCTTGCCCTTGCCGTCCTGGCGGTCCACGATCCCGAAGCGATCCGGGTTGCCGCGCACACCGGGGACAGCAAGACCTTTACGAAGGTGCCCGGCATCGGACCCAAGGTGGCGGGCCGGATCGTGCTGGAGCTGGCCGGGAAACTGGTTCCGCACGGCACCGCCGGTTCCGCAGCCGCCCCCACGGCCGCAGAGGCATCATGGAAGCCCCAGGTGGTGGCGGCGATGACCAGCCTCGGCTGGTCCGAAAAAGACGCCTCATCCAGCATTGACAAAGCCCTGGCGGATGAGCCGGAGGTGTCCTTCCGCGGCAACGTCCCCGAAATCCTCCGGACCACGCTGCGCTGGCTGGGCCAGGACGGCGCCAGGGCGGGCAACCGCGTAGGCAGCCGTGGCTGAAGCGTCATTGGTGGCGGCAGGGGAGGAGCCGGAAGAGCGTACCATCGAAGCCGCCCTTCGGCCCAAGAACCTGGACGACTTCGTGGGCCAGCACCGGGTGCGCAAGCAGCTGTCCCTGGTGCTGAAGGCCTCCCGGATGCGCGGCCGCAGTGCGGACCATGTGCTCTTCTCCGGCCCGCCCGGCCTGGGCAAGACCACCCTCGCCATGATTGTCGCGTCCGAGATGAACGCCCCGTTGCGCATCAGCAGCGGCCCGGCCATCCAGCACGCCGGCGACCTTGCCGCCATCCTCTCCTCGCTGTCCGAGGGCGAGGTGCTGTTCCTCGACGAAATCCACCGCATGTCCCGGCCAGCCGAAGAAATGCTCTACATGGCCATGGAGGACTTCCGTGTGGACATCGTGGTGGGCAAGGGGGCCGGGGCCACGGCCATTCCGCTGGAACTCCCGCCCTTCACCCTGGTGGGTGCCACCACCCGGGCCGGCCTGCTTCCCGGACCGCTGCGCGACCGCTTCGGCTTCACCGGGCATCTGGAGTTCTACTCCGTCCAGGAGCTGGAACTGGTCCTCCGCCGTTCGGCGGGCCTGCTGGACCTCAAGGTGAACTCGGCCGGGTTCACGGAAATTGCCGGGCGGTCGCGCGGCACCCCCCGAATCGCCAACCGCCTGCTGCGGCGGGTCCGGGACTGGGCCCTGGTCCATGAAATCGAGCAGATCGATGCCCGTGCAGCGTCCGCCGCACTGGACATGTACGAGGTGGACAAGAAGGGCCTGGACCGCCTGGACCGGTCAGTCCTTGAGGCGCTCATCACCAAGTTCGGCGGCGGGCCGGTGGGGCTGTCCACTCTGGCCATCGCCGTTGGCGAGGAAACGGAGACCGTGGAAACGGTGGCTGAGCCTTTCCTGGTCAGGGAAGGCCTGTTGGGCCGTACGCCACGCGGCCGGATCGCCATGGCACCGGCGTGGACGCACCTCGGCTACGCCATCCCCACCGGAGTCTTTGCGCAGGAGCAGCTGGAGCTCTTCGATCCCGACTCCGATGCCGCCGCAGCATCCGAAGACTGGGCCCCGGAAAGCCAATAACAGGCTCCCTTCAGTTTTTCCCCTTAGACTGGTATGACGCTCGGCACGTCCGGGCCCATGTTTCGCCGGCGCCATTCAACTGGCCGCCTCGGTGGGGAAGGGATTCCGTCAGGCTTGTGCCTGTCAGCCCGGCCACTGGCGGAACGGGGCGGACGTCGCCGGAAAATCGGTTCGGCAATTAAGGAACGGAATTCCCCTTGGATCCAATGTCAATTCTCCTGTTCGTCATGCTCGGAGTTTTCATCTTCATGATGTTCCGGCGCAATAAGAAGACGCAGCAGCAGCAGGCGGAGCTCCAGTCGAAGTTCGGCCCCGGCGTCGACGTCATGACCAGCTTCGGCCTTTTCGGCCGGATTGTCGCCGTGGACGACGCCGAAAACAAGGTCACCCTGGAACTTTCCCCTGGCAACCTCGCCACCGTCCACCGCCAGGCTGTCACCAAGATCGTCGAACCCGCGGCCGTTGAGCCGGAGCCCGCTGCGCCGGCCGTTCCGGACGATGCCTCTTCCCTGACGGGCCGTGAGGGCGGCAGCACCGCCACCACGCCGGTGGAAACTCCCGACGAAACCCTCAAGCGCCTCAACGACGAGGGCAAGAAGGACAGCTAGTCCCGCTGAACGCATAACCCTCTACCGCTGCGGACCGCCGCCGGTGCTGGCCACAGCAGGCACCGGCGGTTCTTCCGTGATCAAGAGAAAGATCGACAATGGCACGAACTGGCCCTAAGAAACCAGGCCTCAGGGTCCTGGTCTGGCTCGGTGTAATCATCGCCGCGCTGACCGCTGTCCTGGCCGGCGGCACCCTCAGCGGGCAGGCAAGCTGGGCGCCCAAGCTCGCTCTGGACCTTGAAGGCGGGACCCAGATGATCCTGGCGCCGAAGGTCGAGGGCGGCTCGGACATCAACGAGGAACAGCTCAACCAGGCCGTGGCGATCATCCGCCAGCGGGTTGACGGCTCCGGTGTGGCCGAAGCGGAAATCAGCACCCAGTCCGGACGGAATGTGGTGGTCAGCCTTCCGGGAACCCCCTCCAGCCAGACCCGCGACCTCATCCAGGCCTCCGCGGACATGAACTTCCGTCCGGTCCTCCTGAGCGGTGCCGGCGCACCTGTCCCCGAGGAGTCACGGGCTCCCGAGGATCAGCTGCCCAAGCCAACAGCGGAGCCGGCCAACAGCAGCGACATCAACTGGATCACCCCGGAAATCTACCGGCAGTTCGAGTCCCTGGATTGTGACAACCCCGCCCAGGATGAACAGGAACGCTCGGATCCCGCCAAGCCGCTGGTAACCTGCGAGCCTGCCACGGACACCACGCCGGCCATCAAGTACATCCTCGGTCCGGTGGAGGTCAAGGGCAGCAACATTGTCACCTCGTCCTTCCAGCTGCAGCAGGGCGCCCAGGGCGCCGTGACCAATGACTGGGCCGTGAACATTCAGTTCGACGACGAGGGCACAGCCAAGTTCAAAGAGGTCACCGAACGCCTGAACCAGTTCTATGTGGCCGCCGGCGGGGAATCAGGCACCGATCCCAAAGCCCAGTTCGCCATCGTCTTGGACGACCAGGTCATTTCGGCACCCCGGTCGCTGGCCGTCATCACCGACGGACGGCCCCAAATCACCGGCGGCTTCACGGAGCAGACGGCCAAGACGCTGTCTGACCAGCTCCGCTTCGGCGCCCTTCCCATCAGCTTCGAAATCCAGAGCGAGCAGCAGATCTCCGCCACCCTCGGCGGCGAGCAGTTGCGCATGGGCCTCCTCGCAGGCCTGATCGGCCTGCTGCTGGTGGTGGTCTACTCGCTCTTCCAGTACCGGGCGCTTGGTTTCGTCACGATCGCCTCGCTGGTGGTCGCGGGTATCCTCACCTACCTTGCCATCGCCATCCTTGGCTGGACGGAAAACTACCGGCTCTCCCTCGCCGGCGTCGCGGGCATCATCGTGGCGATCGGCCAGACGGCCGACTCGTTCATCGTCTACTTCGAGCGCATCCGTGATGAACTTCGTGAGGGCCGCGGCCTGGTGTCCGCCGTCGAGAACGGCTGGAAGCGCGCCAAGCGGACGGTCCTGGCCTCGAAGGCCGTGAACCTGCTGGCCGCCCTGGTCCTGTACTTCGTGGCCGTCGGCAACGTCCGCGGCTTCGCCTTCACCCTGGGCCTCACCGCCATCGCAGACCTCATCGTGGTGTTCATGTTCACGCACCCCACGCTGCAGCTGCTGGCCCGCACCAGGTTCTTCGGCGAGGGCCACCCGCTCTCCGGGCTTGATCCCAAGCGGCTGGGTGCCGTGCCGCTGTACCGCGGTGCCGGACGCCTGCGCACCCCGGAGGACAAGCCGGCGGTGGTCCGCGCCAAGAACGCCGGCGCCGCTGCCGAAGCCGAACGCAGGATGACCATCGCCGAACGCCGCCTGGCGGAGAAGCAGGAGCAGCTGGCCGGCTCCTCCAAGACGGCAGCGAAGGAGAACAAGTAATGTCAGGCTTCGCCAATTTCGGTAACGAGCTCTACACGGGGAAGCGTTCCTACGATTTTGTGGGTTCCAAGAAAATCTGGTTCCTCATCGCTGCCGTGGCGATGGCCCTTTCCATCGTCATCCCGGCGGTCAAGGGCGGGTTCAACCTGGGTATCGAGTTCCGCGGCGGCTCCGAGTTCACGGTTTCCAACGTGCAGACCACGGACGCCGCCCTGGGCGAGAAAGCCGTCACGGATGTCGTCGCGGGCAGTGTCCCCCGCGTTGCCAACGTCGCCGGGACCACCATGAGGATCCAGACGGACAAGCTCACGGACGATGAGACCCTCCGCATCAAGGAAGGCCTGACCGCGGCCTACGGCGTCACGGAAAACGAGGTGACGTCCACGTTCGTGGGTCCCACCTGGGGTGCCGACGTCACCAAGCAGGCGCTGATCGGCCTGGTGATCTTCGTCCTGCTGGCTGCGGTCCTGATGGCGCTGTACTTCCGAACGTGGAAGATGTCGCTCTCAGCCATCGCGGGCATGGTGGTCACCATGTTCATCACTGCCGGCGTCTACGCGCTCAGCGATTTTGAGGTCACCCCGTCAGCCATCATCGGCTTCCTGACCGTCCTCAGCTACTCGCTGTACGACACCGTGGTGGTGTTCGACAAGATCCGGGAGAATACTGCCGACATCGACGCCTCCACGCGGCGCACCTTTGCGGAGGAGGTCAACCTCGCCGTGAACCAGACCCTGGTCCGTTCCATCAACACCATGATGGTGGCCATCCTTCCCGTAGGCGCCATCCTGTTCATCGGCGCCGGACTGCTGGGTGCGGGTACGCTCCGGGACCTGTCGCTGGCCCTGTTCGTGGGCATCCTCATCGGCACGGCCGCCACCATTTTCGTGGCTGCACCCATGTATGCCTGGCTCCGGCAGAACGAGCCGGATCTGGTCAGGCAGGCCAAGCGCGTGGAGCACCGCCGTGCCGGTGCAGCCGGCCGGACCGCCTCCACCGAGCCGGCCCAGGCCTGATCGGATCATTCCAGTCAACGGCCTGAAAGACGGCCCCGGGCCGGACAGCGGAACCATCGCGCTGTCCGGCCCGGCATATTTAAGGGCCGGTTTTAAAACTGCCGGGCGTGGGGAATAGACTGAAGTAATTAAAGCGGTGGTGAGGAGTGCTTCATTGGAAGAACGTTCGGCGTCAGCGCCAACGGCACAGGGAGACAAGAATCCTGCCGGTGTGCAAACCGGGCTCGCGGCATCAGCGCGCCCTGGTTCATTGGTGCCCGTCGACAACTCCGGGTCCCGTGCCACGTTTCCGGGGCGCCGCGAACGGACCCGTTCCCGGCTTGCCCGCCTGACCGGGCGCGGCACAGCCACCTATTCGCCCATCCTTGAGCCGCTGCTGAGGACTGTCCGGGCCAACAATCCCAAAGAGGATTTCGACCTCATCCAGCGTGCGTTCGACGTGGCGGAGCGAAGCCACCGGGGCCAGAAACGCAAGAGCGGAGACCCGTACATCACCCACCCGGTGGCCGTGGCGACCATCCTGGCCGAGCTTGGGCTGAGCGGCACCACCCTGGCGGCGGCCCTCCTGCACGATACCGTGGAGGACACGCCCTACACCCTCGATGACCTGAGGCGGGACTTCGGCCCGGAAGTGGCGATGCTGGTTGACGGCGTCACCAAACTCGACAAGGTGAGCTTCGGCGAGGCTGCGCAGTCCGAAACGGTCCGCAAGATGGTTGTGGCCATGGCCAAGGACATCCGCGTGCTGATGATCAAACTGGCTGACCGGCTCCACAACGCACGCACCTGGCGCTTCGTGTCCGCCGAGTCCTCCGCCCGCAAGGCGCGCGAGACCCTGGAGATCTTCGCCCCGCTGGCCCACCGCCTGGGCATGAACACCATCAAATGGGAACTCGAAGACCTTTCCTTCGCGGCACTGTATCCCAAGGTGTATGAGGAAATCGTGCGGATGGTGGGGGACCGGACGCCTGAGCGCGAGAAGAGCCTCAGCGTTATCCGCGACCAGATCACCGAGGACCTGCGGACCGCCCGGATCAAGGCCACCATCACGGGCCGGCCCAAGCACTACTACTCGATCTACCAGAAGATGATCGTCAGGGACAAGGACTTCGACGACATCAACGACCTCATGGGTGTCCGGGTCCTGGTGGACTCCGTCCGGGACTGCTACGCAGCTCTTGGCACCCTGCATTCGCGCTGGAACCCGCTGCCCGGCAGGTTCAAGGACTACATCGCGATGCCCAAGTTCAACATGTACCAGTCACTGCACACCACGGTGATTGGCCCGGGCGGCAAGCCCGTAGAAATCCAGATCAGGACCCACGAGATGCACCGCCGCGCGGAATACGGTGTGGCCGCGCACTGGAAGTACAAGGACCAGCCCAACCGCACCGCCGTCGGCCCCGGCAGCCCCCGCGACGGCGACATGGGATGGCTGCGGTCCCTGGTGGACTGGCAGCAGGAGACGTCGGATCCCGGTGAGTTCCTGGATTCGCTCCGGTTCGAAATCAACGCCCGCGAAGTGTTCGTGTTCACCCCGAAGGGTGAGGTCATGGCACTGCCGGCCGGCTCCACCCCCGTCGACTTCGCGTACGCGGTGCACACCGAGGTGGGGCACCGGACCATCGGTGCCCGCGTCAACGGCAAGCTGGTGCCGCTCAACAGCGAGCTCAACCACGGCGACTGGGTGGAAATTTTCACCTCCAAGGCCGAAGGCGCCGGGCCTAGCCAGGACTGGCAGCACTTCGTTAAAAGCGCCCGGGCCCGGAACAAGATCCGGCAGTGGTTCAGCAAGGAACGCCGCGAAGAAGCGATCGACCGCGGCAAGGAACTGCTGACGCGGGCCATGCGGAAGCAGAACCTTCCGCTGCAGCGCCTGATGACCCACGAGGCATTGGCGGCGGTGGCCGAAGAGTTCAAGTACGTGGACATCTCCGGGCTCTACGCCGGTGTTGGCGACGGCCACACGTCCGCGCAGGCGGTCATGGAGAAACTCGTCGAAAGTCTCGGCGGGAAGGAAAGCGCCGACGACGACATCACCGAAGTCAGCATCCCCACCCAGGTCACCAAGGCTCGTTTCTCGGACTCGGGTGTGGTGGTCCGCGGAGTTGGCGACGTCTGGGTCAAGCTGGCGCGGTGCTGCACACCCGTTCCGCCAGACCCCATCCTGGGCTTCGTGACGCGCGGATCCGGGGTATCCGTACACCGCACGGACTGCACCAACATTTCCGACCTTAAGGACCAGCCGGACAGGATTGTGGACGTTGACTGGGCGCCCACCCAGTCCAGCGTGTTCCTCGTGGAGATCCAGGTGGAGGCCTTGGACCGCAAGTCCCTGCTGTCCGACGTGACGCGGGTGTTGTCGGACAACCACGTGAACATCCTGGCAGCCAGCGTCCACACGTCCACGGACCGGGTGGCCATCTCAAAGTTCGCCTTCGAGATGGGTGACCCCAAGTACCTGAGCCATGTTCTGAGTGCCGTCCGCCGGATCGACGGAGTGTTCGACGTCTACCGCACCACCGGAAACAAGCGCAGGAGCTAGGAAGGCGAGCTTCTCCAGCGCCGCCCTCTTGTGCGGAACCCGGGGCGAGGCCTCTATGGCGAGGACCAGCAGCCGCAGCCGCACGTCCTGCTGGGGACGCGCCAGCAGCGCCGCAAGTGCAGGAATGGCGCGTTCCGCGTCCACGTGCAGTGCCACGTCCAACGCCGTCCGGAGCGGGCTTGAGACCATGAGCCCGCCCAGGCTGACGACGTCGAAGGGACCCAGCTTGACTTCATGCAGCGTGCAGCCGCGCGTGTTGCGCAGGCTTGAGACACGCCGCTTGGCATCCACCAGCAATGCAAGCCGGTCCGGCTCCGCCGCACACCCGTAGATCCATGCCGCCGTCATCCGGCCTGCCACGACGCGCTGCCTGACTGCCTGGGGGACACCGCCCGCAGCGGCCCGTGCCCGCAGCTGGGGCGAGCCCGGTACTTCCGGCAGCGTATAGCCGTTGTGGTGGAGCCGGGCCAGCAGGCCGTCCGCGGCGAGGGACTGCAGTTCCGGGCCGGCGAAGGGCATCCCCGGCGCATACAGTTCAGGAAAGCGGGGCGCCTGGCTCCCCAAGGGGTGGTCAAGGCCTGGGGCAGCAGGGAAAGCCGGTGGTGTCGCCATTCATCCATCCTGCCCCTTGGCGTTAACAGCCGCAGGCCCGGTTCCGGTTATGTGGATAACCGGAACCGGGCCTGCCCGTTACGGGTAGCGCGGGGTCAGGAAAGCTCGCTGGCCGAACGCTGGATCTGGTCGAGCCAGGCTTGGCGTGCCTCGAGGGCTTCGCGGGCCGCCTTGATCTTGCGCTCGTCGCCGCTCTTTTCGGCTGCGGCCAGGTCCTCCTGCAGGCCGGCGATGGCAGACTCAAGCTGGGACAGCGCGCTGTTGGTGCGTGCCTTCCGCTCGGGGTTGGACCGCTGCCACTGCTCTTCCTCGGCCTGGCGGACAGCGTCCTCCACCTTGCGGAGCCCGGCTTCGATCCGGCCCATGTCCGCGCGCGGAACCTTGCCCGCTTCCTCCCAGCGGTCGCGGATGGACTGCAGGGCCTTCTTGGCGGCACCGAGGTCCTTCACCGGAAGGATGCCGTTGGCTTCCTCCAGGAGGGCTTCCTTGACGGTGAGGTTGGAGGCGTACTCCTGGTCGATCTCGTCGTTGGCGGCCTGCCGGTTGGTGAAGAAGACATCCTGGGCAGCGCGGAACCGCGCCCACAGGGCGTCATCGTCCTTGCGGCTTGCCCGCGGGGAGGCCTTCCACTGGTCCATGAGGCGGCGGTATTCACCGGCGGCGAAGCCCCAGTCGGTGGACGTTGACAGCGCCTCGGCTTCGGCAATCAGCTTTTCCTTCGCGGCCTTGGCTGCGGAGTTGTTGCTGTCCAGCTGGGAGAAGTAGGCCCGGCGGTGGCGGTCGAAGACGGTGCGGGCTGCGCGGAACCTCTTCCACAGGGCGTCCTCATTGCTGCGGCCCAGGCGGACACCGCTCTTCTGTGCCGCCTTCCAGCTCTCGAACAGTTCGTTCATCCGTGCACTGGACGTCTTCCACTGCGTCTGGGCCGGGTCCTGGCCGGAAATCTGTTCCGCTTCGGCCACTATGGCCTCACGGGCCGCAAGTTCGGACGCTCGGACGGCCTCGTGCTCGGCCTTCTCCGCCTTTTCGAGCTCGGCGATCTGGGTGGAGAGGGTGTCCAGGCGCGCCTCGGCCGCACGGAGGTCGCCCACCATGTTCCGCTCGGCGAGCTGCTCCCGCAGGTGCGTCACGGTCTTCTGCATGTCGGTGCTGGGGGCCTTCGAGCTGACGCGCTGTTCAAGCAGGACAATCTGGGCCACGACGTCGTCGTACTTCCGCGCGAAATAAGCCAGCGCCTCGTCATCGCTGACGCCCGGGTACTGGCCCACGGGGTGCTCGGCGCCGTCGATGGTGAGGAAGACATGGCCGTCGCCTTCCACCCGGCCCCACTTCGAAGCTTCAGCCAGGGACGTGGCGGGCGGAGCCGGGACCGCCGCAGCGGCGGGGGCGGCTGCCGCCGGCTTGGGGCGGGAGGCGAAAGCCGCGGGGGACGGTGCAGACGGGCGGGGTCCGGGGGCGGGTGCAGCTGCGGCCGCCGGAGCGGAGGGTGCTTCCGCGGCGGGAGCGGCGCCGGCTGCGTGGTCCTCAGCCACTGCAGGCTCCCGGCCGGATTCCTGGCCGTTCATTGCTGCGGCTGCTTCCGTTGCAGGCGTGATGGCTGCGCCGTCCGTGGCGGCCTCCGCCGTCCCGGTCAGTTCTGCTGCTGTTTCGTCGGATTTCTGACTGTCTGTCACCGCTAAAAGTCTTTCGCTTGGAGGGAATACTTCCGTACTGCACCGCGGCCGCGGGCCGGGCTCCTACTTCAGAGAAAACGAGTCTATCGTGACTGGTTGCACAGGTGCGCCGTCCGTGTCGCTGGTGACCGGCGTAATCCCGGCGGCGGCAATGTTGGACACCACGTCCAGTCCGGACGTCACTTTGCCCACCACCGTGTAGCCGCCGGCGCTGTCCGCGGGGATGGTGGTGTCCTTGTAGACAATGAAGAACTGGGTCCCGTTACCGTAGGCGTTGTTGCCTGTCCGGGCCACCGCGATGGTCCCCGCCGGGTAGGTATTGTCCGCGGGGGTGTTTTCCAGGGGACCCCAAGTGTAGTTGGGATCGCCCTTGCCGTCGCCGGTGGGGGAGCCGCACTGCATGACGCCGAAAGCGTCTCCGGTGGTCAGGCGGTGGCAGGTTTTTCCGCTGTAGTAGCCCTCATCGCTGAGGGACTTGAAGACGGCCGCCGCCTGGGGTGCGTTGGTGCCGTCAAGCTCCACGCCCAGGGGGCTTCCGTTAAGCACCAGCTCGCCGGTGAACGTCTTTCCGGCGGCGGTATCTGCGGCCGGAATGTTGGGGCCGTTGGTGGCCTGGGCGGATGGAGTGGCGGAGGCTGACGGGCTGGTGAGGCCGGCCTCGGCGGCAGCAAATTCATCCTCCGTGGGGTTGCCGGCAAAGGCCGTGAGTTGGAGTACGACGGCGAGGACCACGGCGGCGGCTCCGGCACCGGCGGCCACGAGGTTGTCGCGCTTGCGCCGCTTCTCCTGGTCCCGCCTCAGCTCGCGCTTGGCTTCCATCTGCTGGATGCGCCGTTTGGCTTCGCGGGCGCTGCGTGAACTGGCCGCCAAGGGTCCTCCTTTTAGTCGGGCTGCTGCGCTCCGGGCAACAGGGCCGAAAGCGCAGGTTTTTTGGCGGCCGGGCCCTGCCGCCCGCGCGCATTAGAGATGCACACCGATGACGCATAAACTGACTGCCGCACATAGTTTATGCATGACTGGCTGGACTGCCGCCGAACAGCGCCCGCATCGCGTGGCCTGCGGCCAGCATCCGGCGCATTAAGAGGAGAACTTCCATGGCACGCACCGCCTCCCTGTCCGGATTCCCCGAGTGGCTTCCCGAGGAGCGGCTGGTGGAACTTCATGTCCTGGACACGCTGCGGCGGGTTTTCGAGCTCCACGGCTTCGCCTCGATTGAGACCCGTGCCGTGGAAACCGTGGGGCAGCTGCTGCGCAAGGGCGAGATTGACAAGGAAGTGTACGGCCTCAGCCGCCTCCAGGAGGACGACAGCGACAACCCCGTCAAGGGTGGCAAAGCGGATCCGCACGCCCTGGCCCTGCACTTCGACCTCACTGTTCCGTTCGCCCGCTACGTGGTGGAAAACGCCGGCTACCTGGCCTTCCCGTTCCGGCGCTACCAGATCCAAAAGGTATGGCGCGGCGAGCGTCCGCAGGAGGGACGTGCCCGTGAATTCACGCAGGCTGATATCGACGTGGTGGGCGACGGCGAACTGCCATTCCGCTACGACGTCGAGATCGCCCTGGTGATCGCTGAAGCATTGAGCGCGCTCCCCATCCCCGACTTCCGGCTGCGGATCAACAACCGGAAGCTGGCTGAAGGCTTCTACCGCGGCATCGGCCTGGACGACACCGCCGGTGTCCTCCGCAGCATCGACAAGCTCGAGAAAATCGGGCCTGAGAAGGTGGCCGAGCTGCTCAAGTCCGAGCTGGGCGCCACCGATGAACAGGCACGGAAGGCACTGCAGCTGGCCGCAATCAGGACGGAGGACACCTCCTTCGTGGCCCAGGTGCGTGCCCTCGGCGTATCCAATGAGCTGCTGGATGAAGGGCTGGATGAGCTGCAGCAGGTCATCGACGCCGCAGTCCAGCGCGCCCCGGGCAAAGTGCTGGCAGACCTGAGCATCGCCCGCGGCCTGGACTACTACACCGGCACCGTGGTGGAGACCGTCCTGGTGGGCCACGAGCAGCTGGGTTCCATTTGCTCCGGCGGCCGGTACGACGCCCTCGCCTCCAAGGGCAACCGGAAGTTCCCCGGCGTCGGCCTGTCCATCGGCGTGACCCGGCTGGTGTCGCGCATCCTCAGCCAGGACCTGGCCAGGGCTTCACGCTCGGTTCCCACCGCCGTCCTTGTAGCCCTCACCTCCGACGACAGCTGGGGTGCCGCACAGGATGTTGCGGCCCAGCTGCGCAGCCGCGGCATTCCCACGGAGGTGGCGGCCAAGGCCGAGAAGTTCGGCAAGCAGATCAAGTTCGCCGACCGGCGCGGCATCCCCTTTGTTTGGTTCACGGACGACGACGGCACCCACCAGGTGAAGGACATCCGCACCGGCGAGCAGGTTGTGGCAGCCCCCGAAACCTGGATGCCGCCGTCGGAGGACCTTTCGGTGCAGGTGGCCAGCGCGGAGCCCGCTGCCGTTTAGCCGGATTGCCCGCAGCAGGGGCCGCCATGGGGCGGCGGCGCCTGTCCACCGGGTAAACTCGGACAGGACTGTTCCTGCAACGGTCCTTTTATATCTCCCACAGTTTTCCCCCTGATCTCTCTAGAAAGGCGTGCTGTGCTGCGCACACATGACCTCGGATCCCTTCGTTCCGAGCACATTGGACAAACCGTAACCCTGGCCGGCTGGGTGGGCCGCCGCCGTGATCACGGTGGCGTGGCATTCGTGGACCTGCGCGACGCCTCCGGCGTGGCCCAGGTGGTAGTCCGCGAGGAAGAGGTCTTCCACGGGCTGCGCAATGAGTACGTCCTGCAGGTCACCGGCACTGTTTCCAAGCGCCCCGAGGGCAACGAAAACCCGGCCCTGGCCACCGGCGACATTGAGGTCATGGCGGACAAGGTGGTCATCCTGAACACCTCGGACCCCCTGCCGTTCCAGATCGACGAGCACGTGGAAGTGGGCGAGGAAGCGCGCCTCAAGCACCGCTACCTGGACCTCCGCCGCCCCGGCCCCAGCCGCAACCTGCGGCTGCGCTCCGAAGCCAACCGGGTGGCCCGCGAACTGCTCCACCGGGACGGCTTCGTGGAGATTGAGACCCCTACCCTGACGCGTTCGACGCCGGAAGGCGCCCGCGACTTCCTGGTTCCGGCCCGCCTGGCGCCCGGTTCCTGGTATGCGCTGCCGCAGTCCCCGCAGCTGTTCAAGCAGCTGCTGCAGGTGGGCGGCTTCGAGAAGTACTACCAGATTGCCCGCTGCTACCGGGACGAGGACTTCCGCGCCGACCGCCAGCCGGAGTTCACCCAGCTGGACATCGAGGCGAGCTTCGTTGACCAGGACGACATCATCACCCTCGGCGAAAACATCGTCCAGGCCGTATGGCGCCTCATCGACGTCGAAATCCCCACGCCCATCCAGCGGATCACCTACGCGGACGCCATGGCCCGGTACGGCTCGGACAAGCCGGACCTGCGGTTCGGCCAGGAACTGACCGAGCTCACCGAGTTCTTCAAGGACACCAACTTCGGCGTGTTCAAGGCACCGTACGTCGGCGCCGTCGTCATGCCGGGCGGCGCCTCGCAGGCCCGCCGCGCCCTGGACGCCTGGCAGGAATGGGCCAAGCAGCGCGGCGCCAAGGGCCTGGCCTACGTCCTGTACAAGGAGGACGGCGAACTGGCAGGTCCGGTGGCCAAGAACCTGACGGACACCGAGCGCGCCGGCCTGGCCGACGCCGTCGGCGCCAAGCCGGGCGACTGCATCTTCTTCGCCGCCGGCGAGAAGACCCCGTCCCGCGCGCTCCTCGGCGCGGCACGGGTGGAGATCGGCCACCGCACCGGCCTGATCAACCCCACCGACTGGGCCTTCTGCTGGGTTGTCGACGCCCCCATGTTCGAACCGGCAGCCGCCGCGGTTGCTTCCGGCGACGTGGCAGTCGGCGCCGGACAGTGGACCGCCGTGCACCACGCCTTCACCTCGCCCAAGCCCGAGTTCCTTGACACCTTCGACAAAGACCCGGAGTCCGCGCTGTCCTACGCGTACGACATCGTGTGCAACGGCAACGAGATCGGCGGCGGTTCCATCCGTATCCACCAGCGTGACGTGCAGGAACGCGTCTTCGAACTGATGGGCCTGGACAAGGAGGACGCGCAGACCAAGTTCGGCTTCCTGCTCGAGGGCTTCAAGTACGGCGCCCCTCCGCACGGCGGCATTGCCTTCGGCTGGGACCGCGTTGTCTCCCTCCTGGCGGGCGTGGATTCGATCCGCGACGTCATCGCGTTCCCGAAGTCCGGCGGCGGCCACGATCCGCTGACCGACGCACCGGCCCCGATCACGCCGCAGCAGCGCAAGGAAGCCGGCGTGGACTTCAAGCCCGAGGCGGTTAAGCCGGTTGAGGCCAAGAAGGCCGAAGCAATCGCGAAGTAAGCAGGAACAAGCTGCATGACAGGAGGCTTCCCGGCCGTGCCGGGGAGCCTCCTGCCGTTGATGAAGGAGGTCCGGTGGCCACTGGCGGGACCGGCATAAAACCAGCGCCGGCAGTAGGTGATGCTGCCTGGGACGTTGAGGCAGCAATGGACGCCGCCTGGCCTGCCCCGGAACGGCACCAGGCCGGCGGCTGGGTGTTCCGTGCCGCCGGCGGGGTCACCCAGCGGGCAAACTCAATCTGGCCGCGGAATCCTGGCGGTACTGAAGCGCCGCCGGTGCTGTTGCGGGACGCGCGCGCCTGGTACCGCTCACGGCGGCTGCCGGTGATCTTCCAGGTGCCCGCCGGCGCCCGGACGGCCACGCTCAACGAGCTCCTCGACTCCGAAGGGTTCACCCGGCAGTCCGAGACGCTGGTCATGACCCGCGGTCCCCTGCCCGATGCCGCCACGGCGGATGCTTCGGTGGAGATCCGCAACGAGCCGTCGGCCGACTGGCTGAAGGTGTGGTGGGCGGTGGACGGACGGGGCGGCGCGGATGCCCTCGCGACCGCCAGGGACATCCTCAAGGGCTGCCCTTCCCTGTACGCGCTGGTGAGGGACGACGCCGGCCGGCCGGCCGCCGTCGGACGCCTCGCCATTCCCGGCGGGGACGCAGCGCAGCGGGGCGGGGACACAGCGCAGCGGGGCGGCATCTACTGCATGGCCACGCTGCCGGACGCACGCCGGCGCGGCTATGGCACCAGCGTCCTGCGCGCGCTGCTCAACGCCGGTTCCGCACAGGGGCTGGATGGCTACTGGCTGCTGGTGACCGCCGCAAACCGGTCCGCCCAGGAGCTTTACGCCCGGGCCGGTTTCCGGGAGGCCGGCCGCTACCTGTACCGGCAGGAACGGCCGCGGCGCGCACCGACGGGCTGCTGAGCAGGGATCCGCTAGGAGGACGGGGTGTCGGCTACCTGCACCCGGACAGAGCAGGCGTCCGCGGCAGCTTTCTTCAGTACAGCCAGCCGCGGTTCGGGGACGTCGAGGTAGGGCAGCCGGGGCAGGCGCGCATAGTCCTTCAAAGCCGGATGCCCGAGGACCAGGTCAGCCAGGGCCCGGTCACCGCCGGGGACCACGTACTCGAAGGCTTCCCGGCTGAACACCTCCGCCGCCTGATGCGCCACCGCTTCCACCAGCGCATCCGCCTGGTTGGCCCGGCGCCGGGCAAACCTCTGCTGGGACTGGCCCCCGGCGGCCGTCTTGCCCTGGACGTACCGCGTTCCCGCCTTGGCGGCCAGCAGTTCCCCTTCCGCGGCGACGCCGATGCCGTAGCCGCCGCGCCTGACCAGGAGCAGGCCAAGCCGCCGCGGCTGGGCCGCGAGGCTGGCCAGCCGTTCGAGGGCGTCGGTGCCCCGGCCGGGCCGCCCGTCCGCCGGCCAGGGTGCCTGCAGCAGCGCGGAGGCGCCGTCGCCGGCGACCAGCCGCAGCCCGTCGTCGTCATCCGAGAGGCCGTACCCGCCGTGCGAGGCAGCAAACCGCTCGGCCCAGCCGGCAAGGCGGCTGCCCGGCACGAATGCCGTCCGGACAGACTGTGGCCGGACGCCGGGGGATTTCGGTTGGGTCATGGCGGCATCCTTCGGAAGCTGGCTGGCGGCGGGAAAGCCGGACGAGTCCAAGTAGCCTATCTATGTGGAAGATCTCTTCGGGCACGGGCCGGGCAATGACGACGACGGCGACGACGGTGCGCCAGCCGCCCGCCGGAGTGCCGGGGGAGCGGGCAGTGCCTCCCCGCGCGGTCCGCTCGCGGTCCGGATGCGTCCGCGCACCCTCGATGAGGTGGTTGGCCAGCAGCACCTCCTGGGCCAGGGCTCACCCCTCCGCCAGCTCGCTGCCGGAGCCGGAGCGGACACGTCCGGCCCCGCCGGACCCAGTTCATTAATACTTTGGGGGCCGCCGGGCACGGGAAAAACCACCCTGGCGCACGTCATCGCCCGCGGTCCGGGCCGGAAGTTCGTTGAGCTGTCAGCCATCACCGCCGGAGTCAAGGACGTCCGCCGGGTGATGGACGAGGCCCTCACCGCCCGCGACCTCTACAAGACCACCACTGTCCTGTTCCTGGACGAGATCCACCGCTTCAACAAGGCCCAGCAGGACGCGCTGCTTCCCGGCGTCGAAAACCGCTGGGTGGTCCTGGTGGCCGCCACCACGGAAAACCCGTCGTTCTCGGTAGTGTCCCCGCTGCTGTCACGCTCCCTGCTGCTGACCCTCAAACCGCTCACTGACGCGGACATCGAAGGGCTCCTGGTCCGGGCGGTGCAGGATGCGCGCGGCCTCGACGGCAAGGCCGAACTCGATGACGAGTCGCTGGCCCACCTGGTCCGGCTTTCCGGCGGCGACGCCCGGCGCGCACTGACCGCCCTGGAAGCGGCTGCAGGCGTGGCTTTCGGGGACGCCGATGACGCCGCAGGTGCCGATGCCGGCCCGGTGAGGGTGGAACTCAAGCACACCGAGCGGGCCCTGGACGTGGCAGCCGTCCGCTACGACCGTGCCGGGGACCAGCACTACGACGTCGCCAGCGCCTTCATCAAATCCATCAGGGGGTCCGACGTCGACGCCGCGCTGCACTACCTGGCCCGGATGCTCGAGGCGGGGGAGGACCCGCGCTTCGTGGCCCGCCGGATCGTGATCTCCGCTGCCGAGGACGTGGGCATGGCCGATCCCACCGCGCTGCAGACAGCCGTCGCCGCGGCGCAGGCGGTCCAGCTCATCGGCATGCCCGAAGGCAGGATCATCCTGGCGGAGGCGGTGGTGCACCTGGCCACGGCGCCGAAGTCCAACGCCGCCTACATGGGCATCAACCAGGCCATCGCCGACGTCCGTGCCGGCATGGGCAACGGCATCCCGGCGCACCTGCGCGACTCGCACTACCCCGGTTCCAAGCAGCTGGGCCACGGCCTGGGCTACAAATACGCCCATGATGCCCCGCATGCGGTAGCAACCCAGCAGTACCCGCCGGACGACCTGGTGGGGAAGGACTACTACCGGCCTACGGGCAACGGCGCCGAGCGGGACATCGCGGTGCGGCTGGAGCGCCTGCGGAGGATTGTCCGGGGGAAGTAGCCCCATGGTAGGATGGATGTTTGTCTGGCAAGGCACGGACGCACAATCCCCTTGAATTTCCTTCGAGCTGGTTATGCCCTGTGCCCAGTAGCAAAAGGCAGCGGTTGGCCGATGCTCTCCATCGTGGAGGCCAGTAACACTGACACACCGCAGATATTGGAAGGACACAAGTGGCTAACAACACTCGTGCTCGCCGTCAGGCCCGCCTCTCGCGGTCCCTCGGCATCGCTCTGACCCCCAAGGCCGCCAAGTACATGGAGCGCCGCCCGTACGGCCCCGGTGAGCATGGCCGTGCCCGCAAGAAGCAGGACTCCGACTACGCCGTACGTCTGCGCGAAAAGCAGCGCCTGCGCGCCCAGTACGGCATCCGCGAAGCACAGATGACCCGTGCCTTCGAAGAAGCCCGCCGCACCAAGGGCCTGACCGGTGAGAACCTCATCGAACTGCTCGAAATGCGCCTTGACGCCCTGGTCCTGCGTGCCGGCTTCGCCCGCACCATCGCCCAGGCCCGCCAGCTGGTTGTGCACCGCCACATCATGGTTGACGGCATCCGCGTGGACCGTCCGTCGTTCCGCGTCGGCGAGGGCCAGCTGGTCCACGTCCACAGCCGCAGCGAAACCATGGTTCCGCTCCAGGTTGCAGCAGCCGGCGCCCACCGCGACGTCCTGCCTGCCGTCCCCGCTTACCTGGACGTCAAGCTCGAGGCACTGCAGGCCCGCCTGGTCCGCCGCCCCAAGCGCTCCGAAATCCCGGTGACCTGCGAAGAGCAGCTCGTCGTCGAATTCTACGCACGCTAATCCCAGCAGCGTATCCAAAGAAGCCCGTGGCAAGCGCCGCGGGCTTCTTTGTATGTAAGGTACTTGGGGGACATCTGCAAGAACGCGCTTCCTGGGCGCGCGCAGGATGGACCAAACCACAGAATTCGAGGAGATGAACGTCTATGTCTGGTGGCGATATCGCCGGCCTGATCGCTGCCGGGGTATTTGCGCTCCTGGTGCTGCTGCTCGCCGTGCCCATCCTGAAGCTGGGGAAGGTGTTTGACGAGGTGCGGACGGCCATCAGGTCCATCAGCGACGGCGCCACGCCCCTGATGGACGAGGTCACCGCCACGGTTTCCACCACCAACCAGCAGCTCAAGAAGGTTGACGGGATTTCCTCCAACGTCTCCGACGCGTCCGCGAACCTCTCCGCGCTGTCCTCCCTGGTTGCCGCCACGGTAGGGTCACCGCTCATCAAGGTGGCGGCGTTCAGCTACGGCGTGCGCACCGCGCTGGCCAACCGCAAGAAGCCCGCAGCCGGCCGCCGCAGCCGCTAAGTCCCGAAAGAACCAAAATGAAACGACTTGTCTGGATGGGAATCGGCGTGGCGATCGGAATCATCGCCTTCCGCAAAGTAAGCGAGGCGCAGTCCAGCCTGGGGCCGGAAGGCCTCAACCGGGCGGTGGGCCGGCTCGCTGACGGCGTGTACGAATTCGCCGACGCCGTCCGGGACGGCATGCGCGAACGGGAAACGGACCTTCGCGCCGCCCTGGGCGTCGAGGCGGAAGCCGCCCGCCACTGACCGGCAGGCCCCCAGCCTTTGCCGGCCGGAACAACACCGGCAGGATCCGTCCCCGGACTCCTGCCAACTGAACGAACTATCCGCGCGGGTGCGCGGACCAAGAAGGGTAAGTAAACAGCTCATGAAGTCGCAGGAGATCACAAAGCGCTGGGTGGACTTTTTTGTCAGCAAGGGCCACACGGCGGTTCCCTCCGCGTCGCTGGTCTCCAGCGACCCCTCGCTGCTGTTCACGGTTGCCGGCATGGTGCCGTTCATTCCCTACCTCACTGCCCGGGAAGAAGCCCCCTATTCCCGCGCCACCAGCGTGCAGAAGTGCATCCGCACCGGCGATATCGAGGAAGTGGGCAAGACCGCCCGGCACGGCACGTTCTTCCAGATGTGCGGCAACTTCTCCTTCGGCGACTACTTCAAGGAAGACGCCATCAAGTACGCCTGGGAACTGCTCACCAGCAGCGTTGCCGACGGCGGATACGGCCTCGAGGCCGAGCGTCTCTGGGTCACGGTCTACGAGGAGGACGACGAAGCGAAGGACCTGTGGCTGAAGAACACGGGTGTCCCCGCCGAGCGCATCCAGAAGATGGGCAAGTCGGACAACTACTGGCACACCGGCCAGCCGGGCCCCGCAGGCCCCTGCTCGGAGATCTACTACGACCGCGGCCCCGCCTACGGGGTGGAGGGCGGTCCCGAAGCGGACGACAACCGCTACGTCGAGATCTGGAACCTCGTGTTCATGCAGTACCAGATCGATAACGTCCGCTCGAAGGTGGATTTCGACATCGTTGCCGACCTGCCGAAGAAGAACATTGACACCGGCCTGGGCATGGAACGCCTGTCGATGATCCTGCAGGGCGTCGAGAACATGTACGAGACCGACCAGGTCCGTCCCGTCATCGACAAGGCTGCCGGGCTGTCCGGCAAGGAATACACCTCCGCCGAGTCCGACGACGATCCGCACCACACGGACGACGTCCGCATGCGCGTGGTGGCCGACCACATCCGGTCAGCCCTCATGCTGATCGCCGACGGCGTGGTCCCGTCCAACGAGGGACGCGGCTATGTCCTGCGCCGTCTCATCCGCCGCGCCGTGCGTGCCATGCGGCTCCTCGGCGTTGAGCAGGCCTGCCTGCCTGACCTCCTGCCCGCGTCCCGCGACGCGATGAAGGGCGTCTACCCGGTGGTGGAGACCGACTTCGACCGGATCAGCCGGATCGCTTACGCCGAAGAGAAGGCCTTCCTGCGCACCATCGCCTCCGGCACCGCTCGGCTTGAGGAAGCCGTGGTGGCTTCCAAGGCCGCCGGCAAGCCGCTGTCCGGCGAGGACGCCTTCACCCTGCACGACACCTATGGCTTCCCGATCGACCTGACGCTGGAAATGGCCGAGGAAGCCGGGCTGAAGGTTGACGAGGCCGAATTCCGCAGCCTCATGCAGGAACAGCGCAAGCGCGCCCAGGCGGACGCCAAGGCCAAGAAGGGCGGGCACGCGGACATCTCCGCGTTCCAGGAACTGCTGGGCGAAGGCGAAACGGTGTTCACCGGCTACACCGAGCTCGACGGCGAGTCCCGGGTCCGCGGCATCATCCATGGCGGGCAGCGGGTGGCCCACGCAGCCACCGGCGACGAGATCGAGCTCGTGCTCAGCGAGACGCCCTTCTACGCCGAAGCCGGCGGCCAGGCCGCCGATACCGGCCTGATCACCGGTGACGGTTTCGTCGTCGAGGTCCTCGATGTCCAGCGCCCCGTCAAGGGACTGAGCGTGCACAAGGCGATCGTCCGCGAGGGCGAGATTCCGGCTGACGCGCTGGTGCGCGCCGCCGTCGACCGTGAACGCCGCCATGCAGCAGAGCAGGCGCACACGGCAACGCACATCGTGCACGCCGCCCTGCACCAGATCCTGGGGCCCGAAGCCACCCAGCGCGGATCCTTCAACAAGGCCGGCTACCTGCGCTTCGACTTCGCCTGGGGCGAAGGCCTGAGCCCCGCCACCCGGTCCGAAGTCGAGGAAGTTTCCAACCTCGCCATCCGCAACAACTATGCGGTGGAAACCAAGGTGATGGCGCTGGCAGAAGCCAAGGCCATGGGTGCCATGGCGCTCTTCGGCGAGAACTACGGCAGTGAAGTCCGCGTGGTGGAGATCGACGGCGCCTGGTCCCGCGAACTCTGCGGCGGCACCCACGTTGCCAACACCTCGCTGATTGGCAGCCTCTCCCTGCTCGGCGAACAGTCCGTGGGTTCGGGAAACCGCCGCGTGGAGGCTTTCGTGGGCATGGACGCGTTCCGGCACCTCGCCGCAGAGCGGGCGCTGGTGACGGAACTCACCGAAATGCTGAAGGTGCCCTCCGGGCAGCTGGCTGACCGGATCGCCGCCACCCTCGCCAAGCTCAAGGCGACCGAGAAGGAACTGGAGCGCCTGCGCAAGGAGCAGCTGGCGGCAGCCGCAGCCCAGCTGGTCGGCAGCGCCCGGGACGCCGCCGGTGTCAGCGTGATCGCCCACGATGCTGGCACGGTCAGCGGCGCGGACGACCTGCGCGGCCTGGCCCTGGACCTGCGGAACCGCCTGGGCTCCGCAGCGGCCACCGTGGCCGTGGCGGGCGTGGCCAACGACCGCCCCGTCATCCTGGTGGCCACCAATGAAGCAGCGCGCGACGCCGGCGTGAAAGCAGGTGCCCTGGTGCGCCTCGCTGCCGGGATCCTTGGCGGTGGCGGCGGCGGCAAGGACGACGTCGCCCAGGGCGGCGGAACGGACGCCGGCAAGGTGGGTGCCGCCCTGGCAGCCGTCGTCGACGCCGTCGAACGGCGCTAACCCTGCCATGACCAATCCTGCAGCTGCCGGCGGCTACCCCCAGGGCGTGAAACTGGGGGTGGACGTCGGCACCGTCCGGGTCGGGGTGGCCATCTGCGACCGCGACTCGATCCTCGCCACGCCCTACAAGACGCTGGACCGGAACCCGAAAAAGAACTCCGACGTCAAGTTCATCGCCAGGCTGGTTGAGGAGCTCGGTGCCGTCCAGGTCATCGTCGGGCTGCCCAGGACCATGAAAGGCGAGGAACACTCGTCCGCACGGATGGCCGGCGACTACGCGGAACTGCTGGTTGCCGAGCTGGCAGCCCGCAGCCTGGAGGTGCCGGTCAACCTCGTGGATGAGCGGCTCAGCAGCGTGACGGCCCACCGCAACCTGCACGAAGCTGGCATGAGCAGCAGGAATCACCGTAAAGTAGTGGATCAGGTCGCGGCGGCAGGGATTCTCCAGCACGCCATCGACATGCAGAAAGCCAGGGGAGCGGATGTCGGCTCACGCGTGACAGCGCCATCCCTGTCCGTGGACCAGAGTGCCGGCGGGGTGGACGAGTCCGTCCCCGGCACTCCGGGGGACACGGCCCGATTTTCAGATAATGGAAGGCAACAGTGAGCCCTGCCAACATTGACGATGCTTCCGGCCCGCTTGACGGCGGGACGGGGAGGCCCCTGACGCGCAAGGAAATCCGGGCGCGGGAAAAGAGCCTCAACACCGGCGGCCAGGGCATTGTTCCCGAGCAGGCTTATGAGACCGGGCATGACGTTCCGCCACCACCCGCCGGGCCGCCCGCGGTTCCTGCGCCGGCCGCTCCGGTGCAAACAGCGGACCCTGCCCCGGTTAACGAGCCGGTCCCGGCTCCTCCCATGATGCCCCCGTCCATCCAGGATGCCGGTCCAGCTGAGCACAATGACGCTGTTCAGCACGAGGACGGGGTGCACGCCGTCCATGAGGAGCCCGCGCTGGTGGGCCAGCAGCATGCCCCTGCAACCCAGCACCTGAACCAGGTCCATCTTCCCGCGCACACCTACCGGGAAGAGCAGGGCTACCGGGACGACCTGGACCACGGGCAGGCCTACCACGACGAGGCTTACCACCATGGGGTCCACCCCGACGACGCCCACCACGGAATCCACCACGACGCCGGGCATCACCACGACGCGCACCACGACGACGGCGGCCACCATGGACTCCTGGCCGGCTCCACGGCGGCGCAGGTAGTGGCCAGGCCCTCCAAGAAGGTCCGGCGCCGGCGCAGGCTGCTGGCACTCTTCCTCACCCTTGCCGTTTTCGTTACGGCCGTGGCTGTCGGTGCACAGTTCCTCAAACCGCTCCTCGGCAGCGGCAAGCCCAGCGACTTCCCTGGCCCGGGAACGGGAGAAGTCCAGGTAACCGTGGAGAACGGCGAAGGCACCCGCTCCGTCGCGGCGGACCTTGAAAACAAGGGAGTGGTGGCCAACGCAGACACCTTCCTGCAGGCGTTCGCGTCCTCGGGGGGAACCCTGTCGCCCGGTGACTACACCTTCAGGTCCGAAATGAAGAACAGCGACGCCGTGGACGTCCTCCTCGGCCAGGACAAGGCCAAGGTCATTTACTTCGCCCTGAGCGCGGGGCTGCGCGTCAACGAATCCCTGGAGGCGATCTCCGAGGGGTCGGGGATCTCTATCCAGGATCTGCAGGCACTCAGCAACCAGCCCGCGCAGTTCGGCCTCCCCGCCAATGCCAAGAACCTGGAAGGCTACCTGGCGCCGGGAGAGCACCGTTTCCCCCTTGGCACCCCGGCGAAGGACATCCTCCAGGCGCTCGTCAACATCACCGTCGATGAACTGAAGTCCCAGGGAATCACCGATCCGGCGAAACAGTACGAAGCCGTGATTGTGGCCAGCATCGTCCAGGCCGAGGGCGGCCAGGCCGAGTACGGCGACGTGGCCGGTGCCATCTACAACCGGCTGAAGCCCAACGACCAGACCAACGGCTACCTCCAGGTGGACTCCGCCGTTACCTACGGCCTGGGCACCAAGAGCTACAACTTCACCGACGAACAGCGCCAGGACAAGTCCAACCCCTACAACACCTACGCCAACCCGGGACTGCCCCCAGGCCCTATCGGTTCGCCGGGCAAGACTGCCATCGACGCCGCAGCGAAGCCTAAGACCAATGACTACCTGTACTGGGTGACCATCAACCTGGACACCAAGGAGACCAAGTTCTCCCGCACGCTGGCGGAGCACAACGTCTTCGTTGAGCAGTACAACGCGTGGTGCATGGCCAACGTGGGCCGCTGCGCATGAGCCTGCGGGCTGCCGTCCTCGGCCACCCGATCAACCACTCGAAATCACCGGCGCTGCACCACGCGGCCTACACCCGGCTGGGGATCGGGATCAGCTACACGGCCATCGACGTCACGGAAGAGCTGCTGCCATCGCTGATGCGGCAGATCCGCGACCAGCCGGGCTGGCGCGGGCTGTCGGTCACCATGCCGCTCAAGACAGCCATGCTCAACGAGGTGGACGAGGTCCGCGGCGTGGCCCGGACGCTCGGCGTGGTCAACACGGTGTCCTTTGAGGAGCACGACGCCGGCCGGAAGATGGTGGGATTCAACACCGATGTTGCCGGGATCGTCAACGCCCTGCGGCACGCCGGGACGGGGACAGCTCCCGCCGCCGTCGTCCTCGGCGGCGGGGGAACAGCGGCCTCTGCCATCGCGGCGCTGAAGGAACTCGGGACGGACCACGTCCAGCTCTTCGTCCGTGACACCTCCAGGACCGGGGAGGTCCGCTCCGCCGCCGCAAGCCTGGGCGTGGACCTGGACATCCGCCGCCTGGCGGACGCGGCGCACCCCACGGCCGCCGCCGACGTCGTCATCTCCACCCTGCCGCCGCGGGCCGCGGACGGGCTGGCAGCCGAAATAGCGGAGCTGAAAACAACCACCCCCGGCGTGCTGCTGGATGTTGCCTACGACCCCTGGCCCAGCCTGGTGGCCTCCGTGTGGCAGGCGGGCGGCGGCGCTGTGGTGCCCGGCCTGGAGATGCTGCTGTACCAGGCGGTGGAACAGGTACGCCTTTTCACCCGCCGCGGCGATGACGTCAATGCGGCCGTCATAGATGTGATGTGCGCCTCAGTCGGCCTTCCCCGACGGGCTTTGTAACCGCCCCCCGTGGCAGGATGGAAGATATGTTGCGTTGGTTGACTGCCGGTGAATCCCATGGTCCGGCTCTGATGGGAATTATTGAAGGCGTCCCCGCCGGTGTGGAAATCACCAGCGGGCACATCGCAGACTCCTTGGCACGCCGCCGCCTGGGCTACGGCCGCGGCGCGCGCATGAAGTTCGAGCAGGACGTTGTGACCATCCTCGGCGGCGTCCGCCACGGCATCACCCAGGGCGGTCCCGTTGCCATCCAGGTGGGGAACACCGAATGGCCCAAGTGGGAGCAGATCATGTCCGCGGACCCCGTGGACCCCGAACTGCTCGCCGACCAGGCCCGCAACGCCCCCCTCACCCGCCCCCGCCCGGGGCACGCCGACTTCACCGGCATGCAGAAGTACGGCTTCGACGAGGCGCGTCCCGTGCTGGAGCGCGCAAGTGCCCGCGAAACCGCCACGCGTGTTGCCATGGGCACCGTGGCCGCAAGGTTCCTCAAGCACCTCGGGATCGAACTGGTCAGCCACACCGTGTCCATCGCCAGCGTGACCGTTCCGGAAGGCCGGCCGCTGCCTGTCCCCGCCGACGTCATTGCCCTTGACGCCGATCCGCTGCGCTGCTTCGACCGCGAAACGTCGGACGCCATGGTGGCCGAGGTGGACGCCGCCCACAAGGAAGGCGAAACCCTTGGCGGCGTAGTGGAGGTGCTTGCCTACGGCCTTCCCCCGGGACTGGGCAGCTACGTGCACTGGGACCGCCGCCTCGACTCCCGGCTCGCCGCCGCCCTGATGGGCATCCAGGCCATCAAGGGAGTGGAGGTCGGTGACGGATTCCGCACCGCTGCGCGCCGCGGTTCTGCCGCCCACGACGAGATCGTCCGCGACGATGCCGGCCGCATCGTCCGTGCGAGCAACCGCGCCGGGGGTATTGAGGGCGGCATGAGCATCGGCGACGTCCTGCGCGTCCGCGCTGCCATGAAGCCGATTGCAACCGTACCCCGTGCCCTGAAGACCATCGACGTCAGCACCGGCGAGCCCGCGAAGGCGCACCACCAGCGCTCCGACGTCTGTGCCGTCCCCGCAGCCGGCGTGGTGGCCGAGGCCATGGTGGCCCTGGTCCTCGCTGAAGCCGTCACGGAGAAGTTCGGCGGCGACTCTGTTGCTGAGACCGCCCGCAACATCAAGGGTTACCTGGACAGCATTCCGGCGTCCCTGGACTCGATCGGCCAGTAGTGCCGCAGCGTAGCAATACAGGTCCTGTCGGCGACCGGCCGATTGTCCTGATCGGTCCCATGGCCGTGGGCAAATCCGCGATCGGGCAGCAACTGGCGCAGCAGCTCCATGTCCCGTTCGTCGACACCGACGCCGTCATCGTTGCCGGGCACGGCTCCATCGCCGAGATCTTCGCCGGCCGCGGCGAGCATGCCTTCAGGGAAATCGAAGCCCGGACTGTCGCCTCCGCCGTAGAAGCGGCGGAAGGGACCGCAACGGTGATTTCGCTCGGCGGCGGTGCAGTCCTGGATTCCGGAACCCAGCAGCTGATCGGCCGCTGCACCGTGGTGTACCTCGAGTGCGACGCCGAAACTGTCGCCAGCCGCATTGCCCGAAACTCCGGGCGTCCGCTGCTGGCCGGGGACGCCCTGGGCCGCTGGACGGCCCTGTTCGCCACCCGCAAGCCTGTTTACGAACGGCTTGCAGATATCACCCTGGACGTTCGTCACGGCACTGTTGCCGAGCTTGGCGAACGGCTCGAAGCAGCACTGCGGAACTACGCAGCTGCCAAACAGGAAGTTGAACAGTGAACGCTTCATCAACAGTGATCAAAGTCACCGGTGAGTCCGCCGCCAACAATTACGACGTCGTCGTGGGGCGGGGCCTGCTCGGTGAACTTCCCGGGCGGCTGGGTGAGCGGGTCCGCCGCGTGCTGGTCATCCATCCGCGTGCCCTGCGGCTCACCGGCGACACGGTGCGTGACGAACTGGCCGCCGCCGGTTTCACCGCCCTGACGGCCGAGATCCCGGACGCGGAAGAGGGCAAGCACATCCAGGTTGCCGCTTTCTGCTGGCAGGTCCTTGGGCAGAACGATTTCACGCGCTCCGACGCCATTGTCGCCGTCGGGGGCGGTGCGGTGACGGACTTGGCCGGCTTTGTGGCTGCCACCTGGCTGCGCGGTGTGAAGGTCATCCACATGCCCACCAGCCTGCTGGGTATGGTGGACGCCGCCGTGGGTGGAAAGACCGGCATCAACACCGCGGAAGGCAAGAACCTGGTGGGCGCCTTCCACCCGCCGGCAGCGGTCCTGGCCGACCTGGACACGCTGGACACCCTGCCCAGGAACGAAATCATTTCGGGCATGGCTGAGGTCATCAAATGCGGTTTCATCGCCGACCCCGCAATCCTGGATCTGGTGGAAAAGGACACCGCGGCTGTTACCGACCCGCACTCCGAGGCCATCCGGGAACTGATCGAACGGGCCATTACCGTCAAGGCAAAAGTGGTGTCGGAGGACCTGAAGGAGTCCGGGCTGCGTGAAATCCTCAACTACGGGCATACCCTGGGCCACGCCATCGAACTGGTGGAACGCTACTCCTGGCGGCACGGCGCGGCCGTGTCCGTGGGCATGATGTTCGCCGCCGAACTGGCCCGCAGCGTGGGACGCCTCAGTGACGCCGACGCCGACCGGCACCGCACCATCCTGGAAGGGCTGGGCCTGCCCGTTACCTACCGCCGCGACCGTTGGCAGGGCCTGCTGGACGGCATGCGCCGGGACAAGAAATCGCGCGGTGACCTGCTGCGGTTCGTCGTGCTCGACGGCGTGGCGAAGCCGGGGATCCTGGACGTGCCGGATACCTCCCTCCTGTTCGCCGCCTACCAGGAGATTGCTTCCTGATGGCGGGCGACATGACGGGAACATCCGACTGGCCGGAGACCGGCTTTCCGGGGATCAGGATCGATCCGGAAACACTGCTGCCTGCCATCGTGAACGAGGATGCCTGCCGCGAAGCACTGGCCGCGTCCACCGACCCCGCGGACCATATCTTCGTCCTGCTGGTGGAAGGCCACGCCGCCGAGGCTGCCGAACTCCTGGCCGAAGCACGGTTCCGGGATCCGGAGTCCTTCCGGCTGCGCGCGTTCGAAGCTGAAGTGCTCCGGGTCTCCAACCGCCCGGACCGTGCGGTGGAACTCTTCCGCCAGCTCCTCAGCGAGGTGCAGGGAACACCGCGCGAAGCCCTCGTGCTGCAGTTCCTGGGCAAGACCCAGTACAGCGCCGGCCAGACGTCCGCGGCGGTGGAATCCTTTGCCCGTGCACTCGACCTGCGGGTGGCGGAGTCGGCTGACGCGGCCCTGATCTACTCGTCCACGGTGGCCCTCCAGCGGGCACGGGACGTCCTGGAACTGGCCTGCTGAACTGCCCCCGCCCTGCTCCGGGAAACCGGCCAGCGGATTACCGGTAGAATGGTTCTTGGATTTTTCCGAACCGCGCGATTTTTGACAAACACGCGCCGGCGGGCCACCTGGCTTGCCCGGCCGGCATAGAACGTCTGACCATCCAGCCAGACAGAGAAACCAGAGGAAACCAGTGGCAACCACTAACGACATCAAGAACGGAACGGTCCTTAAGCTCGAGGGCCAGCTCTGGAACGTCATCGAATTCCAGCACGTCAAGCCGGGCAAGGGTGGCGCCTTCGTGCGGACCAAGATGCGGAACGTGATGTCCGGCAAGGTTGTGGACAAGACGTTCAACGCCGGCCTCAAGATCGAGACCGCCACCGTGGACCGCCGCGATTACCAGTACCTCTACCAGGACGGTGCTGACTTCGTGTTCATGGACACCTCCGACTACGACCAGATCACGGTCTCCGGTGCCACCGTGGGCGACGCCACCAACTTCATGCTCGAAAACCAGATGGTCAACATCGCCATCCACGACGGCACCCCGCTGTACATCGAACTGCCGCCGAGCGTCGTGCTGGAAATCACCTACACCGAGCCGGGCCTGCAGGGCGACCGCTCCTCGGCAGGCACCAAGCCCGCCACGCTGGAAACCGGCTACGAGATCCAGGTCCCGCTCTTCATCGAGAACAACACCAAGGTCAAGGTGGACACCCGCGACGGCAGCTACCTCGGCCGGGTCACTGAGTAGTGAGCGCACGCGGTAAAGCCCGCAGCAGGGCACTGGATGTTCTTTTCGAGGCCGAGCAGCGCTCTGTCTCACCCTTCGACGTCCTGCGGGCGCGCCGGGAAAAGACGGACCAGATCGTCAATCCGTACACCGTGGAAATCGTCGAGGGCGTGGTGTCCCAGCAGGCCGCGATCGATGAGTTCCTGGAGACCTATTCCCAGGGCTGGAGCCTGGAACGGATGCCGTCCGTGGACCGGGCCATCCTGCGGATCGGCACCTGGGAGCTGCTCTACAACGACGACGTGCCGGATGGCGTGGCGGTCAGCGAAGCCGTGGCGCTTGCCAAGACGCTGTCCACCGACGAGTCGCCCCAGTTCATCAACGGACTCCTGGGCCGCCTGCAGCAGCTGAAGCCGTCGCTGCTTGCCTAGCAGCAGCGCCGGGCGAAACATGCCGGAAGGGCCGGCTCCCACGATTGAACTGGTCCCCAAAAGTTGGACTCGTGAATGTGCGAGGAGTCCACTTTAGCGTCCAGTGATCCGGTACTTCTCAGGAAAGCGCTCCGTCCCATT
>NZ_JBNHFJ010000014.1:0-92666 GCF_059090105.1 Arthrobacter sp. K410C
ACGCGCTCTTCAAAGCAGGACAGCCCCACGGGATCATTGCCGCCGGCCGCGCCGCGTTCAGCTCCCTCCGCCTGGAAAAGGGCTACCGCTCCTGGGGAACCGACATGACCACCGAACACGACCCCTACGAAGCCGGCCTCGGGTTCGCCGTCAAAATGGCCAAAGACAACTTCGTCGGCAAAGCCGCCCTCGAAAGCCGCACCGAGGAAAACTCCGCACGGCGCCTGCGCTGCCTCACCATCAACGACGGCCGCTCCATCGTCCTCGGCAAGGAACCCGTGTTCTACAAAGACCAGCCCCTCGGCTACGTCACCAGCGCCGCCTACGGCTACACCGTCCAAAAACCCATCGCCTACGCCTACCTCCCCAACGAAGTCTCCATCGGAGACTCCGTCGAAATCGAATACTTCGGCCGCCGCATCCCCGCCACCATCACCCAAGACCCCCTCTACGACCCCACCATGACCAGGCTCCGGGGCTAAGCCGCGCCCTGCGGCCAACAAGGCAAGCGGCCCGGATCCTTTCCCTCGCAACGACCGGGTCCGGGCCGCTAACTCCGCCTCTTCCGCAAGCCGCATAAGCATTTGCCGGCTGCTTCACTTCCAGGATCTGAAAGGGATAACACCCGTGGCATCCAAAGCCCCCCGCGAAAACATCGACGAGTCAAAGCTGACCGTCACCAAGCCCAAGACCAAGGCCGTAGGCATCCCGGCCGTTGCCAACGCGTTGAAAATTTCGCTGGAACAGATGGGTCCACTGCGCAGTGTCCACACGCTCCTGGCTGTGAACCAGCTGGACGGGTTCGACTGCATGGGCTGCGCCTGGCCTGAACACGAAAAGCGCAACGCCGCCGAGTTCTGCGAAAACGGCGCCAAGGCAGTGGCCGAGGAAGCCACCCGTCGCCGCGTCACCCCGGAATTCTTTGCCCAACATTCAGTTGCTGATCTCAAGACACGCGACGACTACTGGCTGGGCCAGCAAGGCCGGCTTACCCACCCGATGTTCCTGGATGAAGGCGCAACCCACTACAGGCCCATTGAATGGGACGAGGCTTACGACCTCATGGCGGAGGAGCTGCGGGGCATGGAGCACCCCGACCAGGCGGTCTTCTACACCTCCGGCCGGACCTCCAATGAAGCAGCATTCGTATACCAGCTGTTGGTGCGGGGAATCGGCACCAACAACCTTCCTGACTGCTCCAACATGTGCCACGAATCCTCGGGATCGGCGCTGGTGGAGACCATTGGAATCGGCAAGGGTTCTGTCAGCCTGACGGACCTGGAAACGGCGTCGCTGATCTTCGTGGCGGGCCAGAATCCCGGTACCAACCACCCACGCATGCTGAGTGCACTGGAGAAGGCGAAAAAGAACGGCGCGATCATTGTGTCCGTCAATCCCCTACCCGAAGCCGGACTCCTGCACTTTGAAAATCCGCAGCATGTATCAGGCATGGTGTCGGGGATCCGGTTGACGGACGACTTCCTGCAGATCCGTGCCGGCGGCGACCAGGCCCTGTTCCAGGGCCTGGGCAAATACCTGCTTGAAGCCGAAGCTGCCGGCCGGAACACCCCGGGCCTGGAAACGGTCCTGGACCACGACTTCATCGCCAACCACACAGTGGGCATTGATGACTACCTGCGTTACCTCGAGAAGGTGGAGTGGGATGACATCGTGGAGGCCACGGGTCTCACCTTGGAGCAGATCCACGCAACGGGAGAACGGCTGCTTGCATCGAATGCCACCATCGTGTGCTGGGCCATGGGACTGACCCAGCACAAGCATTCCGTGCCTACCCTCCGTGACGTGGTCAACGTCCTGCTCCTCCAGGGCAACATCGGCAAGCCCGGCGCAGGGGTTTGCCCGGTGCGCGGTCACTCGAACGTCCAGGGCGACCGCACCATGGGCATCTTCGAAAAAATGCCGGAGACGTTCCATGACCGGCTTGACCAGGAATTCAGGTTCCGGTCTCCCAGGGAGCACGGCTTTGACACGGTGGCCGCCATCCGCGCCATGCGGGACGGCAAGGTCCGCTTCTTCCTGGGGATGGGTGGCAACTTCGTGCGCGCCGCCCCGGACTCCGAGGTCACCGAGCAGGCCCTGGCCAATACCCGTTTGACCGTTCAGATCTCCACGAAACTGAACCACTCGCACCTGTCCACAGGCCGCAGGGCGTTGATCCTGCCAACGCTCGGACGCACAGAGAAGGATACCCAGCAGACCGGCGACCAGCGGGTCACGGTGGAAGATTCCATGAGCGCCGTCCATGCGTCACGGGGACGGCTCAAGCCCGCCAGCGAACACCTCCACTCTGAGGTAGCCATCGTGTGCAACCTCGCGCACAGGGTGTTTGCCGAGGGGCACGGCCGTCTGCCCAACACGCCCCAGGCCAGCTGGCTCGCCATGCGGGATGACTACTCGCTGATCCGGAAGCACATCGAAGCGGTCGTTGACGGCTTTGAAGACTTTGAAGAGCGGATCCAGCATCCGGGCGGCTTTGTGCTGCCACACCCGCCGCGCGACGCCAGGAAGTTCGACACCGCGTCCGGGAAAGCCCACTTCACGGGCAACGAGCTGGAGTTCATCAAAGTCCCTTCCGGCCGGCTGGTCCTGCAAACCCTGCGCTCACATGACCAGTACAACACCACCATCTACGGCAAGGACGACCGTTACCGCGGCATCCATGGTGGCCGGCGCGTGGTGCTCATCAACGCCCAGGATGTCAGTGATCTCGGTTTTGCCGACGGGGAGATGGTCCACCTGATCTCCGAGTTCCAAGGGACGGAGCGGCGGGCCGAAAACTTCCGGATCGTGTCGTATTCGACGCCGAAGGGTTGCGCCGCCGCCTACTATCCCGAGACCAACGTCCTGGTACCGCTGGACTCCGTGGCGGATACCAGCGGAACGCCTACCTCCAAGTCCGTGATCATCCGGCTGGAAAAGGCCTAGATCCCTCTCAAGTTCTCCATTTCAGTAACACCAACGATTAGGAAGTGACCATGTCAGGAAACAGAGCAGTCGCCTACAAGGAACCCGGTGTCGTCGAAATCATCGACACTGAGTACCCGACGTTTGAGCTCAAGGACGGCCCCGGCGTCAATCCGGCCAACGTCGGCCGCAAGGTGCCGCATGGCGCGATTCTCCGTACCGTGACCACCAACATCTGCGGTTCGGACCAGCACATGGTCCGGGGCCGCACCACAGCTCCGCAGAACCTTGTCCTCGGCCACGAAATCACCGGTGAAGTGGTGGAGGTTGGGCCCGACGTCGAGTTCATCAAGGTCGGCGACATCGTCTCCGTACCCTTCAACATCTCCTGCGGCCGCTGCCGCAACTGCAAGGAGCAAAAGACCGGAATCTGCCTCAACGTCAACCCTGACCGGCCGGGCAGCGCCTACGGCTATGTGGACATGGGCGGCTGGGTCGGCGGCCAGGCAGAGTATGTCCTGGTCCCCTACGCCGACTGGAACCTGCTGCGCTTCCCGGACCGCGACCAGGCGCTGGAGAAGATCATGGACCTGACCATGCTCTCCGACATCTTCCCCACCGGATTCCACGGCGCAGTCACGGCCGGTGTCGGCGTCGGCTCCACCGTCTATGTCGCCGGTGCAGGTCCTGTTGGCATCGCCGCCGCCGTCGGCGCCCAACTGCTGGGTGCCGCCGTCGTCATTGTGGGCGACATGAACGAAGACCGCCTGGCGCAGGCGCGCTCGTTTGGCTGTGAAACCGTCAATGTTTCCAAGGGCGACCCGAAGGACCAGATTGAACAGATCCTCGGCGTCCCGGAAGTGGACTGCGGCGTGGACGCCGTCGGCTTCGAAGCCCGCGGCCACGGCAAGGACGCCACCCACGAGGCGCCCGCCACCGTTCTGAACTCCCTCATGGACATCACCGCGGCCGGCGGTTCCCTGGGTATTCCGGGCCTCTACGTCACCGGGGATCCGGGTGCAGTTGATGAGGCTGCAAAGCACGGCTCGCTCTCGCTCTCCCTGGGCACCGGCTGGGCTAAGTCTTTGTCCTTCACCACAGGCCAGTGCCCTGTCATGAAGTACAACCGTCAGCTCATGATGGCCATCCTCCACGACAAGGTCCAGATCGCAAAGGCAGTCAATGCCCAGGCCATTCCGCTTGAAGACGCCCCGCGCGGCTACGCCGAATTCGACGCCGGAGCGGCAACAAAGTTCGTGCTGAACCCCAACGGTTACGTGAAGGCTTAGTACCGATCAACGGATACCGGGCCGCAGGGCGAATGTCCTGCGGCCCTCGGTGTCCGCGCAAACTGCCAGCCACCGCATCGCCGTCGTCGTCGAAGTTTCCGGCGGCGATCCGTTAGGCGGCGCGCGCCGATAAGCCGCGGTGATAACGAGGCCAACCCAACCCCGGTCCCGAAACGAGTACTACAGTAGATGCATGGCTCCCAGCCGCCATCCGCTCGACGACCTGCGCGAAACCATCGGCCACCTGGCCGATCAGCTCAAGCTGCCCGGTGCGGAGCGCGTCGACGACCTCGTCGGCGATCTCATCGGTGCAAGGCCCGGTCCGGCCCGGCCGCTGTCCGAGGTGCAGGCCGAACTCGACGCGCTGGTCGGCCTGGAGACCGTGAAGGAACAGGTACGGGCCCTCGTCGCACTGCTCCAGGTCCAGGCCCGCCGTAAGGCGCACGGCCTGCCGGAGGTGGCCACATCACAACACCTGGTGTTCCTCGGAAACCCGGGAACGGGCAAGACCACCGTGGCGCGGCTCCTGGCTGAGATGTACCGCGCGGTTGGACTGCTGCAGAAGGGCCACCTGGTCGAGGTGGACCGTTCAGGCCTGGTGGGGCAGTACGTAGGCGCGACCGCCATCAAGACAGACCGGGTGATCCGGCGTGCGCTGGACGGCGTCCTGTTCATCGACGAGGCCTACGCGCTGGCCCCGGAGGATGGCCGGATGGACTTTGGTCCAGAGGCGATCGAAGTCCTGCTCAAGCGGATGGAGGACTACCGCCACCGCCTGGTGGTGATCGTGGCCGGATACCCGCGGCTGATGGAGTCCTTCCTGCTCTCGAACCCCGGACTGCGCTCCCGGTTCGCCCGGGAGATCACGTTCCCCGACTACTCCGTCGACTCGCTCCAGACGATCTTCCACCGTATGCTGGCCCAGCACGAGTACGTGTTGGAGCCGGGTGCGGACGAGATGCTGCGCCGCATCTTCACCGGGCTCCACGCGAGCGAGGACTCCGGCAACGCACGGTTCGCCCGCACGCTTTTCGAGCAATCCCTCAACCGCCAGGCGCTGCGGCTCTCGCTCGACAAGGAACGAAGTCTCGACGCGCTCGATCGTGAGGCCGTCATGACGCTCACCGCAAACGACATCATCGAGGCCGCGCTGGCCCTGGGCGAGGCGCCGGAGCCGGAGCCGGAGCCGACGCCGGAACTGGAGCAGCCACGCTGGTGGCGCTGGCTGGTCTGACCGTATCCGGCCGGCTCCCAAGCGAACGCACGTTCCGCCCACGAGCGGGAAGAAGCACAACCAATCCCGTTGTCTTGCAAGCGGCCCGCAGCTGTCCTGTCCACCCCAAGCTGCCTCGCCGCCACCCCGGGACATGTTCTGGGGTCCGCGATCAGCGCTGTCATGAATCAGCGTCGTGGTGCCAGCAAAAAGTTCAGATATATCTTATTTCAATCTTTGATATATAAGTTCTATACTAGATCGGGGTCCGCTGAAGGATCGATTCTTAACTCGATGAGGAGTAGAACAAATGCAGCAACTCGCGCACCGTCTCCGGGGGCTGGGCACCGAGACTGCCTTCAGCGTCGCGGACGCCGCAGCCACCCGGAAGAGCCGGGGATACTGCGTGTTTCCCTTCCATGGTGGCGACCTCAGCATTCCGACAGCCCCGCACATTGTGGACGCTACGAACAGGGCGACCGCCGATGGTTACCCGGGCTACTGCCCCAGCCTTGGAATTCCGCAACTGCATGAGGCCCTCGCTGAGGAGCTGGGGACGGGTTCCGCCAAATCTGCAGGTCCTGCAAATATAAGCAGGGCGAAGGAGCATGTCCGCCCTGTCCGACTGCCTGAAGGACAACATTCAGCAACCTTCTCCAGCAGGACTCCTTGACCGGGCCTAAGCGGACCAATGCAGTAGGTCCTGTTTGCCCAACCGCAGGAGCACCGAATTTGTCGCGCATCCAGCGGGCACAGCAGATGCTGTCCCCCGGCAGCGGAATTCCCCAGGCACCACATCCTAGAGAGAGAGAATAGTGACGCGTATAGGCATCGTGGCCGAGTTAGGTCGCGAGACGAGGGTGGCGGCAACGCCTGTCACCGTGAAGCAGTTGTTGGAATTGGGCTACGACGTTGTAGTCGAAAAGGGAGCCGGTGAGTCCGCGTCCTTCCGGGACGAGGCATACGCTGCGGCGGGCGCTCTAATCGTCGGCGCCGACGATGCGTGGGGCAGCGACGTAGTGCTGCGGGTCAATCCGCCAACTGACGAAGAGATAGGGCGGCTGCGTGACGGCGCCACCCTGATCGGGATGCTGAGCCCTGCTTTGCGGCCGGAGCTTGTTGAGGCTTTGGCAGCCCGGCCCATCACCGCCCTTGCCTTGGATGCCGTGCCGCGGATTTCGCGGGCGCAGTCGATGGATGTCCTGAGTTCGATGGCGAACATCGCCGGGTATCGTGCCGTGGTCGAGGCCGCCCATGAGTTCGGCAGGTTCTTTACTGGGCAGGTCACCGCGGCGGGCAAGGTCCCGCCGGCGAAAGTTCTCGTTGCCGGCGCGGGTGTCGCCGGCCTGGCGGCGATCGGTGCGGCGAGCAGCCTGGGCGCGATCGTTCGCGCGACGGATCCGCGGCCCGAGGTGGCGGATCAGGTGAAGTCAATTGGTGGTACTTACCTCAAGGTTGAGGTAGAGGAAGAGATGAAGTCCTCTGACGGGTACGCCAAGGCGACGTCGGAGGCGTACAACAGGCGCGCAGCCGAAATCTACACCGAGCAGGCCCGTGACGTGGACATCATCATCACCACGGCCCTGATTCCGGGCCGGCCCGCACCGAAACTCCTCACGGCCGATGACGTAGCCGGGATGAAACCGGGCAGCGTGATCGTGGATATGGCTGCCGGGCAGGGCGGCAACGTTGAAGGCTCCGTGGCAGGCGAACGGGTGGTGACGGAAAACGGTGTCATCATTCTTGGCTACACCGATCTGCCGGCACGGCTTCCGGCCCAGGCTTCACAGCTGTACGGGACCAACCTGCTGAACCTCCTGAAGCTCCTCACCAAGAACAAGGACGGCCAGCTGACCCTTGACTTCGATGACGTGGTTCAGCGCTCCGTGACGGTCGTACGCGAGGGAGAAAAAACCTGGCCACCGCCCCCCGTCCAGGTCTCAGCGGCACCCCAGGCCCAGGCGGCGGTCACGCCAGCCAGTGAACAACCTGCCGGCAAAGCTGACAAGAAGACCGGGCTGAGCGCTGCCGGTAAAGCCGGTCTGATTGCTGCGGGTATCGCCGTGCTTTTCGGGATCAATGCAGTGGCGCCGGATCCGCTGCCTCAGCACTTCACAGTGCTGATGCTCTCAATCGTCGTGGGCTTCTATGTCATCGGGAAAGTGCACCACGCGCTGCACACTCCCCTGATGTCCGTTACCAACGCGATCTCCGGAATCATCGTCGTCGGAGCACTTTTGCAGATCACCTCAAACAACATCATCGTCCAGGCCCTCTCGGCGGTTGCTGTTCTGCTTGCCAGCATCAACATTTTCGGCGGATTCGCCGTCACCCGGCGCATGCTCGCGATGTTCTCCAAGGGAAATAAGGCACAGGGATGAGCGCCGTACGCGAAGCAACAGGAATTCTTACGAGGAGCAGTACAGTGACTGATACCGTTTCCGGTCCCTTGACCGCAGAGTCCGTAGCCGGGGCGGCATACATTGTCGCAGCCCTGCTGTTCATCCTCAGCCTCGCAGGGCTGAGCAGGCACGAGAAGGCCCGCGCAGGGGTTATCTACGGGATCTCCGGAATGGTGGTGGCCCTGGCAGCGACCATCTGGTTGACCCTCCAAAACGCCTGGGGCTCATCTCACGTACTCACCGGTCTCATCCTGCTCGTGGCCGCGGTGCTGGTCGGGGCCGCGATCGGCTTGTGGCGCGCCCGCGTGGTCCAGATGACCGGAATGCCTGAACTCATCGCGCTGCTGCACAGCTTCGTCGGCCTTGCCGCGGTGCTGGTCGGCTGGAACGGGCACCTCGAGAGCCCCGAACTGCCCGACGCACTCAAAGCGATCCACCACGCAGAAGTGTTCATCGGGGTCTTCATCGGCGCCGTCACCTTCACCGGCTCCATCGTCGCCTACCTGAAACTCTCGGCCCGAATGAAGTCCTCACCGCTGATGCTGCCGGGCAAGAACGCGATCAACCTCGGTGCCCTCGCCGCCTTCGTCGTCCTGACCGTCTGGTACGTCAACGACACCCAGTTGTGGCTCCTTATCGTCGTCACCATCCTCGCCCTGGGCCTGGGCTGGCACCTCGTAGCCTCCATCGGCGGCGGCGACATGCCCGTCGTCGTCTCCATGCTCAACAGCTACTCCGGCTGGGCAGCAGCCGCCGCCGGCTTCCTGCTCAACAACGACCTGCTGATCATCACCGGCGCCCTCGTCGGCTCCTCCGGCGCCTACCTCTCCTACATCATGTGCAAAGCCATGAACCGGTCCTTCATCTCCGTCATCGCCGGGGGCTTCGGCATCGAAGCGCCCAAGACCGGAGACACGGACTACGGAGAGCACCGGGAAATTTCCGCACAAGCAACTGCCGAACTGCTCACCAGCGCCTCCAGTGTCGTCATCACCCCCGGTTACGGCATGGCAGTGGCGCAGGCCCAATACCCCGTCGCCGAACTCGCCCAGCAACTCCGTGACCGCGGCGTAGACGTCAAATTCGGGATCCACCCCGTCGCCGGGCGCCTGCCTGGACATATGAATGTCCTCCTCGCCGAAGCCAAAGTTCCTTACGACATCGTCATGGAAATGGATGAAATCAACGACGACCTTGACGGGACGTCAGTCGTCCTCGTCATAGGAGCCAACGACACCGTCAACCCCGCGGCGGCGGAAGACCCGGGCAGCCCCATCGCCGGCATGCCCGTCCTCCGCGTCTGGGAAGCCGAAAACGTCGTCGTCTTCAAACGATCCATGGCCGCCGGATACGCCGGAGTCCAAAACCCCCTGTTCTTCCGCGACAACTCCCAAATGCTCTTCGGCGACGCCAAACAACGCGTCGAAGACATCCTCCGGGCCTTCTGACCCAACGAACCTTCCAAGACGAGGAGAGACCATGCCCAGACATCGAACAGCACTTCCTAGCGTGGTTCTGACAACACTTCCTCCACGTAGGCCCAATCAGTTGATGGGCGCTGAGGAAGCACCCTTTGCGCAAGCCTTTGGCATCGACGACTACGCTGCATCGCCTTGGTTGGGCCTTCACTACAGGCACGAGTTGTTACTGCACTGCAATCACGAATTGCTGGAGCATCAGCATCTGAAGGACTAGGGCCGGATCTGCGCCCATCGCCTCACCAGCAGTTCCAGGGGCTAGGAGCCGGTCAGCGAGGCACGCCAAGCTGGCACGAGGCCCGGGTGAAGGATGTCCGGTTGGGCTCGGTCAGTCCATTCTCTGACACCGGGCGCCAGGAACTCATGGACCCGAACCTGACAACGGGCGCCGCCGTACGGCCAGTCCGGTATAGCAGAGGAGGTGTGGACACTGTCCACACCTCCTCTGCTAACCCGAGAGAACGGGAGCGAGGAACCACGCCCAGCCAGAAGCCGCATTGGGACTTCCCCAGTGTTATGGCCAGAGGGCACTAATGAGGACTGCGGCGGCGAGGACGAACAGGGCGGGCGCTGCCGGAATGGATCGCTTGACGGTTCCGGTGGAGAACCGATCCAGCACCTTCCGCAGACGTGTCCTGACTTTGTCGCCGTGTGCATGCCGAGGACGAGCAGAATCAGGCATGGGATGCAGAACACGAGGGCGTAGCCGGTGAGCACTAACAGGCCGACGGGGATGTCGCCGTCCGCTGCGACCATCCGTTCGATCGCGATGAAGTAGGGGAACGCGTTGGGCAGGTCAGCGACAGTGGTGAGGACGCCCAGCGGGAAAGCCGTCCACAGCCCGAACCAGGACGGCAGGTCGATGCCTTTCCTTTCCCGGTCCTTGACGCTGCGGAAACCTGCGACGGCAAGAGCTATGCGGCGACGAGGAACACTCCACGGCGCAGCCAGAATCAGCGTGATGACAACGATGGTGGCCTCAGCCGCCTGCTGAAGAAGCGCGTCGGCCATGTGTTCCCTGTTGCTCATCCAAATCCAGTGAAGAACCGGGAAGGGCGCGTCCGGCAAACGGAGCGCGCTTTTTCGTGCCCGCGGGCCTTGTGGCCTGCTCATGGTGCCCACCTGCATATTCCCGGCTCTGATCGCGCGGAGTTGCGTCCGGTTTTGTCAGCCGCACCGGCCTAAACTCTTGCCATGCACCCCTTAGTGGCGGTCGGTCTGGTATTCCTTACTGGACTTGCCTGGATGGGTACCGTCCTGACTTTGTTGATTGCCTTGGCGAAATCCCGCCAAAGGTCGCCGGCTGAAGCCAGAAGCCCGAACCAAAGCGAAGAGGCCGACAGCCGCTATCAGAAGGCTTCGCGACTGCAGCCTTGAGAAGGCACCTGCCTTAGATGAGGTACGGCGAATCCGCGAAGATGTAATCCGTCCCCGTACTGCCGGTCCGACTCCGCACGCCCCACTGACCCTCGGCAGACGTGCTGTGAATAGATGACGTAGAGGTGGCGAGCGCGGGCGTGTGGACTCAGTCACAGGAGCGTGCTGCTCGGGGCCGCCATCACCTACTGCCACATCTTTGGGGCAGCAGGCGATCCTAGCCCGCTTCCGGGCACGGTCCTCACTCGCTGCAGGCGCGGGCGGAACGAGCCCCAGGGGGCGGAGCGGCGGGTAGGCTGCGTGTCCTTGAGGTGACGGAGGTCCTGCGCTGCGGCCGCCAACACCCGAATGACTGATGGAAGTGGTCAGCGTCTGATGCCCTGGTGGGTGACTGTCTTCGAGTGCCGTACCGGCTGACTGCTCAACCACGAGTATGAAACAAGATACCCACCTGGCGCCCACCATCAAGCTGCCTGGCCATGGCCTTGTTACCAAGCATCACGGCCGGGTCCAGAAACGACACCGAAACGATCAAAAAGGCCGGCAAAGAGCCTCGGAATTTACTGCCACGTGACCCGGATGCAGCGTTCTTCACGGTTCCGCTCCGAACCCGCAACAACCCTCGTCTTGGGGGCCTGGCACTGCCTAATCTTGAGCTGTCCAACCGCACCACTCCCCCTTGGATGGCACCAATGAAAAAACTCCTCCTCTGGCTCACGGCGCTCCTCGCGGCCGTCGGGCTGGGTATCGTCGCGCCGGGGCCCGCTTCGGCAGCCACCTCCTATTGCGGGCTCGCATGGGGATCTCAGGACAAAGCAGCGCCCGAGATGAGCTCAGCATCCGTCATCAACGTCCGGACAGGGCAGCAACCCTGCTTCGACCGGATGGTGGTGGACCTCAACGGCCCCGCAACAGGCTACACAGTGCGCTACGTCCCCGATATTGTCCAGGACGGCACCGGCTACACGATTCCGGTGTATGGCAATGCGCGCCTGCAGGTCGTCGTGAACGCACCCTCGTATGACAGCAACGGCAACGTCACCTACAACCCTGCCGCGAAGGCTGAGCTGTCCAACGTTGCCGGCTACCAGACGTTCCGGCAAGTCGTTTACGCCGGAAGCTTCGAGGGTTCCACCAGCATCGGCCTGGGCGTCCGTGCCCGGCTGCCCTTCCGGGTCTTCACCCTGGACGGACCGGGATCCGGTTCCCGGCTAGTTGTGGACGTCGCCCACTTCTGGTGACGGGCACGAGAGGTGCCGCATGCCGGTGACCCGGGGTGTGGCACCTCTCTATGTGCCAACGGCCCTGCCGGCTTCGTTCATCAGCCTTTACAACCTTCCGAGGGAACTGGATGTTTCCTTGGGAAAGAGTCATTCACCCGCGAAGATCGGCCCGCCGTTGAGCTCAGCGTACGCCGCGACAAGCGAGGGGTGTGCCCCCTTTTGTGCCTGGGCTGCTGTTGCCTCTCAGTCACCCTTTAGGGCACTCATACCGCGAGGAAACCCAAAATCGATTGCCGTCAGGTTGGGCATATGTGCATCCTTAATGGTGGCTAGAAGGTATCGGTGGCGTGTAGTCGTTTCAAATGGCTTCGACCGCACCGCGGTGTGGACCGGGCTGGCCGCTAACAAGGCGGAAGCCGAAGCGTTAGCCCTTTCCGAGCACCCCGGATGGTTCATCCAGGAAGCCGGTCGTGCCGTGGAACCCTACTGAGCATGTTCATATTCCACCCAGCGGCGAACACGTAAGAAACGGGTTACCGACTAACCCCCAAATCCCCGTCCAACTGCTTGCGAATAAGAAAGCCGGGCCTGTCCCGCGTCCGGTTCTGCCAGTGGAAAGAGTGCTTTCTGAGGCAGCTTCGCCCGTGGCTCATGATTTCGGTCGGCGACGATGATTGCGGCGTCTTCCTTCCGGCGTGCAGTCAGACTGCCGTTAAAGAGTGGCAGCTTCATCGGAGTGGTCCCGCCGCTGGATCCCGCCGCACTCTGCTACACGGTTGCATTAGTGCCGCTGTTCCTTCCCTATGAGTCCAAACTGGGCCCAAGCCGGTCACGGCACGAATTCGTCCTCGATGTCCAAAGTTGACCCTCGTAATCACACCCTTGGAACTGAACCCGCCCAACCCTCAATCGGCGGGGCTTTTTCATACCTGGAGGGGCGCAGGCAAACGGAATGCATCCACGCCATACCGGAAACGCCTAATGCACCTCTCCCTGCAAGGAGCCGGTTCCGGTACCTCTGGCCTCAATAAACTCCTTGAAGCGGCGCAGGTCCGCCCTGACCTGCATGTTGTCGAATCCTAGAACGGCCCCGGTCTTTTCAATGAAGGACTCCGGGGCCCATTCAAGACGGACCCAGATGCGCGTCACGCCGGTCTCAAGCGGCGTGAACGTGACGGCGCCGGCATGCGTCTGGCCGTCGATGCTGCGCCAGGCGATCCGCTCATCAAGGCGTTGTTCGATGATTTCAGTGTCGAACTCACGCCTGGCTCCACCGATGTTCACGACCCAGTGGTTCGTCCGATCGTCGAGTTGGGCTACGGAGTCCACCCCGGACATGAAATTGGGGAAGAGCTCGAACTGGGTCCACTGGTCATATGCCGCGCGCACGGGAACCGTGACGTCAATGGTCTCTTCGACTGTTTGCATGCTTGCTCTCCTTCTAGTGAAGGGCGGGCCTCAGCTGCCGCCTTTGACAACCCCTTACCCATACCCGCGCCGCCACTCCCACGACCGTAGACCACGGATCACCAGTCGATGCCGTTGGAAGCGCGACGAGTGGCCGAGCAAGAAACCGCCGCTGACCGTCGCAATTGAACCGGCTGAAGAGGAGCGGCTGTACGCTCACTACAACCTGGGCGGCGGCACTACCCCGCGATCAGCGAGGAAGAACACGAAGTCATCCTCCACGAGGAACGCCCCGTGGTCCAGAAGGAAGCCGTCCCGGTCGAGCGGGTCCGGCTGGACAAGGACACCTTGACCGAAGACGTCACCGTCAACGAGGAAGTCCGCAAGGAAAACATCGAAGCTGACGGAATCGGCGACACCCGCCGCTAAACAGCAGCGGAAGGGCCCGCGCAATGAGCGCGGGCCCTCCTGTACCTCCTATTAGATAGCGCCGGCGGCGAGGTCCGCGGCGGCGTCAGGTTCTGTCCGGTCGCTTTTCTCCAGCGCCGGTGTCGGCTCGGGTTCCCGGGCGGTTGCCTGCATGGAACGCCAGGCGACTGTTCCTGCTGCCATGACCAGCAATCCACCGATCCACCACCACTTCCGTGCCCCTGGTCGCCGCGCCTCGACCGGCTCAGCAACTTCAGCCGCGGCCTTCCGCCCTGCCCTCCTTAATTGCTCCTGGACCCGCGGAGTCAGTGTCTCCACCCCGCCTGCGAGCTCGTCAGCGAGCCGGCGCAATACCAGTTGAAGGCGCGGGGAGGCCGCTTCAATGCCGGTATCGAAACCGTCAACCGCCCTTTGCAAAGCGGCCTGCACCCCCGGCGTGGCCCACTCCTTCCCCCTGGCCAGTTGGATCCTGAGGTTCTCAGAAAGACGGTGGACCTGCTCGGTTTCAGTCAAAGGTTGTGCCGTGCGCATGAGTGCCTCCCGGGGTAGATGGATGCCCATAGCCTACGGCGGACAGCACCACCGGAAACAGGCCCTGGCACAACCGCTGATTCCTGACATCCAACTCTGCGCCCTGAGGCTGGCCAGCCCCACCCGGATGACCTCAAGGATAAATGCGCCCTGACGGGCGCTCTCTGATCGTCAACCTCCGCGACCCCTGCGCAAACAGCAGACGGACACGCTATCGGTACCCAAGAGCCCCAGGTACAGGAACCACCAGGTAGGGGCAAAAGCCTCTGCAACGCATCCGCGCTGGCGCCGGCATTAGCGCACCTGTGCTTGCGGATCTAATAGCAAGTGTGCTTACTATCTAACTAGTAACCATGCTTACTAATTGCAGGTGGCATGAAATTCTCTGGCCTGCTGCCCGTGCATCAACTGAAGGAGAGCGATGATGACTGAGAACCAGTGGTCCGGCGCTTCAACGCCTGGCACCCTTGACCAGTCCGGCAACACTGCCCCGGCCACGACCGCGGAGTCGGCCGGAAGCTCGGATTCGAAGAAGGACGTCGCCAAGGAGGAGGCTTCGCAGGTGGCGGGGCAGGCAGCCTTAGCGGCGCAGGGAGTGGCCCAGAAGGCCAAGAGTGAGGCAGCGAACGTCGCCGCAGAGGCGACGTCCAGCGCTAAGGACTTGCTTGGCCAGGCCAAGCAGGGCCTGTCCAGCCAGGCCGGGACCCAGCAGCAGAAGGCGGCCGAGGGTATCCGGACTATCTCCAGCCAGCTGCAGAGCATGGCGGACGCCCCGGACCAGCAGGGCTTGGCAAGCGGCCTGATCAGGCAAGCTGCACAGCGCAGCGAATCCGTTGCTTCCTGGCTGGAGAACAAGGAGCCGGGCGACCTGCTGGGCGAGGTTCAGCGGTTCGCACGCAACCGCCCCGGCACGTTCCTGCTGCTGGCCGCCGGTGCAGGTGTTCTGGCAGGGCGGTTGACCCGCGGCCTTACAGCAGGCGCTCCTGCGTCCCAAACTGCCTCCATTCCCCCGCTTCCAGTGCAGGCACCCAAGGCCGAAACGGCTGTCGCAGCAGGCGTCCGCGAACCCTTTCCTGAGGCAGCGGCAGCGCCCGCGGCATATGGCGAAACCATCTACGGGGAACCGGGGCGGCCGGCTTTTTCCGGCACCGAGGCAGGTGGCGTTCCACTCAATGACCTGGATGACCCGTACAACAACACTCCCGGTGGAGGTCGGCAGCTGTGAGTAGTCAGATTCCTGAGATGCCGCCGAGTGAGGCGCATCAGAAGGCCGATAACGCCTCTTTGGGTGAGTTGCTGGGTGATGTGACCCGGGACCTGTCCACCTTGATGCGCCAGGAAGTGGAGTTGGCCAAGGCCGAAGCGAAGCAGTCAGCGACGAGGGCAGGGAAGGGCGGCGGGATGCTCGCTGGCGCCGGCGTGGCCGGGCACTTCGTCCTGGTCTTCCTGTCCCTGGCACTGATGTTCGCCCTCGGCGCCCTGATGCCGCTGGGCTGGGCTGCCGTGATCGTCGCCGTGGTCTGGGGCATCATCGCCGCGGTCCTGGCCAGCATTGGCCGGAAGGAACTCAAGCAAGTCAAGGGCCTGCCGCAGACGGGCGAAACCCTTTCCGAAATTCCCCCAACTCTGAAACCAGGTGAGGTCAACCGATGAGCGAGAACCCGGATGCAATCCGCGAAGAAATTGAAGCTACCCGCGCACGCCTGAGCACCGATGTGGACGCCGTCGCGGACAAGGTCACCCCGTCCAACATCGTCCACCGCCAGACTGACAAGGTCAAAGATGCCGTAGCCGGGGTCAAGGACAAGATTATGGGCGCAGCCGACACCGCTACTTCAAAGGTTCAGGATACGGTCGGCTCGGCTACGTCCACGGTCCATGACAAGGTCTCCTCCGGCGCCAGCCACACCGGGGGTGCACTGCATTCCAGCGGTGAGTCGCTGCACGGGGCCAAGGATAACGTGGCGGCGAAGCTCTCCGGCGCACGTACGGCGATCTCACACGCTCCGGCGCAGGTCAAAGCCCAGGCCCAGGGCAACCCTTTGGCCGGACTCATCGCCTTCGGCGCCGGCATGCTCCTCTCGTCCCTGATCCCGGCAAGCACCAGGGAACGTGAAGCTGCGGACCAGCTCAAGACGGCGGCCCAGCCGCTGGCCGGCAAGGTCACCGAGGCGGCCAAGGACGTGGTCCAGGACCTGAAAGAACCAGCGCAGGAAGCGGTGGAGAACGTCAAGGCCGCCGCGGCCGACGGCGCCCAGAACGTTAAGGCAGAGGGTCAGGGAGCCGTCAGCGACGTCAAGGACCGGGCCGCCGACGCCAAGGACAACGTCCAAAACACGTGAGCGGCGAGGACAGGGCCCGCGGGTTGCCCCGCGTAGCGGCGGAGCCACCCGTGGGCCCCGACCCTGACCTTTCCGCCGGCGGTCCGCGGCATATGAGCGCGTCAGTCCCGGCGGGGCCGGAGCGGTGGGCCACACACCGTCTTCTGGGCATCGTCGCACGGCTTACCGAGCGCCGGCTCAACCGTCAGCTCGCTCGCCTGAGGCTCACCAAAGGCGGCCTGGAGACGCTGGAGGCCGTGGCGGAACTGGAACCGGCCACAGCGTCCGACGTCGCCGATCTGCTCTGCGTGAGCAAGCAGAGCCTCGGCAAAGTCCTGTACCGCCTCCATGGTCTCGGGTATCTGGCCAAGGAGCCGGGAATCGATGGCCGCAGCGCCAACCTCCGCCTTACCGAAGCGGGCAGAACCGCCCTCTCAACAGCAGAGGACCTGATTGCAGCCATTCCCGAGTCTGTTGCTGATGCCGAGTTCCGGCACCAGTTGGAACACCACATAACCCAACTCAGGAACATGGAGAACATCCCACTCCCCCGCCGGCGTGCAGCCCAAGGCCATCACCGAAGGTCTTCAGGCTCCACGCCGGAAAACATCATCGACCCACACGTGAAGAAAACAGGAGCACCCCAATGACCGCGACCAACCGCGTGACCGGGCCGAAAACAACCCTCCAAAAGGCAGCGCAGGCAGTAGGCGCTGTCTTCCTCCTGGTGGGAGTCCTGGGATTCATCCCGGGCATTACCAGCAACTACGAAACGCTCTCGTTCGCCGGGCACGAATCCGGAGCACTTCTGCTGGGCATCTTCCAGGTTTCGATCCTGCACAACATTGTTCACCTGCTTTTCGGCGTCGCCGGGATCCTGATGTCCCGCACCCACGGACAGTCCCGCAACTACCTGCTCTACGGTGGCGTCGTCTACCTTGTCCTGTGGCTCTACGGCCTCATCATCGGGCACGATACTCCGGCCAACTTCGTGCCCGTCAACACCGCGGACAACTGGCTCCACTTCGTCCTCGGCATCGCCATGATCGCTCTGGCCATCCTGCTTTCGCGCAACGCCAACCGCACCCGCGGCGCCGCCACCCGCTAGCACGGAATACTTAACGGTTCAGCCGCCGCTGAGCCTCAGCCGTAAAGAGGGGTCCGGGCACTGCCCGGCCCCCTCTTGGGTGTCTACAGGCACTTCCCGCTGGTGCCGTGAAGCAAGAGCAATCACGAGGCAAGTGGCCGGAGACGCAGGGCAATCCCGAAGTAAGGGGGGGTCCCCGTGGAGCAGCTTATAAGCTTGGATTGACCGTCACTTTTCCAGGTCTTATTGATCCGGGACGTTGGAGGCCTGGAGAGCACGTCCACCTCTGCCAACGGTCAAAGCGGTTAGCCTCGGCGAACCGGGTGCCGGTCATGACCAGGAACAGGAATACGGTAGAGCGTCGGGTGTCGCGGGCCAACGACTCTCCGCAGCAAAGGTCGAAAACAGGCATGCCTACGCCGCAGCCCCACTCCTCGTCCTGGACCTCGTGCCCGGCATCGCGGCGACGGCGTCCAGCTAACTCGGGAACGGGCGCCTACCCTTTGCTCGATGCCTTGGTTCGCCGGGTCGATTGGCACCGCCATCGACTCGCCGATAAAGGAACTGCCTTCGATAAACCCGGTCCTTTAGACGGCACGGATCGAAATGAGCTCGTAGACCGTGGCCGAGCTTGTTGCCGGTCCGCGGCAGGTTAGCCGGCATGGCGGGCCGCGGTGGGTACGGAGTTCGATGTCGATCCGCGCGGGGTGAGGAGGAGATCCAGTGATGTGGATCCGCCAGTGATCACCGCTGCTGGAGGTCTCGATCACTCTGTAGTCATTCCGGCCGGCCGGGCCGAACCGCCTGAGCGTGGCCGCGACGGCGGTCTGCTGTGCTGGAAAGAGATCCGTGTATCCGCGCAAATGCTCCGCGCTGATACGGCCAGCGAGGTGTCCTTCGATCGTGGCGACGGACGACTCCTCGTCCAGATTTCCGTAGTAGACACCGTCTGGTGCAACCACGACGTTGGCTGCGAACCTGTCACCTCCTACATGCGAACATTCCCACACCAGCTCCGGCCACCGCTCGCTCAACGCTCGTCCCACGGGCCGTCCCCACACGGCACAGCATTGGTCATGTTGACTGTGAGTGCAGACCAGGATGAGGGGTGGATAGTCGAGCGTTCCGGGGAGGCTCAGGGCTTTGGCAATCTCCGCCAGATCCTCATCCTTGCCCCACGTTCCCCATTGCTGACGATAGGCGCCCGAATCCTCATGGTGCAGTACTGCCCAATGGCTCTTACCTTCACGGCGGCGGGGGCCGGGCCGTCTCACCAGCAGCACCCGCGCCCGCGCCGCCTTCGCGGCGGAGAGCACGAGTGCTTTGGTTTCAGGCTCAAGATCAAGCCCTTCAAAGCCATTGAGAGGCCACCCGCCCCGGTACTCGATGAGGACCCAGACGACGCCGTGCGGCGCTGTGCCTGCAATCGGGTCGCCGCGCAACCGGGCGCCTTCAGAGCAGAAGAAGCGCTTTGTGGCCGCCGCTGTGGCGAAGTCGCTGTCTAGATCACTGTTCAACGGGAACGAGGACCCCCGCGCGCAGCAGTCTTTCAACGAGTTCGACGCCGAGATCACCCGCGGTGTGAATCTCCCCGTCGAGCAGTCGCGTGACGGAAGGCAGATCGGTCGCTGGGAAGTCGAGCCAACCCACGCGCGTGGTGAGGCGCAGTCCCTCCAGACGCGCTTCCAGTGAACCGCGAAGCCGGACCACAGACTCGGGGCTTAGGCCGCCGACAGCCGCGAGCTGGGCCAGCGGCCCCAGCGGTCCCGGGCGACCCTGACCACGCCGGGTACGTTGGAACAAAGAACTGGTTTCAGCCTCAACGACAGCAGCGGCGAGGCGTTCACGGACGATGTCGAGCTCCGCACCAGGCCCTTTGACGCCCAACGGCAACGTACGGCGCATCTCGGGATCATCGCACAGCGCTGCAAGCGCGGCCTGCGCGAGTTGTTCGGCCAATGCGTAGCGGGTCCAACTGTGGATGCCGAGCGTGAGGTGGATGGAAACCGCGCCCTGCGTCTGGGCGGCATGCAACCAGCCCCGCGGCAGGTAGAGGACATCCCCCGGCTCAAGCACCGTGTCGATGTAGGCCTCGCCTTTGGCGGCCTCCGCCACAGCGGAGCGGCGATCGGTCCAAGGCTGATCACGCAGCGGGTCCCTGTGGACCGGCTCATGGATGATCCAGCGTTTTGTCCCTTCGATCTGCAGGACGAAGACGTCGTGCACGTCGTAGTGATCGTCGAACCCACGGTTCTGGGGCGGCGTGATGTAGGCATTCGCCTGCACCGGATGTCCCAACTCAGTGCTCAGACTGCTGCTGAAGTCAGAGACAGGCGCCCATGTGCGGTGCAGTGCTTGCAGCACGAGCGTGGCACCGTCCGCAAACTTGCGCCAAAGCGCTGTGTCGTCGAGCTGGTCAGAGATGGTGGCGCCGACGCCGGCGGGCGAGGTGAACGACGAGTCGGGAAATGTAGAGCCGCCCTTGGCAACGCGGAGAAAAGGCGTGCGCAGACCCCGGCGCGAGACCAATTCGTCGACGGCCCCGGCAGAGAACAGATCGGAGAAGTCACTGGCGCCACGCGTGAGAAGCGCCGTGCGCCCCCAGACGTCGCCGGCGAACCTCTCACGGCCTATCTTAATCAGGCGTGTTTCCAGGACCCCGCCGCTTTTCACGGCGCCGGGGTCCTGGAAGTCCGTGCGGGTGGTGCTCAAAATTCAGATGCCCCGTTCCGCGGCTCCACCATCGGCACCGCCGTCGGCACCCCCGTCAGCCCCACCATCGGCACCGCTGTCAGCCCCACCGTCGGCACCCCCGTCGGCACCGCTGCCAGCTTCACCGTCGGCACCCCCGTCGGCACCGCTGTCAGCTCCCCCGTCGGCACCGCTGTCAGCTCCACCGTCGGCACCGCTGTCAGCTCCACCGTCGGCACCGCTGTCGGCACCCCCGTCGGCACCGCCGTCGTGCATGCCGGGGACGCCGGCCGCGCCACCGTCCGCGGGGCCTTCCTGCTGGCTTGGATCCTGCTCTGGACTGGTCATGCTTCCTCCCGAGAATCGAATCGCTTGGATCAGCTCCGTTACTGGCACCTGATCACCCAACCGGGCGATCCTTCATCGGCACCGCCCGTGATCACCCTAACCGCACGGGCCAGCCCTGGGAACAACCCTTTTCTACAACTCAGGCCCCGGCATCTTGGTACAAAGATGGAATCACCGTGCGGGGCCCGTCACGGCCCCGCCGGACCCGTCTGTGGTGGTACCGCCGCAGGTTCCGAGGCGGCTCAAACCAGATACCCGGATTACGCAGTGGGCAATACCGCCGACATCGTTCGCGCCGCCGTCGAACCTCTGTGCCTGTAATGAATCGGCTGTCTACGCTCGCGGGCATCATAATGATTCCTGCGACGGCGTTGCCAGCCTCGGTTAAGTGGCATTATCACGATGCCCACGGGTATCAAATGCGGCGGCTGATTCCCGCAGGAGGCGTGCCACTGTATCTACAGGCAAGTTTGCCGTCCTGCGCCGGTCGAACCGCCGCAGGACGATACGCCTGGTCCCCAACCCAGGAATGTCCAGGACGTCCACACCGTCCTGAACGACGCCGGCCAGAGCCAGCGTGGGTACAATGGCGACACCCTCCCCAGCGGCTACCAGCGCGAGGGCGGTCAGGGTTTCCTGGTACTGATGAACAGTCTCCGCTGCGCCGCCCGTGCGGCGGAGTCGATCGAGTACGGAAGCATTAGCCGCAGAAGGCTCTACTCCCAGCCAGGGAAGGGGCAGCCGGCCGAGATTGACGTTCTCGGTAGTGATAAGTGTCCCGGAAGGAACGACCAGTTTCCATGGCTCGTCCAGCAGCGGTTGCTCAATCATTCCGGCGCCCAATGCTTGTTGCCCTGCCGTTCTCGAGTCCAGTTCGACCACGACGGCGTCGAGCTGGTGTTGACGCAGGAGGCGCATCAGGACCGGGAAATCGTCTTCCACAATCTGGATCTTCAGCTGCGGGTACTGGGATCGCCATTCGGGAAGACGCGGGATCACCAGCGTTCGCACAAAGCTCGTGAATGCGCCTACCTTAACGACGCCTTCGACGGTCGCCCCACCCTGCATCCTGGCGAGGGCAACGCTGACTGCCCGTTCGATCTCCTCGCCGGCTTCAGCCATCGCGACTCCCGCAGGTGTCAGCGACGATCCCTTGGGTGTGCGTACCACCAGGGCATGGCCCGTTTCCGCCTCCAATTTATTGAGCTGTTGGGATACTGCAGATGGTGTGATGCGGAGTTCGTCTGCAGCTGCAAGGATGCCGCCGGTACGTGCAACAGCAAGGAGAACGCGCAACCGGCGCGGGTCGATGTCCATGTTAAGCAGTTCTAAACCACACCTTCAGCAGAATGCAATTGAACTGAAGGTGCTCGTCACTCAATATTTGGCGTAGGACGCACACATTGCCGCTTGGCAGACGCGGGGTGCCGCTGTGGAAAGGACATCATGGAACTGCTGTGGGAAGCTGCTGGCTGGGGCGGCGCAGTTGCAATCCTGAGTGCCTATTTGGCTGTCTCCATGGGCTGGTTAAAGGCCGGTAAGGGCTTCCAATCAGCGAATCTTATCGGAGCCTGTGCCCTCATAGTCAATGGCGTCTTTCATGGGGCATGGCCGTCGGTTGTGACGAACGTTGCCTGGTTCCTAATCTCTGGCATAGCGCTCTTTCGCATGCGCGTAATTCATGAGCCGGCCGTTGGCGAAGTTCAACCGACGCAGCTTCCCGGCGTCCCTGACGCAACAGGCCAACTGCCGATTGTTGGACCAAGTCGAGCAGTCTGAGACCTGTCGTGCCCAAAGCGTTGGAGGCTGCGGCCGGAATGCGTGTGTGGACAGTTTCCTTTGGTCGAACGTGGGGGTCAGGGTTCGGCGATCTCGAGGCCCACGTTGAGGGGTCGACGTCGTCGGGGTCGGGTCCGCCGCGCACGCCGCGGTCAAGCAAGCGCATCGATGGCATCCAGTTCTGCAGCGGAGAGCCCAGCTGGCAGCGCCGGCCAGCCCGATCGCCGCCGCGCCGGCCCCTGTCAGCTGGATCAGGTTGCGCCGAGACACGCCAGCCTGTGGCTTGGCCCCGTTGTTTACGTTCGAGTCCGTGCTCATCGTGTTCATGCTCGTGGGTCGTCGGTTGCGTATGTGGACTTCGTCGTCCTTTCGAGCACACCACAGGCATAGTGGCGGGCGGGAGTCCCTGATGAAACGGGTTATGCCAGAGCCCCCCAAGGGCCAGAGCATGGGGATTCGGATGAATGACCGAGGAACCTAAGCGGTCCCTAAGGTCGTAATGGGGTCCACTTCCCCGGACGAGGGTGGATTAGCACCTTGGCGGGAGCAGGTGATCGCTGCTGCCCTGTTGGCGTAGGAGGCCAGTGCGCGAAGATCATCGGAAGCAAGGCTCCGCAACCGTTCCCTGCCGGCAGCACCGAGTAAATCCAGCTGGGCAAGGCCGGAGATGAGGGCGGCCATGAAGGAGTCGCCCGCCCCCACGGTGTCCGCTACGTCAACGGCTTCGCCCGGCAGGTCCACGCGCCCCTGCCTGCTCAGGAGCACGGGGCCCTGTGCCCCGCGGGTCAGGGCCACCAACCCCGGACCGAGCTCCAGCCAGGCAGTTAATGACTCGTCCGGAGTCCTGTCCGGGTAGAGCCATGCCAGGTCCTCATCGCTCGCCTTGACGATGTCGCTGGCAGCGACGAACACTTCAGCCTGCCGCCGGGCGGCGGCAACGTCAGGACTGATGCCTGGCCGGCAGTTGGGGTCGAAACTCACGGTGGCGCCGGCCTGAGCCGCTTCCACCAGGGCCAGCGTGGCGTGGTTGCCCGGTTGCAGCATGGTGGCGATGGAGCCGGTGTGGACGTGCGTGGAGGCTTGCACGGCGGCAAAGGCGGGAAGCGACGCGCCGTTGATGTCCCAGGTGATGTCGAAGGCATAGGTTGCGGCGCCGTCCTTGCCCAGGGTTGCGATTGCTGTGGACGTGGGCGAAGCACCGCCCCGGACCGGCGAAACGCCGTTGGACTGCAGGTGCTGGTCGACCATTAGCCCGAACGCGTCGTCGTCGTAATGCGTCACCAAGGTTGTCGGAAGGCCCAGCCGTGCGGTTCCCACGGCAACGTTCAGAGGGCCGCCCGGGTGCGCTTGACGGCCGGCGGTCCCCCGGTGCGGGTCATCGATGATGTCCACCAGGGACTCGCCGATCACGGTCACCAAGGGTCCGCCGGGCGTGGGATCAGAGGGGTTGAAGGGTGTTGGCATGGCTGCTTCCTCGGAGTGCTTCTTGGCGGGGATGTGGTGCAGGGGTCAGCGGCCCGGGTAGACCACAGCCTTGAGCTGGCCGGGCTGCTTTCCTGCCTTGAGCGCCTCCTCGGACTCGGAGAGCGTGTACTTTCCGGTGACCAGGACGTCCAGGTCCACCTTGCCGTCGGCGATCAGCTGGATGGCCAGCGGCCAGGTGTTGGTGTAGCGGAAGACGCCGGAGAGCCAGATTTCCCGGTTCTGGATGTAGGAGACGGGCAGTTCGACGTCGTCGGCCCCCAGTCCAACCAGGATCACGCGCCCGGCCGGTGCCACGGCCTTGATTCCCGAACGGACCGCCTGCGGTGCGCCGGACGCGTCAATGAAGGCGTCGACGTCGAGCCCTTCCACGTTGTCGGTCCGGGCGTTGAGCGCATGCGTCGCGCCGTGCTCCAGCGCAAAAGCCAACCGGTCTTGGGCGATGTCGCTGATGTAGATTTCGGTGGCACCATAAGCGCGGGCTGCCTGGGCGGCGATGATGCCGATCGGTCCGGCACCCGCGATCAGAACCCGGCTGCCGGGCTTGATCCCGGCCCGTTCACATGCCCACAAACCCACCGAGAGCGGTTCGATAAGGGCGGCTGCCTCGTCGCTGACGCTGTCCGGAATGTCGTAGGCGAAATCGCTCTGGATCGTGACGTATTCGGCGAAGGCGCCGTCGATCGGCGGGGTGGCGTAGAACTCGATGTCCGGGCAAAGGTTGTAGCGGCCGGCCTTGCACTGCTGGCACTTACGGCAGGGGCGTTGGGGTTCGACGGCGACGCGCTGGCCGATGCGTGCAGGGTCAACGGAACTGCCGACAGCGGCAATCCGGCCCGAGAGCTCGTGGCCAAGGATCAGCGGGTGGTCCACCACGTACGGGCCGATCCGGCCGTGCTCGTAGTAGTGTACGTCGCTGCCGCAAACGCCGACGGCGGCAACCTGCACCAGGACCTGGTCGGTGTCGAGCTTGGGAAGGGGCAGGGTCTCCATGGCCATGTCGCCCTGGCTCTTGAGGATATTGGCGCGCATGGTGGGCGGCAGATCAAAACCGCTGGCAGGTGCCTGTGTGGTTGTTGTTGTCATCGAAGCAATCCTTGGAAGAGTTGTTGCGGATCCGGCGCGTTTACTTCACGGCGCCGAGGGAGAGGCCCTGGACCAGCTTGTCCTGGGCTGCGAACCCGGCGAACAGCACCGGCAGGGAGATCACGACGGCGGCTGCGCAGACCTGGGCGAGGAACAGTCCCTGGCCGGAAACGAAACCGGTCAGGAAGACCGGGGCGGTGCCTGCTACGACGCCGGTCAGGACCCGGGCCAGGAGCAGTTCATTCCAGCTGAAGATGAAGCAGATCAGGGCGGTGGCGGCGATGCCGGGCATAGCCACGGGTGCAATGATTTTGCGGAGGATGAGCAGGAGGTTGGCGCCGTCGATCTGTGCCGCCTCGAGCATTTCTTCCGGCACCTCGGCCAGGAACGACCGCATCATCCAGACGGCGATTGGCAGGTTCATGGAGGTGTACATCAGGATCAGGAACCAGATGTTGTCCAGCGCCCCCACGGTCCGTGCGAAGAGGTAGAGCGGCAGGATCGCCGCGACCACGGGCATCATCTTGGTGGAGAGGAAGAAGAACATCACGTCGGTCCACTTCTTCACCGGCCGGATGGACAGTGCATATGCGGCAGGGAAGGACAGTAGCAGCACCAGGACGGTGGACAGGATCGAGGCGGTGGCGGAATTGATCAGGGACGGCCAGGGGCTGACGCCTGAGGTTTCGCCGAAGAACTCCCGGTACGCGTCCAAGGTCAGGCTTGCGGCGATGGAGGGCGGGTTCGTTGCTGCGTCGGTCTCGGAGTGGAATGAGGTGAGGATCATCCACAGGACCGGGGATGCGAAGAGCAGGGCGAGCAGCCAGGCCGCGATGCCGGCGGCGGTGTTGTTGCGGGTGGGGTCCATGCGTGCCTTGCCGCGGCGCGGGGTGCGGCCGGTGTTCAGCGCGGTGGGACCGGGAGGTGTGCTCTGCGGTGCAGCGGGGGTGAGGATGCTCATCGTGCTGCCTCCTTCTTGAAGAGTGAAAAGACGGTGCGGAGTGCGAAGCTTGCCACGATGATAGTGCCGATGACGACGACGACCCCGGCGGCGGACGCCAGGCCGTATTCGTTGGCGAAGTAGAACGTCTGGTAAATGGCGTACGGCAGGTTGGCTGTGCCCAGCCCGCCGGCGGTGAGGGTGAAGACGGCGTCGAAGTTCTGCACGATGTAGATCGCTCCGAGCAGCCCGCCCAGCTCCAGGTACTGGCGCAGGTGCGGCAGCGTCAGGTGCCGGAAGATCCCCCACGGCGTGGCCCCGTCCATCTGCGCCGCTTCCACCGTGTCCATGGGACGCGACTGGAGGCCGGCCAGCAGGATCAGCATCATGAAAGGCGTCCACTGCCATACCAGGGAGAGGATCACAGCCATCACGGGTGCCTGCGAGAGCAGGTCCAGCTGGGGTGCCGTGGCGCTGCCGAACAGGGACCAGAGCCAGGTCAGGATGCCGTTGATCAGCCCGTACGTAGGGTTGAGTAGGGCATGCTTCCAGATGAGCGCGGCGGCCACGGGGACCACCAGGAACGGTGCGATCAGCAGTGTCCGCGCCAGCCCGCGGCCGATGAACTTCTTGTCCAGCAGCAGGGCCAGGCCCAGCCCGATGAGCAGGCTGATCAGCACGACGGAGACAGTGAGGAGGATGGTGGTGAAAATTGCCTGGCGCAGGTCAGGGTCCGTGAGGACGGTGGCGTAGTTCTCCAGGCCGGCGAAAGCGGTCTTGTCCGGGCTCAGGCTGTTCCAGTTCATGAACGAGATGATCAGCGTTGCCACGAACGGAAGCTGGGTGACCAGGATGAGGAAGATCAGCGCCGGAAGCAGTGGCGCCCGCCGTCCCCAAGCCAGGGCACGTTCGCGCGACTTCGCGTCTCGTAAGGGGGTGGCTGCATTGCGTCCCGGGCGGGAGATGCGCGCCGTTGCGGTAGTCATGATGTTCTCCTGCGGTTCGGTTAGGGCTGCTTGTACTTGTCGCCGACCTTTTGGGCGGCTTCCTGGCCCTTGGCCAGCGCGTCAGCCACGCTGCCCTGGCCGGCGATGGCCGAGCTCACGCCTTGGGACACGTTGGTGCCCAACGCAGCGAATTCGGGGATGCCCACGAACTGGATGCCGACGGCGGGACGCTCCTGCACGCCGGGGTTCTTCGGGTCCGCGTTCTCAATGGCGAAGCGCTCAGCTTCAAAGAACGGCGCCGCTGCTTGGAACGCGGCGTTCTCGTAGGTGGAGATGCGCTTGCCGGAGGGGACCTTCGCCCAGCCGAGTTCGGAGGCGACGAGCTGCTCGTAATCCTTGGAGCTGGCCCAGGCGATGAACTTCTCTGCGGCATCCTGCTTCTTGGATGCGGCCTGCATGGCCCAGGACCAGGTCCACAGCCAGCCCGAGGACGTTGTTTCCTTCACGGGAGCCTGGGCGTAACCGATCTTGCCCTTCACCGGCGAATCCTCGGCTTCCAGGGCGCCTGCAGCCGACGTTGCGTCGTACCACATGGCTACGTTGCTCTGGCTCATGTTGTTCAGGCACTCGGTAAAACCTGCCTGCGCCGCGCCTGCCTCACCGTGCTGGCGGACCAGCTTGGTGTAAAACTCAACCGCTTCGGTGAATTCCGGGGAGTTCACCTGCGCATTCCAGTCCTTGTCGAACCAGGTTCCGCCGAAGGTGTTCACCACAGTGGTCAGCGGCGCGAAGACCTGCCCCCAGCCCGGCTGGCCGCGCAGGCAGATGCCCTTCATACCCGGTTCCGCCCCGTCTACCTTCGCCGCTATCTCCGCCACCTCATCCCAGCTGGGCTTGTCCGGCATCGTCAGGCCCTTGGCCTCCAGGATGTCCTTCCGGTACATCAGGAAGGACGATTCGCCGTAGAACGGTTCGCCGTAGAGTTTGCCGTCCTCGCCGGTGAGTGAAGCGGTATAGGCCGGGAGGATGTCGTCCTGGTCAAAGCCGGGATCTACAGCAACATCATCCAGCGGTGCGAGCCAGCCGTTGGCGGAATAGAACGGGATTTCGTAGTTGGACAGAGATGCCACATCGTACTGGCCGGCCTGGCTGGAAAACTCCTGGCTGATCTTCGCCCGCACATCGTTTTCCGGCAGGATCGTGTAGTTGACCCTGATCCCGGTTTCCTTGGTGAAGTTGTCTGCCGTGAGCCTCTGCAGGTCCTCCATTTGGGGGTTGTTTACCATCAGGACGCTGATGCTGTTCGGGTCGCCGGCGGAATTGCTGCCGCCGGCACCTGCACAGGCCGAGGCACCCAGCGCGACACACAAAGCACCGGCGGCCAGGGTCGCAGCACGCGTTTTCGGGCGCATTAAGGACTCCTTTGTTCTTCAAGGGATGCAAGGTCACCACACCTCGACTGCCGTGTCAGGATGCTGGACCGGGGCGGGGACTGCCACCGATATCCGGGGTCCCGCGCTGATGTTCTTCAACATTAGGCGCGGGGTGCAGGTCACAACTAGCGTCGTGGTTGCCACTTTCTGATACTTATTTTCCGGAGCTGCGGAAGCAGCAAGCGCTACTCTGGGATCGGGAACAGGATCCACTGTCCAGATTTCATAAACCGCCGAGCCTTGGGAGCACCACGATGACTGCCCCGGATACTGCTGAGGGAGCGACGGCCAGGCTGGCCGAACGGCTGCTGGGGATGCGGGCGAACCGCGAGGTTATTCCGCCTGATCCCAACCACTCTGTCCGGTGGCACCAGCACAGCTATCCAAGCCCGGTCGCACGATGGAATTACCACCCCGAGTACGAGATCCACCTCATTCGGAAGGGCACGGGAAAGTTCATCGTCGGTGACCACATCGGCACCTTCGAGGCCGGCCATGTTGCCCTTGTCGGGTCAGGGCTGCCGCACGATTGGGTCAGTGACCTGCAGCCCGGTGAGTTCCTGGAGAACAGGGACGCCGTCATCCAGTTCGACGGCAAGTGGGTGGAGCAAACCGCTTCCCTGGTCCCCGAAATGGCGGAGGTGAAGCCGCTGCTGGAACAGTCCCAGCGCGGCATCGAGTTTCTGGGACCCTCAGCCAAAGCCGCGGCATCAGCCATCGAGGCGATGGGGACCACCAGCGGATTGGCGCGGCTGCAGCACCTTTTTGACTTGTTCGCCGTCCTGACCCGCGCACCCCAGGAAGACCGGCGCTACCTGGCGGAGGAATGGTTCCGGCCCCAGCTGGACGGCCAGGCCGCCGCCGTCGTCGATATAGTCCTCGAGTACGTGTTCAGCAACCATGCCGGCACCATCAAAATGTCGGAGGCCGCCGGCATGGTGGGCATGCAGGAGGCGTCATTTTCGAAATACTTCAAACGCGCTACCGGCCAGAACTTCAGCGACCTGGTCCGTAAACTGCGGCTGGCCCACGCCCGGCGTCTCCTGGAGCGCACTGACAAGGCTATATCTGACATCTGCTTCGAGGTGGGCTTCTCTAATCTCTCCAACTTCAACCGGCATTTTCTCAACGATGCCGGGGAAACGCCGCGGCAATACCGCCAACGTATCCAAAATGAGGGTGAGGCTTGACCCGAATCGCACTTTCCTGCAGCCAGCTGGCCCAACGGCTCCCGATACCAAGCAGTGGATAACCCCGATTGACCCCAGCCGTGGACCTCAAAGTTAACCTAGCGGGAGGGAAAGGGCGGGAGGGACTACTCCCGCCCTTTCCCTCTGCTGGTTAGTGGTTGACCGTGTGTCCTTGGGCGTCGAGGTAGTCGCGCCAGGATCGCTTTGGGGTCCAGCCGAGCATCCGTTGGGCTTTCGCGCTAGAGATCCCCGAAGCATCGGTACGGTCTAATTCGCGTAGCTCGATTGTGTGGCCGTAGTACTTGTTCAGGATCTCGGCGAAGTCGTGGCCGCCCGCATTGTCAGGGGAAGCGATGTAGAAGACCTCGTGTCCGGGTAGGTCAGACTCGGCGGCTAGGACAATGGCGTCGGCGAGGTCGTAGGCGTCGATGTAGCTCCAAAGGTTGGGGCTGAGGACCGCCGCGTCACGGATCTGCGGTCCGAGGTTAACCTCGTAGTTGCCCTCGAACTGGACCCAGCTGGGCCGGATGGAGATGCAACGGATGTCGGACCGGGCGATGGCGGCGTCCATGAGTTGCTCGCCGAAGTGCTTGGAGAGCGCGTAGGGGTCCTGCGGGCGGATCGGGTGCTCCTCGTCCACGGGCGCGTAGTCGGGTAGGAAGTCGCGCTCTGGAAAAAAGAACCCGGGGACCGTCTCGCTGGAGATGTAAACAAACCGTTTCACGCCAAATCGTATGGCGGCCTCAAGGACATTGAAGGTCGCCATGAGATTCGTCTGGAATACGACGTGAGGCGGATTGCCAGTTGGTTCTGGAATCGCGGCGACGTGCACGACGGCATCAACTCCGCGGACGACGGCATACGCTTCCCCTGCGTCGGTGAGGTCGGCCATCATGTAATGCGGGGTGCCTTCAGGCTTGCGTTCGAAGCCGGGACGGGTGAGATCGGTGGTAAGTACTTCGTGTCCGGCGTCGATCATCGCCCGGGTAGTGGCACGACCAACTTTTCCATGGGCGCCAGTGATCAGGACCTTCATTATGTCTCCTAGATGGTAGTGCGGGTTTGGTACAGGGATGAGTAGGTATCTCTCACCCTCAGCTGGATCGCCGTCGCCGGCCGCTGACCGTGTTCCGGGAGATGGTGCGCTTCCCGGTGACGATCCACAGCAGTGGCATGCGGATGGCTTCCCCGTGCGGTGCAGGCGCACAATTCCTGCTGCTGGCCACCCACCCACTACTGGACTGGCATTGACGAAGTCTCCTGCCTAATCGAGAACCACATGGCCACCATTTGATATGGGTGAAACCTCGGTACCGGGTGGTGGCACAGCCCTGTCGCGCCGGCCCCGGTGTCTGGAATCATGCTGCGTCCTTGCACGTGCTGGAGCTTTAGAACTAGAATTAGTTTATAGCTTGAACTATATAAGTTGGACGCGTCAGGGTCAACGTCCGCTGTTTGCCACGAGGCTGCCGTTTGTTCCTCTCTGCGTCCCGCTGCGTTGAGTTATGCAGGTGGCAGAGGAGTCACGCTATGTCACGGGGCGTGAGAGGGACACCCTCACAAGTTGACGCGAGTAGTGTGCGGGTACGTAGCAAAATTTGGGGCCGCGGCAAGGAGAAATGCAGTGTTACGAATCGGAATTCTGGGCGCAGCCGGCATCGCGCCCGCGGCGGTCATCCGGCCCGCCAGGCGACGAACTGACGTCGAGGTCGTCGCAGTAGCCTCCCGCCGTGCAGAATCTGCACAGCGGTTCGCAGAGCGCCACCGGATTGACCGTTTCTATAGCGACTACACTGCTTTGCTATCCGACCCCGGAGTTGATCTGGTCTATAACGCGCTGCCACCCTCCGAGCACGCTATGTGGTCGATTGCCGCACTCGAAGCAGGCAAGCACGTGCTCTGCGAAAAACCCTTCGCGATGAATGCCGATCAGGCTGCGCAAATGCTGGAAGCTGCGCAAACGACAGGTTACCGCCTCATCGAAGCTTTCCATGACCGGTACCACCCGCTAAGCGCTGAACTCGATGCCGTCAAGGCCTCCGGCGTGCTCGGGGAAATCTTGACACTGCGGGCAGACTTTTCCAGTTCAAATCCGTTCGATCCCGCGTCGCTGCGGCATGACCCACGATTGGGTGGCGGATCGCTTATGGACCTCGGCTGCTACCCGGTTCACTGGGTGCGGGCATTCATGGGCGAAGAACCAACCATAGTCCGAGCCAGCGGGACCCTCAATCCCCTCGGCGCGGACCTAAGCGTAGCGGCCGACCTCCAGTTCCCCTCAGGAGCAAAAGCGCTCATCACTTCAGCAATGCTGGAACAGCCCGGGCACCTGAACTCCTCCCTCGAAGTGCTCGGTACCGAAGGAAGGCTGGTCGTCAACAATCTGGTGTTCCCTTCCAAGGGGCACTCCATCACCCAGAGCAATAACGGGCTGGACCGCACGTGGACCGTACGAGGCCTTGAGACCTACGACCATCAACTGGAGGCGATCGTCCAGGGTCTGCAGTCAGGCATCCAACTACTCACCGAGGGCCCCGACAGCCTTTTCAACATGAAAGTCATCGACGGAATCTACGCCTCAGCAGGGTTCAGCCCCATGAAGTAGAAACAGCTTTCCCGGAAGCGGCAGTACCGGGACGCCGATGCTGAACGAGGGCCCACCGCCGGCTTTCGAATTAGAGCCGGATTACTGCTACGCCACCTCCTCCAACTTCGGCTGCAAATGGGATCACCGCCCTACGCGGTCTGCCTTTGGAGTAGGGATTTAGGCGTTGCGGCGGCGGGTCCTCATGCTAGTCCTCCCTTGGATATCCCAACTGCAGGGACGGTAGGACTCGTCGTCCTAGGAAAAGCAGGGACAGGAAAACCTGCTGACATTGCCGGAGGACGTGCGTAACGTCAACGGAGTAGTCCCTAGGAACTGGCTCCCGCGCGACGCAGCCGCCGTAGTGACCTTAGTGGCGGTGCAAAGAGGGCGGATCAACACCCCCAACCAAGAACTGAGGAACATCATGCAATACCGCACACTGGGCAACAGCGGCACTGTAGTTTCAAACTACGCTCTGGGAACCATGACGTTCGGGGCGGAGACCACGGAGGAAACGTCTCATGCCATCCTTGATGACTACGTTGCCGCCGGCGGCAACTTTATCGATACAGCCGATGTTTACACTGCCGGGGTATCGGAGGAAATCATCGGACGCTGGCTCACGCGGCGGCCCGAAGCCAGGGACCGCATAGCACTGGCCACCAAGGGGCGCTTCCCAATGGGCGAGGCGCCTAACGACGTAGGCACGTCCCGCCGCCACCTGACCCGGGCCTTAGATGATTCCCTCCGCCGTCTGGGGGTGGAGCAGATTGACCTCTACCAAATGCACGCATGGGACCCCATAACACCGCTGGAGGAGACGCTGCGTTTCCTGCACGACTCCGTCAGCAACGGCAAGATCGCCTACTACGGGTTCTCCAACTTCCTGGGGTGGCAGCTGACCAAGGCCGTCCACCTGGCCAAAGCCCACGGCTGGAGCGCCCCCGTAACCCTCCAACCGCAGTACAGCCTGCTTGTCCGTGAGATCGAGTCGGAGATCGTCCCGGCCTCCCTGGACGCGAACATCGGCCTGCTTCCGTGGTCGCCACTGGGCGGCGGCTGGCTGTCCGGCAAATACAAGCGCGACCAGCCTCCCACCGGTGCCACCAGGCTCGGTGAGAATCCCAACCGGGGCATGGAGGCCTGGCAGGCCCGCAACGACGATCCCCGCACCTGGGAGATCATCGGAACAGTGGAAAAGATCGCCGCTGACCATGGTGTAAGCGCCTCGCAAGTGGCTCTGGCATGGTTGGCAGATCGGCCCGCGGTGACGTCCGTGATTCTTGGCGCCCGCAACCTCGAGCAACTGGCCGATAACCTTGCCGCTGCCGACCTCGAACTGACACCCGAGGAATCAGAGCGGCTAACCCAGGCCAGCCAACCCCGCGTCGGGGTGTATCCCTATGGCCCCATGGCTCAGGAACAGCGCAGCCGGAAGATTGAAGGCGGCAGGTAACCCAAGGCCACCCGCATGAGGCCGCGTCACCTCGACGTGAGGCAGGGGCATACCCCTAAGAGGTCATGTAGTACCCATAACTCCGGACCATGAACTGGTGTTGGACACTCCCGCCCAACCCGACAGAACCTGAACGAGAAACGGCATAAATGCAGTACAGAGCAGGCGGAGGGCCCACTAGCCAGGTCCCTGAGCCCGCACCCACACACTTCAATAAGCCACCACGGCGGCCAGGCCACACGCCGCGACCAACCCGTCAGCTGACGCGACCACAAGCTTTGTACGCACGTCACAGCGAATTCGCCTCTGACGAGGGAATACGTCGTGCCCGAGGTGGGACTCGAACTGCATTCCAGCCCTTACAAACACTGGGAAGTCCCCTCCCGAGCCCGGGGGCACGGCAGCTCTATATGCTGCGCCAGGAGCTTCCGGAACGGCCTTCCCCCAGCCACAGCATCAGGCGACCTCTGCCACAACGGACAGAAGGCCGGTTATCGGCGCTGAAACAACGGGAGTAGAAGTAGCTGGGCGAACTCCTGCGCACTGCCGTGGCTGCACTCACTGCAAAACTCGTGAAAGCTCGAAAACCCTGCTGGCTCCTTGTGTCTCAAACAGGCGCAGAAAAGACGATGGCAGGACAGCCAAGCTGTGAGTGCTACCTATTCGTTTTGGGCGGCAGTGCGAGCTTGCAAATCTTGGCCCAGGTGGAGCCGACCTGTTTCCAGATGGGGCCGGTGGTGTAGACCAGCCCGTAGCGTTGGCAGATCTCGCGGACCTTCGGGGCGATTTCTGCGTACCGGCTGGAGGGTAAGTCCGGAAAAAGGTGATGCTCGATCTGGTGTGAGAGGTTACCGGTCATCAAATGCATGAACTTGGAGCCAGAGATATTGGCGGAGCCAATCATCTGGCGGACGTACCAGTCGCCGCGCGTTTCCCCTTCGACCATTTCTTCGGTGAAGGTGTCAGTCCCTTCAGGGAAGTGGCCGCAGAAGATGACGGCGTGAGCCCAGAGGTTGCGGACGGCGTTGGCCGTCAGGGTGCCGTAGAGCGCCTGCTTGCCGGAACCGGTGAGCATGGCCACGGCGGGGGTGGCGGCGTAGTCCTTAATGAACTGCTTGAGGGCCTTTCGCCCTAGGGCTTTGAGGTCCTTGACTAGCGCCTCCTTGGACTTCTCGCCTTTCTTGTATTCGGTCAGCTCGAGATCGTAGATTGCGATGCCCCATTCAAAGACCGGGGCTAGGAGGGCGTTGTAGAGCGGGTTGCCCAGGTTGAACGGCGTCCATTCCTGCTCAGGGTCCATTCGCAGCAGATTGAATCCCACGTCGTTGTCCTTGCCGACCACGTTGGTCCAGCGGTGGTGGGAGTCGTTGTGGGTGTGCTGCCAGGCGCGTGAGGGGGTGACGAAGTCCCACTCCCAGGTGGTCGAGTGGATGTCGGGGTCCCGCATCCAGTCCCATTGGCCGTGCAGCACGTTGTGCCCGATTTCCATGTTCTCGAGGATTTTGGCCAGACTCAGGAGCGTGGTGCCGGTGACCCAGGCCGCCTTGTTCTTACTAACCAGCAGCGCGGCGCGGCCGGAAATTTCCAAGCCCCGCTGTATCTTGATCAGGCGGCGAATGTAGGCGGCGTCAGCAGCACCCCGTGTAGCGAGGATGCCGTCGCGGATGGCGTCGAGCTCGCGGCCCAGCTCAGCGACCTGCTCGTCCGAGAGATGCGCCGCGGACGGGGGCCGGCGTGTCGGGCCGCCGGACTCGGCGAGAGCGCCCGGGCGGATTTTCACCCGACCCGGCCCCTTCTTCGTGGAGTTACCGTCTTCCACGGCATCCCCGGAATATCCAGGTTTGTTGGTAACTACGGTCATGCGGTGGTGCTCCTCCTAGGTCAAGGTTCACGGGCCCGGCTTCTGCCGAAAGCCCCTGCTGGATTGGTTGTTCCGGCTGGCCCGTCGTAGGGACCAGCCCTAGTTAGCGGTCACTAAGGTCTAACCCGGGACTGCTCCATCTGGGCGGTCGCTGCCGTCCGCGATGAAGAGCCACGACGGCATGAAGTTGACGAGTTCACGTGCAAGATCGTGGGCAGTGGTGGGGTAGCCCGTCCTGAAGGCGTGCATCACTCCACTGATGATCAGCCCGGCGAACGAGCTCGCCATGAGATCGATTCGCGCATCCGGCCACTCCGGTCGGGCGACAACCATGATCGGCCGAATGCCCCGGGCGAACCCTTGGATGGCTCTCGCAACGGTGCCACTGGCGCGCTCGGAGAGCAGCAGGTGCTCGTAGAGCTCCCGGTTCTCGAAGACCGTCTGAAGAATGAGCTCCAATGCGAACTCGGAGACAGCTGGCCCGTCGTCGCCGTGCACGGTCCGGGCCTCAACATCGAGGGCAGCAATCCTGACCACCAGGTCATCAAGGACGAATAACGCGAGCTCCTCGACGCTGGCGAACTGCTCATAGAACCCACTCCGGCTCAGCCCCGCCTCACGCGCGATACGGGTCACGGAGGCGGCGCCGAAGCCTTCCGCCTTGACTACCCTCGTCAGCGCCTCCACCAGAAGGCGTTGCGACGCCATTGCTCGAGGATCATTCGATCCTCTCCGCGTCACCCGGGTCTGACTACGTCCGTACTGTGCCATGAACCCATCCTAGGGGAGTTACAGCACACATGTGCAGTAACTAGGCGTAAAGAAGTCCGATTGCCCTGCCGGCGGTCTGTTTCGGGCAATTAGGTCTGACGGGGAGGAGGTATCGCGGGCCTTTTGTTTGTTGCCTAGTCAGGCCCCTCTGAACTGCCGTAGGAAGTGTTGACGGCATGAAGTTCGCGCAGAAGCTTTGGCCTTCAAAGCGACTCTCCTGCTTTTAATGCTGATACCGGATAGTGCCACAGGAGTTTCATGCAGGTGGAGGGATACTCATGCCGCCCATGCGGCGACTACAGGATGAAGCAGATCTAGGCGGAGGGCCAGCCGGTGTAGGCTTCGGCGAGGTAGGCCTGGCCATGGCGGGAGGACACCACGGAGTTAAGTTCGCCGAGCTGGCGCGCCCGGGAGAAGTCATCGGCGTCGACCGGGGTGTGCAGCATGGACGTCATCCAGTAGGAGAACTGCTGCGCTTTCCACACGCGCTCCAGGGCGCGGTCGCTGTAGGAATCCAGAAGCGCCGTGGAGCCGGTGCTGTAGTAGCCGTCCAGGCCTTCGAAGAGCACCTTGACGTCGTGGATGGCAAGGTTCAGGCCCTTGGCACCGGTCGGCGGCACGGTATGCGCTGCGTCCCCCGCCAGGAACAGCTTGCCGTGCCGCATCGGTGTGTGTACGAAGCTGCGGAACTTCAGGACCATCTTGTCAATGACCGGCCCCTCTTTCAGCTCGAAACCGTTGCCGTTGACCCGGCTCCGGAACGCCTCCCAGATGCGCTCCTCGCTCCAGTCGTTCACGTCCTCGTTCGGGTCACACTGGAAGTACATCCGCTGCACCGTCTCGGTGCGCTGGCTGATCAACGCGAAGCCGTTCTCCGAATTGGCGTAAATCAGCTCATCCGAGCTGCGGGGAGCCTCCGCAAGGATTCCGAACCAGGCAAACGGGTACTCATGGAAGTACCACTTGCGCTGCGCCTCCGGGATCTGGAAGCGGCAGTGGCTGCGGGAGCCATCCGTGCCGGCAACGAAATCGGCCTGCAGTTCATAGTCAACACCGTCGGCATCGGTGAACCAGACCTTGGGCGAACCTTCCAGATCATGAACAGTGGTGTCCGTGACGCTATACCGGACATCACCCCCGTCGTCCTCCCGCCGCGCCGCCAGGTCCATGAAAACGTCGGTCTGCGGGTAGAGCCAGACCGACTCCCCCACCAGTTCCTTGAAGTCGATACGGTGGCTTTCGCCATTGAAGCGCAGCTCAATGCCGTCGTGCCGATCACCTTCGCGCAGCACGCGGTCCGAAACGCCGCTGTTGACCAGCATGTTCACGGTTCCATGCTCGAGGATGCCGGCGCGGACCGTCTCGGAGATCTCCCGGCGGCTGCGGATTTCGATGACGGTTGATGCAATGCCGGCCTTGGCCAGCAGGTGGGAAAGCATGAGGCCGGCCGGGCCGGCGCCCATGATAGCGACCTGCGTTTTGATGGTTTTGCGTGCTGCCACGATATTCCTCGCTTCGTTGCGGGCCCTCGGCATCAATACGGCGGGCTGATGTTGATTCTGCCCAACAGTGCGTCGGGTTGCCTGTTTGGCGTTATATGGAATGGGAGTTGGGGGGACACCTTGGGTTTAGCTGGCGTGCAGTCCCCCGGGGGCCGGACGGAGCCGGAACGTGCTATGCGCGGCGGTGGATGGACTTGTAGCTTAGGTAGGCGTTCAGGCCTTCTTTCCCGTACTCGGTACCCAGGCCGGAGTTGTGCCGGCCGCCGAAGGGTGCGGCATGGTTGGAGGCGAAGAAGTTGATGCCTACGGACCCGGTGTCCATCCGATCAGCAACAGCGAGGGCAGCTTCAGAGTCCGCCCCGAAAACCAATCCGCCTAAACCGAACTCGGTGTTGTTTGCCAGCGCCACTGCCTCGTCGACGTCGTTGTATTTAAGGATGCAGATTACCGGGCCGAAGATCTCCTCGCGGGATATCCGCATCTCGGGCGTGACGTCGGCGAACACGGTGGGTTCCACGAAGTACCCCTTTTCCAGGCCGCCGCCCAGAGAGGGTGCACGTCCTCCGGTTGTGGCCCGGGCGCCTTCTGCGAGTCCGGATTCAATGTATTCCAGCACGGTCCGGTATTGGGCTTCGGTGGCGCACGGCCCGAACACGGTGTCCGGGTCCAGAGGGTCCCCTTGCTTTCCGGCGGCGATTGTGGACGTGACCATGTCCACGACTTCCTGGTAGCGGTTTGCCGGAGCCAGGATGCGGGTGGAGATGTAGCAGGTTTGCCCTGTGTTGCGCATGCAGGAGCGGATCAGCACCTTGGACATGGCATCCAGGTCGGCGTCCGGAAGCACGATGGCGCTGGATTTGCCACCGAGCTCCAGGGTGACGGGGCGCAACAGTTCCCCGCAGGCCGCAGCGATTTTCCGGCCCACCGGCGTGGAGCCCGTGAAGGCGACCTTGTTTACACCAGGGTGCTTTACCAGCGTGTCTCCGAGCCGCCCGGATCCTGTGACCAGATTAACGACGCCTGCCGGAACGCCGGCGGCGGCCACTGCGTCGATGATGACACGGAAAGACAGCGGGGTGGGTGAGGCGGGTTTGATCACGACGGTGCAGCCTGCCAGCAGCGCAGGTGCGAGCTTGATGACCACCAGGTTGATGGGGTAGTTCCACGGCGCGATCAGAGCGCACACTCCCACAGGGTCGCGCCGTACGACGGATTCCCCGCCGCCTGTTGGGAAGGGGCGGACGTCCTCGTATTCCAGGTACTGGGCGAGTGTGGCGAAGTAGCGGAGAATGCCCGCGGCGTTGGCCGCCGCGCCGGCGGACTCGGCTACCGGAGATCCGTTTTCCCGCGAGTTGGTCAGCGAGAGTTCCTCGGCCCGCTTTTCGACTTCCTCCGCAATCCGGACCAGGTAGGCGGCACGTTCCGACGGAGTCAACCGGGGCCACTTTCCTTGGAACGCCCGCTGGGCGGAGCCGACGGCGGCATCAACGTCTTCGGGAGTTCCGTCTGGTACTGATCCCCAGACTTGGCCAGTGGCGGGGTCGGTGACCGGATTGCGTCCGGTGCCGCGGGCCGGGGTCCAGGCTCCGTCTACGAAGATGTCGTCCACATGGGTGTACGGCAGGGTCAGGCCCGCCCGGACGGCAAGGGCTGGAACGTCGTGCGTGGCTGCGGTCATCGGATGACTCCTGTCTTGAGCAGGGCGTTGGAACGGTTGAGGTCGGCGGTGGCCATATCCACGGCGGCCTGGGTGATGAGTTCGGGCACGATCTCGATGGCGAGTCTGTCGGTGTAAGTGGCCGGATCCATGCCGAACCACGATGAGGCCAGCGCGATGCCTGCGTGGTCGAACCGCCACAGCCTGTCAGCATCGCGCATCAGTGCATCCTCCAGCGAACGGGCCTCCAGGCGCGTGTCGTGCCCGTCGATAATGTCACACACGCGTTCGACGAAAGCCCGAGAATAGTCCAGCCCAGGGAGCACCCGGCGTGCCACGTTGCAGCCCTGCACCTCGTGTTCAAACCGGATGGCCGCCTTGCGCCAGTCTCCGGCGAAACCCTCGGAAATGATGCGGGATTCATCAACGTGGGCCCAGCCTGTGTCATGCAGCAGGGTGGCAACCCGCACCAGTTCGGCATCGGCGTCGGGGTACGCCCGGCACAGCCGTTCGGCGAAAGCCAGCGAGATCGGCAGGTGGATGTCGTTGCCGCGGGTCCGGGTCTCGTGGACAACGGCCTTCCAGAGCGCGTCGAGTTCTTCAAGGGCGGCCGGCGTGGTGCTGATGGGGGTGGTGTCCACCGGGCCGGGCGCCGGGACTGGCCGGACGCCGTATTCGGCGGCGAAGGCCTGGGCCAGCTCGTCGGTTTCAGCGGTGGGGCCAGCCGAGGCGACCGGAGTCTTGGGGGTGCTCATAGTGCTCCTTGGGGTGGGCCTGCCTGGCGGCTAGCTGTCCGTGGTGATGGTCTTGAGAGGTGTGGCGGTGTCGGCAGCGGCGCCGGCGGGGATGTTCTGTCCTTTGGCCAGTGCATTCTTCACGGCCATGAAGTCCAGTGGCGCATTGACGCAGTCAGCGGCGATGATCTGGCCTTGCCGGTAGTAAAGGACGGTGAACTTTCCGCGTTCCCCGTCATGCCGGATCACGGTCTGGTCGTAACCGTTGCAGAGGCCCGCGATCTGCAGCTTCAGATCGGCCTGGTTGGACCAGAACCAGGGGATCCCGGCGTACTCCTCGCGCCTGCCCATCAGCGAGTAGGCGGCCACCTTGGCATGCTCGATGGCGTTGTTGACGCTTTCCAGCCTGATCCGCTCACCCGGCTCCGAACCGGGGACCGGGTTGGGCATGTTGGCCACGTCCCCCACCGCAACGGTGGTGCCGTCAGAGGCCAGGGCGAACCGGTCCACCACCACCCCGTTGTCCACTTCCAGGCCCAGCTGTTCGGCCAGGTCGGTGTTGGGGATGACGCCGATGCCGATCAGCACAATCTGCGCTGGCAGCACCGTGCCGTCCTGGAGCTCGACGGCGGCAACTTTCGTGCCGGTGTCATTCGCAGTGAAGCGGGCAGCACTGGTGTTGAGCCGGATGTCCAGGCCGCGGGAGCGGTGGGCCTGCAGGAAGTACTCGGCAGTCTCCTCCCCCACTGCCCGGCCCACCAGCCGCGGACCGAACTCGAGCACGGTGACATTCTTGCCCATTTTCTGCAGGCTGGACGCGGCCTCCAGGCCGATGAACCCGCCGCCGATCACCACCACATCCGTGGCCTCACCCACCCGGGCCTTCAGCGCCAGGGCGTCGTCGGCGTTGCGCAGGTACAGCACGCCGTCGAGGGCCCCGCCGTCTATCTCCAGCTTGCGGGCGCGTGCACCGACGGTCAGAGCCAGCCGTTTGAAGGGGAACTGCCGGCCGGAGGACGCATGCGCCACCCCGGAACCGTCCGCTTCCTTGTCGATTCGGACGATGTATTCGCCTTTGACCAGGTCCACGTTGTGTTCCGCCCAGTACTCGTTGGAGCGGAATATCAGGGACTCGCTCTCGACCGTTCCTTGGAGGAATTCCTTGGACAGTGCGGGTCGCTGGTATGGGCGGTGGTCCTCGTCTCCCAACAGTGTGACGTGTTCGTCGAAGCCGAGGGCGCGCAGGGACACCGCAAGCTGAACGCCGGACTGGCTCGCGCCGATGATTAGCAGGCCGGTCCGGGTGCGGGTTTCGCTGCCGGATGCGTTCCGTTCCGCCGCCATGGTGGTGCCCATCTTTACACCTGCGTTTCCGGGGTGGTGATGAAAAGTTCGGAGCTTTCGGTGAGACGGAGCTGGCAGGACAGCCGGGAGTTCTCCTCGCGGTCCACGGCGGTGCCGTAGAGCATCTCGTCCTCCATGTCCTCCATCGGCGGAAGCTGCTCGAGGCAGTCCTCCCGGACGAAGACGTGGCAGGTGGCGCAGGACAACGAGCCGCCGCACTCGGCGACGATTCCGGGAACGCCGTTGCGCACCGCGGTTTCCATGACCGAGTCGCCGGGATTGCCTTGGACGTCGCGGACAACGCCTTCGGCGTCAGTGAAATGAACCGTTGGCATGTGGCTCTCCTTGGGGTTGAAGTCGGTTTTCTTGGAGGTGGGGGGCTAGATGAACTGCCGGCCGCCGTCGACCACCATGGTTTGGCCGGTGTAATACGAGCTGTCGGGTCCGGCGAGAAACAGCGCGGCTCCCACGATGTCCTCGGGCTGGCTGGCGCGTTTAATCGCACCGCGGTCCACGCCGTAGTTCTCAGCGTTCTCCATCAGCCCGTAGCTGGCCTCCGTGAGCGTGAAACCGGGGGCGATCGCGTTGACCGTGATCCCCCGCCGGCCCAGTTCCTTGGCCATGACCCGGGTCAGGGCCACCACGCCACCCTTGGAGGCGACGTAGTGCAGCCACTGCTCGGAGCCGCTGAAAATGGTGGCGCTGGAGAGGTTAATGACGCGCCCGCCCTGCGGCAGATATGGACTCGCGGCGCGGGTCACCAGCCAGGGGCCCTTGAGGTTTACGTTCATCACCAGGTCCCATTCCGCCGGGTCGATGTCCTCAAACGGGCTGCGTGTCACGCCTGCATACACCGCGGCGTTGTTAACCACGACGTCGATGCTCCCGTTCCCGAACTCCGCGCAGCTTTTCGCCAGGTTCTCGGTGGAGTCGACACTGGTGACGTCCGCGGAGAAGGCAGCCGCGTCGGCGCCGCTTTCGCGGACGAGTTTCGCCGTCTGTTCAGCGCCCTCGAGGTTGATGTCAGCTACTGCCACACGGTATCCGCGGCCGGCAAAGCCGATCGCAAACGCCCTGCCCAGCCCGCCGGCGGCACCGGTGATGAGGACGGTTTTTCCCGCTTCTTGCCCGGTTGCGGGCACTGTCTCTTCAGACATGGCTGTGGCTGTGGGCGGCCCCGGGGCCGGTGGCCAGCAGCTCGTCCTCGGCACCAAGGATTTCGACCGTGCCCTTGGTTCCGTCCACGCGCAGCCGCTGGCCGGTTTTGATGGTGGTCGAGGCGGATCCGGTGCCGGTGACGGCCGGAAGTCCGTACTCGCGGCACACGATCGCGGCGTGGCTCATCATTCCGCCGATGTCGGTGACTGTAGCCTTGATCTTGCCGAAGATCGGGCCCCAGGACGGTGCGGTGACCGTTGCAACCAGGATCTCGCCCTGCCGGACCTCGGAGAGCTGGTCTGCGTCGGTGACGACGCGGGCCAGGCCTTCCACCACGCCGGGTGACGCGGCCATGCCGCGCAGGCCGCCGCCTTCAACCGCTTCGCCGGCACCCAGCCATTGCTGGACCTGCTCGGTGGTGATGCCCCACAGCATCCGGGTGAACGGTTCGGTGAGGGATTCCGGCGGGGTGTTCAGGGCAGGGGCGGGGCGGGCTGTCTTGAGGGCGTCCACGATGCCACGGCGGCGCTCGACCTCTTCGGGCCAATAGTCCGGGCCGATAGGCTTGGCGCCAACTCCCCAGCCGGTGACCAGGTCAAAGAGCGCGTCGCGGACCTCGTTGCGGCCCAGGTACAGCAGGTCGTCCGGCTCGGTCCAGAAGCCTTCCGCCTGCATCATGCGGGACAGCTCGCGGATCTTGCGCCAGAAGACACCCATGGTCCAGTGCTCGATGTAAAAGTTATGGTTCTCCACGTACGGGTAGGCGGTGGCGGCAAGCCCGCGCTTGGCGTCGAAAATCGCCTGGTTTTCGCCTTCCAGCAGGTCGCGGTATTCCTCGATGATGCGGTCGCGTTCGGCGATAAGGGCTTCCACGGGGCGCATGATTTCCTGGCCTTCGTCCACGCGGCGGATGTAGTCCGCGATGTAGCCCAGCGGAATTTCCTGGTGCTCATTCCAGTACTTGTCGTGGCCGTAGAAGCCGTTGCCGACGGTGAAGTTGAACCACGGGTCCTTGGCCCCCTCGTACTGGGCCATCCACTCTTCCCCACCGGAAGCGGAGGCAATGGCACCCAAGGTAGCGTTCACGTCGTCGGTGTTTCCGAAGTGGGCCTGCAGCCCGAGTTCCACGGCGAGCTTGGCCAGCTGCTTGAGCTCGTCGTCCGGGCGGAACAGTTCCATGTCGACGCCCTGCACCATGGTGGCGATCGACTGGTCCGGAACGTTGGGGAAAACCTGCTTGCAGAAGTTGAAGAAGTCCAGGTAGGCGATGTAGCCGAGGTTCAGGAACTCGAAGTGGTACTGCCAGTTCTGGTAGGCAAGCTGGATGAGGCGGTCGTAGCTTTCCAGCAGCTTCTCCGAACCGTCCTTGCCCTTGCCCGCAACGATGTCCTCCATGGGGACGAGTGCCGGGAGCTTGGGGAAGGAGATGGTCTCCATCTCCGCGATGGTGCCCTTGACCTTGACGTGCCACTCCTTGAGCAGCTGTTCCCAGTTCTGGAAGTAGTGGCCCACCCGCTGCTCAAACAGGGGCACGCGGGCTGCGATCTGGTCCTCAGGCACGGGGATGGGCGACATGTAGAGGTAGCCAAGGTGGATGCGGAACTCGATGCCGTTGGCGTTGGGGATCAGCAGGTGCCGGGCGTTGTACTGGCCCAGGCATTTCACCGCGAATTCGCCGCCGATGGTCTCAAAAGGCTTGAAAACCGTGGGCCAGTGCTGGCTGTCGCAAAACCAGAACTTGGCGTCTTCCTGCTCCTTGAGCTTGTCCTGGAAGACCAGATAGTAGGGGTAGATCTTTTCCCAGCCCTCGGCCCCGGCGGGGACCGGAAGCTCGGAGGGTTTGGGGAAGGACTTGAGGGACATGGCGGTCCTTTCAATGGGGCTCGGCGTTGAGCCTTGGTGTGTGGAGCTTGGCCTGAGGAGCTCGAGGAGCTTCGGTGGGGCTTTGTGGAGTGCTTAGACGGGGGGCTTGAACAGGGAGGCGGTGATGCTGCCGAGGCTGAAGCCGCCGGTGGCTGGGGTGGGGCTGGAGAGTCCGCCGTAGTAGCCGCCGGTGGTGGCCGTGGGCTGTGCGGCCGGTTTAGAGGAGTGCACGGTCTCGGGACGGCTCTGCAGCAGCAGGAGGTTTTCGCCGTCTGGCAGGTCCGAATCCAGGGCCCATTCGATGTCCTGCGGGCACTTGTAGTGCTTCTCGGCCCGCTTGGCCATCTGGGCGACCGCGGTGAGTTCCGCGTCGGTGAGGCTGCGGCGGCCGCGGCGGTCGGCGTCGACCTCGCGTTCAGTGAGGCGCTTGGCGCCGAGGTCGGGAACCAGTTCGGCGTGCTTGTCGCCGAGGTGTTCGTTCACGACGGCGAGCGTGACCTTGTCCAAGACGATGTTGTCCGGCGTGACCTGGCCTGAGACGACCATTTCGCCCACACCGTAGGAGGAATCGATGGTGATTTTTGAACGGTCACCGTTGGTGGGATCCATGGTGATGGCGACGCCGGAAACGCGGGAGTTGACCATCTTCTGCACCACGACGGCCATGGAGAGGCCCTCGTTGAGGATGCTGTTCTTCAACCTGTAAATAATGGCGCGCGAAGTGTAGAGGGACGCCCAGCACTGGCGGATGTGTTCAGTGACAGCCTTGACGCCGTCGAGCCAGAGGTAGGTGTCCTGCTGCCCGGCGAAGGAGGCGTCCGGGAGGTCTTCCGCCGTGGCGCTGGAGCGGACGGCCACTGGGACGGGGGCGTCGAAGCGGGACATTAATGACTCGTAGGCCGTGATGGTCGGGTCGCGCAGGGCCTGGGGCACCGGGCGGGAGCAGATGTCCTCGCGGATGATGGCGGAGACCTTGTCCACCTGGGCGGTGTTCTCTGGGTCCAGGTCGGCGAGCAGCTGGTTGATTTTCGCTGTGATGCCGGCCTCGTCCATAAAGGCATCGAACTGGGCGGTGGTGACAACAAAGCCCGGCGGGACGGGCATGCCCGCGGAGGTCATGGTGACCAAGGAAGCGCCCTTGCCGCCGAGGTATTCCAGTTTCGGCTCGATCCCGCCGTCGAAAAACTGGATGTAGTCGTTGCTTTCCATGGTTTTAGCCCTTCCAGGTGACGGGGACGGTTTCGGGGACGCGGAAGGAGAGGTTTTCGCGAAAGTCGATGGATTCAGGGTCCTCCAGCTGCAGCGCCGGGGCGAGCCGGGCCACCTCCTCGAGTGCGATTTTGGCTTGGAGTTTGGCGAGCATGTTGCCCAGGCAGTAGTGGATGCCGAAACCGAAGGAGAGGTGCTCGCGGGCGTTGGGGCGGGTGATATCGAAGTCCTCGCCGGCTTCGAACTTGTTCTCGTCACGGTTTGCGGAGCCCATCAGCAGGAGCAACTGGGCACCTTCCTCGATGGGGACGCCGCCCACCTCGGTGTCTTTGAGGGCCTTGCGGCGCCAGCCGACGATCGATCCTGCGTAACGGAGGACCTCGTCGATCGCTGCCGGGATCTTTTTGGGATCTTCCACCAGCTGCTGCCACTGTTCGGGCCGTGCAAGGAGTTCGCGCAGGGCGTTGGAGATGAGCGTGGTGGTGGTTTCGTGGCCGGCGAACAGGAGGCTGTAGAGGACGGAGGCGATCTCGTGGTCGGAGATTTCCGCCCCGTCCTGCTGTGCCTTGACCAGGTCTGCGGTGAGGTTGTCGCCGCCGTCCTGGTGGGCCACCCGGACCAGACGGAGGCATTCCTGCCAGTACTCCACCAGGTTGTGAGCGTGCGGGATCTGCTCCTCATCGCTGAGGTCTCCCCAGGTCATGGCTGCACGCGAGTCACTCCAGCGCTTGAACGTGTCCACCTGGGAAACGTCCGCGCCGATCAGGGTCAGGATGGTGATGGTGGGAACGTCATAGGCAAGGTCGCGGACCAGGTCGCCCTGGCCTTCGGGGCGGGTCAGCATCTTTTCGATCAACGCCACCACGTTCTGCCGGATGGAGGGTTCCAGCGCCTTGTAGCGGCGGGGGGTGAAGGCCTTCTGCACTACGGCGCGGATCCGGGTGTGCTCCGGGGGTCGACGGGCCGATAGGCCTGAATAGGCGGTAAACCCACCGTCTTCCATGATCTTTTTAGCAGCGGGGCCCCGTTCCCGGACCGGCGCCTGGGCATTGTCGCTCGAGAAGGTCTCCCAGTCCCCGAAGACAGCCTTGACGTCGTCATAGCGGGAGACAACGTAGAGGCCGACGCGCTCATCGAACATGACGGGCTGTTCCGCCCGGAGTTTGGCGTAGGCCGGGAAGGGATCCTTCATCTGGAACGGCTCGTAGCCGTGGTGCCCGGCGGGGGCTTCGGCGCCGTACCCGAAGGGACAGCGCCCGGCCGTTTCTGTCGACGATGACATCTGGACTCCTGGTGGTTTGGTTCCGCCGGCAGCGTCAGGCACGGCGGCGGTTTCTACTCACCAGTGTGTCCCTCATCACCGCGACGTGACAGGGAATGCTTCCACTGAGTAGAAGCCAATGCGTTCTTGCCCTGGTCTTCCCGGCAGAAGTTCCGGTCAGTCCTTTGTCACGTTCTGATTCCCGAGCAGGGTCTCGAGCGGGATCCGGGCGGTGGCGCGCTCGATCTGGGCGGAAATTCCCTTCAGCACCGGCAGGTGCCGGGTCATCGTGGCAGCCTGGCTGGTGGGCAGCACCAGGCCGATTGACGCCCCGATCCTTCCGGTGTGGAACACCGGGACGGCGATGGAGCAGGAACCTAGCCGCACCTCCTCCAGGGTGGTGGCATATCCCTGCTCACGAATTTGGACAAGTTCCTCGGCCAGCCGCTTGGGGTCAATGTGAGTGTGCGCGGTGTGTCGCTCCAGCTGCCGGTTCAGGTAAGCGTCGCGGACCCAGTCCTCGTCAAAGGCGAGGATGACCTTTCCGACAGCGGTCGCGTGCATCGGGAGCCTGCCACCGACGCGGGAGGCGCGCGGGACTCTCCTGGAGCTGTAGACGCGGTCGATGTAGAGCACCTCGTGGCCGGCCCTGACGGCAAGGTGTGCGGTTTCACCCGTCAGGGAGAACAGATCCTGGACGTAGGGGCGGGCTGCGTCGCGCAGCTGCCGCCCGGTGTTCTGGGCTAGCTCCCACAGCCGGATGCCCGGCTGGTAGCGCCCGTTTGGCTCGCGCGAAAAGAAGCCCCATTCCGTCAGTTCATTGACGAGTCTGTGAGTCGTGCTCAAGGGCAGGCCGGACTTCGCTGCGATGTCGGTCAGGCTCAAGGCCCCGCGCGATTTCTCGAATGCCTCCAAAATGGCCAGAACCTTGGATGTCACAGTCCGGCCTGGTTCGCGGCTGCCGCCGGCCATCGCGACTCCTTATCCGCTGTGTGTCCACTGCAAACCGCCTCCCGGCAGTTCCATCAGAGTCTAGTCTGCGCTCAGCAGTGCCTGTCGTTGAGGCCACAACGTGACGGACTCCAGCGCTGACAGCGCGCTGGCCATCGCTTTCGCTTCCTCAGTGAAGAGGTAACCATGGACTCGCTGGCTGCACAGCCGCAGGGCCTGATTCCGGTCCAGCCCGAACCAGTCCATGACGGTGTCAACGCCGTGCGGGCTGAGCCGCCAGGCCTTGTCCGCGTCCTTCACGATCGCGTCCTCTATAGAGAGCGCAGTCCGCCGGGAGTCGTGACCGTCGATGATGACAAGAATCTCAGGGACCTTCGAGGCGTCATAACCTGTCCGCACCAAGATGTCGGCAGCCAGTCTGGCGCCTTCCTTTTCGTGGAGAAGGACCAGATCCGGCCTTCCGCCCCCTGGAGCAATGGCCTGCAGAACCTCCTCCGGCGGCACCTCGGACCACCCCACGTCGTGGAGCATTATGGCCGGGAGGACGATGGCAGGGTCGGCCTCGGGGTGCGATTCCAGCAAGGCACAGGCGAGACCAAGTGCGTACAGTGTGTGCGCGTCGTTGTCTCGCACACGAAGCAAAGGCGCTGCAAGCTCCCACATTGCAACGAGAGCAGGATCCAGGGTGATTACACCTTCTGGTTCCGCCTCAATGTAAGTCAAGACATCCCGCCCGTAATGGTTCGCCGTCGCCTGCAACTTAGTCATGCTGCAACAATGCGTCGTCGCCTACGCTCACGGCAACCGAAAACAACCACTGAGTGGAAGCCACCAGGGGCCAGAGACCCCGGGTGCGAAAAAATGACTTCATCCCGTCCCGGATCATTGGCTCGGCCGCGACCAGAGGGACCGCTCGGGGCGAACGGGGTCCTGCTGGTCTTTGGCCTGAATCGGCTGGGAAGGTTCCACCGACCGCCCTCTACGTCGCAGTGATCCGCACCGGTAGGGACATACTTCTCACGCAAACGCTCGGTGGCCTCACCCAGCGAGATGGTCCACTCCTTCGGCATCGCCTTGTTCACCAGGCGCCAGCCCAGCGTCGTAGACGCCAGCGTCATGTCCCCCGCGGGGTACGGTTTCTCCGTCTTGGGCAGCACCCAGGGCGCGCGGGACATCGATTCTGCCCCGCCCACCAGCACCAACTCCGGATCACCGGCGTTAATTTGGCGCGAAGCGATAATCGCCGCATCCAGCGAGGACTTGCCAAGCGGTCTTGAACGCGTTGGCCGACGGGACCCCGCAGTAAATGGCGGTCTGCAGCAGGATCTCCTTGATGTCGTCCCTACTCAGGCCGTTGGTGAGGGCCGCGCGGACGTGGATGGCCAGCTCGTCCCAGTGCCCCTGCGCCACCATCGCGGTGAGGGTCACGGCGGAACGCATCTGCCGGGACAGGCCCAAGCTCCTTAGCGTGTTGCGTGATTTGCTGATGTCTGTCAGCGGGTGGCATGTTCCCCTGATTCGGCTTTCAGCCAGAGCGGCAGCGCCGGCACGTAGGCAGCCAATGCCTCGAAGGCCCCCTGCTCTGTGTACGGGGTGGTAACTGCTGCAACGTAGCGGTCGGGCCGCACCACAATGGTCATGCCGCTGCCTGCAGCAGCCGCGAAAGCGCCGCTGGTGTCGGTTACGCCGATCAGCGCGGGGTGGTGGCCGCTGTCGTCGTTCTTCGCGGGTCCGTTGCTATCAGTACCCAGCCGCTTGACCTCAATGGGCGCACTACGATCATGGGGGAAGTGCAGCAGTGCCCAGCCCGAACCGAGGAGGGTATCCAGTGGGACGGCGCTTCCGGTGGACAGCCTGACCTGCGGCTGGGACAGGGAACGGCCCACCAGCATGGCTGCCCACTTTGGAGCTTCAGTGCTCAGGTGAGCCACGCATCCTTCGGTGAAGTACGGCTGTTTGAGGAACTTCATACCGGCTAGCCATGCCTTGGCAGCGGGAACGATGCCGGAGGCGGTAATGGCGGCATCACGGATGGCAGTGAGCGCCGGGTTGACGTTCATCACCACTTTGCCGATCCTGTGGGACAGGCGCACCATGTCCACCGCGTGCGGACGCCGCTCCGTCTGGTAGGTGTCCACCAGGGCGTCAGTGCCGGTTCCGCGCACGTGCGCGGCGATCTTCCATGTGAGGTTGGCGGCGTCGCGGATGCCGGCGTTGAGGGCCTGGCCGGCAAACGGGGGCATCATGTGGGCCGAGTCGCCTGCGAGGAGCACGTGCCCCACGCGGTAACTTAGGGCAACGCGCTGGTGCGCAACGTAGACCGCCGCCCGGCGGATATCGGCCGCAGCAATCTCTTGGAACGGCGCGATGAGCCTGATGATGGTTTCCGGAGACGTCATCTCCGCCGCATCCTCACCGGGCAGGAGCATGAACTCGTAGCGGCGGCGTCCGTGGACTCCGGGGACCACCACGACGGGGCGTGTCCCGTTGCAGTGGAATTCGGAAAACCGCTCCGGTTCGCCCGGGGTATTGATGATGTCCACCACGATCCATTTCTGGGTCTGGGTGGAACCTTCCATAGGGATGCCGAGCTGGGAGCGGACCGGACTGCGGCCGCCGTCGCACGCCACCACCCATTTGGAGCGGACGGTGTACCTGCCCTCGCCGTCGATCAGTACCGTCTCTACATGCTCGGGGCCGTCCGTGATGCGGAACGCTTCGGTGGTGAAGCGGATGTCGATCGACGGACGGCTCCGGGCGGCTTCTAGCAGCAGTGATTCCATGACGGGCTGGTCGAACTGGGACTTGCCGGGGTGGCCTAGCCGCGGGGCGGCCGGGTGGACCTCCGCCAGCAGCTGTTTCCTCCGGCCGTAGTAGCGGGCGCCGGTGTCCATAAGCATTTCAGGTGCCAACCGGTCCAGGATCCCGATCTGCTGCATAACGCGCAGGGTCTCGTCGGTGACGCTGATGGCCCGCGGTTCGTCGCTGGTACCGGCATGACGTTCAACGAGCATCACGTTAACGCCCTGGTCCGCCAGCAGGTTCGCCGTGGCCAGGCCGATGGGGCCTGCGCCGATGACAAGTACGTCGGTTTCGATGATTGTGTCCATGCCGATGTGGGTTCCGTTCCTATAAGGGTGCAGGCTGGGCGGGAGCAGGGCAGGTCAGGGGACGAGTTCCACCGTGTTTTTCAGGGTCCCCAGACCGGTGATTTCCACTTCCACCACGTCACCTGCCGAGAGGAGCCCGGACGGTTCCATGAACAGGCCCACACCGCCGGGTGTGCCGGTGACGATCACATCTCCGGGCGAGAGCCTGGTGAAGCCGGTGACATAGGCGATCAGCTGCGGAATGGTGAAGTACAGGTCGGCAACGGAGGCCTTCTGGCGGATGTCACCGTTGACCCGGGTTTCCAGGGTGAGCTTGTTGACGTCGCCCAGCTCGGCGGCCGGGACAAGGTAGGGGCCAAACCCACCGGTGCCGGGGAAGTTCTTGCCGGGAATCCACTGGGAGGCCGCGAGCTGCCAGTCGCGAACGCTGAGGTCGTTGTAGGCAGCGTAGCCGGCAACGTAGTCGAAGGCGTCCTCCTCGGCGACGTGGAATGCTTCCTTGCCAATGACCAGGGCCATTTCGCCTTCGTAGTCGAACTTGGCGGTGGTGGCAGGCATTTGGGCAGGCTGAAGGTGGCCCATCTGGGAGTCAGCGAAGCGGGTGAAGACAGTGGGTGCCTTCTGTTCCGTCTTGCCGGATTCCTCCTGGTGGCTGCGGTAGTTCACGCCGATGCAAAGAATCTTGCCGGGATCCGTGATGGGCGGGAGGAACTCGATGTCCGCTTCCGGTCGGGACGGGGCGTTGCGGAACTCCTCGCCAACGGTGCCGAAGATGCCCTGCTCGACGGCGACGCGGAGCGTGCGGGCAAGGTTGGCTCCGCTGGGGCCAAGATCGTACGCCTGTCCGTCGGCAATGATGCCCCAAGTGGGGGAGCCGTCTGCGGATACGAAGGTTGCGTAGTTCATGTGTGGTTCCTTTCACGGCGCCGGAGCGCCCCGGGAGGTGATGTTGATTCTCTTTGGGCGGCGGCGCCGCCGGCTAAAGGGGTACATCGATACGGACAATACATTATCCTGTCTTTAGGCATTATTGCTATAGTTATGGATTGTTAGGCTATCGGCAAGGACTTGGTGACCTCCCTGGTGACCGACTGGGCGCGACTCTCCTAGGAACAACCGAGCAAGCTGGACCGCCGCGTCGTGCAGCGCGCCGGTGCGCGTCTCCGGTTTTCTCGAAAATTTCTATCTCCTAGCTGACACGGCGCCGGCAGTAGTCCACAGCTGAGGAGGCGGGATCGATCAAGAATTGTGCACTATAAGTGCCAGCCCCTCGAGAGCACGTAGTAAAGGAGAGGAACATGGGCCCCAGCAATACAGTCCTTGGCACCAAGGTTCCCTCTGGCGCTGCATCTGACATTCCCCTGAATCACATTGTCATCGCCGCCGTCATCCAATGGCGGGGCAGGATTGCCCTGTTTAGAAGAAGCCGCCGCCCTAGCCACGACAGCGGCCTTTGGCACTGCATCACCGGATTTCTGGAACCCGGGGCGACACCGGAACAGCAGGCTCTTGAAGAACTCTTCGAAGAAGCGGGGCTGCGGGCCGAAGACCTCCAGGCGCTCCGTCAAGGACCGGACCTCGTGGTCACCGACCGCTTTGGAACCCCGTGGCTCATTCACACTTTCACCGCCCTAACATCCCGAAGGCGGCTGAAAATCAATTGGGAGCACGACTCCTACCGGTGGACCGATCCTCGCAAGGCGAAGCGCTTTACTAATCGCGTCACCTGGCTAGACAGCGTGCTCGATGCAACCGGTCACGGCGCCCCCGACAGTCCCGGCCCTTAACCGCGGGTTAGCTCCTAAGCTCGAAGCTAGGCCAGCGAGTCAGTCAATGAACGGAACCAGAGTCGGTGGACCCTCCGTGTCAGTTCTTGGCATGCCCGCCGACGCCGGGGCTCGATTCAGCGGCGCCATCCGCCCCTGTACAGGGCCGTTCTGCACATCCACTGTGGCCACAGCGTCCGGTCACCGGTCCGGCTGTTGAACTGGACCCGGAGCTGGTGCTTCTGCTGAGTACCTCCGGATCCACCGGTTGGCTCAACCTTGTACGCCTGTCCGCTGAATCCGATGGAAGGTCATGGTGTTCGCGGCAGCGACTAGTCTTTCTGGCCGTCCTCTTTTCGTCTCGGGAACTCTGCCTTGAAGTTTGCCCGTTTCCTGTGCGGACCCGACCCTGAGCTCCTGAGCCCGAACCCTTGACACCGATGCCTTCAACGAATCACGCTGAGACGATGGTTGGCCGTGAAAGTTTATTACATGATCCCCGTCGGACGCAGGCATAACTCGGTTCTGACCGGCGGCCACTTCAGCTGCCGGGCCGTTGGCTGAGGGCTAGAACCTTCATGACCACGTCTGGTGGCTGGCGGCCGGCCAGTCGGTCCGCGGAATATTCCGGGCTGCTTTCCAACTCCTTGCCGCAGGACTTGCTAAGAGATCTGATCCAGTCTGATCCGGCGGGAAATAAGCTGTCGCCGCAGCTGCTCAATGAGCTGAAGATGCTGGCACGCACTCCGTACCTGCTGGTGGCCTGCAACTATGGCGGGACACTTTCTGCCGACGAGGGGACCTCCAAGGTGTCCTTGCAGGTCGGCAATGCCTCGATTGCCCTCCGCGCCCTGGCGTCGCTGCCCAACACGCACGCAGCGGTAATTTCAGGCCGTTCCTTGCGGGATTTGGCGGCGGTGTCTCGGCTGCCGGCCGAAGTCCACCTTGTGGGTTCGCACGGTGCCGAATTTGACATGGATTTTGTCTATGACCAGCCTGCTACCACAACGCCAATCCTGCAAGAAGTCACCGACGCCCTGGCGGAAGTAGTGAGGGCCGAAAAGGATTTCAGGATCGAGAGGATCCATCGGAAACCCGCAGGGGTGTCAGTGCGTCTGATGGGGAAACCATCGGACGTCGCTGCCCGGGTGACCGCAAAAGCGGAACGGATTGCCCGGGACCGCGGGATGTATTTCATTGTGGACGGGTCCGTCCTGGATTTGTCCCTGGTGGAGCCAGCCAAAGGCCGAGCCCTCGAACGCCTGCGATCCCAGCTGGGCATCAGCGCCACGCTCTATGCCGGGGACGGCCCCAGCGACGAGGACGCCCTCACCACACTGCGAGGTCCGGACCTGGGCCTGCGGGTCGGGCCCGGGCCCGGGAACGGACACCGGCTGCCGGATCCGGATGCTTTCGCTATGGTCCTGGCCGTGCTGTTCGAATTGCGCAGGGCCTGGCTTTTCGGCGAGGACGCCGTGGGCCTGGAACGCCATTCGCTACTGGGGAGCGGCTCCTCCACCGCACTGGTAACCCCGGATGCGAAGATCTGTTGGATGACCCATCCGCTGCCGGATTCCGGGTCCGTGTTCGCGCACATTCTTGGCGGCGACGCGGCCGGGCATTTCAGCGTTGAGCCCGTGCAGGCATCGCGGGTGCTCGGGCAACGCTATGTGGACAGCACGATGATCGTCGAGACCCGCTGGGCGGATATAACCGTGACGGACTACCTGGAACCCTCTCCGGAAGGTCTCACCAGCCTGGTGCGGGTGCTTGCCGGCACAGGCGCGGCCAGGATCGTCTTTGCGCCACGACCGGATTACACGAACGCCCCCTTCACGATGGAGGTCCGCGGTACTGACCTGCACGTGCTCGGCACCGCCGATCCAATAATCCTGCACGCCCCTGGAGTCAGTTTCACGGTCAGAACCGATAACCGCCATGCAACCGCCACTGCAGACGTGGACCTACACAACGGGCCGGTCGTCCTGAACCTGCGCTGCGGGGACACCGGAACTTTTGTGCTCGATACCGTCGGCGAGCCAGCGCGCCGGGCCGATGTCGCGGCTAGTTCCCGGGCCTGGGTACGCAAGCTGAAGCTCCCTGCGGTCAAACCCTCGCTGGTTAAGCGTTCCGCGCTGGTGCTCCGAGCCATGGTGCACGAACCGACCGGCGGAGTGTTGGCGGCCCCCACCACCTCCCTGCCCGAGGGAATCGGCGGAATCCGTAATTGGGACTACCGGTACTGCTGGCTGCGTGACGGTTCCATGACCGTTAAAGCACTCGTGGATCTTGGTTCCACCGACGAGGCCGACGGGTTCCTGGGATGGCTAGGCCGAATTTTGGACCAGGCTCCAGGCCCGGAATGGCTACACCCGCTCTACTCCGTAACTGGGAACTCGATGGCCAGCGAGGCAACCATCGAAAGCCTGCCAGGCTATGCCGGGTCGCGCCCGGTACGGATTGGGAATGCTGCAGACCACCAAGTGCAACTGGACGTCTTTGGGCCAATAGCAGAGTTGATCCACAGTCTCAGTGAATACCACGGTCTTTTGACCGATTTCCAATGGCAACTGCTGGAGCAGATGGCCGCGGCGGTCCTGGCTCGCTGGCACGAACCAGACCACGGAATCTGGGAAGCCCGGCGGCCACCGCGCCACCACGTTTACACCAAGGTGATGTGCTGGGTCACCCTGGACCGCGCCGTACGCACCGCCGAGCGTCACGGACGGGTACTTGATCCGCTCTGGCGCACCACCGCTGCCACCATCCGAACCGAAGTCCTCCAACAAGGCTGGAACGAGGAATCCGCGTCGTACACCGTGGCCTACGACAGCCCCGACCTGGACGCGGCCGTCCTGCATATTGGCCTCTCCGGCCTGCTAGATGTAACCGATGAACGGTTCCTGAAAACAGTAGATGCCGTCGAGCGCGTACTGCGAGTAGGACCCACCGTTTTTCGGTACCGCTACGACGATGGGCTGCCCGGGTTGGAAGGCGGCTTCCATATCTGCACGACTTGGCTGATCGAGGCCTATCTCGCGGTAGGCCGCACCGATGACGCCGATGTACTGTTCGGCCAGCTTGTTAATCTCATCGGCCCCACCGGGCTGTTGCCCGAAGAATATGACCCCACAAGCGAAACGCACCTGGGCAACCACCCTCAGGCATACTCCCACCTGGGCCTGATCCGCTGCGCCCAGCTGCTGGACCGGCACCAAAGCAAAGAGAGCTGAACCCCACTCCGCAAACCCCTGGCACACCGCCACTCAAGGAACAGCGACTCATACGCCCGCCAGCGAGAGGGGAGGGTGGCTGTATCCATAGACTAGATAGATAACGTCCAGGACCAGTGGTGCCGAATCGATCTGGACATCAGCAGTACTCCGGCAGCGATCGTCGGGCGGACCCGACGGCGGCCCACCTCATTCAGTTTCAAATTGACCACGTGCTGGCCGGATGCGGCATCACCCAACTAAACGTTCTGGCGCTGCGCACCAGGACCGGACGACTCATGACACCGTCGGAACTGGCCAGTGACCTGATCCTTCCAGTACTCCGATCCGTTCCGGGCTTCGAGGAGAGCCTCATCACTTTCTTCGCCGGACCGGAACGAGAGGAGCTCAGCGTTGCTTCGCAGTTTACTCTTCCACGTGGACGCTAGGTCCCGCAGCCGAGCGGATGCTTGAACGTCTTGTCCACCGCTGTGGGCGAGGCGGGCGGACGAGGCTGATATGCACCTGGATGAGCGGTGAAGTTGCTCCCGAGGCGACGGCGGCATCCGCCGCCGAATTCTTCTCTCTCAGGCTTCGGGCTCTGCTTCATACCAGCCCACCCAGGCGGACGAAATCAATCTGATGGTGGGGGCCGCCAGTTCGGCTTCCCACAGGGCCAGGTCCTGTTTGTAGCTGAGGTGGGACAGCAGTCTCAGCTGATGTGCCAGAAAAATCATTCGGTATTTCCCTTCCAAGCGGAGTTCAGCAGCCGTTCCAGGTCCGCAGCGGTGAAGCTGCGGCGAGGCGTGAGGCGAGGTGGTCCCTCAGAATCAGTGCGGTGAGCAGGTCCCCGCCCCGAGTAGCGCTGCTGCTCGGCGACCGCCAGGGCCACTGGAATAGTGGTCCCGCTGATCTGGGCCGCGGACGGCGTCCGCTCCCCGTACTGCGCACCGATTGGCTCGAGGTCGTAGGACCGCATCATCACCGCGTAAACCACCGCGCGTTGTGCGCTGGCAGGCGGATGCCGTGGACCAGACGCTTGCTTCCTCAGCGCCGCCCCAGCCTCGGGCGAGGTTCAGGGTGGCGTCGTTGCCCTGGGCGTAGTGGCCCGCGGCGATGTTGCCCAGCGAATCGATGATCCGGCTCTTGGCCCCGGCCACGTTGGCGGCGTCGAAGGCCTCGAAGCCGGTGCCAGTGACATGCCCGGCCACGATGCCTGTCGTGTTTTCCAGGCTGCTTCCGGGGCCGGCGGCCTCCTCTGTCTGCGCCGGCATGGCGGAACCTAGACTCTGGCCCCGACGGTGATCCGGTCACCGGCGGACGCGTCAGGTTCGCCTTCGGGCCCAGCGGGGGTATCGTCGATTTCCGCGAACATGGCATGGTAGGCACCGGTCTCCCCCGCTGCCTGGGCCTTGCGGTGGTCCAGGGCGCGGGCGCGGCCGATGCTGCCGAGGTAAAAACGTTCGTAGAGTTCGATCCGGCTGCCCAGTGCCGAGCCGGCGAAGTCCCAGGCGGTGCGCATAATGCGGGCGCGTTCTTGGGCGCTGATGCCGTTGGCACCGGGGAGGTACTTTTCCAGCAGCGGGCCCAGCCGGGGATCGTGGAACGCACCGCCCGTGGGTGTTGCCAGCAGGTTGTGCGAGCCCATGGACTTGATGATGTCGTTGATCCGAATCATCCAGCCCGGCATGATGGCCCGCAGGGAGCTGATGTCGTCGTGGCAGAAGTACGCTCCGCCGCCCCAGTCCGAGGCCCGAAGTTCCGCCGAATGGATGGCCGCCCGGGTGAGCCGCAGGTAGGTGTAGATTTCACCGAGCATCGCGCCGACATCGGGCTTGCCCTCAGTCCCGGTCACCTTGGCAATCTGCGTGCACAGATCGTAGGCGAACTCCAGCTTCACGGCCGCGCGGATGGCCGTCTGCTGCTGCGTGTTGCCGGAAGCGGTGCCTGCGTTGATGGAGTTGTAGACGTCCAGGTTGCCGTCAATAAACACGCGGTCCCAAGGCACCAAGACGTCATCAAAGATGATGACGGCGTCCTGTTCGTCGAAACGTGAGGAGAACGGCTTGTCCTCCAGGGCCGCGTCCACGCCGTAGTGGTCCCGGCAAATGGCGACAACGCCGGGGGTGGCCACGGGGATAGCGAAGGAGATTGCGTATTCCTCGAAGCCTTTTTGGATGGGCACTGCCGGGTAGACGTACAGCTCATCGGCGATGGGGCCGAGGGTGGCGAGCATCTTCGCGCCCTTGACGATGAGGCCCTGCTCAGTCCGTTTCATCACGCGCAGGGTGAGTTCCTCGTTCATGCCCTGCAGTTCGCCGACGCTCTTATCGATCGCGGCGTGCACAATGGTGTGGGTCAGTGCGAGGTCCTTTTCGATGACTTCGCGCTGGTATGCCGCCAGCCGCTGGTGGTACACCGGGTCCCCGGAGCGGTCAAAGATGTCCTTGCGGACCACGTGCCCGGCCAGGACCACGTTGACGTAGTCCGGCGTGCGGCCGAGCATGCCATTGGAGTACCGGGCCAGGCGGTCGAAGGCGCGGTGGCGGCGCACTATGTCTTCCGCGTTTCTAGGCAGCGAGTGGCTGACGTTCATGGCCTCGCCGGTCTCCGGGTGGGTGCTCAGGCAGTCCGCCGCGTACTTGTGCTGGTAGTCGAAGTAGCCGGCCATGCCTTCAACCGATCCTTTAAAGGCCGGGTGCTCAAGGACGGAGATGCGCTCCGACCCCAGCCATACCTCTCGGCCGTCGTCCAGGCCCCGCTTGTACTCTGCTCCGGTGCGTGCTGTCACTTCGAACTCCTTCTCAGCTGGCGCAAGTAATTGGACGAGATAGCCCAACACTCCCCATGCAAAATGCATTCTGATGGAATTTTATATAAAAAGCCGGAAATTGACAATGCCTCATCAATGTCCTTGAGCGGAATCTTCCATGCGATCAAATCGTCGAGGTACAGGCGGCCGTGCAAGAACAACTCGACGTAGGGGGATTTCCCGGCGGATGCTGTTCGAATCCATGTACAAGCCCTGGACACGCCGCTGCAAGGCAAAAGGAGCACGCGTCCACCTCCAGGAGCGCACCCTGGGGCTACTACTGGCGGTCCTGTAGCGAAAAGGGCCGGACGCTGGTTTGCTTCACCAGCGTCCGGCCCCTTCTCCGTGATGGCTTCCGTCGCCGCAACCTGTCGGAAGCTGCTTTGGACAGGCGTTCTAAAGCGGGACAGCCGATTCGGCGACGCCGTCCGAGGCTTCCGCCCCGACCTCGCGGTACCGCCGGGGCCAGACCCCCTGCTTTCCGGGCGCCAGGATGCCGTTGGGATCCAGCACGTCCTTAAGTGTCTCCTGGAGCCGACGGATGGCGTTGTTGTTGTAGTCGAAGCCGTCAGCGATGACATCCATGTAGTCCACATGGCTGCGGTAGGGCGCGTACCCGTGGCTACGGGCTGCTGCCAGCAACGCTGAGTAGAGAGCCCGTGCGCGCGCCAACTGCTCCTGGTTATCGTTTTCGAAGAAGATCATGGTCACGTGCACCATATGGCGCGGGTAGAGGTGGTAACCGATGTACAGGTCAAAGCCGAACCGGCGGTACAGCTCCTTGGCTTCTCGATAGAACGCCCACACTTCCTCCCCTCGGGCGGGAATGATGGGGGCAGCGTCGATATGCCCGCCGTTTTCCGCCGCCCATGCCACCGTGGACAAGGGCTTCAGGGTGGGCACTCCGGCCATTTGAGTGCGGTCCATGTCCGCAATGTCGTCATAGGCGACCTGTACGCCTTCGGCGCCTTCATAGAGCCTGGCTTTGACGGTAAACCCTTCAAGCCCGGCGAAGCGTTCCCGAATGATCTCAAGCCTGCGTTGGGCGAGTCCCTTGTCGCCGTAGATCGCGAACTTGGCGTTCCACTGGCCAATGCCCATTTCCTGGCGCATTTCCTCCAGACGGTCATCCGGAATGGACCCCTCCCCCTGGTACCAGCGTGACCGCGGACCGTTCATGGTGGCCGCCCGAACCACGTTGCCGCACAGGGCGTTGTTCTGAATGACGTCCTCGCGCCGGAGCTGGGTCAGGATGTCCACCAGCTTGGGCATGTCCTCCTCGCGCTCCACCACAACGTCGCCGTTGATGTACACGTCCGGCCAGGGCATCAGCCAAAGGCCGATCTTGGTGACTATGCCGAGATTTGATTGGGTGAAGATACCGTCCAGTGTGGGTCCGAATCCGCCTTTGAAGATGGGGCCGAGTTCCGTTCCGTCCATGGCCCACATTCCTGTACGCACCAGCTCACCGTCCGGCAGTATCACCTCCATACCGCAAATGGATTGCACATGGTCGCCCATCGGGGTCATGCCGTAGCCGCGGTCGAGGGCGTTGCCAAGGATCGATCCCCAGCCGAGGGCGGGAACGGACATCCAAAGCTTCAGCCCGTTTTCCTGAATGTGTTCGAAGAGGTCAAAGAAACTGACACCGGGCTCGATGACGGCGTAGTTAAGATGGTCATTCACTTCGATGATTTTGTTGAGGCGGCTCAGGTCCAGCGCTACCATGCCGCGGCTGCGCGGTTCCGGTCCCCCGTAACCCAGGTTCTTGCCCTTGGAGAAGGACCACAGCGGAACGCCGGTGTCGTTGGCGAGCCGGACCACGGCTTGGACCTCCTCCACGCTCCCAGGACGCACGCCAGGCCACTTAGCCCGCCCGGGATTGAGGGGATACGGGTCGATGTAGCCGTCTTTGGGCGTGGCACGGACAACGTTGCCGGGGCCGACAATTGCTTCTGCCTGGTCGAGGAAGGTGGCTTGGGCGTCCATTTACGTTACGTCACTTTCGGGAAGGGGTGCTGCCGCTGCTGCGACGGCGGGGACGCCGTCGTCGGCGCCGTTTCTTTTATGATGGCAAGCTGAACTGCTCAAGTAAATCGTCTATTTCCGCTCTTGGTCGTCAGTAATATTGACAATGTGAACATCGCCCTGAACCCCTCGATTACGCTGCGCCAGGTCTTGCACTTTGTCGTGGCGGCCGAAACCGGAACGATGAGCGAGGCAGCACGGCGGCTACACATGGCGCCGTCGGCCATCTCCATGTCCATCGCGGAACTGGAGCGAATTGTCGGGGCCCAGCTGTGCATCAAGCGCAAGTCCAAGGGGCTCACCCTGACATCGACGGGCATCGTGGTGTTCAGGCAGGCGCGCCAACTGCTTGAACTTGCGGATGAGATCGCGTCGCTGTCCAAACGCGCCAGGACTGACATCCGCGGTCCACTGACCGTCGGGTGCTTTATGCCGCTGGGGCCCACCATCATTCCGCCGATGCTGGCCGATTTTGCGGAACAGTGCCCGCACGTGGAGGTCGATTTCATTGAGGGGTACCACGAGGATCTGCAGGAGCGCCTGCTCAACGGTTCCATCGACGCCGCCTTCGTTTTCGACATGGACATCTCCCCTGCGCTCAAGACGGCGCCGCTGCTGTCCGTGGAGCCGTACATCCTGCTTCCGGCGGACCATCCCCAGCGCGAAGCGGAGGTGGTTGCACTCAGGGACGTAGCCGACAGTCCGCTCATCTTTTTCGACGCTCCTCCCATCTCCACGCGCATCCTGGAGATGTACCGCGCTGCCGGCCTGACACCGGACATCCGGCACCGCTCCCGCAGCTACGCCACAGTCCGATCGCTGGTAGCGAGTGGCCGTGGCGTTGCCGTGCTCTTCCAGCAACCCATGCTGGACGCGCCATACGAGGAGCTAAAGGTTGTGCTCAAGCGGGTTGCCGAGCCGCGGATCCATACCCGCGCCCAAGCCACTGTGTCGCTGGCCTGGACGCGGAGCATGCGGTTGAACGCACGCGCACAGGCCTGGGTGGATGTGGCCGTCGAACGCTTCAGATCTGCCGACTCTTAAGCGGCCGGCCCTGCGCCGCCCCTCTACGCTGAGGGGCGTGAAAGCCCAAGGTTCTCACGCAGGGTGTTGCCCTCATACTCGGACCGGAAGTAGCCGCGGTCCTGAAGTTCCGGGACGAGCTTGTCGCAGATAAGTTTGAATCCGCCCGGGTTGAAGGGAGCGTTGAGGTTGAAACCGTCGCACGCTTTCGACTCGAACCAGTCAACCATGCGGTCAGCCACCTGCGAGGGAGTGCCGGCCATCCACTGGTGCCCGGTGGACCGGGCCAGGTCCACGATCAGCTCGCGCAGCGTCATGCCCATGTCCACGCTCTTCTTGCGGTATATCTGGTACCTGCTGCCCAGCCGGGGGTCATCGGAAAACCACTCGGCTGGGATCGACTCATCGAACTCCAACTCGGTCAGGTCCATCTTGAGGTCAGCACCCACCTGCTTGCGGCCGTTACCGAGGTGCACGTAGCTGGCCAGCTCGTTGGCAAGGTCCTGCGCTTCCTTCTCCGTGTCGCCGAGAATGGGCAGGATACCCGGAATGATCTTGACGTCGTCGGGGTTCCGGCCCTTCTCAGCCACCATGTTCTTAAACTTGGTGTAAAACTCGATGGACGGTTCTTTGAACGGCTGGGCGGTGTAAATCCCGTCCGCCACCGAGGAACCCAGGTCCATGCCCGGGCCTGAGGATCCCGCCTGGACCAGCACGGGACGCCCCTGCGGCGACCGCGGCATGTTGATGGGCCCTTCGACTTCAAAAAACTCGCCCTTATGCCGGATGGCCTTGAGCTTGCTCCGGTCCACGTACTCACCAGATTCCCTGTCCACGATGACGGCGTCATCGGACCAGCTGTCCCAGAGACGCTGCACCACGTCCACGAACTCCGTGGCCCGCCGGTAACGCACCGCCGGGTCCGGAACGTCCTCCACGCCATAGTTACTGAAACCGTCAGACGACGTGACGATGTTCCAGCCAGCCCTGCCATTGGACATGTGGTCCAGGCCGCACAGCTGCCGGGCCAGGTTGTACGGCTCGCAGAAGGAAGTGGACATGGTGCCGATCAGGCCGATGTTTTTTGTCCTGGCCGCCAAGGCTGCGAGCACGGTCATGGGTTCGTAGAACCCGTTCATCTTGATGTCGCCCCGCATCACCGTGTTGGCGTGCACGATGTCGCCGAAAAAGACGGCGTCAAGCTTTGCCGCCTCGGCCATCGCGGTTAGGTCTGCCACGAAGTCCAGGTTGCCGAGCTCTTCTGCCCGGCTTCCTTCCTTCCGCCAGCTGTCCTTGTGATAACCCGCCGGCAGCATAAAGGTAGTGAGCACCATGTGATTCTTAGGCTTCATGCGTGGTTCCTTTCGTTAGGCGCCAATCCGAGCGCCTCGCTGTCTCCAGCATGCGGGCAACCGGTACCCTCGTAAAGGCAGAAGTTTCAGCATAATGAGTTCAAAAAAACTGACAATGGAGTCACCTGAGGCGGAAGCACTCGGGGCATCATGTTTCAGCCCTGGAAGCCTTCCCTTGTGCAGGTTTAGACCGCGTCGAGTTTGAGGCGTGAGCCCTCACGGGTGAGGCGCACAGCGGCGAGACCTGCTGCCAAGATGACGATCCAGAACACGGCTACCATCCACACGCTCCCACCGGCTGCGAGAACCAGGCCCGTGGCGATCATGGGGGTGAAACCGGCGCCGATCATTGAGGCGCCCTGATAGGACAGGGACGCCCCGGTATAGCGGACGCCGGTGGGGAACTGCTCGGAGATGTAGGCGCCGATTGGTCCGGCAAGGGCCCCCTGGACCAGCCCATTGCCGACCACGACTGCCACGGCAAAGCCCCACATAGTCCCGTTTGTAAGCAGCAAGATGAGTGGGAATGCCAGGACGATGCCCGCCACGCCCGCGCCCGTAAGGACAGTGCGCCGGCCGATCCGGTCACTGAGGCGTGCGGAGTAAAAGCAGACCGCCACCGTCACCACGGCGGCGACTCCCTTCCAGTTCAGGACGCCGGAGCGGTCAACGCCGCTTCCAACAGCCATGGAGACGCCCCACACCGTTAGCAGCCCCTGGCAGGCATAGAATCCCAACGTAGCCACGAGGGTGACCACGACAACACGCGGATGATGCCGGAGCACCTCCAGCAAAGGCGGGTGCTTGACTTTAGCGGCTTCGGCTTCGAGCTTCTGGAATACGGGCGTCTCTGCCACCCTGAGGCGGATGACCATGCCGATGAGGATCAGGAAGGCACTGAGCAGGAACGGTATCCGCCAGCCCCAGACCAGGAACTGGTCCCCGGTCAACGCGGAAACGGCGGAAACCACCAGTGTGGCCAGCAGCCCGCCCGCCGGTCCGCCGGCGTTGGCGAACGCTGCGGCGAGGCCGCGCTTTTTTGCAGGCGCGTGCTCCAGGGCCATCAAAGTGGCGCCGCCCCACTCTCCGCCAACGGAAATGCCCTGAATGACGCGCAGAAGGACAAGCATGATAGGCGCCGCAACGCCGATTTGCGCCGTGGTGGGCAGGAGCCCGATAAGGACGGTGGCGCCGCCCATCATGAGCATCGACAGCACCAGCATCTTTTTCCGGCCCAGGCGATCGCCGAAGTGGCCAAAGACGATACCACCGAGAGGCCGGGCAACGTATCCGGCCGCAAGGGTCGCAAAGGAGGCAAACAGGGATAGGCCGGGGCCCAAGTTGGCAAAGAAAACCCGGTCAAACACCAGGGAAGCAGCAGTAGCGTAAAGAATGAAGTCGTAGTACTCGATAATGCTGCCAATGAGGCTGGAACCCAGGATGCGGCGCATGTCCTTAGTGTTCAGTGAGTCGACGGCAGGTACTTTCCTGCCTGAGTCAACGTCCACCGGCATCTGGCTTTTCCGGGTGGTTTTCGGGTTCAACATGATCTCTTTTCGAAAGCTGTGAGAGTTCGTTCCGACGGCATTGTTGGTTACGTCCCGAACCTTCATCCCCCGTACGCATGATGCAGATCACAGGGCGAGGCTACTCAAGAAAGCATAACGCTGGCCAAAGTGCTTAAGCGGGCAGGAGGAGGGGCCGGCACAGCCGGAATGACGAAATACTCAGCGGTGGAGGCTGCTGAGGGACCGGCGATCTACGGGTGAGAGGCCGAAATTGCGGAAGTCCAAGGGGCGGTAGGAACTCCACATGTTGTACCAATTTTCGTCCTCGCCCCACACGACCGGAGGGCGGGAGTCGTCGTAGATCTGTTCCAGATCCGTGTAAAGCTCGACGACAGCCCCGGAGGTCTCGACGTAGTATGCGGCGATGTTATGGCCGGCACCGTGTCGTACCGGGCCCCAAATCAGCTCCCGGCCCAGTTTGTTCAGCCGGTCACCGAGCTTTCCGAGATCGGAAATGCTTTGCGTCTGCCATGCGTGGTGGTGCAGGGTTCCCTCGCCGCGGACCAGGGCAATACCGTGGTGGTCAGGGTTGCAGCGCATGAAATAGGCGAAGTCGTCACCGATGACGTCCGAAAGGCGAAAATCCAGCATCCGCTGCAGGAAACGCATCATGCCGCCGACGTCCCGGGGGTGGAAGTTGAAGTGGCCGTACCGGTCCGGGCCGAAGGACTGCTGGAGGGCGATGTTCTCCTGCATGCCTACGTAAATTTCGAACAGGAAGCCCTCGGGCCCGATGAAAGAAAAACCGTCCTCAATACCAGCCCCGCGGGGCTTGTTGCTGAGGATCGTCAAGTTCTCGTCCTCCACGCGCCGCCGGATCTCCCGCAACGCATCGCCATTGGCCGCGAGCAGGCCGAAACCATCAACGCCGTTGACATCAGACTCGACATAAACCAGTTCATGGTGGACGTTGCCGGCGGCGAGGTACACGGCATCGGAGGTCCGTTCCGTTTCCCGGAGTCCAAGGATCTGGGTCGCGTCAAATACCGAGTTAGCGAGGTCCGTCGTCTGAATGCTTACGTGCCCCATGGCACTTATCAATCCCCAAGACATCCTTGTCTCCTACTCGTTCGCACAGCCCTTACGGATAGCGTGATACCCGCTTCATCATCAATATAAAACACTATCGTAGTCAGAATAGATAATCCAGGAAAAAAACAAAACGTCGAAGAACGGTGCAAGTCCCCGCTTGACTAGGGCCCTAACGTCCTGCAGAGTTTCGTATACGATTCGGACTCGACCTCATCCTCACCGGCACCCCCGCCGGCGCGTCCGTGGTCAAGCCCGGCGATGTGCTCGGGGTGGAAGGTTCCGCCGGGAACCTCACCACGGGCCGACTGGCCACCACCACGTGGAAGGCACGACGCCGTTCGCATGCTTTGGTGCCGGGCCCACAGTTGATGACCTGCAGCGGGAGGACGCGTACAGTTCGATGGAACTTGGCGGCAACGCACCGTTCATCGTCTTCGAAGACGCAGACCTGGACAAAGCCGTGGAAGGAGCCATGGCTGCCAAGATGCGCAACATGGGCGAAGCCTGCACCGCCGCGGAACAGATCGAGTTCGGCATGGTCGGCTTCAACGCCGGCGTCGTCTCCAACGCCGCAGCAGCCTTCGGCGGCGTCAAACAATCCGGCCTCAGCCGCGAAGTCGGCACCGGCCCGCCGCAACGGTAACTGCGGATGCTGGCCCGCAACGGGGAACTGTTTGACCTCATTAAGGCAGCATCAACTAATGTTCGAATAATCTGCGTTGTCGGAGTTGCCGCGGCCTCCATGCAAAAGGCGGCAGCCGGATCAGAATGCGCCCACCATTCGACGTGTTCGAGCCCGTTGGTGATGACTACCGAAGCTTCTTAGGCACTAGGAATACGAATCATGAAAGCTGTTCGATTTAGGTCACCCGGCGGCCCGGAAACCCTCGTTGTGGAGGAGCTCCCGGACCCGGTTCCACAGGACGGAGAGGTTCTCATTCGCGTAGCAGGAGCAGGTTTGAACCGGGCCGACTCACTGCAGCGGCTCGGACGATACAACCTTCCTCCAGGCGCCTCGGAAATTTTTGGAATGGAAGTTTCTGGAACCATTGCAGAAGGGGGCACGGGTATCGACGGCTTCGTCCAAGGCGACCAAGTCATGGCGCTTCTCGCCTCCGGCGGATACGCAGAATACGTCGCCGTGAACGCGGGCCATGTCCTCGCGATCCCGAGGGGTATCGAGTTGATCGAAGCGGCGGGCGTACCAGAGGTTGCAGCCACACTGGTTTCGAATATTTGTGACACAGGCCGTTTCGCTCCCGGTGAGACTGTTCTGATCCACGGAGCCACAGGGGGTATCGGAGTCTTCGGCATCCAACTCATCAAGGCCCTGGGAGGGCGGGTAGCAGTCACCGCATCCAGCGAGGAGAAGCTCGAGGTGGCCCGTCGTCTCGGCGCGGACGTCTTGATTAATTACGAGAAGGAGGACTTTGCCAAAAGGATGCTCGCTGAAGGCGGCGCAGACATCGTCCTCGATACTGTCGGAGGACAGTATCTGCCGAGAAATGTTGAGGCCCTTGCGCCATTCGGACGGATCGTGACCATCGGCATGCAGGGCGGGCCCGAAGGCACTTTGAACTTAGCGGCCCTGATGAAGAAGAAGGCGTCCGTGTCAGGGACCCTGCTGCGGGACCGCTCCCCCGAACAGAAGACAGCCATTATGGCAAGCGTGAAACGTCTTGTCCTCCCGTTCCTGACAGCCGGGGCCATCAGACCGGTAACAGAAAAGGTGTACCCACTTTCTGAAGCAGCCAGGGCGCACGCCCATTTCGAAACCAAGGCCCACATTGGCAAGATTCTGCTGGATTGCCGACAAACCGACTAGAGCAGTGGAGGGTGTCGCATGTATTGGGTATTCGAAGGCGGCACCCGTTGCTTGTCTCTGCCGCCGGCGATCTTTTTCGGCGGCGGAAAGCGACGTGAAGATTCCGACTTCGGCGATGTTGGAGACGTCGAAGACTCTTTCCTTGGCCTCTTGGCGGGATCGGCTGGATCCGGAATTGCCGGAGGAGGTGGAGACGTTGGTGTAGCTGTGGTCCGGATCAGGTCCGAGACTGCGCGGAGGAAGCCTTCTGCGGCGACTCCGCCGCCGTTGACCTCGACGTTGGCGGACCAGATTTTGCGCATGTTTGCCTCGCGGCAAAAGGTCGACGCCTTGTGACCAGGACTTTCTCACTCGCTACCTCGCCCGCGCCTTTACAGGACCCACGACAGCCGCCACCGAACCGGACAGTGCTCTGGCAGACATAGAAAAGTCATAGGGACATCCCCACGGCTCTCCCCTTGGATTGTGGAACAAGAAGCGTGGTCCTGGGCCTTGCCGGGTTTCCGGCTCACGAACCAGGCGGCGGGGCTCTCTTTCAGCGCCGAGCGACCAGCCCCAGCTCGGAGGGAATCTCGTAGTGGGGTCGGCCGCCGTCGAACTCCAGACGGAGGGGGTTGGAGGCAGTGAAGGGATTCCCATATCCGTTGGCCACCCGGATGCGGCCTTCTTGGACGAACCCGGCGAACCAGCCCCTCAAGGCTACCGAGGTGGTGGCAAATTTCTCCGGGTCCAGCCCCTCCAGCATGGGTGCATCCTTCCATTGCTGGAGACAATCGAACAGGAATGGCATCGGCATGCAGTGGGGACTGCCTGCGCCTGGCAGCGGGCTCTGCACGGAGAACCCAGCCAGATACACGGTGATGCCGGCAACTGCAGCGGCCTTGGCCAGCTCCAGGTGCGCTAGCCGAAACTGGTGTAGGGTCATCAGTTCCACCATCCGGGCCTTGCCGGACGCCCCCGGGACTTTGAGGTCGATCCAGGCGCGCACCGCCTCCGGGTCCTCGAACCGGGTCTGGGTGAAGCCATCGGCGGCTTCATCCGAGAAGGCCGTCTCAGGGGCAGAGAGCAGGAAAGCTGCGGATTCCTCGGACGTCGAGAGAAGCGCCAGGGACTCCACGTGTAGCTTCGGTGCAGTGGTGGCGTAATTATGCAGATCCTCATCCAGTTCGCCGCCGACCGCCGGCATCAATGGCATCCCGCGACCGGCGTAAGCTTGAGCGAGGCTAGCTTGGGCACCAAGGACCGATTCCCACGAGGCCTCAGCGAGTCCGCCGCAGTCGGACAGCGAGCTGGTCGCCAGTGCCCACCTGTCCCGGTACTGTTCGGCTGTCAATGCTGGCTCCCATGGGAGACTGATCAGTGCGGTGCGACGGAACAAGCCCCGGGTCTCCTCGAGAGTGGACAGCGCATACGCATACCATGCGCCGGCAGAGTCGCCGGCGAGAGTGATCTTTTCTGGATCCCCGCCGCACAGGATGATGTTTTTCTTCACCCAACGCAGTGCCACGGTCAGGTCACGCAGCGGCCGCTGGGAGTCAAGCGGGTTTCCATCGATTCCCAGATGTCCCAGGATGCCGATCCGGTAGTTGACGGTTACCAACACGCACCGGTCATTGTGGACCAGGGAAGGGGCAGTGAACCAGCGGGCGTTGCCCGTCCCCGTGGTGAACCCGCCGCCGGGAATAAACACCACCACAGGCAGCCCCTCCGCCATCTCCGGTGCCTGCACGCGCAACTGGAAGGCATCGTGCGACTGTGCGGGCTCGGTGTTTGCTGCCCCCAGCAGGGCGTTCAGGGCGCCTGGCAGTTGCAGGAAGGCCAGAGGCTCGACGGAAGCCTGTAGCCCTTCCGCCGTTACCGGGACAGGCTCGGCCTCGGAGAACCTGTAATCCGGGTCGGAGAGCCGGGCATACTGGACTGTCACATCGAGAGCTGTCATTTCAGGAACTCGTAGTCAGCACTGTTCACATTCTCGGTAATACGCCAGTACTCAGTGGTGTGGAACGGCCACACTTGAGATACCCGATTGAACCTGTTCTTATACCAGGTCTTGACGTACGGCTGACCCCAAGTCATCTTCTCGCTCTCCGCGTCGACCCAGGCCATGTGCTCGTCGAGGGCTTCCTGCTTCAGGTCCAGGGCACGCACGTCGCGTTCCAGGATTTGATGGATGGCCTCGACGGCGTACTCCGCCGCACGTTCGATCATGAAGTGCAGTCCACCGGCGACCACTCCGCCGGTGTTGGGGCCGAGCAGCATGAACAGGTTCGGGAAGTTGGGAACAGTGATGCCCGCGAAGCCCTTGGCGTCTCCGCCCCAGTAGTCATGGATCTCCAAGCCGTTGCGGCCTACGATCTTGATGGGGTCCAAGTAATCGGACGGACGGAACCCGGTCGCGTAGATGACGACATCGACATCGAGCTCTCGTCCGTCGTCGGTGACCACTCCGCTCTCTGTGAAGGATTTTAAACCTTCTGTGATGACCTCCGTTTGCGGCTCGCGCAGGGCTGCGGCCCATACGCCGTTGTCGCGGAGCATGCGCTTGGCCGAGGGTGGGTAATTCGGGATGGCCTTCTCCAGCAAGTCAGGGCGGCCTTCATACTGCTCGCGCATCCGTTCAATGATGGCCTGCCGGAATTCCTCGTTGGCCTTTGAGACGCTCAGTGGCGCACCGTCCCAGCCCTCTTCAGCCGTTGCGATGTGGATGCGCCCTTCAATACCGCCGGCTGTGACGAAGAGGCGGAACAGCTGTCCGTATGCCGGGACCTTCTCGTGCAGCCACTGGGCAGCGTCGGACATTCGCTCGTGGTAGGTCGGTGCCGGCAGCATCCAGGGAGCACTGCGCTGGAACAGGTACATCTTGTCCACGTCCCCGATGACGGCTGGGACGATTTGGTAGGCGGAGGCGCCTGTGCCGATCACGGCCACCTTCTTGCCCTTCAGGTCCACCGAGTGGTCCCACTCCTGGGAGTGCATCTGGACTCCCTTGAAGTCAGCCTGTCCGGGCCATACCGGAATGAAGGGATGGTCCAGCTGCCCCACACCGGTGATGATCGCGTTGTAGCTCTCGGTGGTCTCATGGCCTGCCTTGGTGCGCGTGGTGGCCTTCCAAGTGGCTGATTCCTCATCCCACACGGCGCGCGTCAGGGACGTGTTCAGCTCGATCGCCTCTGTGAAGTCGGCTTTGTCCGCCAGGGACTCCAAGTAATCCAGAACCTCCGCGCCGGTGGCGAACTGGTTTGGCCAGTCGACCCGCTGTGCGAAGGAGAAGCTGTAGCCGTAGGTGGGGGTGTCCAAACGCACACCCGGGTAGTGGTTCTTCCACCAGGTGCCGCCGAACCGGTGGGAAGCCTCGATCCAGCGGTACGGCAGCCCAGCCTCCTGCAGGCGATAGGCGGCGGCGATGCCGGAGATTCCTGCGCCAACGATCAGGGTCGTGAATGGTGCCTCGGCCCGGTGGTCGGGGTAGTCAGCATAGTTCCACTTTGCGGAGCCGTTGCGATCCGCAGCAGGGGCGAATTCATGCTTCATTTGTCCCATCCACGACCGGTCCCGGGCGGCGCGGCCGCCGGTGAACCAGTCCAGGATCGCGGACGCGTCTTCGGCGCTCAGCTGCTGCACGCTGCGGATTCCCTCATCTCTAAGCCGCTTTAGTCCGGTCAGCGCCAGGTCCTGGGCACGTTTGACCTGTTCGGGCGACATTCCTCCGTGGGGCAGCAGCGCCGTGCCCAGCGGGGGAAGCGGCGGGGATAGTTCAGCCGGCACATAGGACAGGTCCTGGAGGGTTGTGGCCAACGCGGCCAGCAGCACGGGAGCTTCAGCCCTTGCGGCGTACTCCTGCAGCGATTTATCTGACTCGGTGATCGCCGGGTACTCCTCGGTCCAGTACAAATCACCGTTGGTGGGCTTGCTTGCCATTAGATCTCCTCGAGATGAAACGTGGTTAGGGTGGTCGAAGCGCGGTCGGACGGCGCTAAGCCGTCGACCGGGGAGCCGTTCGTCGAGGAAGGTGCGTCGTCCCCGGACAGTCTGCTCTTACTCGTCAGAACGCGGCAGGGACATTGCGATCCGGTTGAAGATCCGCCGGGGCGGTGGCTTTAAACGTTGTTGCCCGGATGCCGGCAGAGGTTTGCCGCAGGGGCTCCGTGAGGCGATCGGTCGGGTGCCGATCACGCTCTCATCTCGCTGGACAGCCTGGATGCTGTTCACAGTTCTCCTTGCGTCGAAAATCCGTAGGCGCCACATGGGACGGAACGCCAGCGCGCCCGAGCCCTAGTCCTGCACATCACACTTGGTGAACAGTATGCCACCCAGGATGCATACTGCAAGCAATAATGTATTATCCCAATCTCCATGAACGCGAACCCATATCGAAAAAACTGGTGGTGGACTCCGAGGGGCGAACGGACTATCCTCATGAGTGTCTCAAATATATTCTTGGTCAGATATTGCAAACTGCCCGGGAAGCCGACAACACACGAACACTCTCCCAGGAGCACACCATGAGCATTGCTAGGGTGGACCAGACGCCACAATTCGACCCCCGCGCATTCCGCGATGTCATGGGCCATTACCCGACCGGCGTCGTCGTGGTCTCAGCCATGGTCAACGACGCCCCCGTGGGTATGGTGGTGGGCACTTTCAGCTCAGTCTCCCTGGAGCCGCCGCTGGTTTCGTTCATGCCCATGACCACGTCATCGACCTACCCGAAACTGCGTGGAGCAGACCACGTCTGCATCTCCGTGTTCGCCCACGACCAGATGCGGGCCTGCCGCACTCTGGCTTCCAAGGATCCGGAGAAGTTCGACAAGGTCGGATGGACTCTCTCGCCCTCAGGCGCCCCCATGATCGACGGCGCCGTCGCGCATATCCATGGGCGTATCACCGAGGAGGTGGAGGCCGGTGACCACTACATCACCCTGGTCTCGGTTGACGACATGGCCATCGACCGAGGCGTGACCCCGCTGCTGTTCTTCCAAGGCGGCTACGGCGGCTTCTCGACCACCGGCCTGTCCGCTCACGTGGACGAGTCGCTGATTTCGGCGGTCCGGCTGGCCGAGGCCACTCGCCCGCAGCTCGACGCACTTGCCCAGAGGTTCGGCTGCTCCGCCGCAGCCCTGGTCCAGATCAGTTCCTTGGACCAAACGATCGGTGCCACGTCGTACGGCGGCAACACCGACGCTGACGAACGCATCGGCGTCCGGATTCCTTTGATCCCGCCGTTGGGCGAGGCGGCGGTGGCATGGAGCCCAGACCAGGTCGATGCCTGGCTGGGCCGGATCTTCCCGCAGGACGAGGATGTCATCACCTTTTATCGGCAGGCTCTCACCCGCGTGCGCGAACAGGGATACGCCATCTCCCGCATCGACCAGGATCCGGCCGGCTATGACGCACTCAGTGAGGCCCTGGCCGAGTGGGCCGACGCTGAGCTGACGCCCGCCCGTGATCGCGCGGTCCGCACCACCATCGCACAGAGCCGCCAGTACTTCGGATGCTCGCTGGACGAGGGGGAGACCGATATCGACCTGGCATCCGTGGTCGTACCGGTCTTCGCCCCCGAGGCTGACCAACCTACCAACTCCGGACTTGTTATTCGGCTCGGCAACCTGCCCTCTGGTGTGGATGTAGCCACGGTCCGGGGATGGGCGTCGGCCCTTCAGGAGGCAGCAGCAGAAGTCAGTCGCACCTTGGCGGGTCCGGCTGCCAGGGACTATCGGCGGTACGCCGCAGCCGGCCTGCGCTCGGCCTGAGCCATCGCAAGGCCGGCGGAGCAGCCGGCCGGATGCCGTCAGCAACAGAACAACCACACATGAGAACGATCGGGGGCTCGCTTATGCGATCTGTGTCTCAGCCAACGTCAGAGATAAAGGAGAGCTCAGTGGGAGCACGACGTGGATATGAATACCTAGCGGGACTGAAGGACGGACGCAAGGTCTGGTACGGAAGCGAGCAGATCGATGTGACTGAACATCCGGACTTCGCCGGCTCCCTTGCGGGAATGGCCGAGTACTTCGACTACCAGTGGGAGCATTGGGACGACTGCCTGTTCGAGAGTCCCGACACCGGCGACCTGATCTCTGTATCTCACCTGCGTCCCGCCAACCAAGAGGACATCGAGCGCCGGCACCGTGCCTTTGACCGGTTCGCCCGCTATTCCATGGGCATGCTCGGCCGCACTCCCGACTACGTGAATGTGGTCTTGGCTGGACACGTCTCACGCACAGATCTGTGGGAGAAGGCCGCCTCCGCCACGGTGTACTTCGAGCGTATCAAGGCGTACCAGAAGTACGTGGCCGAGAACGATCTGGCCCTGACGCACACCATCGTCCACGCCAACATCGACAAATCGATCGGTGAGCTGGACGGGGCCAACGCCGACCTCACTCTTCAGGTAGTGGACCGCACCGATGAGGGCGTGATCGTGCGCGGCGCGAAGGTTCTGGCGACCCTTGGCCCGATAGCCGATGAGATCTATGTTTACCCGGCAACTCCCATCAAGCCCGGATACGAGAAGTACGCCCTGTCTTTCGCCATCCCCGTGGAGGCCGAGGGCATCGCAATTATCTGCCGTGATCACTACGGTGTGGATGCCTCCCGCGAGGACCGGCCGTTCTCGTCCCGGTTTGACGAGCAGGACGGGGTGGTCATATTCAACGACGTGCTCATCCCGCATGACCGCATCTTCATTGATGGCGAGCTGGATCTCTACAACTCGGTAAATCAGGGAACCGCTACAGGATGTACACAGCAGCAGACGGCCATCCGTGCCGCGGTGAAGCTGGAGTTTGCCTATGATTTGCTCACCGAGATGGTTCGGGTCACTGGGTCAAATGCGCGTCAGGACGTGATCACTATGCTCGGTGAGGTCCACAGCTTCCTGGTGATGACCCGGGCGATCATCGACTCCGCTGAGCGCCGAGCCCATAACTGGGGCGGTGGTGCCTACTTTGTGCACGATGACATCGGGGTGGTGCGCACGATCATGCCGGAGTGGATGATCCGGGTGAACGACATCATCAAAACTGTCGGGTCGCACAATCTGCTGGCCACCCCCTCCCTAGCGGCGTTCGATAATCCGGAGCTGGCTTCGATGCTCGAGAAGTACCTTCCGGGAGCGGGGGACATCAGCGCCCAGGAACGTTCCCGGATCTTCCGAACTGCCTGGGATTTCGCCGGTTCGGCCCTGGGCTCGCGTATCGAGCTGTATGAGCGGTTCTACCTCGGTTCGGTCGGACGCGCGCGCATGCTTGAGCACATCAAGGGACAGCGCAACGGAGACAAGGGAACCGTGTGGGAGTTCCTCGATCGTCAGAAGCTTCCGACCGCAGGCCAGGCGTGATCCAAAGCCATGGACAAGACACTTACGGCGGTCCTGACCGACCATCTGGCGGCAGCGGACTTTGAATCGCTGCCCTCGGAAGCGGTAGACCGGGCCAAGACGCGCGTCCTGGATGCTCTGGGGCTGATTGCCGCCGGGACTCAGGCTGAGGGCAGCTCCTCATTGATCGACCTGGTCACCGGCTGGGGTGGCCGTCCAGAGGCGACCGTGCTGACCACAGGCGCCAAGGTGCCCGCGATGCATGCCGCACTGTCCAATGCGGCGCTGATGAGGTCATACGATTTCGAGCCGGTCGGGGCTGACCACGCCGAGGGAGTGCAGATCCCCTCGCACATCACCGGCACTACCGTCTCGGTGGCGCTTGCCATGGCCGAGGCACGCGGACGCGGTGGCCGGGACCTGCTCACCGCGCTGATTTACGGGGACGATCTGGCCGCCAGGCTCGGTCATGCCACCGGCTTCGACGTCTACGGCGGCGGAGACAACACCGGGACGATCAATGCTCTCGGCGGCGTGGCCACGGCCGGACTGCTTATGAAGCAGGACGCTGCCACCTTGCACCACGGACTCGGTCTGGCCATCAACCAGGTCTCCGGGACCATCGACAACATCAATGACAAGACCCTGGCGTTCAAGCTGCCGATCTCCCTGTCCGCTCGCAACGCCGTGTTCTCCGCTGAGCTGGCCGGGACGGGGTTCGGGGGGCCAGAAGACCCAATCGGGGGACGTTTCGGCTTCCTTGCCCAGTGGAGCGCCGCGCCGCAACCCGAGAAGATCACCGATGGTCTGGGTCAGGAGTTCTACGCCGACGCCGTCATTAAGCCGTGGCCGACCTGCCGGGCGAGCCAGGCATCGCTGGATGCCACGGTGCAACTGGTCGAGGCGCATCGACTCACTCCCGACGACGTGGAGAGCATCGAGATCCATGTGAATCCGCAGACCAAGGCCGGGTTCGTCGGGCAGGAGTTTACCGTTGGAAGCTGCCCGGAGGTCTCCGGCGCCTTCAGTATCAGGTTCGCTGTCGCCACGGCGCTGATGTACGGAACCGTTGGACTGCAGCACATGAACGAGGCGCACATGCGCGATCCAGCGCTGCAGAGGACGCTGGACAAGATTGAGATCGTCGGTTCGCTGCCCCGGGAACAGGCTCGAACGGCCGAGGTCGAGGCGCGGCTCGTCTCCGGTGATCGCCACCGAATTCGTGTCGACCAGGTCCTTGGGGACATCCACTTCGCCCCGTTGGGCCGTGAGCGCATCGAGGCGAAGTTCCGTAACAACATCGCGTGGAACGGAACTCTGGAGGACTCCATTGCTGACCGTGTGCTGGAGCTGGTCCACCATTTGGAACAGCTGGAGGACCTGTCCGAGTTGGTCGCGCTGCTGGCGGAGCCGGCCGGACACCGCTGACCACGAACGAACCAGACACACCACGGTGTCCACTGATCTGAGGGTCTGCAGGACCGTTGGCGGCCCAGCCCAAATTGAGCACCTATCCAGGGTGTCCGCTCCTGGCAGACACCACCGACGTCAAGGGAAAGGCCTACCGCACAATGACTGCGAAGCCCACTCGCCGCATGGCGCTGACAACATTCCTCATCCCGGCAGGCCACCACAAAGACTCGTGGCGCCGGGACGGTAGCCGAATCGAGGAGGTCCCAAATCTGGACTTCATCGTCGAGCTTGCACAGATGGCCGAGAAGGCCAAGATTGATGCCGTCTTCTTGGGTGACATCGCCAATGCCAACCCCACACTGCGCGGCGACATCAAGACCAACGGCTACTTCGAGCCGATCTCCACGTTATCCGCCATTGCCGCCCGGACCACCGACATCGGGCTGATTGGCACCATGTCGACTTCCTTCGAAAGCCCGTACACGGTGGCCCGCCAGATCGCAGGCGTCGACCACATGTCCGGGGGACGTGCCGGGTGGAACCTGGTCACCTCCTTCGACGGATTCCAGAACTATGGATTCGACGCGATCCCCGAACCGGCCGAACGCTACCGCCGGGCCCGAGAGTTCGCGGACGTTGTGAAAGCGCTGTGGGACTCCTGGGGTGATGACGCCGTCATCAGCGACCGGGCCTCTGGCAACTTCATCGATCCCACCAACGTACGTCGAATCAATCACAAGGGCGAGTACTTCCAGGTGGAGGGTCCGGCCCCTGGCCCACGATCCCCCCAAGGCCACCCGGTGATCGTCCAGGCGGGATCCTCGGGCCCTGGGTTGGAGCTGGGAAGCTCGGTGGCCGATGCGATCTACACCGCCCAACCAGTCAAGGAACGCTCGGTCGAGTTCTATACCCAGTTCAAGAAGATGCTGGCGGACAAGGGGCGGGATCCTGACCACACCAAAATACTGCCCGGCATCCTTCCGATCATCGGAAACACCATGAAGGAGGCAGAGGAGCTGGCCGAAGAGCTGGGCAGCTACGTCAATCTGGAGTACGGGCGACAGCAGGTCTCCTCCGGCCTCGCCGGACTGGACCTGTCCTTGTTGGACTATGACGACACGATCCCTTCCGAGTGGCTAAGAGATGAGCCGGAACTGGGAAGCCGTTACCACGTGTACCGGCGCAAGGTCATCGACCAGAATATGACCCTGCGCGAACTGATCATTGACATGGCACGTTCAGCCGGTCACCAATGGATCATCGGCACGCCCCAGACGATTGCGGACAACATGGTGGACTGGTTCGAGTCCGGAGCCTGTGACGGCTTCAATCTAAACTCGCCCTACAATCCGGGCGGTATGCGTCAGATGTGCGACCTGCTGATTCCGGAGCTGCAGGACCGCGGCTACGTCCGGACAGAGTACGAGGGAACTACCTTGCGCGAGCATTTCGGCCTACCTCGTCCTGCTGCCTGATCTGCTCTAATCGAAACTGCCGCCGCGCTCCAGCCGCTGGGCTCGGACTTTGTCTGTGCCCGGGTGGGCTTATGGGCAGATAAGCAGTCTCTCCAGCAGCAGATAAGCGCTGCAGCCGTTAGTGCGTGTACCACCAGGGTCGGCCGACTTGAGCCACGCCGGTGCAAGGCCTGCGACCTTCGTTTTCCTCACGGCATCGACGTTATTCATGGCCCCGCAAGCCGTGCCTTAGTCAGCGATCAACTCCCGCCGGGCCGGACCCGGTGGCTTGGAGGGCTGGCTCCGAATTCCCCTGCTTTTGGGGATGGCGACCGGCGGCCTGCTCGGGTCACACCGACCGCTTGATCAGAAGGCTGCCCAGCCCTGATTCAGGACTGTGACCCATACAGGAATGCCTCGGACTGAACTTCGTCCGGGCGGCGCCGGCCGTACCGCAACCAGGAATATCTACCCGTTTGCGAGGAATGAACCCCGCATCACAATGACCACTGTGGCCTGTTGTCCCCTTCGTCATCGGCGTGGACACGCACGCCCTCACCCACACCTATGCTGTGCATGCCGCCGCCGCTGAGCATCTGGGCACGGAGCGGTTCACGGACACGCGCACGGGCAGATCAAGTACAAACGCGGGTAGCTAACCGCACGGAGGAGACGTCGGGGCCTCTCTGGGCCATTAAAGGGGCCGGCAGTTACGGCTAAAGGGGCCGGCAGTTACGGCGCGCTGCTCACCGGAACCGTCATACATCCGACTACCAGGTTGTGGAGGCTCCCAGGGTCCGGGCATCGCCACGGCCCGGTGCGCGGCCGGGACATCTAATCCGCTGGACTTGGTTGCAATCCTGTCGCTATGGGGCAACAACCTCGCCGAAACCGACTGGCCAGCACGCCCTTCTACACGCACTTTTGCTGTCGCTGCTGGACCACTATGACGTGCCTCACGAAAAGTGCTGTGCAGTAGCTCACTTTTACGTTATGGTGTGGGTTATGCATTCTTTCCACGAGAGTGTTATATCCAGTCATATTGGAATCAGGAGAAATAGGCGCATGAAGAAGATGAACCGTATGGTGCCCCGTTGGACTGCTCTTGCCATGGCGTGTGCAGGTGTCATGGCGGTCACGGCCTGTGGAGGCGACGCCGCTGAGTCCGCCGCGGGGAAGACGATCACCGTGTTGCATGCACCCATTAACTACGAGCCGCTGTACATCGCCGAACAAAAAGGGTTCTTCGATGAGGTCGGCTTGGATGTGGAGATCCGCCCTGGCGGCACGGCCCAGGACAACCTGAGCCAGCTTGTAGGAGGATCGGCTGACATCAGCACGGTTTCTTGGGACGCCGCCGTGACCGCTACTGCTCAGGACCTCCCCATCAAGCTGATCTCCGGCGCGGGTCTCATCTCGAAGGTGGTCGACACCTCCGGAGTCGTTGTACGCAAGGACAGCGGCATCACCGACCTGTCCGGATTGGAAGGCAAGACGATCGCCTTCAACTCTCTCGGCTCCGGAGGCAACGTCCCGGTATTGCAGGCTCTGACTGACGCTGGCGTGAACCTGGACAGCGTCAAGCAGGTCGCACTGCCCTATGCCTCGATGCGTACCTCGCTGTCGAGTTCCCAGGTGGATGCCATCTTCCCGTCGGACAGCTTCTACAACCAGGTCATCTCCGATGACTCGTTTCACGTAATTGCCAATCCTTCCCGTGAGTATCGCGCCGGGCTCGGCATCACTTTGTGGGCCGCCACGGACCCATGGCTACAGCAGAATGGAGAGACGGCCAAGAAGTTCAATGAAGCCATGGCCAAGGCCGTTGACTTTTACAACGACGAGGCCAACGTGGACGCCGTCTACGAGGTGCGCAGCGAGGTGACCGGAAACTCCATCGAGGATTCCAAGGGCCCGCTGGTTGAGCAGCAGGTGGCAGTCGATCCCGAGGTGTCACAGAAAACAACTGACGCTTTGGAGGAGTTCGGCATGATCTCCAGCCCCAAGAGCGTTGACGAGATCTTGTGGGAAGGAACTCCCCGCGCCTGAGCGGAGATGTGACCTATGGCTACAACTACAACCACCCCAATGGCGTTCAGCCGCCAGCCGAGCATTGACTGGACGCTGACCCTCCAGCGAATGACTGCCCTGGCAGCGATCCTGCTCATCTGGCAACTGGCCGTGATGAGCGGGATCCTACCCAAGATCACCCCCGGCATCCCCGAGATCCTGACCTCCATCTCTACCGTGGTCACTACGTCGAACTTTTGGGACGGCTTCGGCCACACGCTCTTCGCCGCCTCGGCGGGCTGGCTGCTCTCCTGTGCAATCGGCGTCGTCCTGGGGCTGCTGATCGGGACGATCCGTCCGCTGGACCGCTCAACCGCGTCGATCGTTGAGTTTGGCCGCGCCTTCCCGACCATCGCGCTTATGCCGGTGATGATGCTGGTGCTGGGTGCCACCACGAACATGAAGATCACAATGGTGGTGCTGGCCGCGGTCTGGCCCGTGCTGGTGCAGTCGATCCTCGGATCGCGGAGACTGGATCCGGGCATCGTATCCACCGCGAAGGTCTTTCAGATCCCGAGGGGCCTGTGGTTCCGCAGAGTGTTGTTGCCGGCAGCCATGCCGTTCATCGCTACCGGCGTGCGGATCTCAGCGTCCATCGCGATCCTGGCCGCAGTCGGAGTCGAGGTCCTGACCCAGGTGCCAGGGCTGGGACGACTGATCACACTGGCCCAGGAAGCAGAGCGTTGGGACAACGCGTTCGCCTACTTGTTCTTCGCGGGCATCTTCGGCTGGCTTGTGGCCTCTCTACTGGGCCGGGCCGAGGGCCGGCTGCTCCGATGGAACAGGCAGAGTGATGACTGACCCTTCCACGATCAGCACCTCCCCCTCCGATAACCTCCAGTGCATCAACCCCGAACCGTCCGGGAGCATCCTATGAGAACTTTGACAAACGTGCTGTGGTGGCTCTGGCTGCCCGTCCTACTAATCGTCCTCTGGTGGTTCGCCTCGGCGAACAGCACCAACCTGTTCGTTCCCCCGCTCTCGCGGATCCTCCACGTTATGGTCCGGGACCTTACCAACGGCGTACTGCTCGAGGCCATGAGCGCGAGTCTCTTCAACCTGGCGATAGGTCTGCTGATCGCGAGCGTGGTGGGCGTGGCCCTGGGGCTCATCCTGGGCGAGACAAAACGACTGCGGCTGGTTCTCGACCCCTATATACACTTCGTGCGCTCCGTGCCACAGTCGGCCTTGGTTCCGCTGATCATCGGCATCTTCGGATTGGGCTCGACCTCGAAGATCTACGCCGTGGCCCTCGCCTGCGTCTGGCCGATCCTGCTGAACGCGATCGATGGAAGTCTGGGCGTGGAGGTCGGGGCGCGACGAGTGTCCCGCGTCTTCGGTATCCCGCGGATGCTCTACTACCGTCGTGTGGTGCTGCCCGGGGCCATGCCCCAGATCATCGCCGGCATCCGCGTAGCCCTACCAATCGGCATCGTCGTCATGGTAGTCAGCGAGCTTTTCGCCTCGAACGTCGGATTGGGCTTCTACATCCTGAACTCCTCCAGCACTTTCCAGATCCCGGAGACTTGGAGTGGGGCACTGCTGGTGGGTGTCATCGGCTACATCCTCGTGATCGGCTTCAGTTTTATCGACAGGCAGATCCTGGCCTGGTACTACAAATCCGGCGCCCGCTGATGGGCCACGACACGTCTTTTACAAGGAGTTTGAACCATGTCTAACACCGAAAGCGTCTCCGCCGGTACGCTGACAAGCATCAGCGGAGATGTCCTGCTGCGCGTCACAGACCTCTCGCTGGGCTACGGGGAGGGTGCTGATGAGAAGTGCATCATCGAGGACCTGAGCCTCACTGTCGGCAACGGGGAGTTCGTCTCGATCGTCGGCCCGTCCGGCGTCGGCAAAACGACTCTGCTTAAAGGCCTGTCCGGTCTGCTCAAGCCCAAGGCCGGCCAAGTCATGGTGAGTGGGGGTATCCTCGATGGACCGCACCGTGATGTGGCAGTAGTCTTCCAGGACTACTCACGATCCCTGATGCCGTGGATGACCACCCGCGAGAACATCGCCTTCCCGCTGCAAGGGCGCGGCCAGAAGAAGCCCGTGCGCAACAAGGCCGCAGACGAGGCCCTCGATGCCGTAGGGCTGGGAGGCCAAGGGGACAAGTACCCGTGGGAGATGTCCGGTGGCATGCAGCAGCGTGTGGCCATAGCCCGTGCACTGGCGTACAACGCCAAAGTGTTGCTGATGGACGAGCCGTTCGCCTCCGTCGATGCGCAAACACGCTTCGACCTCGAAGACCTGGTGATCGACCTCCGGGAGAAGCTCGGAGTGACGATTATGCTCGTCACTCACGACGTGGACGAGGCCATCTATCTAGCTGACAGGGTGATCGTCATCGCCGAGAAGCCAGCGACCGTCGTGGACGTGATCGAGACCGGATTCGGCACGCACCGTGATCAAGTTGCCACCAAGGCGGACCCGCGGTTCCAGGACGCCCGCGGGCGCATCCTGACCCGACTCCGCAAGTAGCGCCGGGCGTCCAAACGCTTACGTGGGGGCGTGAGGTCGGCCGTCGGAACAGGTGCGATGTGCGCAGGTGAGGAGGTTGCGACAGTGTTCGCAGCCGTTTCACCTGACCGTGATGGCCTCCTCGACCGGGCCGATGCCATGCGAGCGATACTCACTGAAATCATAGATCGATCCCTTCCTGGCTAAGGCCCGGTCGTCGCCCGGCCAGATAGATGGGCAGGGGCTCCTCGTCATAGATCTGCTCCAGGTCCGTGTGGGGACTCCACGAAAGCTCCGGTGCGCTCGACACACTGTGGGCGGCGATGTTGTGCCCTTGCCCTGATTAGTGTGACCCCTTAATGCCTACGTGGCAGGCAGGAAAAATATGAAGATCATCCCCGATGATGTCCGGATCCTGGGGTCCAACGTATCTGCGAAAGAAAACATTGGGCTGCAAGCCCTTCCGCTAATCACGGGTTCGGGGCACGGACGGTACCTCTGGAGCATGAGGATGAGGATGCACAATCAAGCTGGGGTCTGCGCCTCATCCAACAGACTTTCAGCCTGGGCGATTCGCTGTGCCTCCGGAAGGAACCCCACCTCGAGGATGTTATTCATGGACTTCGTGTAGTGCTCTCGCAGTAACCGTCCTGCTAACTGGGCGTCTCGATCCACCACTGCCTGCAGAATTTCTCGGTGCTCCTGGTCCATGTCGCGGCTCACAGACTTCTGCGAAGGCGCCGACCAGCGTCGATGCAGGGAGTTCTCATCGGCCAGCACGGAGGTCAGGTCGATCAGTACGGGCAGCCCACACGCCGAGAGCATCTTCTTGTGGAAATTGTCATGGGCCTCGACCCAGTCAGGGTTTAGCTCCAGGCTCCCCTCCAAGAAGCGTGGAATGCGCTCCAACATATGATGGGCGGCGAAGACTTCAGACTCCCAGTGCAGGTCGCCCCGCTCGATGGCGAGCTGGATGCCGAACTCCTCGGCGCGGCACCTCAGCTCGTTGAAGTCCCGCAGCTCATCGAGCGAGATCTGGGGAACGAAAAAGCCACGATTCGGCTTGAGCTCCACCAGCCGGTCACCAGAGAGTCGGGTTAGGGCTTCCCGCACGACGGTGCTGGAGGTCTCGTAATGCTTGGATAAGGGCATCAGCTGAAGATTCTGCCCCGGGACCCAGCGCCCCGCCAGGATGTCTTTGCGTATCCGGTCGCGTAAGCCGGTGCTGAGGGTTTCGGAAGTGCCGCTTCGAGCCATGACTGCAATATACTTTAAACTACGCAAAGATGTCACGCTCTACACCTTTGTGTATTGCAGACTAATCTGTGCATTCTTGTCCGTGGCTGTCTGTCCAAATCTGTTAAAACCCCTGTACTCGTGGCTACAGGCGTTACCTTCCTGGTGGCCCTGAACAATCTCCGGCTGGTCTTGTCCTTACATCAATCAGCTCCCCCGGGCCGGCCCCGGTGGCACCCCCGATCACGAAACGGCTGGGGGCGCAAACCATGCCGGGCCGACGCGGCCAGCAGCTATTCTTGCCGCCGAGCGCCCGGGGTGAATCGTCGGTGATCACCTTCATCCAACCTGTGCAGGGTTTGTCCACCACACCACTGTCATCGACTGTTACTTGAAGAAAACGGGCTGGTCCACCGGCGATCCCATGCCTACCGATCTCATCACCGATGCGCTCAAGAACGCCGCCACGACCCTAATCGAGCCTCTGGCGATATGGCAGTCGGGTCGGCGCAGCGTCTACAACCTCGACCGGAGTTTAGAGCCGTGGTGACCGCCTGGGCATGCGATTGTCAGTGGGCGCACCGTGCGTGCTGGGACAATAGCATGTTGCCGTCTCGGCTGAACCGCCGGTGGCGTTTCCACACCGTCCGCTAGGGCCGAACGCAGGCGGTAGATCGCGCCAGGCGACCCCGGCACCGGTACCGGTGTTGGTATCGGTAGACAAGGCCCTGAAAAGAGCCTGCCCGATAGGCAGGTGCTTTCCTCTCGTGTCGCCGACTCAGCGCTGCTCGCGCAGCCGGGCCGGCCAAACGCCCTGTTTGCCGGGGTTCACGACTCCATTGGGATCCAAGGCATCCTTCAGGGTCTCCTGGAAGCGCAGGACCGCATGATCGTTAAAGGAGAACTCGGCGGCGATGTCGTCCATATTGTCGATGTGGCCCCGGTAGGGGGTGTAGCCGCGGCGAGCCGCGGCCTGCCGGACCTCCTCGTACAGTGCGCGTGCCCGAGCCAGCTGCTCCTCGTTGCCATTCTCGAAGAAGATCATGGTGACGTGCACTAGGTGCCGGGCGTAGATGTGGTAGCCGATGTAGAGATCGAAGCCGTACTTAGTGTAAAGAGCTTTGACCACGTTGTAGAAATCCATTACCGCATCGCCGCGAGCGGGCAGTAGGGGTGCGATGTCGATGTGGCCGCCGTCCTCGGCATACCACCCTAGGGTGTCGTAGGCCTTCAGAGACGGGACTCCGGCCATCGTCGTATGGTCCTTCGGGTCAATGTCGTCGTAGGTGACAGGCTGGCCGTCCTTGCCCTCATATATACGTGCCTGCACTTGAAATCCGGGACCGTCGAAGGCAGCCTCGATGATACGCAGCCGTTCGCGGACCATGCCCGGATCCCCGTAGAGGGCGAAACGCGCGTTCCAGTGCCCGATGCCCATCTTGTCGCGCATCTGTTCCACGACATCGTCGGGGATGGATCCTTTGCCCTCATACCAAGTGGACCGAGGGCCCTGCATAGTCCCGGCACGCACTACGTTGCCGACCAGGCAGTTGTTTTGGAAAACCTCGCGCCGGCGCAGATCAGCGATGGTGTCAATCAGCTGGGGAAGATCCTCCACCCGGTCTACCGTGATGTCACCGGAGGCGAAGACCTCGGGCCAGGGCATCAGCCAGAGGCCGGCGCGCACAACGATCCCGAGGCCGGATTGGGTGAACAGCTGGTCGATGTTGGGTCCGAAACCGCCCTTAAAGACATTGGCCAACGGGCTGTCCTCCAGTGCCCACATACCGGTGCGAAGCAGAGACCCGTCCGGCAGGACTACCTCCAGCCCGCACAGCTGCTGGACGTGGTCTCCATACGGAGACATGCCGTAGCCGCGGTCCAACGCGTTGCCGAGAACGGACCCCCAGCCCAGGGCTGGCACGGAGACGAACAGGGGAAGCTTGTTCTCCTGGATGTGGTCGTAGAGGTTGAAGAAAGTCACGCCGGGCTCGATGACCGCGTAAGCCAACTCCGGGTCTACCTGGTGGATGGCGTCCATCCTGCTCAGGTCCAAGACGACCTGGTTCTGGGTGCGGGGCGCCGACCCCCCATAACCCAAGTTCTTGCCCCGGGAGACCGTCCAAAGCAGCGTACTCGTCTCGTTGGCAAGACGGACAACCTCTTGAACCTCTTCGACGCTTCCGGGGCGCACGCCCGCGACCGCGTCGCGGCCGGTGTGCAGCGGAAATGGGTCAGCGTATGCCCTCTCGCCCCCCGGCCGGACCACATTCTGTTCACCAACGATGGATGCGGCCCTATCAAGGAATGTGGCGGTCATGGTGCTCCTGAGAGTCCGGTCCGGCAGGCATTCTGAACGGTGCCGGATAGGTGTTGGCAGCCGAAGCGGCATGCCGAAGGTATTCCACAATCATCACCGGAATGCATTGTTAAGTAAAATGTCCATTCTGGGGTAACCCCTCAATCTGTGCTCAACTGCAGACTATCGGTCCAAACTCTCCTGACTATCAGGTCGCGGGTCCTTGATATTAGGACATGCGGCTCGTATGCTGCTTTACAGTTCGAGAGAGGACACCCAGATGAACGAACGCAAGGTGGGACGCTGCACGGATGCAGTGGTAGTTGGAGCGGGGCCGGTCGGGATGACGACGGCTGCGCTGCTGGCCGCACGCGGAATCACGGTGATGGTCCTGGAAATGCGCTCCGGCACCAGCGAGGAACCGAAGGCCATCAGCATCGATGACGAGGCCTTGCGGACCTACCAGCAGGCAGGCATCGACCAGGAAATTTCCAGCATCATTGTGCCGGGAACCGGAACCCGTTATTACGACGCCGACAACCGTCCTATGTTCCAGGCCCGCGGCGCGATCCCCTACCGTTTGGGCCACCCCTTCAAAAACCCCTTTGCGCAGCCCGACCTTGAAAGAGTCCTGGCCCAGGGCCTGATCAACCACGATCTGGTGACCTTGGAGTACAACACCAAGGTCACGCACGTAGAGCAGGACGATGCCTTCGCCTACTTGACCACCGAAGGCCCGGCAGGTACGGAAACTATCGCCGCCCGCTACGCCCTCGGCGCAGACGGGGGCCGATCGATCGTCCGAGAACTGGTAATGGACAACGCGATGTCCGGTCGCAGCTATTCGGACGTCTGGCTGGTGGCCGACACCCTCGAGGATCCGCACATTGAGCGCTACGCGATGCACCACGGCGACCCGAACCGCCCGCACGTGATCGTTCCAGGTTTGAACGGCCGCTGCCGCTACGAATTCCGGCTCTTCGACGGCGAAGGAGAACCGGGCCATGCCCCGGACTTTGAATTGATCAAGAAGCTGGTGGCCCCGTACCGCAGCATCGAACCTCAGCAGGTCGAACGCGCCACCAACTACCGTTTCAACGCTGCCAACGCTGACCGCTACCGCGCAGGCAGGTTCTTCGTGCTGGGCGACGCGGCCCACATGATGCCGCCATTTGCGGGCCAAGGCCTGAACTCGGGAATCCGCGACGCCGCGAACCTGACGTGGAAGGTCGCCGAGGTCATCCAAGGCAAGGCGCCGGACAGCATTCTCGAAAGCTACGAGCCCGAGCGCAAGCCCCACGCCGGCGCGATCATCGCGCAGTCCGTCCGCTTGGGCAGCGTCGTGATGAGCACATCCGAGCGGCTGGCCCGCCACCGTGACAAGATCATCCGCGAGTCACTCGCCACCGATGATGGCCGGGCCTTCTTCGAGGAAATGCGCTACCGCCCCGTCGCCCAGTTCGACTCGGAGCTGACGGTCACCGAGAACGCCGGACGTGCCATCGGCCAACCGCTGGTGTTCGACACCAGCTCGCGGACCACCGCACGTATGGACCACATCGTCGGCGACGGCTGGGTGCTGTTCGGCGTCGACGTGGTCCCAGGGGACTGGACGGAGGCCAACCAACTGGCACAGCGCTTCGGCGCTTCGCGCTGGTACATCCCATTTGACGACATCCAGCCGCGCAACGCCGACGTCGACGGGCTGCTAATCGACCTGGATGGTTCGCTCTACCGCGAATTCGAAGGCTACCGCGGGTACTTCGTACTCCTCCGCCCGGACCGCTTCACCTCCGCGGTGTTCGCCCCAGCAGGACTGCCCGCCGTCCTGGACAAAACCGCCTCACTGCAGCTGTCCGGCCCGCTACTTCCTACCGCTGCCCGCTAGAACCTGCTAAACCCACCGATTGAACGAAGGAAACACCATGGAACGTCCAGCACGCGTCATCCTCGAGGAAAAGGGCGCCGCCGGCGCCCTGGGTGAAACCACGGTCTCCCACATCGGCTTCCGTGTCCCCGACGTCGAGGCGGCCGAGGCCTTCTACGGCCGGGTCCTCGGCCTGGTCCGCCACGCGGAGCTGCCCGACGGCGTCCGCCTCGGCTGGGGCGGCGGCCACCACGTCCTCGACCTTATCGAAGGCCCCAAGGGGCTGGCCTATTACGGCTTCGAGGTCCGCGATGCCGGCGGTCTGGCGGGCATCCGCGAACGCCTCGAGACCGCAGGGCACGACTTGCGCGAGCTCGACACCTCCTACATAACCGCCCCCCTGGGCAAGCCCGAAGGCATCGCCGTTACCGATCCGGACGGCACCGAGGTCCACTTCCATACCCAGGTCCAGCGCCAGGGAGAGAACACCGCCGACACCGGCCGCCGCCCGATCAAGTTCCAGCACACCACGCTGGGCACCGGCGACGTCGCCCGCCTGGTCTCCTTCTACACCGACGTGGTTGGTTTCCGCATCTCCGACCAGCTCCAGGACGGAAAGTTCTGCTGGCTGCGTTCGGACAAAGACCACCACACCCTCGCAGTCGTGTACGTCGGAGCGGGCGGGGACATCGACCACTACTCCTACGACCTTGCGGAGTGGCAGGACTTCAAGGTCTGGTGCGACCGCCTCACCGAACTCAACGTGGACGTTGCCTGGGGCCCGGGCCGCCACGGTCCGGGCAACAATCTCTTCGTCTTCTTCGATGACCCGGCCGGTAACCACATCGAGCTGTCCGCCGAGATGGAGAAGTTCTACGACGACCGCGTCACCTACGTCCCGCGCCGTTGGGAACCGGTTGCCCACAGCGTAAACCTCTGGGGTGGCCAACTGCCGAACTGGCGCAAGGTAAGCCAGCCCAACTAATCATCCAAAAGGAAGTAAGGAACTCTCATGGCATACGCAAACTACGAACACGACGGCCGCCTGCGGGTCGGTGAGGTCCAGGGCGACTTCCTGGTTCCGCTCAACGGCATCACGGAGATCGGCCCGAACACGTCCCTGGAGATCCTGCGCGGGGCGGCCCTGCTGGACGACGAGCAAGTTGCCGTCCAGGCGGTGCGACTGCGGCCGGCCTCCCCCTCGGCCGCACGGATCGTCTGCGTGGGGCTGAACTACAAGTCGCATATCGAGGAAACAAACCGGGACCTACCCACCTACCCCGTCATGTTCCCCAAATACGCCTCCAGCTTCATCGGCCCGACCGACGATATCGTGCTGCCGCCTGAGGCGCAGCAGGTCGACTACGAAGGCGAACTCGCCGTCATTATCGGCAAGGCCGGCCGCCGCATCAGGGAAGAGGACGCGTTGGAACATGTGTTGGGCTATGCGGTCTGCAACGACGTGACCATGCGCGACTACCAGTACAAGACGCACCAGTGGATGCAGGGCAAGGCTTGGGACAACTCCACCCCGATCGGCCCTTACGTCGTGACGCCGGAGGAGGTGGACCTCACCTCCGCGGGCATCAGCACCACGCTCAATGGCCAAGTCGTACAGAAGTCCGACCTGTCGCACTTGATTTTCAGCATCCCGCGCTTGATAGCAACCGTCTCGGAGTTCACCCGCCTCGAATCCGGCGACGTAATTCTCACCGGCACCCCCTCCGGAGTCGGCTTTCGCCGCGACCCTCAGATATTCCTGCACGACGGCGACACGGTCACCGTCGAGATCGAGGGCATCGGCCGGGTAACCAACAAGGTCGTCGCCGAAGCCCTGTAGAGACCTCCCGCGGCCTGGTGGCTGCACGAACAGCACCAGGCCGCAGGGCCGTGCCCAGCGAAACCAGACGACGTCCAGGTTTCCGATCACGGATCGGCTTATCGATAAGCTGAGGCACATGAGTTCACATGCTTCCACCAGCGGATATCGAGACCGCAACAGCACAGCGGACCGTGCACTCACCATCCTCGAGATGTTCAACGAGGCGAAGTTCTCGGTTTCCGCCGTAGAGGTGGCCGCAGTACTGTCAGTGGCCAGGTCCACGGCCTACAGGTACCTCGAGTCACTGGTTTCGCGCGGCTTCCTCGAAGAGTCGCCCGCCGGAGGCTTCCGACTGGGACTCCGGATCCTTGAATTGGCGCACGTGGCCCGACAAGGCTACGGGCTGTCCGAGGTGGCGCTGCCTCAGATGCGTGCGCTGTGCGATCGGTTCGGACAGGCAGTACTGCTCACGCGACGGGCCGGAACTTCCGTCGTATGCCTCGAGCGTGAAGTACCCCTGGGCCAGCTGCTACGCATCTCCTATGAGCGCGGTAGCCAGCTGCCCCTGACAGCTGGCGCTTCGGCGCTGGTCCTGCTCGCATGGCTGGACGACGCCGAGGCCCGCCAGCTGTTTGACGCCATTCAACGGCCACGATTCACCGAACGCACCTTATCTGAGCCGGAAGACCTCCTGGCCCGGCTGCATGAGATTCGCGCGGCTGGCTACGCGATGACCCACGCAGAGGTCGATCCCGACGCCCTCGGCATCGCCGCCCCCATTTTCGATCCGCGCGGCGAGGTCGCCGCCGGTGTCAGCGTGGTGGCCCTGGGCAGCCGCGTGGACGCTGAAGAACGCCAGGAGATCATTAAGGCCGTCCGGGATTCGGCCGAACAAATCAGCAACACCCTTCGTATCGCCGCAGGATAACAAAACAGGCCCCCATCGCTCTTTGCCGCGATCCCCGCCAAATTCTGTCCTTATGTGGTTGCTACATCGAATGCGTCGGACGCGACGAGGTTGGACAAGGCTGAAAACCGGCCCGCGCCGTCGATTTCAGCCACGATTCAGTTTTCGGTATTCTTGGGCCAGTCCTAGACCCCAAGGTGATGCTGCGTGCCCGGCAAGGCACAACGGGAAGTTGTCGCCCCCGGCTAAAAGACTTGCCAGGGCTGGCTTGCCCGAGGGTAAATGAGGTAGCCGATCCAAGCCCGAAGGTGTGGACAATGTCCACAGCCCCCTTTATCCAAGCTAGAGCAACTCCGGAAGCCATCCCGAGGTCGGCCGTCGCAGCTCTTTTGGACGGCGGCAGGAGTCTTCGGAAACTAACCAAGTACTTCCCCGGCCGCCGCATCCTGGGCCCTCTGCCACAGCTAACAAAAGGTGCGAAATCGTCATTTTCCAAACGGGCGCTTGCTGATTTCACGCAGGCATTCTCCAAGTGCTGACCGAACGTGGGACGCCCGCGACGACCCGTCAACGCTCTGATGGCGAACATGGTCCCTGTCGGAGTAGTCGCGTACGCCGCTTCGCATCCAAGGGCTGGATCGACGGCACCTTGAAGGTCATAGTGGAAGGATCCCTGGGATCCTCAATTTCCCGTGGATAGTATCTGGGACAGGACACCACCGTATCGCGAGGGTCAGTGAGAACGTGATCGAAGCAGCTGCTGCCGTTATTGGCCGGAACAATGTCACCATGTTGGGCCGCGATGATGGGCCGGTGATGATGTTTGCCCATGGTTTTGGCTGTGATCAGGCTATGTGGCAGAAGCTGCTGCCTTATTTCGTTGATGAATACCGTCTTGTGCTTTTTGATCATGTTGGTGCAGGACACTCCGATATCAGCGCCTATGACTGGGAGAAGTACGGGTCCCTGGATGGTTACGCCTCAGACCTGCTGGAGATTTGCGCCGCCCTTGAACTTGAGGACGTCATCCTGGTGGGCCACAGCGTCAGCACGATGATCGCCGTGATCGCCGCAGTGCAGGACCCCAACCGTTTCTCCCACCTGGTCCTGCTTGCTCCTTCACCCCGCCATACGGATGACCCGTACGACGGCTACGTGGGCGGATTTTCGCGAGAAGACATCGAGGGCCTGCTCGCATCTCTGGACAGCAACTATTTCGCCTGGGCCGCAGCCTTGGCGCCCATGGTGATGGGCAACCCCCAGGAGCCGGAACTGGCGGAGGACCTGCGTGTCAGCTTCTGCCGGACAAATCCCGCCATCGCGCGGCACTTCGCCGGGGTAACTTTCTTTTCCGACACCCGCGCTGAACTGAAAAAGGTGCGGACCAGCTGCCTGATTCTGCAGTGCTCCGACGATCGGCTTGCCCCGCCGGAAGTGGGCGCCTACCTGCACAAGAATCTGGAACACAGCACCCTGGTGCAGCTTCAGGCCACCGGCCACTGCCCCCACGTTAGCGCTCCGGAGGAAACGGCCAGGGCGATCATGCACTACCTCGGCACCCGCTTGTGACAGGCGCCGCCTTCCCCAGCGACGACGACTCCCACGTCCTGGCGCAAACCTCCAGTTCCCGCCCATCCGCGACAGGCTCATCGCAGACATCCCCGGCCTGGACGAACCCATGCAACGCACCCTGTTCGCCCGAACCGAAGGCGCACCCGCTTGGTTCCGCATCGAATGGGCGCAACAACTGCTCCTGCACGCCTACACCCGCACCAGCCCCCAACACCAGGCACCCGTCCTCACCGCCATCGGCTACATCAACTGGCGGGAAGGCAAAGGCAGCAAAACACACCAATTCCTCCATGAACAAAACCACCGCCTACAAAACACTGCCCTACGCAATGCCGTAAAGCACGAGAAGGCAGCGGGGATCAGAGCTTGATTCACCCCCCAAGCGCGCACAGAATCCTCAGGCTCCGCAAAAAGATAAATCATCGGCGATCGAAAAGGTTTTGGTGAGTGACCGGCGTCAGACCCCGTGGTGGCGGCAGCCGCCACTCAGAACGGGCAAGTAGGACCTGGAGACTACCCTCCTGCCTGCGGAGCGGCTATGGTCTCGGTCATGAGACCGATCATCCTCCTCGACATCAACGGTGT
>NZ_JBNHFJ010000015.1:0-87097 GCF_059090105.1 Arthrobacter sp. K410C
ACATCGACGATAACAAGATCGAGATGGCCAGGTCCCTGGGCGCGACCCATGGCGTGAACTCCCGGCAGGAAGACGCGGTGGAGGCCATCCGCGCCCTCACCGGTGGCAACGGGGCGGACGTGGTGATTGACGCCGTCGGCCGTCCCGAAACCTACAAGCAGGCGTTCTATGCCCGCGACCTCGCCGGCCGTGTGGTCCTGGTGGGCGTCCCGACGCCGGAGATGCAGCTGGAACTGCCGCTGCTGGACGTGTTCGGTCGGGGCGGTTCGCTGAAGTCCTCCTGGTACGGGGACTGCCTGCCCTCCCGGGACTTCCCGATGCTCGTCTCGCATTACAAGCAGGGCAACCTGGACCTGGACGCCTTCGTGTCAGAGCGGATCACCATCGACCAGGTGGAGGAAGCCTTCCAGAAGATGCACGAAGGCAAGGTCCTGCGTTCGGTGGTGGAGCTGTAATGGCGGTCCGGATCGAGAACCTGGTCACCTCGGGCACGTTTTCGCTCGACGGCGGTACCTGGGACGTGGACAACAATGTCTGGATCGTGGGCAACGACGAGGAGTGCGTGATCATCGACTCCCCGCACGACGCCGCGGCGATCATCAACCAGGTCAAGGGCCGCAAGGTCCTGGCCATCCTGCAGACCCATGCGCACAACGACCACATCGGCGCCGCCCGGGACGTGGCCGACGCCGTGGGCGCGCCGATCTACCTGAACCCCGAGGACCTGGTGCTCTGGGAGCAGGTCTACCCGGACTCCAAGCCGGACCGGGAACTGGCGGACGGTGACGTGTTCGAAGTCGGCGGGGCCAGCCTGCGCGCGATCCACACGCCGGGCCACTCGCCGGGGTCCACCTGCTTCTACCTGGAAAGCGAAGGAACGGTCTTCACCGGGGACACGCTCTTCAACGGCGGCCCGGGCGCCACCGGCCGGTCCTACAGCGACTACCCCACCATCGTCACCTCGATCCGGGAGAAGCTGCTGACGCTGCCGGCCGAAACCGTGGTCCGCACCGGGCACGGAGACAACACCACCATCGCGGCGGAACGGGAAAACCTGGCCAAGGTGGCCCAGTAGCCAGCACAGCAAGCAGTGCCAGCAAAGGCGCGCCCGGGACCGTGGCGCGCCTTTGCTGGCGTTCGGATTAAAAAGCACGGTGCACTTTGCCGGTAAGGAAGTTGGAACGATGAAGTTCGGTAAGCAGCCCGCCCCTGTCGCGGACATCAATGAGGACGATCTTGTTGTCGGTAAGCCCAAGACTGAGGCGGCCGGCGTCAAGGCCGTGATGGTCGCCCTGGAGCGTGCGGTTGCCCAGGCGGGCGTGGCCAGGACGACGCAGTCGCTTCTGCGGTTGAACCAGCGCGGCGGGTTCGACTGCCCGGGCTGTGCGTGGCCGGAGTCGGACAAGAAGCGCAAGGCCGCCGAGTTCTGTGAAAACGGGGCCAAGGCCGTGGCCGAGGAGAACACCCTGCGGACTGTGGGGGCCGAGTTCTGGGCCAGGCACTCCATCGCCGAGCTGGCCACCAAGACGGAGTACTGGCTGGGTAACCAGGGCCGGCTGAGTGAGCCGGTGGTGATCCGCGAGGGGGACACGCACTATTCGCCGATTTCCTGGGCGGATGCGTTCGAACTGATCGGTGAACACATCCGCGCTTCCACCCCGGACCGGTGCGTGTTCTACACCTCCGGCCGCACGGCGAACGAGACCGCGTTCATGTACCAGCTGTTCGCCCGGGCGCTGGGCACCAACAACCTGCCGGATTGTTCGAACATGTGCCATGAGTCCTCCGGCTCGGCGCTGAACCCGACCATCGGCATCGGCAAGGGCACCGTGTCCCTGGATGACATCCACGATTCCGAGCTGATCTTCGTGGTGGGCCAGAACCCGGGCACCAACCACCCCCGCATGCTCTCCGCGTTGAAGGAATGCAAGGACAAGGGCGGCAAGGTGGTGGCGGTGAACCCGCTGCCCGAGGCCGGCCTGTTCAACTTCAAGGACCCGCAGACCGTCTCCGGCGTGGTGGGCGGCGGCACGCCGCTGGCCGATGAGTACCTGCAGATCAAGGTGGGCGGGGACCTGGCCCTGTTCCAGGCGCTCGGCCACCTGCTCCTGGAAGCTGAAGAAGCCAACCCGGGTTCTGTCGTCGACCATTCCTTCATAGCCGCGCAGACAGACGGCTTCGACGCCTACCGCGCAGCCCGCGCCACCCTGGACTGGGACGAGACCGAGCACGCCACCGGACTGGCCCGGGAACAGATCGAAACCGTGGCCGGGATGCTCATCAAGTCCAAGGCGTCCATCTTCTGCTGGGCCCTGGGCGTGACGCAGCAGCCACACTCGGTGGACACGATCAAGGAAATGGTCAACGTCCTGCTGCTGCAGGGCAACTTCGGCAAGCCCGGCGCCGGGGCCTGTCCCGTCCGTGGGCACTCCAACGTCCAGGGCGACCGGACGATGGGCATCTGGGAAAAGCCGAAGGAATGGCTCCTGACGGCCCTGGACAACGAGTTCGGCATCACGTCCCCGCGGCACCACGGCTACGACGCCGTGGAGTCCATGGAAGCCTTTGAACGCGACGAGGTGGACGTGTTCGTGTCCATGGGAGGGAACTTCTCGCTTGCCTGCTCCGACACCGAGGCCCTCGAAGCCGGCATGCAGCGGATCGGGCTGACCGTGCACATTTCCACCAAGCCCAACCGGTCCCACATCGTGCACGGCCGCACCTCGCTGATCCTGCCCACCCTGGGCCGGACGGACAAGGACGACAAGCACCCCAAGGGCGCCCAGTTCCTGTCCGTGGAGGACTCCATGTCCGTGGTCCACTCCACCCAGGGCCGCCTGACCCCGGTCTCCGAGCACCTGCTCGCCGAGCCCGTGATCGTGGCCCGGATGGCCGAAGCCACGTTCGGCCCGGACCACCCCGTCAACTGGAAGGCGATGGCCGAGGACTACGACGTCATCCGCGACCACATCGAGCGCGTCCTGCCCGGGTTTGAGGACTTCAACACCCGGGTCCGGACCAAGAACGGGTTCGTGCTGCCCAACCCGCCCCGCGACACCCGGTCCTTCGCCACGGACATCGGCCGCGGCCGGTTCACCGTCAGCCCGCTGGAATACCTCACCCCGCCCAAGGGCCACCTGGTCCTGCAGACCATCCGCAGCCACGACCAGTACAACACCACCTACTACGGCCTGGACGACCGCTACCGCGGCATCTCCGACGGCCGCCGGGTCATCCTGATCCACCCCGAGGACCTCACCGAACTCGGTTTCGAGGACCGCGACCTCGTGGACGTCATCAGCACCTTCGGGGGCGTCGACCGCCGCGCCGACAAATTCCGGCTCGTGGCCTACCCCACCGCCAAGGGCTGCGCCGCCGCGTACTTCCCCGAAGCCAACGCCCTGGTCCACAAGGAAAACGTCGCTCGCGAATCCAACACCCCCGGCTTCAAAGCCATGTTCGTCCGCTTCCAACCCCACACCGCCGACGCCGCAGCGGCCGAAGAACCGGCCTTCCAGACCGCCGGCGCCTAGCGGGAACAGCAAAAAGTGCCCCGCCTCCAAAAGGAGGCGGGGCACTTTTCAGTTGGGCCGGTCAGCCGCGGAGGCGCTCCATGCCGGGGTCGAACAGCGGCTCCGCTGTCACGGTGGCTGCCACGCGCCGGCCGAAGTATTCGATCTCGACGGCGTCGCCCACCCCGACGGCGGTCGGCAGCCAGGCGTAGGCGAGCGGCTTGCCGATGGAGAAGCCGTAGGCGGCGCTGGTGACGTAGCCGGCGGCTTGGCCGTTCACGTAGACGGGTTCCTTGCCCAGCACGACTGACGTGCCGTCGTCGACCGTGAGGCAGCGCAGGGTCTGGGCGGCCGGCTGCTCCTTGCGGGCGGCCAGGGCCTCAGCACCCACAAAGCCGGTCTTGTCCTTGGCGACGGAGAAGCCGAGGCTGGACTGGTAGGGGTGGTGCTCGGAGGTCATGTCCGTGCCCCAGAGCCGGTAGCCCTTCTCCAGCCGCAGGCTATTGAAGGCACCGCGGCCGGCGGCAATGATGCCGTGCTCCCGGCCGGCTTCGAAGAGCAGGTCCCAGAGCTTCAGGCCGTACTCGGCAGTGGTGTACAGCTCCCAGCCGAGTTCGCCCACGTAGGACAGGCGCATGGCCGTGACGGGGATGCCGCCCACGCTGATCTCCTTGGTGCGGAAGTAGCGCAGGCCGTCATTGCTGAGGTCGTCGGTGCTGACCTTGCCCATCACTTCACGCGCCAGCGGGCCCCACAGGCCGATGCAGCAGGTGCTGCCGGTGATGTCCGTAACGTGCACCCATCGGGCGGGATCGGCCGCCGACTGCTGCCGTGCCTCCACCCGCAGGTAGTCGAAGTCCACGTTGCTGTTGACGCCCAGCTGGAAGTCCTGCTCCCCAAGCCGGGCCACCGTGACGTCGCTGCGGATGCCGCCGTCGTCGGCCAGCAGCAGGCAGTAGGTGACGGCGCCGGGCTTCTTGGCGATGTTGCCCGTGCTGAGGCGCTGCAGGAGGTCCAGCGCGCCCGGCCCGGTGACGGACAGCCGCTTGAGCGGCGTCATGTCGTAAAGCGCGACGGCGGTCCGCGTCTTCCACGCCTCGGCGGCGGAAATGGGGGAGTAGAACATGCCGGCCCATTCATCGCGCTCCGGGACCTGCCACTCGGCGGGCAGGTGCTCCAGGAGGCCGCGGTTGGCCTCGAACCAGTGCGGACGTTCCCACGCGGCCGATTCGAGGAAGAACGCGCCAAGTTCCTTCTGCCGCACGTTGAACGGGCTCACCCGGACATCCCGCGGGGATTCCCGCGGCTGGAGCGGGTGCAGGACGTCGTAGATCTCCACGAAGTTCTGCTGCGAGGTGTCACTAACGTACGCGTCGGAGGTCTGCACCTTCTCGAAGCGGGTCAGTTCGCAGCCGTGCAGGTCGGTGCGGGACTGTCCCTCCACCAGCAGTTCGGCCATGGCCTTTGCCACGCCGGCGGAATGGGTGACCCACACGGCCTCGGCCACGAAGAACCCGTCCAGGTCCGGGGCCTCGCCCATCAGCGGGCCGCCGTCCGGGGTGAAGGAGAAGATGCCGTTGAACCCGTCGTGGATCTGGGCGGTATGCAGGGCCGGCAGCAGGTCCTGGCAGTCCTCCCAGGCCGGGGCAAAGTCCTCCAGGGTGAAGTCCAGGCGGGAGGGCATCTTGTGGTCCGACATCTGGTCCGCGCTGACGCGTGGAAGGCGGGCCATGTCCACCGGCATGGGCTTGTGGGCGTAGCTGCCGACGCCGATCCGGTCGCCGTGCTCGCGGAAGTACAGGTCCCGGTCCTGGTAGCGCAGGATGGGCTTGCTGGCCCCGTTGGGCAGTTCATTGGCGCCGCGCAGCGCCTCCACCGCAGTGGTTTTAACGTACTGGTGAGCCAGTGGCAGCAGCGGGACCTGAAGGCCCACCATTTTGCCGAGCTCTCGGCCCCAGAACCCGGCGCAGGACACCACGATGTCTGCCGGGATCACGCCGTCGGACGTCTGGACGCCGGTCACCTTGCCGCCGGCCTGCTCTATGCCGGTCACGGGCGTGGAGCCAAGGAAGGTGACGCCGGCCTCGCGGGCTTTGCCGATCAGGAGCTGGACGGCGCGGGCCGCGGAGGCGAGGCCGTCCGAGGGAACGAACAGGCCGCCCAGGATGCCGCGGCCGTCGGCGAGCCGTCCCTTGTTCAGCAGCGGCCAGAGCTTCTCGCACTCGTCCGCGTCGATCAGCCTGCCGTCCACGCCCCAGGAGGTGGCGTAGCCGAGCTTGCGCTTGAGGTCCTCCAACCGGGTTTCGGTGGTGGCCAGCTCCAGCCCGCCCACCTGGTTGAAGCAGGAGACGCCGTCCGCGGTCAGGGAGAGCAGCTTGTCCACGGTGTAGGTGGCGAACTCCGTCATGGTCTTGGACGGGTTGGTCTGGAACACCAGGCCGGGCGCATGCGACGTCGACCCGCCGGCCAGTTCCAGCGGCCCCTGTTCGACGACGGTGATGTTGGTCCAGCCGCGGCTGGTGAGTTCGTCGGCAAGGTTGGTGCCGACGATGCCGGCTCCGATGATGACGACGCGCGGTGATGCGCTCATAGTCTGTGGTTCTCCTGGTCGGCGGCTGGCAGGGCGGCGGAACAAGCGATGCGAGGCCGTTCAGCTTCTTCGCCATGAGCAACACGGATCGCTATATGCAACAAGAGTGATGCAGCACACAGTCAATGTCAAGCATGCGGTGAGCAGGCACCAAGCCCAGGCCTCCGGACTTGCAACAGCCGGACACAAGGAAACGCCCCCGGACCCGGGTCCAGGGGCATTGGCGTTCAGCGGCGGGTGTATCCCATGTTGGTGCTGACCTTCAGGCCGGCCTCTTTGAGGGCCTCCAGCAGGCCCGGCGTCTTCTCGGGATCGAACCGGAAGGCTGGCCCGGAGATGCTGATGGCCCCGGCCACGACGCCCTGGTGGTTGTAGACGGGAACCGCCACAGCATTCAGGCCGATCTCAAATTCCTCCCGCACCACTGCATATCCCTGGGCGGCGACCTGGTGAAGCTGTTTGTCCAGTTCCGTCCGGCTGGTGACGGTGCGGGAAGTGCGGGCGGGCAGGCCCGTTTCCTTCAGGATCCGGTCCCGCTCGTCCGCGCTCAGCGCGGCCAAAAGGATCTTTCCGCTGGACGTCGCGTGCAGGGGCGTCAGGCTGCCCACCCAGTCGTAGGTGGCCAGCGTGGAGGGACCCATCGCCTGGTCCACGTTCACTGCATAGTTGGAGCGCAGCACGGCAAGGTTAACTGTTTCCTTGTATTCCAGGGCCAGGCTTTCCAGGACCGGCCTCGCCTCGCGGACCAGGCTCAGCCGGCCGGGGATGGAGCTGGCCAGCCGCAGGATGCCGAACCCCAGCTGGTACTTGCCGCGGTCGCTGTTCTGGTGCACCATTTCACGGCTCACCAGTGAGCCCATCAGCCGGGAGACCGTGGACTTGTGGATTCCCATTTCCTCGGCAATCTCGCTCACTCCGGCATGGCCCTCCCGGGCAAGGATCTCCAGGACGGTCAGCGCGCGTTCCACCGACTGGACCCCGCCGTGCTGGCCGCCCTCGGCCTCGGCGTCGGATTCAAGGTCCCTGTTTGAAGCCATGATCCACTCCCACGTAGTTTCTGCAGCCCACTGCCCGCCGCAAGGTTGCACGGAAAGCCGGCAGCCCCTTCATTAGTCACCGTTCCGATCCTATGCCGGGTTGTGTGACTGGGCTGACATTCCATGAACCAGGCTGAACGCCGCGGGTGCTGCGGAGCCTAGCTGCCGCGGTAGGTGGAGTATGCGAACGGGCTTAGCAGCAGCGGCACGTGGTAGTGCTCTGGGCCCGTCACTTCAAACACGAGGTCCACTTCCGGGAAGAAGGTGGCCGTCTGCAGTCCGGCGTAGTAGCTGCCGGTGGCGAAGTTGAGCTTGTAGTGCCCCGGCTGCAGCTGCTCAGGCCCCAGGTCCTTGGCCCTGCCGTCCGCATCGGTTATGGACTTGGCCAGCTCCAGCCAGGTGCCGCCGTCGTTCTTCGAAAGTACGACGGCGACCCCCGCCGCCGGGCGTCCGGCGCCGGTGTCCAGGATGTGCGTGGTGACGTGGGAGACGCTCATTCGGTGATCAGTCCTTCCAGCCGCAGGACGGCTATCTCGCGCAGCTGCTGGGCCACGATGGTGTCTTCCTGGGCGGGCGAGTTGGCGAGCCGCTCGTTGAGGGACTGCAGGATTTCCGGGGCAGTGCGGCCGGCGGCGCGGATCAGGAAGACACGCCCGAATTTTTCCTCGTAGTCCCGGTTGCCCTTCGCCAGGGCTTCGGCGGCAGCGGCGTCCGCCGGATCAACGCCTGACTGCTCTGAACGGGACATGGAGGCTTCGGCGGTGGCCGCCGTCGGCCGTTCCCCGATCCTGGGGTGGTGGGCCATGGCTGCCTCCACTTCGGCGGAAGTGAAGGGGTTGGCCGCCTCCGCCGCGAAGGCCAGGAGGTCTTCCTTGGTGGAGAACGGTCGGGCGGCGGCGACGGCGTCAACCCACCGGCTCACATCGATGCAGGGCCGGAGAGTGTCCGCGGCCGCGGCAGGGTCCGCGGTGTTGAATTCGGCAAGCTTCATGCTGGCTGGTCCTCGGTACGAATGCTGGCATCCATGGTGACGGCTATGCGGATACCGGACTTCCCGGACCTGCCGGCAGCGCGCGCGACAAGCTTCCGCATCATGGAACTGTTATTTCAGCATACGTAATATTCAAGGGCAGGTGCTGCCCGGTGTCAAGAGATTACAACACCGCCCCGGCATCACCGGTATCATCACGGAAGGGCCGCTGGGGCCCGGGCTGACATGCTGGGGAAGAAAAAATATGGACGGTGCGGCTATGCAAATGCTGACCGATCGGGATGCCGGGCGCGAGCTTGGGCTGAGGGAATACGGGCTCCTGCCCGCGGTACCGGGGGAAATACCGGCACTGGCGGATGAACGGGCCCAGGACACGCTGGACAGCCTGGTCCGGCTGGCCGCCTCGCTCTGCGGGGTGCCGTACAGCGTGGTCAACATCATCACATCGGATCAGCAGCTGCAGATTGCGGCCTCGGGCATCGACCCGGGGATCTGCTCGCGCGAGGACTCCATGTGCGCCACCGTCTTCCTCAACCCTGGCACCACCGTAGTGCAGGACGCCTCCCACGATCCCCGGTTTTCTGCCAACCCCTTCGTCACGGGCCAGATCGCCGACGTCCGCTTCTACGCGTCCGTGCCGCTGGTGACTGCCAGTGGGCTGGTGCTTGGCTCGCTCTGCGTCTTCTCGGACCAGGCGGAGCTTCCCACGCCGGAACAGATCGGCCTGCTCGAAGTCCTGGCCCAGCAGGTGGTGGAGCTGCTGGAGCTGCAGCACCGCACGCTCCAGCTCGATGCCGTGTTGCAGGAACTGCAGCGCAGCAACGCGATGCTGGCCGAGTTTGCAGGAAGGGTCAGCCACGACCTGAGGTCCCCGCTGACCACCATCCTGGGCTACGTGGAGCTCGCCGAGGATGATCCGCAGATCCCGCCGGGGCACCCCTCGGGGGAGTACTTGACGCTTATCAGGAACAGCGGGGAGCGCATGCTCGCCACGCTCGAGGACGTCCTTGACTACTCCAGGGCCGACGGAACCCTGAACCCCGAGCGGGTTTCCCTGCTGGCTGTCACCGCAGAAGCCGCCCAGGACCTCGGCGTGGACCTGGGGCCGGGCAGCGGGATCCTGTGCGAGGACGCTGAACTATTCGCCGACCGGGGACAGCTGCGCACCCTGGTGCAGAACCTCCTGGCCAACTCGCTGAACTACCGGGACCCGCGGCGGCCGCTTGAGGTCACTGTCACCGCCGGAACCTGCCCCCGGGGTGTCAACATCCACGTGGCAGACAACGGCAAGGGCATCCAGGCGGCGGACCGGCAGCGGGCGGTGGAGCCGCTGGTCCGGCTGAACCGTCCGGGGGACGGCCCCGGAACGGGACTGGGCCTTGCCACCTGCCGCCGCATCGCACAGGCGCACGGCGGCGAACTGTCCATCAGCGGGACGCCCGGCGGCGGCACCAGAGTCTCGGTGCTGTTCCCCGCAAAGCCCTAAACTCCCAGGGTGGGGCGGGTTGGCTAGCCCTGCGACGATGTCCGGGACAACACCCAGGTGTTCGTCCCGTCTTGCCGCTCGAAGGTGACGGTGGTGACCAGCGCTTCGATTAGGGCCAGGCCCCGGCCGGATTCGGCGTCTTCACCGGGGTCGGAAGGTTCCATCGGCCCGAACGGCGGCTTGGCATGGTAGGCGCTGACGCGGGCCTCGAGCAGCGCGGGCTGGACGGTGATGTCCACGCCCAGCCCCACCGGTTCGTCCCCGGCCGGTTCGGCGTGCTGGACGATGTTGGAGACGGACTCGATGACCGCCGTCGTGAACGTCATCTGGTCCATGTCCTGGACGAAGGGGACGTCCAGCCACAAGCTGTCCAGGTCGTTGTGGACGGATTCGACGGCGTCCTCCGCAGCGGGTCCCCGGAAGCTGCGGGAGGCGAGGACGTCAGTCATTGCTGAACGCCTCGTCGGCCGACGGGTACGCGGTGAGGACCTTGTCCATGCTGGTCAGCTGCAGGACCATCTTCACCTGCGGCTGGACGGCAGCGATCCGGAGGTCACCGCCTGCCTGGCGGGCCGCCTTGAGGCACCCGATCAGCGCACCGAGGCCTGAAGAATCCATGAAGGCGGTCTTTTCCAGGTTGACCACGATCCGGTTGGACCCGCCGGCGATCACGTCGGTGACGAACTCACGCAGCTTGGGGGCGGACACCATGTTGAGCCGCCCGTCCGCCTTCACCTCCGCGTACGAATCTCGCACTTCGTAACTGAATTCCATCAGGACTCCTTCTTTGTAACTGCGGGTTCTGCGGCCGGTTCATACCCCTTGTACAGCACGGCGCGGACCAGGATGCTCATGACCACCAGGTCGAAAATGACCCAGGCGACGTTCACCAGCGTGCCCAGCGGTTCCGCCAGGCCGGCGGCCAACCGGATGATCCCGACGACGGCGGCCACGGCCAGCAGCGCGGACACCACGATCTGGGGCTGGATCAGGCTCCAGCTGGGTCCGCCGCTCTGGCGGGCTTTGGGGGTGACGGCGAACCCGAGGGGACGGCCGAACCAGACGTTCCGCGCCGCCGTCGAGCAGGCCTTGATCCAGGTGGGGAACAGGGCCAGGCTGTACTGCTGCCCCCGCCAGGTGGGGATGCCGCGGCCGGCCACGGCGAACAGGATCTGGTTGACCACCATGAACGGGATGAACCGGATGAAGAAATCCCAGCTCAGGCTGGTGACCGGGAGGATGCCCAGCAGCAGGTAGATGATGGGGGCGGCGAAGTAGATGACGGCCGCGTACCCGCTGAGGTAGGTCCACATGGTGGCGAAGTACATCAGCCGCTGGCCGAGCTTCAGGCCTTTCTGCACCAGCGGATTCTCGCGCAGCAGCACCTGGATGGTGCCCTGGGCCCAGCGCAGCCGCTGCGTGAGCATGGTCTTCAGGTCCTCCGGTGCCAGGCCGTACGCCAGGACCTCGTGATGGTAGACGCTCTCCCAGCCCATCGCGTGCATGCGCATGGCGGTGGCCATGTCCTCGGTGACGGAGATGGTGGCCAGGGGCATGACGGGCTGCGCCTCGTCATTGCGTTCCACGGAGAGTGCGTCCAGGACCGCCTGCACGGACTCCAGGGCGCCCAGCGGGGACCAGTCGCGGCGGGACATGCGCTGGACGGCGTCGTCGGCCACTACGGGGACCCCGGCGTCGCCCACATGGGCGAGTTCCATTGCGGCGATCTCTTCGAGGTCGGACTGCAGGGCTTCGACGTCGGCCATCACCAGGGTCTGCACGGCGGCATCGACCCGGCGGCGGACCCGGTAGGTGATCTCGCTGAGCGACTGCCCGGCGTCGAGTTCCTTCTGCGCCTCCCGGGTGGCCGCCTCCACCTCGTCCAGCACCTCGGCCACCAGCGGTGACTCCATCTCAGCGGACTTCCGGGCCTTCTTGATGGCGGTCTGGGACGCTGCCAGCGCGCGGCGGATGCTCTTTTCTGTTTCCTTGACGTAGCCCACCAGTCCCAGCTGCATCAGGGCCTCGCGGCGCAGGATGGCGTTGGAGCCGCAGAAGAAGGCGGCGTTCCAGCCGTCCTTGCCCTGCTGGATGGGGCCGTAGAACAAGGGTGCCTGGCTGCCGAGCGGGTCATCGGCGGGGACGTTGCTGAAATACTGCGGTGTCTGGACCAGGGCGACGCGGCGGTTGTTGAAGTAGCCTAGGGTCTTTTCCAGGATGTCCGGTTCGGGGATCTGGTCCGCGTCCAGGATCAGGAGGAACTCGCCATAGGTCTGCATGAGGGCGTTGTTCAGGTTGCCGGCCTTCGCATGGCGGGGGAGGTCCGAGGTCCAGTCCTCGCTGCGCGTGACGTAGCCCAGCCCGTGCTGTTCCGCGAGGGCTTTCAGTTCGGGGCGGGCGCCGTCGTCCAGGATCCAGGTGCTGTGCGGGTGCCGGATCTTCTGGGCCGCCAGGGCGGTGGTCATCACCATGTCCAGGTCTTCGTTGTAGGTGGTGATGAAGACGTCAACGGTGGCATCATGCGGCGGCGCCGGCGCGCCCTTGCGGATCTTCAGCTTCCATACCGTCATGCCGAAGAGCATGACGTCGATCAGGCTGTAGGTTTCGGCGACCACCAGCGGCAGGGCGATCCACCAGGCATCCCAGTTAAGCGATGCCAGCCAGCGCCAGGTGATGTAGTTGACCCCGGTGATGACGGTGAGCACCACTACCAGGCGGGTCAGGAAGCGGGTCATGGCGTAGCTTCCTCGGGCAGCCGGCGGACCACGACCACCGTGACATCGTCCTCTGCCGTCTCAGCGGGGGCCAGGGCCATGATGGCGCTGCTGGCGGCATGGGCGGAGCCATGGGCCAGCGTGGCAGTGCGGACGGCTTCCGTGAAGTCCTCCACGGACTCGAAAACGTCCAGGACTCCGTCGCTGACCACCACCAGGGAATCTCCGGGTGCCAGCTCGAAAGACGACTGCGGCCAGTCCGTTCCCGTCCACGCACCCACGGGCGGGCCGCCGGAGGGGAGCCGCCCGGCAGTCCCGCCTGACTGGACGTGAAGCGCGAGCCCGTGGCCGGCGTCGACATAGCTGACCTTCCCTGACGCCGCCTCCAGCCGGGCGTGGAACAGGGTGACGAAAGAGTTGGAGGAGTCCAGGTCCGTGGCGATGGCCTTGCTGGCGGAGGCGAAGGCGGCATCCAGGTCCGGCCGGTGGCCGGTGGAGCGCATGACGGCGCGCACCGTTGCGGCGATCAGGGCCGCGCCCATGCCCTTGCCCATGGCGTCGGCGAAGGTGAGGTGGAGCCCGTCCGGTGTCTGGTACCAGTCGTAGAAGTCGCCGCCCACGCTGCGTGAGGGGCGGAACACGCCGGCCACGTCGTAGCCCTCCACCCGGATGTCCTCCTTGGGCAGGAGGCTCTGCTGCACTTCCGTGGCGCGCTGGAGTTCGCTGCGGGCCGCGGAATCAGCGGCGGCCGAGGGCCGGCGGCGGAACAGTGCGTTGATCCGGGACTGGAGTTCGCGCGGGCTGAACGGTTTGCTGATGTATTCGTCGGCCCCATTGTCCAGCCCGGTCAGCTTGTCCAGCTCGTCCGCCCGGGCGGTGAGCATGACGATGAACGCGTCCGAAAACTCCCGCAGCAGCTTGCAGACTTCCAGGCCGTCCAGGTCCGGAAGGTTCAGGTCCAGCGTGACGAGGTCAGGCTGCAGGCGGCGGACTTCCGCCACGCCCGGCAGCCCCGCACCCACCTGCGATACCTCGAACCCCTGCTTTTCCAGCACGCGGACCAGCAGCCCCCGGATGTCGGGGTCGTCCTCGATGACAACGGCACGACGAATTTCGGAGGTTGAGACCATGACTCTACTTCTACCGTATTAACCGCGACGGGGCATGTCGTGGGACTTCACAGTGCTTTTCAGGCTTGTCCGGACCCGTTCCGTCAGGCCGTCTACGGCGCTGTTCTGAGCCCTTGCAGGATCTTGCGGCAATCTTGGGATCCGCTTGCCCGGACGTTGAGCATGGTTCGGGACACTCGAAGTGACAGATCTTCCGGGCAGGAGAACGGTCGACGACGGCCCCCCGGAAGCTGGACGGCTTGCGGGAAGGCGGGAGCAGCCATGGGAAAAATGAAGATCACGTACCGGACGCCGGCGCCTGCCGGGCCGGCCGTTGCCGACGGGCCGGCAGCTGACGCCGATCACGTGCCGCCGGGCTTGGCCCGGGCGGGCATCGACAAAGCCAGGGCGCTGTTGCGCGTTTACGTCCACTCCCGGAAGGTCCGTGCCGCGGCGAAGGCGCTCGCGGCGGCCCTCGGGGAGTCGCGGGAAGTTTCCAGCTGGCCCGGCGACAGGCTGCCGGTGGGGGCCGCGATGTCCGACCAGGTGGAGAGGTTGACGCGCCGGCTGAAGCTGGAGACCGAGGCGCACAACAGGCTGGAGGCACTTTTCAGGTCTGTGGATTTGGGGCGTTCCGCCGCAGCGGTTTAGGTGTCACACTTAGGAGCAATCGAGTGGCTGGGGGAGACAGTCAGGAGATTGCAGTGGGTTGGATGGCCGGGTGGGCGTACCTTATCGCCGGACTCATGACTGCGGATGCGCTGCTCTTGGCGCTCTGGGCAATGGAGCGGGACTGGTCCCGGAAATGGTGGAAAAAACCCTAGGCAGTCACTAGGCTGCCGACCGTGCGGCCGGCTGCAGCGTGGAGGGAACCGAGCCCACCCCGTCCAGCACCATTGATCCCGTAAAGCTGTAGGGGTGCACCAGCCGGATGGGGGTGCCGTTGATGTTGGCCAGATGGCCGCTCCACGCCAGCCGGTAGAGCTCCTTCAAATCACCCAGGTCCGCGTCCGTGAGCTTGCTGTTGGCCCCGTAATTCATGATGGTGAAAGGCTCGTGCGTTCCGAAAACCTCCGAGGGCCACGCAGTCTCCCGGATATTGGCGAAAAAGTGGCGCAGGCCGAAGATGTGGCCGAACTCGTGGAGCATCGTCTCCACCTGTTCTTCTCTTACCTGCTGGAACATGGTGGGGTAGATGGTCAGTTGGTGCCGCCCGCCGTCGGGAAAGAATGCGCTGGCCAGGACGCAGCCGGCGGGGGTGCAGTCCGGGGCGTTCCGCAGCACGATCTCGAAATCCCACAGATCGTCGTCCCGGGTGAACCTGACGGGTGCGGCGGTGCCCCAGCGGAGCAGGCATTCGCCCATCAGCTCGCTGACCACGCCCTTGCTTTGCCCGGGGTTGGGAGCGAGCGCGAATGACCGCTCCTGGAAGCGCCATTTCAGGATGGTGCCCGGGTGCCACAGGGGAACGAAGCCCTCCGTCGCATCGACCACTATCTCGCTCGGCGGGCGCCCGCCGGGGGTCGCGTGCCCGCGTCCCTCCGTGGCGCAGACGAAGGTGTCCCCGAGACGGTGGACCAGTTCTTCAGCGGCCGATTCCATGGCTCTCCCTGCCTTTGTGCGCGTTTGGTTGATGGTTACGTGCGCATGCTAGGGAAAGAGGCGTTACAGCAGCGTTATACCCAGCAGTGCAAGTACAGGGCGGGCTCAGCGAAGCTCCAGCCGCATCAGCACCCGCGGGAATCCGTTGAGAACCGACTGCGTGTCCGCTGCCTTGGTGAAACCGGCATCCTCGAAGAGTTTCCGGGTGCCGACGTAGGCCATGGTGAGGTCCACCTTCGAGCCGCCGTTGTCCACTGGGTAACCCTCGACGGCGGGTGCCCCGTAGGAACGGGCGAAGTCCACCGCACCTGCCAGGAGGGCATGGGAGATGCCCTTGCCGCGGTGGCCGGGCCGCACGCGGATGCACCACACCGACCACACCTCCAGGCTGTCCACGTGCGGGATCTTCCGGTTCCCGGCGAAACTGGTGTCCGCACGCGGGTGGACCGCTGCCCACCCCACCGGCTCGCCGCCGTCGTAGGCCAGCACCCCTGGCGGGGGATCCTGCCCCACAAGCTTCTTTACCAGCTCACCGCGCTCCGTTCCCTGCAGCGACTGGTTCAGTTTGGAGGGGATGCGGTAGCTCAGGCACCAGCAGACGTTGGCGTCAGGCCGCTTGGGCCCCACCAGCGCCCGGACGTCCTCGAAAGTGGTTGCGGGACGGACCTCGATCGCCATAGACGCCATCCTGTCACCGCGCCGGACAACACGGCAACGGATCCGGCGGCGCACCTATGCGGGGATCAGCCCCTGCTCCTGCAGGTCCTGCCACAGCCCGTCCGGCACCTGCGCGGCCATCCGCTCCGCGCTTTCACGGATCTGCTCAGGCCTGCTGGCTCCCACCGTGACGTTGACGACGGCGGGGTGCCGGTAGGGGAACTGGATGGCGGCGGTGGGAAGTTCCACACCGTGCTCCTTGCACGCACCGGCGAGCCGCCGGGCCTTGTCCAGGATCTCTTCGCTCGCCTGTGAGTAGTTGTAGTGCGCATCGGACGGCAGGTCGGGCTTGGCGAGGATGCCGGAGTTGTAGACGCCGACGCTGACCACCCCGGTCCCCAGTTCCAGGCAGCGGTCCAGGAGTCCGGCGCCCGGGCGGTCATCGGATCCCGGCTGCTCGAGCATGGTGAAGCGCCCGGCCAGCATGAGGAAGTCCAGGTCCGCCGCCTCCACGCACTCCAGTGCGGCGCCGGCAGTGTTGGTGCCCACGCCGATGGCCCGCACCAGGCCCTCGGCGCGAACCTTTTCCAGGGCAGGGAGCGCCGTCTTCACCGCATCTTCCATGCTGTAGACGTCCGGATCGTGCAGGTAGGCGATGTCGATGGCGTCCAGGCCCAGCCGGTCCAGCGACTGTTCAATGCTCCGCCGTACCCCCGCCTCCGAGGGATCCCATTCGCGGCGCAGGTCCGCGGGAACGTCGAACCCTTCCGGATCCCGGTCATCCCTGGTTGCCGGTGAGGGAACCAGGACCCGGCCCACCTTGGTGGACAGGATGAATCCATCCCGCGGTTTGTCCCGGAGAAACGCGCCGATCCGCCGCTCGGACAGGCCGAGCCCGTAGTGCGGTGCGGTGTCGAAATAGCGGATGCCGGCGTCCCAGGCCGCCTCCACGGTGGCAGCCGCCTGGTCATCGGAAATCGCGCGGTAAAGGTTGCCAACGCCGGTCCCGCCGAAGCCGAGGCGCCCCATCCGGCTTCGCAGCGTTGCCTGGTCCTGGCTCTCTGTGTTGTCCATGCGCTCCCCGTACCCAGGAAGGCCGGAGCCTAAAAGGGAATTAAAAGCCGAACGCCCCTGCAGCAAGTGCAGGAGCGTTGGCTGGAAAGGCGCAGGAAGTGGGAGAGCGTCCTAGATGCCCAGGGCTTCCTTCAGCGCTGCTACGTGGCCGTCGGCCTGGACCTGGTACTGCGCCAGGACCACGTTGCCGTCGGGGTCCACCACCACGGTGGAGCGGACGATGCCCTCAACGATTTCGCCGTCGACCAGCTTCTCGCCCCAGGCGCCGTAGGCCAGGGCAACCGCGTGGTCCTCGTCGGAGAGCAGCGGGAAGGTCAGGGAGAAGTCGCCGCTGAAGCCTGCCAGGGCCTCGGGGGCGTCGGGGGAGACACCGATGACCTCGTAGCCCTTCCCCTGCAGGGAGGCCAGGCTGTCGCGGAAGTCGCAGGCCTCGGTAGTGCAGCCGGGGGTGGCCGCCTTCGGGTAGAAGTACACAATGACGTTCTTGCCACGGTAGTCGGCCAAGGCAGTTTCGCGGCCCTGGGCGTCCCTGAGGGTGAAGTCAGGGGCCTCGGTTCCGGGCTGCAGCTTGGTGGTCAGGGTGGGGCTCATGGTGTTCCTTTGGAAGGGTCGGTCAATAATGGCCAAACAACAAGTGAAGCGGCTTCCCGCTCAGTGGTACAACTCCGGCGTCATATGCAGTATTCCGCCGGGCCGCGAACAGTGGCGCATTGGCCCGGCATGAACTGGTATCCGCCGCCACGGACGGTGGCCACAGCGTGGCGTGCATTTCCGAGTTTCCGGCGGATCCTGCCCACGTAGACATCGATGGACCGGGCAGAGGCGCCGGGCGTCTCGAACGAGTCCAGGAACTCCTGCAGTTCCTCCCGGCTGACGGTCCGGGACAGGTGCGTGACCAGGTACCGCAGCACCTTGAATTCGACGCCGGTGAGCGGCACCGGCTTGCCATCCAGCAGGACGGTATCGGCGGCCAGGTCCACGGCCATGCGGCTGACGGGACCGGCCGACGGCGGGAGGGAAGGGGCGCCGCCGTCGTCCCCCTGCGGGGAGTCCTCCGAGGGGGACGGCGACGGCACCGTTTTGCGAGCTCCGGCAGCAGGCCAATGGACTTCCGCCTCCGGAGCAGTCTGCAGGGCCCTGGCAAGGACCAGTTGGGCGGCGCGGGCCAGGAGTTCGGGGCTGGTTCCCTCCTCCGGAACCACCCAGACGGCCAGTCCGCGGGCGGCAGCTTTGGGCTGGACCACCCGCGGACGGTGGGCCGTCCGCGGGTGGTGGACTTCCACTGCCATGGCGCGTCCTTACACTCCGCCGCGGCGGATCAGCTTGCCCGTGGGGGTTTGGCCGTCCACCACGGCGCCGCGAAGGAAGGTCTTGCGGACCACGCCGGAAAGGGTCTTGCCGTCGTAGGGGGTGATGGGGTTCTTGTGCTTGAGCTTGGACACGTCCACCACGAAGGCTTCGTCCGGGGCGAAGACGGCGAAGTCGGCATCGTAGCCGAGCGCCAGCTGGCCCTTGTTGGTGAGCCGGGCCAGGCTGGCAGGCTTCTCCGCCATCCAGGAAACCACCTGCTCCAGCGGGATGCCGCGGTGCCGGGCCTCGCTCCAGATCAGGGACAGGCCCAGCTGCAGCGACGAAACTCCGCCCCACGCCACGGCGAAGTCGCCGTTCTCCAGGTCCTTCAGGTCAAGGGTGGAGGGCGAGTGGTCCGAGACGATGCAGTCGATGGTGCCGTCCAGCAGGCCTTGCCAGAGCAGCTCCCGGTTGGAGGCCTCGCGGATGGGCGGGCAGCACTTGTAGGCCGTGGCGCCGTCCGGGATTTCCTCCGCCATCAGTGTCAGGTAGTGCGGGCAGGTTTCCACGGTGAGCTTGACGCCGTCGCGCTTTGCCGACGCGATCATGGGCAGGGCGTCCGACGACGAGAGGTGCAGGATGTGCGCACGCGCACCGGTCCAGCGGGCCCGCTCGATGACTTCGGCGATGGCCTTGTTCTCGGCGCCGCGGGGGCGGGAAGCGAGGAAGGTCTCGTAGTGGTCGCCGCCGGGGTGCGGGGCCCGGTCGATTGCGTGTGAGTCCTCGGCGTGGACGATCATGAGCGAGTCGAAGGACTTCAGCTCGGCCATGTCCTCCTCCATCTCGTCCGCGTCCAGGTGCGGGAACTCGTCCACCCCGGAGTGCAGGAGGAAGCACTTGAAGCCGAACACGCCGTCATCGTGCAGGGGGCGCAGGTCAGCCTTGTTTCCGGGAATCGCACCGCCCCAGAACCCGACGTCGATGAACGCCTGGTCCTCTGCCACCTCGCGCTTGAGCTTGAGGTTTGCCACCGTGGTGGTGGGCGGCACGGAGTTCAGCGGCATATCGATGATGGTGGTCACGCCGCCGGCAGCCGCGGCACGGGTCGCGGAGGCGAAACCCTCCCATTCGGTGCGGCCGGGCTCGTTGACGTGGACGTGGGTGTCCACCAGCCCGGGGAGCAGCGTCTCGTCGTCGGCGAGTTCAACCACCTCGGCGCCGGCCAGGCCGTTGCCGAGCGGCTCGATGGCCACGATCTTTCCGCCGCGGACGCCCACTTCGCGCGGGGCGATCCCGGCGGTGGTCAGGATGCGCTGGCCACGGATGACGAGGTCAAAACGTTCTTCAGACACGGAGGTCCTCCTTGGTACGTGTGGCGCCGGCAAACCCTCCGGCTGCCAGCTTTCCGCTGATCTGGGTGCCCAGCTGCTCCAGAAGCGGCGCTGCCTCTGCTATGCACCTGTTTACATCGCTTTCGAGTCCGGTCAAAGCGTAAACTTCCCCGAATCCGGCGGCCGCCGCCTGGCCCTCCTGGAGCGTGCTCCGGCCGCAGACGGCAACCACGGGAATGCCGTGGGCGGCGGCAGCACGCGCCACACCCATGGGCGCCTTGCCCAGCAGGCTTTGCTCGTCCAGGCTGCCTTCGCCGGTGATCACCAGGTCCGCACTGGCCAGGCGGTCGGCGAGGCCGGTGAATTCCAGGACCACGTCGATGCCCGGCCGGCGTGTTGCGGCCAGGGCGGCGATGGCGGTGTAGCCCACCCCGCCGGCCGCCCCCGCGCCGGGGGCTTCGGCGGCCTTGACGGCACGGAATCCGATTTCCCTGGCCAGGACTTCGACAAACCTGGCCAGGGCGGCGTCGAGCACGTCGACGTCTTGCTGCGTGGCACCCTTCTGCGGGCCGAAAATCGCCGCGGCGCCGGACGCGCCCAGCAGGGGATTGTCGACGTCGGATGCCAGCACAAAGCGTGTGTCCACCAGCCGGGGCTCAAAGTCGGTGAAGTCGATGCTGTGCAGGTTTGCCAGCGCAGCCCCGCCCGGCGGCAGCTCGTTGTTCCTGCTGTCCAGGAACCTGGCCCCGAGCCCCTGCAGGAGCCCCGCACCGCCGTCGGTATTGGCGCTGCCGCCCACCCCCAAAACCATGCGGCGGCAGCCCGCATCCAGGGCGGCGCGGATCAGCTGGCCGGTGCCCAGGCTGGTGGCCGCAAGGGCGGAGGCGGAGTCCGGCCGGCCGCCGCGTGCCACTTGGGGGACCAGGGCCAGCCCGGAGGCAGTGGCCATCTCAATGACGGCCTCGTGGTTCCGGACCGCGAAGTCCGCTTCCACCGGCTGGCCGAGGGGGCCGGCCACCGTGGCGGTGCGGCGGGTGAAGCCGGAGCCGACGGCGGCATCGAGGGTTCCCTCGCCGCCGTCGGCCACCGGAATCCGGAGCACCTCAAGGTTGCCGCCCGCCCCGCGCTGCAGGCCCTTCTCCAGGTGCGCGCAGACTTCCGGGGCGGAAAGGGATCCCTTGAACTTGTCCGGGGCAATGACGATGCGCATGGTTTAGGCCTGCAGCGCCAGGATGGCAGTGGGGGCGTCCGCGGCGGACTCTGCCAGTTCCTCGAACTCGTTCACGGCGTTGATTTCCACGCCCATGGAGATGTTGGTGACCTTTTCCAGGATCACTTCCACCACCACGGGAACCTGGAACTCGCCCATCAGGGCCTTGGCCTTGTCGAAGGCGGCGGCGAGGTCGTTGGGGTCCTCCACGCGCACGGCCTTGCAGCCCAGGCCCTCGGCCACCTTCAGGTGGTCCACGCCGTAGCCGTTGGTCTCCGGGGAGTTGATGTTGTCGAACGCCAGGGACACGTTCTGCTCCATGTTAAAGCCGCGCTGCGACTGCCGGATCAGGCCCAGGTAGGAGTTGTTCACCACCACGTGGATGTACGGGAGGTTGAACTGCGCGCCCACGGCCAGTTCCTCGATCATGAACTGGAAGTCGTAGTCGCCGGAAAGCGCCACCACAGTCTCGTCCGGCTTGCCGCGGACGACGCCGAGCGCGGCCGGGGCGGTCCAGCCCAGCGGGCCTGCCTGGCCGGCGTTGATCCACTTGCGCGGACCGAACACGTGCAGCATCTGCGCCCCGGCGATCTGGGACAGGCCGATAGTGGACACGTAGATGGTGTCGCGGCCGAAGGACTTGTTCATCTCCTCGTACACGCGCTGCGGCTTGATGGGGATGTTCTCGAAGTGGGTCTTGCGGTGCAGGGAGGCCTTGCGGTCCTGGCACTCGGCCACCCAGGCGCTGTAGTCCGGCAGGGATCCTGCCGCCTTGCGCTCCTTGGCGAGCTCAACGAGCCCTGCCAGCGCCGCACCGGCGTCGGACGCGATGCCCAGGTCCGGGGAGAACACGCGGCCGATCTGCGTGGGCTCGATGTCGATGTGCACGAACTTCCGGCCCGCGGTGTAGGTCTCCAGGCCGCCGGTGTGGCGGTTGGCCCAGCGGTTGCCGATGCCGATCACGAAGTCGCTCTGCAGGTAGTTCTCGTTGCCGTAGCGGTGGCTGGTCTGCAGGCCCACCATGCCGGCCATCAGCTGGTGGTCGTCCGGGATGGCACCCCAGCCCATCAGGGTGGGGATTACCGGAACGTTGAGGATCTCGGCCAGTTCCACCAGCTGGGCGGAGGCGCCGGCGTTGATGATGCCGCCGCCAGCCACGATCAGCGGGTGCTGGGCTGCCGTGAGCATGTCCAGGGCCTTTTCCAGCTGCTTGCGGGAGGCCTTGGGCTTCTCAACGGGCAGGGGCTCGTAGGTGTCGATGTCGAATTCGATCTCGGCCAGTTGCACGTCGATGGGCAGGTCCAGGAGCACGGGGCCGGGGCGGCCGGAGCGCATCAGCTGGAAGGCCTTCTGGAAGGCGCCGGGAACCTGGCCGGGCTCCAGGATGGTCATCGCCATCTTGGTGACGGGCTTGGCGATGGACTCGATGTCCACGGCCTGGAAGTCTTCCTTGTGCAGCTTGGCCACCGGCGCCTGGCCGGTGATGCAGAGCATGGGGATCGAATCTGCCCAGGCGGCGTAGAGGCCGGTGATCATGTCCGTGCCGGCGGGGCCGGACGTGCCGATGCAGATGCCGATATTGCCGTCCTTGGCGCGGCTGAAGCCGTCAGCCATGTGGCTGGCGCCTTCAACGTGGCGGGCCAGGGTGTGCCGGATGCCGCCGTGGGCGCGCATGGCGGCGTAGAAGGGGTTGATTGCCGCGCCTGGCAGGCCGAACGCCTCGATGGCGCCTTCCTTTTCCAGGATGGCAACCGCTGCATCAACGGTACGCATCTTGCTCATGGGGGTGCTCCTTGAAAGCTTGGGAAGTCTGTGGGCCCACGCCCGCAGGGTTCCCTGACCGAGCTTGCGAGGTTAGGGAGCGGGTGGGGAGGGTGTGCTGAAGGGAGTTTTTGTCCAGATGCGGCGACTTGGGAGGCCCGTAAGTCGCTTTATCTGGACAAAAACTTCGTGGGGGAGGGCTTACTTGCGGCCTGTCCTACTTCCTGCCGCTGAGCTGGAGGACCTGCTTGAAGAGTCCGGAGTGGTCCAGCGCGCCGTCGCCCTGGTTGACGGTGGCGGCGACGAGCTGGGCGACGACGGCGCCGAGGGGGACGGCGACGTTGGCTTCACGGGCGGCGGAGGTGACGATGCCGAGGTCCTTGTGGTGCAGGGCGAGGCGGAAGCCGGGGTCGAAGTTGCGGTCCAGCATCTTCTGGCCCTTCTGGTCCAGGACCTTGGAGCCGGCCAGGCCGCCGCCGAGGACCTTGAGGGCGGCGTCGGTGTCCACGCCGTAGGCCTCGAGGAAGGCGATGGCCTCGCCGAGGACCTCGATGTTGACTGCGACGATGAGCTGGTTGGCTGCCTTGACGGTCTGGCCCGAGCCGGAGGGGCCGACGTGGACGATGGTCTTGCCGACCGCGTTCAGGACGTCCGAGGCGGCGTCGAAGTCTCCCTTGTCGCCGCCGACCATGATGGAGAGGGCGGCGTCGATGGCGCCCTGTTCGCCGCCGGAGACCGGGGCGTCGAGGGGGCGGATGCCGGCCTCGCGGGCTTCGTCGGAGAGGCGCTTGGCGACGTCGGGGCGGATGCTGGAGGCGTCGATCCACAAGGTGCCCTGTTTGGCATTGGCGAAGACGCCGTCCTTGCCGGTAACGACGCCTTCGACGTCAGGGGAGTCCGGGACCATGGTGATAACGACGTCGGCGTCCTTGACGGCGTCCGCGATGCTGGTGGCGCCCTTGCCGCCTTCGGAGACGAGCTTGTCGATCTTGTCCTGGCTGCGGTTGAAGCCGGTGACGGTGTGGCCGGCCTTGACCAGGTTGTAGGCCATGGGCAGGCCCATGATTCCGAGTCCGATGACTGCAACGTTGCTCATGATGGTTCTCTTTCCTGAAAGTCTGTGTGGTGGTGCTGGCGGAGATTACTGTGAAACGCGCTGGCGGATGGCCCAGCTGAAGGCGGTTTCCTGCGGTTCCTTGTACTCGAGGCCGATGTAGCCCTCGTAGCCGAGTTCACGGCTGCGGGCGATCCATTCGCCCAGCGGGAGGGTTCCGGTGCCTGGTGCGCCGCGGCCGGGGTTGTCGGCGATCTGGATGTGGCCGAAGTCCTTGGCGTGGTTTTCGATGACGGCTTCGACGTCGTCGCCGTTGACTGCGAGGTGGTAGAAGTCGGCGAGGAACTTGATGTTGGTGGCACCGGATTCTGCCTTGACGCGGGCGATGACCCGGAGTGCGTCCTCAGCGGTGAGCAGAGGGTACTTCGGTGCACCGCTGACGGGTTCGAGGAGAACCGTGCCGCCGATGCGGGCCACGCCTTCGGCTGCTGCGGCCAGGTTCCTGGCGGCCAGCTCGTCCTGCTCTTCGCTGGTGGCGTCCTCCTGCCGGTTGCCGTAGAGGGCGTTGAAGGCCTTGCAGCCCAGGCGCTCGCCGATGCCGGCCACGATGTCGATGTTGTCCTTGAACTCGGACTCGCGGCCCGTCCAGGAGACCAGGCCGCGGTCGCCGCCGGGCATGTTGCCCGCGTTGAAGTTCAGGCCGGTGAGCTGCACCCCGGCGTCCTTGATGGCGTTCTCGAACCTGGTGATCTCTGAATCCGCGGGAACGGAGGATTCGAACGGCCACCAGAACTCGACGGCGTCGAAGCCTGCTGCCTTGGCTGCGGCCGGCCGCTCGAGCAGGGGCAGCTCCGTCAGCAGGATGGAGCAGTTCACTGTGTACGTCATCGTAGGTCCTTCCGGGGAGGGCTTTGATCCATCTTCCCTTGCGTCTCGGTATTCGTACCGTTTCCGCTTGGTGGAATTTAGATTCTGCTTTATGAAAAGTGTAGGGAAGGAGGGCGACGCGCGTCAAGGGGCAGGGCAAGAGAAAGGGCCGGCTGCAAAGCAGCCGGCCCTTGAGGTGATCCTTTACCGCAGGTCGAAGCGGTCAGCGTCCATGACCTTTGTCCATGCGGCCACGAAGTCGTTGACGAACTTCTCCTTGCCGTCCTCGCTCGCGTACACCTCGGACAGCGCCCGCAGCTGCGAGTTGGAGCCGAACACCAGGTCCACCGGCGTGGCGGTCCACTTCACTTCGCCGGTGGTGACGTCACTGATCTCGTAGACGTTTTCCTCCGCCTCCGACGCCTTCCACTTGGTGCCGGGGGAGAGCAGGTTGACGAAGAAGTCGTTCGTCAGGACCTGCGGCCGGGTGGTGAGCACGCCGTGCAGGGAATCGCCGAGGTTGGCGCCGAGGGCGCGCATGCCGCCCACGAGCGCCGTCATCTCCGGTGCGGAGAGGCCCAGCAGGTACGCCTTGTCCAGCAGGAGGGTCTCCGGCTGGAGCTTCTCGCCGGGCCGGACGTAGTTGCGGAATCCGTCAGCACGCGGCTGCAGGTACTGGAAGGCTTCTACGTCGGTCTGGTCCTGGGAGGCGTCCGTGCGGCCGGGGTGGAACGGCACGGTGACGGGGAACCCGGCGTCGCTGGCGGCCTTCTCCACCGCAGCGCACCCGCCGAGGACGACCAGGTCCGCCAGCGAGACCTTTTTGCCGCCGGCCTGGCCGGAGTTGAACTGCTGCTGGACCCTCTCGATCGCCTGCAGGGCAGTGGCGAGCTGGTCGGGCTCGTTCACCTCCCAGCCGCGCTGGGGCTCCAGCCGGATCCGTGCGCCGTTGGCCCCGCCACGCCTGTCCGTCTTGCGGTAGGTGGATGCCGACGCCCAGGCAGTGCGGACCAGCTGCGCGACGGACAGCCCCGAGTCCAGGAGCTGCGCCTTGAGCGAGTCGATGTCCTGCTGGCCGATCAGCTCGTGGTCCACGGCCGGAACCGGATCCTGCCACAGCTGGGCCTCGGGAACCCACGGCCCGAGCATGTGCGGGCCCACCGGACCCATGTCGCGGTGCAGCAGTTTGTACCAGGCCTTGGCGAAGGCGAGCTGGAACTCATCCGGGTTCTTCAGGAACCGCTGCCCGATTTCGGCATAGATCGGGTCGAAGCGCAGCGACAGGTCGGTGGTGAGCATCGTGGGCCGGTGCTTCTTTTCCGGGTCGTATGCGTCCGGGATGATCTCCGGAGCATCCTTGGCAACCCACTGGTGGGCGCCGGCGGGGCTCTTGACCAGCTCCCACTCGTATTCGAACAGGATCTCGAGGAAGCGGTTGCTCCATTCGGTGGGCCGGTCGGTCCACGTGACTTCCAGGCCGGAGGTGATCGTGTCAGCCCCCTTGCCGCTGCCGTACGTGCTCAGCCAGCCCAGGCCCTGCGTCTCGATTTCTGCGCCCTCGGGCTCGGGACCGACATGGGCATCGGCGTCACCGGCACCGTGCGTCTTGCCGAACGTGTGCCCGCCCGCAATCAGCGCGAAGGTCTCCTCGTCGTTCATCGCCATCCGCTTGAAGGTTTCACGGATGAACGCGGCCGCGAGTTTGGGGTCCGGGTTGCCCATGGGCCCCTCAGGGTTCACGTAGATGAGGCCCATCTCGGTGGAGCCAACTTCTTCCGCCATCTGGCCTTCGCCGATGTAGCGTTCGTCGCCGAGCCACGTGTCTTCGGGACCCCAGAAGATCTCCTCGGGCTCCCACACGTCCTCGCGGCCGAAGGCGAAGCCGAACGTCTTGAAGCCCATCGATTCGAGGGCCACGTTGCCCGCCAGCACCAGCAGGTCCGCCCACGAGAGCTTCTGGCCGTACTTCTGCTTGACCGGCCACAGCAGGCGCCGGGCCTTGTCCAGGTTGGCGTTGTCCGGCCAGCTGTTCAGCGGGGCGAACCGCTGGCTGCCGTCGCCCGCACCGCCGCGGCCGTCGTGGACGCGGTAGGTGCCGGCGGCGTGCCAGCTCAGCCGGATCATGAGGCCGCCGTAGTGGCCGAAGTCTGCAGGCCACCAGTCCTGGGACGTGGTCAGGACCTGGGTGATGTCCTGCTTGAGCGCCTCGACGTCCAGCTTCTGGAATTCTTCGCGGTAGCTGAACGAAGGGCCGAGCGGGTTGCCCGCCTGGTTGTGGGCGTGGAGCACAGAGAGATCGAGCTGGTTCGGCCACCAGTCCGCGACGGTGCGGGGACGGTGTCCTTTGGGCTGCGGCGAGTCGATCGCCGGATTCTCGCTCTCACTGCCGTGCGAGGTCACGCTGTCATGTGCGACCGGGCACCCGCCCTCAACCTTGCGGTCCAGGCCCTGGGCACTTCCCGGGGTGGGGATCGGGGGGTGGTCCTGGTGATCGGTCATGTGTTTCCTTCCATGTGGCCGAGGCCGTGGTCGGACTCGGGCGGCCGTACAACCCTCCCATTTGACCATGATGAGCCAGCGCGCTGAACCCCCAAGCAGGAAGTATGACGACGGCGGCCTGCCGCCATCCCGAGCACCACGCCCCCAGGCATCAGTCAGCGTGACCGGCTTATGCGGAGGCGGTGACTTGGACCGATGTCCGTTCCACCGTGGGGCAGTGGATTCTCGCCGCCTCCGCTCCGGCTGTCTCCTCCAGCCCGAGCAATATGCGCACCCCTGCGGACCCAAGCTCGTAGTGGGGCAATGCCACGGTGGAGAGCGGCGGCCGCAGGTGCGCGGCGATGACTTCCTGGTTGTCGAAGCCGACCACGGCGATGTCCTCCGGGATGGACAAACCGTGCTCACGCAGCCCGTCGTAGAGGCCCATGGCCATCCGGTCGTTGTAGCAGTAGACGGCGGTGGCGCCGCGCTTGAGCAGTGCACCGGTTGCGCCGTAGCCGCCTTCCTGGTCCGGATAGGCTTCCATGACCAGGCCGGGGTCGAAGGCAATGCCGGCTTCCTCGAGCGCCTGCCTGTACCCCAGGAGCCGTCCGTCCTTGGCAGGGGCGGGAATGGTGGCGTTGATGAAGGCAATGCGGCGGTGCCCGTGCCGCAGCAGGATCTCGGTGGCCGACTTTCCGCCCTGCACCTCGTCCGGCACCACCGCCCGTGCCCCCGGCTCGGTGGCGAAGCAGTTCACCAGGACAAAGTCCGCTTCCCGCAGCGAGGCCGGAATGTCAGTTTCGCGGTGGAACCAGGTGGAATAGAGGATGCCGCGCACCTTGTACTCGAGCATCATGCTGATCGCGTCCTGTTCAAGCTCCCGGTTGCCCTCGGTGTTCGCAATCAGGAGGGCGTAGCCGTGCTTCCATGCCTCGTCCTGGGCGCCGTGGATGATCTGGCCGGCGAAGGGAGTGGTGGCAACGCCGTCGGCCACCAGTCCGATGAACCGGGAGGTTCCGCTGACCAGGGTCTTGGCCATCGCGTTGGGCCGGTAGCCCAGCGCGCGGATGGCATCCTTGACGCGCTGGCGGGTTTCTTCGGCAATGCGGGCGTCTTTTTTCTTGTTGACCACCAGCGACACCGTGGCAGTGGAGACCCCCGCCGCCTCGGCGACGTCGCGGAGCGTGACAGGGTGGGCGCGTTCGGGCCGGTGCCGGGAGCTGGCCGCAGGCGCGGCTTCTCCCGGCTTGTTCTCCCTTGAATTCATCTGCCCTCCGTCAGGAGTATATCCGGCTGCTGCGGCGGTCATCCCTTGGTCGCCCCGCTCTCAAGTCCCTGGATCATGGCCTTGTTAAGGACCAGGAAGACCAGCAGCAGCGGGGTGATGGTGACGCACACGGCGGCAAACGTGGCCGTCCAGTCCACCTTGCCCATGGCGCCGATGTAGTTCTGCAGTCCCAGCGGGATGGTCTTCAGTTCCTCGGACAGCACGAAGGTGTTGGCGAAGATGAAGTCGTTCCAGATGAAGATGCTGTTGACCAGCACCACGGTCACCACCGTGTTGAGCGACAGCGGCAGGGTGATCAGGCCGAAGATCCGGTAGGGTCCCGCGCCGTCCAGGGATGCGGCCTCGTACGTTTCCTTCGGGATGTATTCGTAAAACGAGGAGAACAAGTAGACGGACATCGGCAGGGAGAACCCGGCCAGGGGAATGATCATGGACTGGTAGGTGTCCAGCAGGTTCACCGCCGAGTAGTCGATGAACAGCGGCACCAGGGCGATCTGGACAGGGACGATGATGCCGATCAGGAACAGCCCCCGGACCAGCTTGCTGAGCCGGAACCCGAGCACCTGGATGGCATACGCGGCCATCATGCCCAGCAGGACAATGAGGATGTTGGCGCCCATGGTGACGATGAAGCTGTTCATGATGTTCCGGCCCAGGTCTCCCGTTTCGAAGGCACGGGCGTAGTTCTCCCACGTCAACGAGCTGGGCAGGGCGAACGGATCCCCGCTGGCAAAGTCCTGCTCGGTGCGCAGGCTGGTGAGGAACAGCCAGGCCAGCGGATACACCTGGACGATCACAATGAGCATGATCAGGACGCGTGAGAGCGTCCGGAACAGGTCAGGCCTGCGACGGCGGCGGCGGGCTGCCGGACGCGGCGGCACCACGGCGGGCGGGCTGGCTGGGGCTGCCTGGGTGATCATGAGTCTGCCTTCCGCTTGAGCAGGAACAGGATGAGGCCGACGGCAACGAGGCACTCGATGACGATGAACACGGAGATGGTGCTGGCATAGCCGAAGTCGGTGCTGGTGAACGCCGTCTTGTACATGTAGGTGGTGAGCAGTTCCGAGGACTGCCCCGGCCCGCCGTTGGTCATCAGGTAGGGGATGTCGAAGCCACGCAGGCCGTAGGTGGTGGCCATGATGGTGGTGGTGATCCACACCGGGCGGATGTAGGGGAAGCGGATTTTGGTGAACAGCGTCCACCGCGATGCCCCGTCCAGCACGGCGGCTTCTTCAAGCTCCTTCGGCACGGCGAGCAGGGCCGCGTAGATGATGAGCATGTAAAGGCCGGTGAAGCGCCAGCCTTCCGGCGCCGAGACGGCCGCCAGGACCGTGGTGACGTCCGAAAGCCAGGGACGCTCCAGGCTGCCGAGCCCGATCCAGTGCAGCAGCTGGTTGAGCAGACCCACGGGGTCGATGGAGTAGATCCGGACGAAGAGGAAGGCGATGGCGACGGTGGAGATCACGGCGGGCAGCAGGTAGAGCGTCTTCACCAGTTCCCGGCCGTGGCGGAGGGACGTGAGCAGGCTGGCGACCACCAGGGCGCCGCCGAGCTGCAGGACCAGGCAGATGGCCAGGTACACCAGGGCGTTCAGGAAAGCCCGCCAGAAAATGTCATCGGCTGCGAACATGCGGACGTAGTTGTCCAGTCCCACGAACTCCATGTCGCTGATGCCGTTCCAGGAGAAGAAGCTCAGGAACAGCGACTGGAGGATGGGGAAGAGCACTGCTGCGCCGTAGAGCAGCAGCGGCGGGAGCAGGAAGACCAGGACCGACGTCCTGGACCGGTTGGGAAGCATCCGGTTGGATTGCATGGCGGGCCTTTCGGGCGGGGGACCGGAGTCCCCCGCCGCAGTGGTTGCTTACTTGAAGAACTTCGGGGCGTTCTGCGCGATGGTGTTATCCATCGTGCTGGTGAACTGCTCAGGCGTGATGTTGCCCTGGACCAGCAGGACAAGCTCCTGCTGCAGCCGGCCGTTGGTGGTGGGGTCCAGCTGCGTGTCCCAGGGCATGGCCTGCTTGGAACCGAGGTCCTTCGCCTGGTCCAGTGCCTTCCGGTACAGCGGCGTTGCGTTGGCCGGGACGGCGGTTTCGACGTCGGTGGTGGGCGAGAGTGCGCCAGTGGCTGCGTATTCCGCGGGGTACTTTTCCAGGGCGAACTTCAGGAAGTCGCTCACCAGGGGATCGTAGGTTTTCGCGTTCACGGCCATGCCGATGCCGGAGGGCGAAACGAACTCATTGGCCGCCGTCACGGAGCCGGCCGTGGTGGGCAGGGTGAAGAAGTCGATGTCATCCCGGACCGCGGGGTTGAGTTTGTCCGTGGCCAGGCTGGGCAGCTCCCAGGTGCCGATGTTGTACATCGCCGCCTGGCCGGAGGTGAACTGGTTCTGCGCGTCTGAATAGCCCTGCGCGGAGAAGCCCTCCTGGAAGCACTTTGCCTGGCCCAGCTCAGCCATCCAGTTGACCGTCTTCTGGCCGGCGGGGTCCGAGAACTTGGCTTCGCCCTTCTTCAGCTTTTGCACGAAGTCCGGGCCGGCTTCCCGGAACGGCTGGTAGGCAATATAGCGTTCCAGCGGCCACTGGTCCTGGCCATCGATGGCGATCGGAGTAATGCCTGCGTTGCGCAGGGCCGTGCACATGGCTGGGATATCGTCCAGGGACTTCGGCGCGGAAACGCCTGCCTTCTCCAGCAGTGCCTTGTTGTACCAGATGAACTCCAGTTCGAACTGGAACGGGATCATGTACAGGGAGCCGTCGTCGAAGCGCTGGTAGTCCAGGGCGCCTGGACGGTAATCGTCGTAAACGTCCAGGGTCTTCAGCAGCTTCTCGGCGTCCACCATCTTGCCCTGCTTGGCCAGCTGCTGGGCGAAGGGTGTGGCGTCCGTGTCAAAGAGCTCGGGGAGTTTGTTGGCCGCGGCCAGGGTTTCGAGCTTCTGGATGTAGGAGGGCCGGTCCGGGGTGGTGATCAGGTTCAGCTCGAAGCCGGGGTGGTCCTTGGCATAGTCGTCGGCGAGCTTCTTCATGATGTTGATGACGGCCCCGTCAGCGGGCCGCGAGAGCAGCCAGGAGATTTCCCGGGGCTTGATTTCACCGGTGGGGCTGACGTTGGAGGGATCGGTGGAACTTCCGCCTCCACAGGCTGTCAGTGCCAGTGCGGTGGCGGCTGCGACGGCGCCGGCGCGAATAAGATTCTTCATTGCGGTCTTTCCCTTGGTGTGAACGGAGGAGGGTATTCAGTTGTCGGTGCGCTTGCGTACTTCGAGGCGTGTGAGGGTGGCGGATCCTTCGCCGGCGAAGACGCCGATCCGGCCCGCCGGCAGGTCGTAGATCCTGGTGCTGAGAGCCACCTGCCTGTCCACGACGGCGACGCACAGGTCGCCGTCGACAATGACTTCCAGGGTGTGTTCCCCGGGGGGAAGGCTGCACGGGCGTTCGAGTTCGATCTCGAACGGCACGTCCCCGGAGACATGCCATTGGGCCTCACCCGTGACGGCCCGCGGCCACCGGTCGAAGACCAGGCGCCCGCGCTTGGGTTCGAGCCGGAGGATGTAGGAGCTGTCGCCGTCGGTGCTGGACCGCAGCAGCAATCCGCACTCTGTGGTGCCCGGACCGATCTCCAGGACTGCCTTCGCGTAGAACTGGGAGGGCAGATCCTCCCCGGAGACAATGGCGGCGTAGCCGTCCGGAACGTCCAGCCTGGCGGGCAGGCCGCCGTCGAAGGTCACGGCAACTTCGTCCCAGAAGCTGTCCACCAGTTCGTCGGCAAAGCCGAACGCCAGGGTTCCATCAGGGTTTTGCCGGGCCTCCAGGACGGACATGGTGCCCGCCCACTGCCAGGGGCCGCCGTCGGAATTTCCTTCCTTGCTGGCGATCCAGCCAAAGAAGAACCGCCGCCCGTCCCGCTCGGCGGTCTTGGATGCGTAGAACGCCCGGCCGTCGATGCTGTCCTGGTCCGGAACCAGCCACGGGCCGTCAGGGCTTTTGGCCATGCGGTACCGGGTGGTGAAATTTTCGGAGAACTCGGAGTAGACCATGTACCACCAGTCGCCCCAGGCAAAGACGTCCGGGCACTCGTGCGTGATGTACCGGCGGGGGTCCCAGAAGGGTTCCGCATACTGCCAGCTCACCAGGTCGCTGGACACGCACTGGGCGATGACCCCGCGGCGGCGATCGGGTCCTTCGGCGTGCCGGGCTGCCAGGAGCATGCGCCACTGGCCCGAGGACGGGTCGTGGAACACGAAAGGGTCCCGCCAGTCCCCGGACTCGTAGCAGGCAGGTGCGCCGAACGTCAGCTCGGGGTGCTTCACCCAGGTGCGCATTCCATCGGTGCTGGTGGCGTGCATGACCAGCTGCAGCGGCAGCCCGTCCCCGCCAAGGTTCTTCGGGTTCTGTCCGGTGTAGAAGAGGTGGTGGACGCCGGACTCGTCTATCACCACGCTGCCCGTGTAGGCGTTGAAGTCCGGATCCGTCTCTGTTCCGTGGGGCAGTGACACCCCCTGGTCCTGGAACTGGATGAGGTCCTTGGTGGTAACCAGGTTCCACGATGTACCCGGCTTGGGGTCGGAGCGGACCTCGTGAAGATAGAAGAGCCAGAACTCCCCGTCCTTCTGGAAGGGGATGAGGTCTCCCACCCATCCGTCGGCGGGCTGGAAGAAGACTGGATAACTCATCGGCGTTGATGTTCCGTTCTGCTAAAGCGTTTGATCACCTCAAGGTAGATGATCACGCCGGGTTTGATCAAGCGTTTTAGCGAAATTTTTTCGGAGTTGAAAGACGGGCGATAAAACGCTTGACCAAACACTGTTTGCATCCCTAGTTTTGGGGCCAAGCGATTTTCCGACGACGAGGTCAGCCGCCGAACCAATGAAGGTTCCACCCCTATAGCAGTAACCGTTCCAAGGCCCGTCCGGCGCCACGTAACGCCGGCGGGCCGTCCCTTCATCCGGGCCGCGACGCAACCCGCTCCCACGCAGGCTCCTGTGCCTGCGAACTGCTGCGCCGCCGTCGTTATCGCCGCGTGCGCCAGTGGCTGTCGCACGCCCTGATGCAGCCCACCTTCGAGAGGAACTACCATGACGCCCCATCTGTCCCGGCGTAACGTCCTGCAGGGCACAGGCGCAGGAGCGCTGGCTCTGTTCATGAGCAACGCCATCCCGGCAGCAGCCAAGGCCAAGGAGTCTTTACGCGCCGTGTACCACATGACGCCGCCGGCGGGCTGGCTGTGCGACCCGCAACGTCCGGTGCACGTCAACGGCGCATACCACCTCTACTACCTGCATTCAGCCCAGAACAATGGCCCGGGAGGATGGGACCACGCCACCACCACGGACTGCGTGGTTTTCGACCATCACGGGGTTGCCATCCCGCTGCAGCCGGACTTTCCTGTCTGGTCGGGATCAGCGGTGGTGGACACGGCAAACACTGCCGGTTTCGGGGCAGGCGCCATCGTGGTCCTCGCCACGCAGCCCACGGGCGGGATCCGTAAGTACCAGGAGCAATACCTCTACTGGTCCACCGACGGCGGCTACACCTTTAGGGCGCTACCCGACCCCGTGATCGTGAATACGGACGGCCGGGCCGCCAGCACGCAGGCCGAGATCGAGAACGCGGAGTGGTTCCGGGATCCGAAGATCCATTGGGATGGCGCGCGCAGCGAATGGGTGTGCGTGATCGGGCGGGCCCGGTACGCCGCGTTCTATACCTCGCAAAACCTGCGCGACTGGCAGCTGAAACGCAACTTCGACTACCCCAACCATGCCCTCGGCGGGATCGAATGCCCTGACCTTTTCGAGATGACGGCCGACGACGGCACGCGGCATTGGGTGCTGGGCGCCAGCATGGATGCGTACAGCATCGGCCTGCCCATGACCTACGCCTACTGGACGGGAACCTGGGATGGCGGGCAGTTCCTCGCAGACAACCTGGATCCGCAGTGGCTCGACTGGGGCTGGGACTGGTACGGCGCCGTGACCTGGCCGGCAGCGGAGGCGCCCGACACGCGGCGGTACGCGATCGGCTGGATGAACAACTGGAAGTACGCCGCCCGTGACGTTCCCACGGACGCCAGCGACGGGTACAACGGCCAGAACTCGGTTGTGCGGGAGTTGCGCCTCGCCCGCCAGATCGGGGGCTGGTACAGCCTGCTCAGCAGTCCCGTCCCGGTGCTCGCCAGCCATGCCAGCTCCACTACCGTGCTGCCGGACCGCACTGTCAACGGCAGCGCCGTCCTGCCGTGGAGCGGCCAGGCGTACGAACTGGAACTCGATATCTCCTGGGCCGCCGCCGCCAACGTGGGCGTCTCGGTGGGCCGGTCCGCGGACGGCAGACGCCACACCAACATTGGCAAGTACGGGGCGGAGCTCTATGTCGACCGTGGGCCGTCGGACCTGGCGGGCTTTTCACTCGTGCCGTTCACACGTGCAGCGGCACAGATCGATGCGGCCGCCCGCTCGGTCCACCTGCGCATCTTCGTGGACAAACAGAGCGTGGAGGTGTTCGTGAACGCCGGGCACACGGTGCTGTCCCAGCAGGTGCACTTCGCGGCGGGTGACACCGGAATCTCGTTCTACACCGACGGCGGCCCGGCAACCTTCTCCGGCATCACCATCAGGAACTTCGGCTGAGCAGCCCCGGAAACACCGCCGGGCCCCGGTGCACCATGCGCCGGGGACCGGCGGATCCGCCTGGAGGAGCCACCTGAAGCGGCTAGTGCGTCAGGTCCTTACCCTTCGTCTCCGGGATGGTGAAGACGAACGCCGCGCTGATGACCAGGAGCAGCACCGCGTAGATGTTGAACACCTGCGGTGCGCCCAGCGACGAGCCCAGCCACTGCTGCAGGTATGGTGCGGTCCCGCCGAACGCGGCCACGCAGATGGAGTACGGAACTCCGACGCCTACGGTGCGGATGGACGTCGGAAACAGCTCGGCGTAGACGGCCGGCACAATGGCGGCGCTCGCGGCGATGAAGACCAGCATCACGGACATGCCCACGGCCAGCTGCCAGGCGGAATCCTTCAGCAGCCAGGTCATGGGGAAGTGCATCACGGCGGAACCGATGGCCCCGGACCACAGCACTTTCTTGCGCCCGATCCGGTCGGACAGCTTGCCCCACACCGGTAGCGCGGCAATGAACACGATGTTCGCAACAACACCGGCCCAGAGCGCCTCGCCGCGGTCGATCTTGAGTGCGGTGGTGGCGTAGCTCGGTGCCACCACGCCCCAGATGTAGTAGATCACCGTCAGGCCGACCGTCAGCCCGATCACCTGCAGGGCCTGCTTCCGGTGCCGGACGATCTGCGGCCAGATTGGCGCCCGCTTCAAAGTCGTGGATTCACCCTCGAAGGCCTCGGTCTCGTGCAGCCGGGCCCGCATGACCAGGGCGTAGAGGCCCATCGCGGCACCCAGCAGGAACGGGATCCGCCAGCCCCAGGCGTTCATCGCATCGGTGGTCAACGTCATGTTCAGCACCGCGCCCAGCAGGGTGCCGAAAAGGATGCCAACCGTTCCGGAGGTGTAGATCAGGGTGGCCCAGAATCCGCGGTGCTCCTTGGGTGCCATTTCCGAAAGATAGGTTTGCGACGACGGCAGTTCGCCGCCGTGCGCGAGTCCCTGGATGAGCCGGGCCACCAGCAGCATCAGCGATGCCCAGGCGCCCACGGCCGCGAACGTGGGCGCGATGCCGATCATCAGGCTGCCCAGGGACGCCAGTCCGACGGCGAGCGTCATGGATGCCTTGCGGCCCACCCTGTCTCCGATCCAGCCGAAAACGAAGCCGCCGAAGGGCCGGGCCACGAAGCCGACGGCGAAGATCGCCAGCGTGGACAGTACCGCGGAGGCGGGGTCCGCCTTGCTGAAGAGCTGGCTGGCGATGAAGGGCGTGAACGTGGCGTAGATGGCCCAGTCGTACCACTCGACAGCGTTGCCGATGCCGGTTCCGACGATGGTCTTCGCGGTGGACACGCGTCCAGTCTGCTGCCTTGTTACTGCAATGGACATGATGACTTCCTGGTGGTCGGTGCGAATGGGGTTACCGGCGCAGCGCTGCTGCCGGCGTTGCGGGGTGGCTGCCGGTGTTATGGCGCTGCTGAAAGTGCGGCGAGCCGCGAGACGGCCAGTTCTGCGTAGAGCGCTGCCCCGTCAGCCAGCACGCCGTCGTCGAACGTGGCATACGGCGAGTGGTTGAAGGGGGAGGCTGCGGGATCAGCGCCGGGCGCGACGGCGCTGAGCCCCACGAAGGTGCCGGGCACTTCTGCCAGCACCCGGGAAAAATCCTCGGAACCGCTAAGCGGGGTGGCCCAGCGGGAGAGCCTGCGCTCACCGAACAGGCCGGCGATGACGTTTTCGGCGGTGCGCGTCTCGTCCTCGTCCGTGATGGTCAGGGGATACTCCTCCTGGTAATCCACGTGCACGTCGAGGCCATGGGCTGCTGCGATGCCCTTGAGGAGCCGCGGTACGGCCTCCATCATCTTCAGGCGGGAGGTTTCGGAGAAGGTCCGGATGGTGGCTTCAATGCGCGCGGTCTCCGGAATAACGTTCCGCTTGGTGCCGGCCTGCAGGACGCCCACGGACAGGACCACGGGATCGAACATGTTGAACTGCCGCGTCACCATCACCTGAAGCGCGGTGACCATCTCGGCCGCCGCTGTCACCGGGTCCTTGGCTGCGTGCGGGGCGGAACCGTGGCCGCCGGCGCCGAGGACCGTGACCTCCAGGCCGTCGGAGGCGCTGAGCATGACGCCCGGCTTCGTGCAGAACTGGCCGTGTTCCTCCAGCGAGGAAAAGACATGCATGCCGAAGGCCGCCTGGACGCGGGGACCGGCGGCGTCCAGGACGCCTTCCCGGATCATGTAGCTGGCGCCGTCGCAGCCTTCCTCGCCGGGCTGGAACATCAGGACGACGTCGCCCTGGAGCAGGTGCCGCCTCTCGGCCAGGAGCGTGGCTGCTCCGGCGAGCATGGACGTGTGCAGGTCGTGGCCGCAGGCGTGCATGGCGCCGTCGGTCCTGGACGTGTAGTCCACCCCGGTCTTCTCCTGCACCGGCAGGCCGTCCATGTCCGCGCGGAGGAGGACGGCGGGCCGTTCGATCGCCTGGCCGCCCACTGGGGAACCGCCGCCCACCGGGGACCCGCCGTCCACGGGTGAACCGGCGGCGCCGCGCAGGACGGCAGTGACCGACGTCGTCTCCTTGCCCAGCGTGATCTCGAACGGCAGGCCGTCCAGCGCCTGGAGGACGCGCTCCTGGGTGCGGGGGAGGTGCAGGCCGATCTCCGGCTGCCGGTGCAGGTCATGGCGGAGGCGGACCAGGTCTTCCTGCAGGTCGCGGGCGTCTTCGGTAATGGGCACTTGTACTCCTTGGCGTGGGCTTCCGGCTTGTGGACTATTCTGGAGTGGCGCGCTTCACATTCACCGAAAGCGCAATAAATATGCTGATGCTTCTGGGTAGCCGCAGGATTCATGCAGGAAGGGATGGTCCATGGAGCTCAGCGAGGACGATCTTGCCCTGATCCAGGTGCTGCAGGTCCACCCCCGCCTTGGCTGGGCCGATGCCGCCAAAGTGCTGGGCGTCCACGCCACCACGCTGGCCGCGCGCTGGGAACGGCTGAGGTCAAGCGGCGCGGCGTGGGTGACCGCGCACCTGGCGGGAAACCCGAAGGAGATGCTCCTGGCTTTTGTGGCCGTTGACTGCGACATGAACCTGCGGGACGCCGTCACCGCCCAGTTGGCGGCCGTTCCCGAGATCGTCACGGTGGAGGAGGCGGCCAGCAACCGGGACCTGATGCTGACCGTCATCGCCAGGTCGCTTGAGGAGTTCAGCACCAACGTCGCCGCCAGGCTGAAGACCATCGAAGGGCTCACCAAGTACCAGACGGCGCTCTGCACGCGGCTGCACACCAGCGCGGACGAATGGCGGCTGAACATCCTGGACAAGACCCAGCTGGCCACCCTTCGGACGCTGGGGCAAGGCGCCGAGGGCCCGGGCCGGCAAGCTGAGGCAGGGGGGGACCTCCCAGCCAGCCACCTGGCCCTGCTCCCGTACCTGGCGCGGGACGGAAGGGCGACGGCGGCGGACATTGCCCGGGAGCTGGGCCGTCATCCCGCCACGGTGCAGCGTCAGCTGAACCGGGTGCTCGCCAGCGGGATCCTGCTGTTCCGCTGCGAGGTGGCGCAGCGCTACTCGTCGTTCCCGGTGACGTGCCAGTGGTTCGCCAACGTCCCGGCCGGCAGGCATGAGGAGGCAGCCGCCGCCTTCCGCACCATCAGCAATGTCCGGCTCAGCGCGTCCACCACCGGGCCCACCAACTTCGTGATCATCATGTGGCTCCAGTCGCTGGCCGACGTCATGACCGCCGAACTGGCGCTGCAGCAGAAAGTACCGGGCATTGAACTGGTGGAGAGCGTGGTGATGCTGCGCACGGTCAAGCGCGTGGGCTGGATGTTGAACGACGACACCACGGCCAGCGGCGCAGTGGTCCATACCGGAACCTTGGGCATCGCGGAATGAGGTCAGGCCTGGGAAGCCAGCCGGGGAGAAGGGAAACGGACGACGGCGGCCGCGCGCCGCCGTCGTCCTCCTAGCCCCTGGTGATGGGTATCTTCCGGCGGGCGGAAGCATCCTGGAGTTCCGGCAGGGGAACCCGTACCTCCAGGATGCCGTCTGTGTAGGTGGCTTTGACGTCACCTTGGTTAACGGCGGCGGGGAGCGTAACTGCCCGCGAGAACGTGCCGTAGCGGAATTCCGAACGGTAGCCTTCCTTGCCCGTGTGCTCCGACTTTTCCTCGTGCCGCACGGTGATGCGCAACTGGTCATCGGTCAGGGTGATGTCCACGTCTTTGTCGGGGTCGATGCCGGGGACTTCCGCCTTAATGACCAGGGTGCCGTTCTCCCTGTACTCCTCGGTCCGAAGCCATGGGTCCAGGTCGCCTTCGAAGAAGCGCCGAAGCGGCTCGGTGATGTCGGCTCCGGTGCGCCGGAGAATGCCATTGCTCATTTGCGAGTGCTCCTTTCAATGATGGTTAGGCCGCGGACCGCTGCCGGGCATCAAAGGCGCCGGTCCGCGGCGGTGGCCCCTGTAGCACACAGGGACTGCCCTCACCCGTTTTCCGCAGCCCAACCCGCGGAGCGGATGGTCTTAGCCGGCCTGCGGGCTCTGCTCCCGGCGGCGGGACAACTCCGCGTCGATGCACCGGAGAAGGTCACGGGCCGGACCGGGGTCTGATGCACTGGTGCCCGCCTCTCCGCTGTCCAGCTGGCTGCTGTCCGGTTCGGCGCTGTCGAATGCGGCGGTGTCCAGTTCCAGCGCACGTTTCAAACGGAGGAGGTCCGGTGTCGGCACCAACTGCAGATGGTGGAAGGCGTGGAAAATCCTGCCGGAAGGCGTGCTGCCCAGCTCGATGGCGGGCGGGAAGGTCCCGTTGGCTTTCATGGCGCGTGCTCCCAAGGGCTGCCGGTTGGCCCACTGCTTTAGCCATTATGTTCTATACCCAATCTGGCCAGCTGGATCACGCAAAGTAGGCAAAATTCTGTTTCGGGTTTAGCCCTGTCCGGTCATACCCATGCTGCAGACTGGGCACTATGACCTTTGCGAATGTGGGAAGCCTCGGAACCAAGCCCGGCCAACGGGACGCCGTTGTGTCCATCCTTCTCAGGCCCATGCCGGGACTCAAGGAAGCCGGATGCCTGCTGTACGAGGTGGGCGTGAACGACGACGCCCCTGACACGGTGTTTGTGAGCGAACTGTGGGAGTCGCCGGAGGCACACCGGGCCTCACTGCAGCTGGACAGCGTGCGGGCCGCGATCGCCGAAGCCATGCCCCTGCTGTCCGGCGAGATGGGCGGCAGCCAGTTCACGGTGCTGGGGTCGCCGCTGCGGTAACCGGGTACCGGCGCCGGATGCGGCTGCTTCCTGCCTTCCCTTTCGTCCCTGCCCTCTTGTCTTGGCCCTGTTACCCGGGGCGGCCAGCCGCTAGGCTCTGGGCACCGACTGGATTCCAGGAAACAGGGTAAGGGAGACCCATGAAGCCGCTGCCTGTACTTGAGCTTGTCACCCGCCTCGAGGACGCCGAATGGCTTGACCCCGCGGCCAAGAGCGTCCGGAAAGTCGTCAGGAAGGTCCTCCGTCCACGATGGGCGAGGGACGTCCTCCACGGTGTTCCCATCGGTCATCCGGTACACCCACTCGCTGTCCAGGTCCCGATCGGGGTGTGGGTTTCCGCCGGGGTCCTGGACGCAATCCCCGGTACCGGGAAGGCTGCCGGGATTCTGGTGGGGGTTGGCACTGCAAGTGTGCTTCCGTCCGCGCTGGCCGGTTTCAATGACTGGCTGCAACTCCATCCGCAGCAGCAAAGAGTGGGTCTGGTGCACGCCGCCGCAAACGTGACGGCAACGGGCTTTTACATTGCGTCGCTGGTCCAGCGGGCGAGGGGCAGCCAGAACAGCGGAAAGGTGCTCGCCTACTTCGGACTTGCGACAGTAAGTGCCGGCGGCTTCCTGGGCGGCCACCTCACCTACCGCCAGGCAGCCGGGGTGAACCACAGCGAGGAGATACCGCACCGCTTTCCGTCGGGATGGCATTCCCTGGCACAGCTCTCGGACCTGCCTGAAGGAAAGCTGCTCAAGCACGAGGTTGCCGGACTGCCGCTGCTCGTCCACCGGGAGGGCGACAGCGTCAACGTGCTGTCCGACGTCTGCAGCCACCTGTCCGGGCCGCTGCACGAAGGGAAACTTAAGGACGGGGCCGCCAAGGGCGGCAGCGAACCCTGCGTCGTGTGTCCCTGGCACCGGAGCACCTTCTCCCTGCGCACTGGCGAGGTGCAGGCCGGCCCTGCCACCTCCCGTCAGCCACGCTTCGATACCCGTATCACTGGCGGTCTCGTGGAGGTATGCCTGCCCGGAGCTGACGGCTGAGGATGTAAAAGCGCGGTGTCCTGGATCAAAATGGAAGGGCAATGAAGCGCATCAGCCAAATCCGGGAAATTGCTCCTGGGGTTGTCCTCATAACCTCGGGTACGGGAGCACTCGCGTCCAACCTCTACTTTGTCCGGTCCGGATCGTCCCGGGTGCTTGTCGACACCGGCTGGGCCGCCAGCGCGGAGCCGGTACACAAGGCTGTCCAGCGGATGCTCGGTCCAAAGGAGAAGCCCCGTGCGATCCTGTTGACGCACCTCCACCCCGACCACTCCGGTGCCGCCGGCACGTTGGCCCGGCTGTGGCAAGTGCCGGTGTACGTCCATCCGGCCGAGTTGCCCATGGCCCAGGGAAAGCACCGGGCCGACTTTTCGATGCCATTGGACCGGTGGGTGGTTATGCCCATCATGCGCTCGCTGCCGGCCCCGGTCCGCCGGCGAATCGAGGCCAGCGGGGACATTTCCGACGTCGTCCAACCGCTTGCGCCCGGCAGGGAAGTGCCGGGGCTGCCGGGCTGGAATGCAGTGCCCACGCCAGGGCACACGCCCGGGCACGTAGCGTTTTGGCGCCCCAGCGACAGGGTGTTGATCTCGGGTGACGCGGTGGTGACGGTAAACCTGAACTCGCTGCCGGGTATCCTCCTGGCCAGGCCTGACGTTGCAGGTCCGCCCCGATACACCACGTGGGACTGGAAGGAAGCCATGGAATCGGTGGACCGCCTTGCCAACCTGGGACCCCGGCTGCTGGCACCGGGGCACGGGCGCCCGCTGGCCTTGAACGTGGTCTCCCGGCTGCATGCATTGGCCGGGCAGGAGGCCAAACAGCGGACCAGGCTCAGCCAGGTCAGGGGAGGACTCAGGGCCACGTAGCGGAAGTACCTGACTAACACCGCGGTGGGAGCGATACTGCAGGCACGCTATGCCTTGCGCAGGTACTCCAGGAGGCACTCTTCCGCCGGGGATAAGGCCGGACGAAAGTCCACATTGATGACGCCGGCCCGAGACGCCAACGGAGTCCCGGACGGCAAAGGTCCGGGGCCGGCCACATCCGGGGAAGGCATACCCGAAGGCAGACGTGGTGGTTCCCAGTCGGGTTGTTCGCTGGGGTAGTGGCGGCCGGTGGGTGAGGTCCAGCCGGGCGGTTCGTTTTTGGTGGCTTCCGTGGGTGTCCAGCCGGTGTTGTGTTTGAGGCGGTGGTGTTTTGGGCAGAGTTGTGCCAGGTTGCTGATGCCGGTTGTTCCGCCGTGTTGCCAGGCGGTGAGGTGGTCGGCTTCGTTGTCCAGGGCGTTGTTGTTGCAGCCGGGGAAGGTGCATTTGCCGTCCCGGAGGGTCAGGGCTTGTCGCATGGCTTTGGTGATCCGGTAGCTGGTGCGGCCGATTTCGAGGGGTGCGCCGTCGCGCGGGTCGATGAGGACGCGGGTGAAGGAGTCGGCTCCGTCGGCGAGGAGTTTGCGGGCGATCGACGCGGGGACCGGCCCGTACCCGTCCAGGATGGCCGGTTCGTCCGTTTGGCCGATCAGGGCGAACACGGGGACGGTAACCAGCACGTCGGCGTGGGGTGTGGGGACTTTCCCGGCTTCGGGGCTGGGTTTGTCAGGGAACCCTGCGATGTGCCCGTTGGTTCCGGAGTGAGTGCCGTCGGGGATGGGGAGGCCTGCCGCTGGCTCGTCGGAGCCTATGAGGGTGGCGAGCCCGATGAATTCATCCGGGATCTGTTCCCCGATGACAGCTGGTTGTTCGCCCTCGGTGCTGGGTTGGCAGCTGCTCGCGGGTCTTTCAGCGCCTGCCCTATCCCCGTTGCCTGCAAGGATTCTGCCTGCAAGGGTGCTGCCCGGGGAAGGGTATTCGGTGTGGGCGAGGAGGCGCCGGACAACCTCGTCGGCTGTGATCTGGGTGAGAGTCCGGGTTTCGTTGGGTCCTTGAAGGCCGCGGGCGATAGCTCTGGTCTTGTTCCAGGCCGCCATCGCCGAGTGGGCCGGGAGGTAGACCGAGAACCAGGCCATGCCATCCCGGTCACGGGTGAACTCGACCCGGCGGTCGGCGACGGACTTGGCGTGACGCTTCTCGATCGATTCGGGGTGGTGGCGTTCGCGCCAGGCGCGGACTTTGGCCCGGAACCGTGAGGGGACGAGGTTACCGGCGGGGCAGCCGCGGGCCGGGTTGGGCGCGTCCGGGTCCAGGAAATGATCCGCCAGCGCCGTGGCGGTGGCGTGGTCCAGGTTGTCCGTTTCGTCGGCGATGATCCGGGCGTGCTGCCAGGACAAGGATCCGGTGGACAGCGCGTTGTAGGCGGCGGCCAGCGAGCACACCTGCCGGGACTGGGCCAGGAACGCGGCGGCCGCCCCGGAGCTGATGGTCAGGATCCCGGCAATCTCTTCCACAGCTGATATTTCCGCGTAGGTGCGCTCGTGGGCGGAGGCATCGGGCGGGGTCATGGCCAATTGCAGGTCGAGGGACTGGGCCGCGTCCCTAGCCTTGAGTGCGGCGACCTGAGCCTCAAGCCGCTTTTCCAGGCCCACCCGCTCCAACCGGAACCGGTAGAGCCGGTCCAAAAGATCAACACCATTGCCGCCGTCAGCCTCCAGCGAAGCAGCCGCAAGGGCTTCCTCCTCAAGGAACAGCGCGTTGATGGCGGCCGTGGTGGCAGTAACACCCTCCATCGGTGCTGCTATGACTGCGCCGTTTCCCATACCCACATCATCGTGGGAGGGTACGACATTCCTGCCCCAGCACCAGGCCCCCGTCAGGCTTCGGGACCGGGCGCGGGGGAGTGCCGCCGCCCCTACAGTGTGGGCGCGAGGGCAGCCACCCATTCGCCCCGGCGCAGGACTCCCGCCAGTTTGAGGTCCGGGTCGGTAACGACGACGTCGGCGGACAGGCCAGCACGGAGGTCGCCTGCCTGGGAGGACAGCCCGAGGACAGCGGCCGGAACGCCTGTTGCCGACAGTACGGCGTCCTGCAGGGGGACACCCGCGGCGACGGTGGTGCGCACAACGTCCAGCAAGGTGGCAGTTCCGCCGGCAATGGCCCCGGTACTGTCCACACGCGCGACGCCCTGGTCCACGGTGACGGCCAGCGAACCGAGCTGGTAGGCCCCGTCCTGCAGGCCCGTGGCCGCCATCGAGTCGGTAACCAAGGCGATGTTTTCCGCGCCCACCAGGTCGAACACGAGCTTGACCGTTTCCGGCGCCAGGTGCACGCCGTCTGCGATGAGTTCCACCACCGCATTGCCGGCACGGGCAGCACTGAGGCTGGCCGATACCGGGCCGGGGGAGCGGTGGTGCAGGCTTGGCATCGCATTGAACAGGTGCGTGACGGTAGGCCTGAACCGCCCGGTTGGATTTGACGGAGCAGATAACCCGGCAGCAGCGTGCTCCAGGAACCCTGCAGCGGCCGCCGGGTCCGCGGCGGTATGCCCCAGGGACGGGATGATGCCGCGTGATGCGAGCAGATCCACCAGGCCGGACGCCCCGGGAAGCTCGGCCGCCAGCGTGATGGACGCCAGGGATGGTCCGGCGGCTTCCAGCATCTCGGTCATCAGGGCCGAGTCCGGTTCGAGGAGCAGCGAGGGATCGTGGGCGCCGCACTGCCCTGCCGCCAGGAACGGGCCTTCGAGGTGGGATCCGGCAATCAGTCCTTCCCCCGCCAAAGTCCGCAGGACAGAGAGGTTGCGCACCAGGTTCCCCGGCGACCCCGTCACCAGGCTGGCCAGCAGCGTTGTGGTACCCCGGCTGTACAGGTAGCGGGCCGCCGACCGGGCGGCGTCGAGGGAGCCCTCGGAGAAGTCGGAGCCGTTCGCGCCGTGGCAGTGCAGGTCCACCAGGCCTGGCAACAGGATGTTTTCGGTCGCAGGCCCAGCCTTCCCGCGGTATCCGGACGTCGGCCCTGCATAGGTGACGCGGCCGGCGTCAACCGCTATGACGCCGTCGGCAATGTCCATGCTTCCGGTGACCATCCGGCCTCGCAGGACCCGTTCGTTGCTCATGCTTCCGACCCTTCCCCAGCGGGTGTCCCTAGGGGTCCCCCTGCCACTGCCGCGGCCATCGCCGCAGCCAAAGCAGGGTCGGCGGCGGCCGCCCGGTCCCCGCCGGAGAGCCCGTGGCGTGCCCGGGCGGAAGTGTGGACTGCCTGGACGCCGCTTTCGAGCAGCCGCGGTACCAGTTCCAGCGTCACTCCGCCGCCGGCCATGACCTGGACCGACGGCGCGTGGGTCCGGCCCAGCTCCACCAGCCGGGCGAGCATGCCAAGGCCCAGGGCGCAGTCCGGGCTGCCGCCGCTGGTCAGGACACGGTCCACCCCTGCCTGCTCCAACCGGGCCAGGGCTTCCGCCGGATCGAAGCCGGCCGCCAAAGCGGCGTCGAAGGCCCTGTGGAACGTCACCTCGGCGGCCGGCGTGCAGCGCCGTGCCACCTCGGCAAAGCGCCCGACGGCGGAGGCGTCCGGTCCGCCGTCGGCCGCCAGGACCCCGACCACCACACCGGCGGCACCTGCATCCATTGCCGCCGCCACGTCACGCTCGATTACTGCAAGCTCTCCGGGAGAGTAGATGAAGTTGCCGGGCCGGGGCCGCACCAGGACGTGGACGGGCAGGCCCACGGTGCAGGCCTGCTCCACGGAGGCGATACTGGGCGTGATGCCGTCCGTCCCGGCCAGGGCGGCGCAGAGTTCCACCCGGGCGGCGCCCGCGGCGGCAGCCAGCCGGACGCCGTCGGCATCCTCCACGGCAAGCTCCAGGACGGGGCCGGCAGCAATCCCTGCAGCGGCCCGAGCTGCGCCGGCGGCCCCGGCGGTGGACCCCGTGCTTACAGCCCCTGCCATGCCGGCTTCCGACCGAAGGTGTCCGTGTAGTACTCGCGGTGCGCCAGCCGGGAGGCCGCAGCCTCATCCACCAGGACGGACACGTGCGGGTGCAGCTGCAGCGCCGACGCCGGGCAGACTGCCGCGACCGGACCTTCGACGGCGGCCGCGATGGCTTCCGCCTTCGCCTCGCCCATGGCGAGCAGCAGCAGGTGCCGGGCCTCGCGAATGGTGCCCAGGCCCTGGGTCAGGACGTGGTCCGGGACGTCGTCCGCCGAGTCGAAGAAGCGGGCGTTGTCCTGCCTGGTCTGCCGGGTGAGGGTCTTGATCCGGGTCCGGGAGCCCAACGAGGACATGGGCTCGTTGAACCCCACATGCCCGTCAGTTCCGATGCCCAGGATCTGGATATCCACCCCGCCCGCTGCTGCGATCAGGCCCTCGTATCGGGAAGCCTCGGCCTCGGGATCCTCCGCCATCCCGTCCAGTCCGTACACCGCGTCCGGGGCGAAGTCCACACTGGCGGTGAACTCGTCCCGGATCACTGAGTGGTAGGACTGCGGGTGTGCGGCGGGCAGCCCCACGTACTCGTCGAGGAGGAACGCCTGCGCCTGGGCGAAGGTCAGGCCGCCCGTGCGGTGCCGGCGGATGAGCTCCTGGTAGGTGCCCAGCGGCGTGGAGCCGGTGGCCAGCCCCAGGACGCACGGTCCGCGGCGAACCTGTTCCTCGATGGCGTCGGCAGCCGTGCGGGCAACGTCGTCGGCGGTGGGAAGGATGATGATTTCCATGCGGGAGTGCTTTCGGGTTGGTGAACGGAGCGGGGGGACTTACTTGGCGGCGTCGGTGTCCACCGTGACTTCGTCGTCCTCACGGCCGGGGGTGCGCAGGTTCCAGCGCTTGATGACGAAGGAGAACAGGAAGTAGTAGATCACCGCGTAACCCAACCCGATGGGGATGAGCATCCAGCCGTTCTGCGATTTCCCGAAGTTGAGGACGAAGTCGATCAACCCCGCCGAGAAGGTGAAGCCGTGATGGATGTCCAGGGCGTTGACCAGGGCCATTGACGTGCCGGTCAGCACTGCGTGCACGATGTAGAGGGGGAAGGCGACGAACATGAACGCGTACTCGAGCGGTTCGGTGATGCCTGTGAAGAATGCGGTGAGCGCGGTGGAGAGCATGATGCCGCCCACGATCTTCTTCTGCGAGGGCTTGGCGTGTCGCCACATGGCAAGGGCAGCCGCGGGCAGGCCGAACATCATGATGGGGAAGAAACCGGTCATGAAGACGCCTGCCGCGGGGTCGCCGGCAAAGAAGCGGTTGAGGTCGCCGCGGACCAGCTGGCCGGAGGCGTCCGTGTAGTCACCGATCAGGAACCAGAGGCCGGAGTTGAGGATGTGGTGCAGTCCTGCCGGGAGGAGCATGCGGTTGGCGAAGCCGTAGATGCCGCCGCCGAGTTCCGGGTTTCCGGCCACGGCCTGGCCCGCTGCGGAGAGGCCGGCGTTGAAGAGCGGGTAGAAGAGGGCAAGCACGACGCCGACAACCAGGCTGGTGACGGACGTCAGGATGGGCACCAGGCGGCGGCCGCTGAAGAAGCCCAGGAAGTCGGGCAGCTTGGTGCGGTAGAACCGTTGCCATAGGCCGGCGGAGAGCAGGCCCACCACGATGCCGGCCAGTACGCCGTAGTTGATCAGGGCCTGCTTGCCGGCGGGATCCACCTGCCCTGCCAGGACCAGCGGTGACATGGCCTTGAAGACGCCGTCGATCACCATGTAACCCACCACGGCGGCCAGTGCGGTGGAGCCGTCGGACTTCTTTGCCCAGCCGATGGCGATGCCGACGGCGAAGATCAGCGGCAGCCAGGTGAACACCGCGTTGCCGGCGGCCGAGATGACGGCGGCGCCGCCTTCGAATCCGGGAATGGCGCCCAGCAGGTCCGGCTGCCCGATGCGCAGCAGCAGGCCCGCCGCGGGCAGGACGGCGATGGGAAGCATCAGGCAGCGGCCCAGCCGCTGGAGGGTGGCGAAGGCGCGGTTTGGCTTCTTCTCCGGCGCCAAGGCCGTGGTCTCGGATGTTGACATGGGTACACCTCTGCGGGTTGGGGATCGGGGCTTGTGAAGTGACGGTTACAGCCGGTACTGTCTGGTTATGACCAGTTCAGTGTGATTGATCCCACGACCGGCTGTCAAGATCGGCGGAGAACACCGCCAGGGCTGTTGGTTCGATGGGGAGGAAGCCAGAATAGGTCCCACCGGGCCGCCGGTCCGGTGCTGAAGAAGTGCTCCACGCGGGCACCGTCAGAAAGGGCAGCAATGTCCAAAGCAGAAAAGATCATTGAAGGCCTGGGCGGCGCCGCCAACATCCTTGAGGTGGAAGCCTGCATCACCCGCCTCCGGACCGAGGTAAAGGATGGATCACTGGTGAACGAAGCCTCCTTGAAAGCCGCTGGGGCCCACGGCGTGCTCACCGCCGGCACCGCAGTCCAGGTGATCGTTGGTCCTGAGGCCGACTCCCTGGCCGAAGACATCGAGGACCTCCTCTAGTGGCGGAGTCGATGCTGGTCCTCGCCCCCATCAGCGGGGCAGTGGTGCAGCTGCCAGACGTTCCCGATCCCGTGTTCGCAGGGCAGATGGTAGGTTCCGGTGCGGCCGTTGAACCGCCGGCCGGTGACGCGTTCGACGTCGTGTCCCCCCTGGCGGGAAAGGTGGTCAAGCTTCTGCCGCACGCCTTTGTTGTGGTGGGCGAGTCGGGCCGCGGCGTGCTGACGCACGTGGGCATCGACACCGTGAAGCTCAAGGGCGACGGCTTCAAGCTGCTGGTCGCCCAGGGCGACACCGTCGCGGCCGGCGAACCCGTCATGCATGTGGACCCGGCCCCCGCACTGGCGGCCGGTTATTCGATGGTGAGTCCCGTCGTCGTACTCGACACGAAGCCGGACACGGCAACGCTGCTGGCGGAAGGTGCCGTGGCGGCGGGCGCCAGCCTGTTTTCGCTGGACTGAAGGATGTACGGCCTAGAGCCGGACTTCCATGTTGAGCGAGTAGCGGTCGGAGCGGTACCAGGAGCGCGAATGCTCAATCGCCAGGGCGCCCGAATAGGAAATCCGGTCGAAGGCCAGGACCGGCGCACCCGTTCCGGTGCCGAGAAGCGCCCCCACATCCGCGGGGGCGCCCTCGGACCGGACGCTTTGGCGTGCCCGGTCGATCTGGTGGCCGAACTGGGCAGCCAGGGCCTTGTAGACCGAGCCGGTCAGGTCGATGTCCAGCAGTCCGGCGGCGTGCTCCGGGTTGTACCACGCGTCGTCGACGCTTACCGGGCGGCCGTCGGCCAGGCGGAGCCGGCGCAGGTGGATGGCTTCGGACCCCCGCGGGAGGCTGAGCGCCTCCGCGGTGTGGTCGGGCGCGGCGGCTGACTCCGCCACCAGCACCACGGTGCTGGGGACGTGGCCCATGGCCTCCATTTCCTGCGTGAAGGACGCCAGGTGCAGCGTGGACTGGACGGGGGAGTCCGCCACGAACGTTCCCTTGGCCGGAACGCGGACCAGATGCCCTTCGTTCACCAGGCGGCCGATCGCCGCGCGGACGGTGATGCGGCTGACGCCGTAGGAGTCCATGAGGGTCCGCTCGCTGGGAAGCCGGGCGCCGGGCCCCAACTGCTCCTTGGCCAGCCGCAGGATGATCAGCCGGAGCTGCTCATGCTTGGGGACCTGGGAGTTGTTGATGGCCGCCCTCCCCGCCTCGGTGCCGGTAGTTATGGCGGACACTGTTGCCCCTCTGATCTGTGGAGCGGTCCGGTGCGGACCACTACCTCGGATTATTCCACACTGCCAAAGTTATCCGCCCGTTATTTCCCTCTGCACGCAGGACCGTCTATGGTGGAAAACACTAAGCATGCTTTCTATTTCGAAGGGGATGTACACATGCGTAAAGTTCCGGCTCTTGGATTGATGACTGCGGCAATGCTGGCCCTGGCCGGCTGCACGGGCGGAGGAGGCGGCGCGGCCAGCCCCACTGCGACCACGACGGCGTCACCCTCCCCTACCGAGGAAGAGAAGGTCTACACGGAAGATGAGCTGCGCGACCTCATCTCCGGCAAGACCGACGCCGACGGCAACGAGCTGAAGCTCTACTCGAAGGAGCAGGTGGACCAGGGCGGGAACATCGCCAACCTGCTGCTGAGCACCGCAACGGTGGACCCTGAAGACTGCAAGGACATTGCCACCGCCGGCCTGCTGGACACCGTGGAGAACGGCGAGGTGGCCGTCGCGATCTCCGAAGGCAACCAGCCCCGCACCCTGTCCGCACAGTCCAGCGGTGAAGGGGAGGACGCCGAGCAGGTCCTCACGGACATCAAGGGCAAGATGGACCAGTGCGCCACCTTCAAGGTTGAGGCCCTGGGCCAGAGCTACGAGGTCTCCAGTGAGGAGCTGCAGGCCGAGACGGATGCCCAGGAAACCTTCGCCACCCTCAGCAGCCGCAGCGGCGAGAACCAGCAGAAGCTGATGCAGGTCTCTGCTGCGGAGGGGCGGCTGCTGGTGGTCGCCACCAAGAGCGGCGCCGAGCTGGGCGACGCGGACCAGAAGGAGCTTGAGGACCTCATTAACGAAGTGCTTGAGCAGGCCGACGGCGGCGGCGCCACCTCCAGCCCGACGTCCACCTCCACCGCCACGTCCACTTCGACTGCTACGTCCACGGCCTCGCCGGAGGACACAGCCTCCCCGATGGCCACGGAGACCGAAGACAGCGAGTCCACGGCTTCGCCGACAGCGTCACGCTGATCCGGTAGTCGCCCATTCGACAGCAAGGGCGGGCAGGACCAGTTGGTCCTGCCCGCCCTTCGCTGTTCTTGCGGATCCAGGATCTAGGCGCCGACCGGCGGAGCGGGCAGATGCTGCCCTCTCATAATGAGCTGCTCCAGTTGCCGGGCCAGCTCCGCAGGCGGCACGGAAGCGTCAACCTTCACGAAGTCCTTGTATTCCGGCAGCGCAGCGTAGGCGTCCCGGAACGCGATGAGGTCCTCCAGCGTCTCGTCATCCGTCCCGCGGGCAACAATGCGCCGGTGCGCCTCGCCGGGGTCAATATCAAAATGGACGACGGCGTCAGGCGCCGGAAGTGCCTTCAGCAGCCAGGGCAGGAAGCGGCCGCGTGGCAGGGCCTTGGTGGTCCGAAGTGCCAGCTGGCAGTACAGGTGGCGGTCCATGACCACCAGTCCCTCAAAGCGGCTTGCCCTCAGATGGGAAACCAGCACGTTCCACACCCGGAAGGTGGTTTCCAGGGCCTCGGCCAGGCGCTTGGGAAGGCGGATCCCCGTCCTGGCGGACAGGACGGACATGGTTCGCCGTCCGGCATGGTTGTTCAGCAGCACGGCCTTGCCGCCGTGTGCTTCGACGTACGACACCAGGGCAGCGGCAGCCGTGGACTTGCCGGAACCGTCGATTCCGGTAAGAACAATGATCACGTGGCCTCCTTCTGCCATGGGTTAAACGCCCCCGGTTCCCGGGAAGTCCCGCTTGAAGTGAAATTCCCAGCTAACGGGCCCTTTTTCACAGGTTTGCCGACCAACCACAGGATCCACAATTCCATGCGATCACGCCCCTGAAAACGTAGGCTGGAAAGCGGCCGGGCCAGTACGGCCGGAAGCAGCGGCTTTCCCACGGTGAAAGGCAGGACCATGACCACATCCAATAACGAGCCCCTGAACGACGCAGACCTTCGCGGCCTCGGTGACCCTGACGAAGCCAAGACCGTCCCTGGACAGGGGAAGGAAGCTCCGCAAAGCGGCCTGCACCCCGAACTGCCCGGCGCATCCAACATCCGTGAAGAGCAGCAGGCCCATCCCGGCGGTACCGTCCCGGCGTCGTACGTCGGCAGCGGCGATCCCGGGCAGGAAAACAAGCCCGAGGAAGCCCTGGAGGAGTCCGGAACCTGGGACGACGAAGTCTGACGTGATCACCCGTGCCCACGTTGACCGGGCTGCGGACCGGACCGCCGGCCTCACCCGCCTGACGCCCGTTATGGCGGCCGACCGGGGCGCGTTTCCCGGACAGGCCTGGTTCAAATGCGAGTTCATGCAGCACACCGGGACCTTCAAGGCCCGGGGTGCGCTGAACCGGATCCTGGCCAGCAAGGAACGCGGTGAACTCCGGCCCGATGTGGGCGTGGTGGTGGCCTCCGGCGGGAACGCGGGCCTCGCCAACGCCTACGCGGCAGCCCAGCTCGGCGTCCCCGCCACGGTGTTCGTTCCCTCCGCAGCGCCGGAAGTCAAAGTCCAAAAGCTCAAGGCCATCGGCGCCACCGTGGTCCAGGGCGGTGCGAAATATGCCGAGGCCTACCAGGCGGCGGTGGCATACGCCCGGGACAGCGGCGCCGTATACTGCCACGCCTACGACCAGCCCGAAATCGCAGCGGGCGCAGGAACCGTTGGCACGGAACTGCTGGAACAGGTGCCCGGCGTCGAAACCGTCCTGGTGGCTGTCGGCGGCGGCGGACTCATGGCAGGCGTTGCGGCCGCCGTGGAAGGCCACGCAAAAGTCGTGGCTGTGGAACCGCACGGCGCACCTACCCTGCATACCGCCCTTGCCGCGGGAGAGCCGGTGGACGTGGCGGTGTCCGGCGTCGCGGCGGACTCGCTGGGAGCCCGCCGCGTCGGTGACATCGGCTTCTCCGTGGCGGTCCGCACCGGCGTCGAAAGCGTCCTGGTGTCCGATCACCATATTGTTGCAGCCCGAACTCAGCTCTGGAACACCTACCGGATAGTGGTGGAGCAGGGTGCCGCGGCCGCCTACGCGGCCCTCACCAGTGGCGCCTACGTGCCCCACCGGGACGAGCGCGTGGCAGTGATCCTCTGCGGCGCCAATACGGACCCGGCCAGCCTGTAGCCGGGCGGCCGGGCCCGGTTCGCGGAGGGTATTTAGCTGCAGAACTGGCTGTAGGTGCTGCCGGCTTCCTCGTAATCGGCCTGGAGCTCGGCGAGCTTGGCCTCGTCCGGCGTTTCCTTCGCCTGCTCGTCCGTGTACTCGATGATCGAGGCGAGGGCCGGCTTCAGGTCGTCGGAAGCGACGGCGTGGATGGGGCGGATCTGGTTTGCCAGCCGGTTCATGCCCGTCTTGCCGGCGCTGTTGGCGGGGTTCGACACAACGGACTGGATCCGCTCGCAGGTTTCCGCGGTGGACAGTTGGTGGGAGGCGGAGCAGGCTGTAGCCGAAGCAACCAGGCCGGCGGCGAACAGGACTGTGGCGAATTTCTTCATGGATCCCTCAGTAGTCAATAGAGGTTTCGATTGTAAGCAGAATGGGGGCTCCGATGCCTTGGCGGGCCCAACTGCCGTACTTAAACTGGCTACACCATCGTGTGGAGCTGCCGCAGAGGGCCCCGCGCAAAATCCAGATCAGGAATCATTATGCGCCGAACAGTACAACGCCGTGCAGTCATCGGGTTCATCGCTCTAATGGCCCTCGTCCTCCCCACCGCCGTTCCCGCCTCCGCCGGCGACTCCCCGGGAGACAATGTCATCGTGCTCGACGGCGCCACCTCCGCCGAGGGCATCGCAGCGGGACGGGGGACTACTTTCTATGCAGGGGAGCTGGAAACCGGGGACATCTTCAAGGGGGACATCCGGGAGCCTAAGGCCACACGATTCATCGATGCGCCAGCCGACCGGCAGGCGGTGGGTATGAAGTTCGATGTCCGCACCAAGCTGCTCTTCGTGGCGGGCGGCAGCACCGGCAAGGCCTTCGTGTACAACACGAAGACAAAGGAGGCTGTAGGGGAATTCGCTTTGGCGCCGGGCTTCATCAATGACGTCACCCTCACCAGGGACGGGGCCTGGTTCACCAACTCCGCACGTGGGGAGCTCTACCAGTTGCAGGTAAGCCGGGACGGGAAGTCCGGCACTGTCACCGCGCTGCCGCTGCTGGGCCCGGCCGCCGAGCTGCCGGGTGCGTTCAACCTGAACGGCATCACGTCCGTAAAGGGTGGGCGGGTGCTGATCGTGGCCCATTCCGCCAAGCAGGCCCTTTTCACGGTGGACCCCGACACCGGGCAGAGCGCGTTGATTGCCACCGAAAAGCTTCCTAATGCGGACGGCATCGTCGCCCGCGGCAAGACCGTGTGGGTGGTGCAGAATTTCCTCAACCAGGTCAGCCGGGTCAAGCTCAACCACGACCTGTCCTCGGGCGAGGTCAGGGACGTCATCACGAGCGACAGCTTCCAGATTCCCACAACGGCGGCACTGTTTGGGAACACGCTGGCGGCAGTCAACGCCAAGTTCGACGAGCCGGCAGCGGATCTACACGAAGTGGTCCTGGTCCCTGCACGGCAGCACGGCCAGGATGACCGGTACGAGTCAGGCCCCTAACCAGCAGCCCTCCCGGCGTCTACTTTCCGAGGTAGCGTCCGGGGCGGTGGTTCAGGGCGAGGATAAGGTTCAGCAGCGTGGCGCCGACGGCGGACAGCAGCACCATCAACGGTGGCACCAGTACCAGCGCTGCCAGCACGATGGCCACGTCCAGCACCATCTGCACATATCCGGCCCGCCACTTCAGCTTCTCCTGCAGCAGAAGCGCCAGGATGCTGAAGCCGCCCAGGCTGGACTTATGCCGGAACAGGATGAGCAGCCCGACGCCGGCCAGCAGGTTTCCGCCCAGCACCCCATAGACGGGGTCGATCGCCAGCGGCCCCACGGCCCAGGGGTGCAGGCTCGCCATGGCCGAGACCAGGGTGATTGCCGCGCCGGTGCGCAGCGCGAAGTTCCAGCCCTTCTTCCACACGGCCAGCCCAAAGAACGGCAGGTTCACCCCGAAAAAGATCACGCCGAACGGCAGCGGCAGGCTGTAGCTCAGCAGCAGGGCCAGGCCGGCCGTGCCGCCGGTGACGGCCTCGCTGGACTTGAGCAGGTACAGGCCAAGTGAAGCGGCGAAGGTTCCAGTGAGGAAGCCCAGGACATCCTCGAGCAGGGAATGGCGGACGGCCGACGGCGGCATGGCGGGTGCCGCCGTCGTGGTTCCTTCCGCTGTGGCCGGCTCGGCACCGCGAACCTCTGCGGGGGGCATGGTGGCGGTACTCACTGGGTGGCAAACCGTCCGCGGTCTGCCAGGACAGCGAGGACGCGGCTGTTGGTTTCTTTGTCCGCCAGGGTGACGCGGACGCCGTCGCCCGCGTAGCCGCGGGCGAGGATATCCGCGTCGGTAAAGGCAGCCAGCAGCTCTTCCCGGAGCTCGTCGGAGGCGCGGAGCCAGTAGAAGTTGGCCTCGCTGTCCGGGACGTCCCAGCCGAAGCTGCGAAGGGCGGCGATGACCCGGGTGCGTTCCTGTGCCACGGCGTCGGTTCGTGCACGAAGTTCATCGACTGCGGCCAGCGATGCGGCGGCCGCGGCCTGGGCCATCCGGTTGACGCCGAAGGGAATGGCGGTCCGGCGGAGTCCTTCAGCCACGGACGGGCGGGCGATGGCATAGCCGATCCGCAGTCCGGCGAGGCCGTAGGCCTTGGAAAAGGTGCGCAGGATGCACAGGTTGGGGTAGCGCCGGTAGAACTCCAGCGAGTCCAGGCCCGGCCCGCGCTGGTACTCGATGTAGGCCTCGTCCAGCACCACCAGGACCGTGGACGGCACGGACTTCAGGAAGTCCTGCAGTGCGCCGCCGTCAATGGAGACGCCCGTCGGGTTGTTGGGGGAGCAGAGGATCACCAGGCGGGTGCGGTCCGTGATGGCGGCGGCCATGGCCGCGAGATCGTGCTGTTCGTTGTCCAGCAGCGGGATTGGGACAGGTACGGCGCCGGCCACGGTGACAAGGATGGGGTACGCCTCGAAGGACCGCCACGCGAAGACTACTTCGTCCCCGGCATCGCAGACCGCGGTGATGATCTGCTGCAGGACGCCTGAGCTGCCGGGGCCGGCGGCGATTTCCTCCGGGGACACTCCGTGGTGCCGCGCAATGGCTTCCCGGGCGTCCACCGCGCCCATGTTGGGGTACCGGTTGATCCGGCCGGCTTCGGCAGTAACAACCTCGACGACGGACGGCAGCGGAGCAAAGTGGCTTTCGTTTGAAGCCAGGGCGGCAGTCAGTTCAGACTCTGCGCTTTTACCGGCAACGTACGCGGGGAGGTTTGCGACGGCGGCGCGCAGCCCGGGAGCGGCAGTGTCGGGAAGGGTGCTGGTCATGCAAAGCATCGTGGGGCAGTTGCGTGCGTATGCGCAACACAGCTGCTTACTGCAGGACAGATCCTGCCTTGCCAGCAGGATGGAGTGGCAAAATGCTCAGTATGCACCTTCTTGATACTCTTGACGCCGAGATCCTCCTCACACTCGACGACGACCCGCAGGCGACCGTCCTCTCGCTCTCCAGGACGCTGGGGGCTGCCCGCAACACGGTCCATGCGCGGCTGCGCCGCCTGGTGAATGACGGAAGCCTGGCGCCGTTCAGCCAGCGGGTCCGGACGGAGGCGCTGGGACTGCCGCTGATCGCCTTCATCTCCATCTCCATCAGCCAGTCCTCCAGCGACGAAGCCACGGCCGAGCTGCGGACCATTCCGGAAATTATCGAAATGCACGCCACCACGGGAGATGCCGACCTGCTGGCCAAAGTGGCGGCGAAGGACCCTGCCGACCTCCACCGGGTAACCAATGCGATGCTGGCGATTGCCGGCGTCGTCCGCACCAGCACGGCCATGTCTCTGGTGGAGGTCATGCCGACGAGGACCGTGCCATTGCTGCAGTCGGTGGCGGGCTACAAGGTCGGCGAAGACTAGAACGAGGGGATAAAAGAACAATTTCTCCCACAAAGTATCGGAATAGCTCTTGACCGACCTGTGAAGCCACTGATAAACCTGAAGGGCAGAAAGCGTTTTCCCCGACCTCAAACCCCTTCCATTGAATTTGGTGAAGAGGTAATTTTCGGGGCACATGAAACGTTCCAAACTGTCGTACGGCAGACTCAGCTGCCGCCGCATCAAAGGAGATGTTCTTTGGCTTTTCCCTCGAAGTGTTCCTATCCATCCCGCGCGGGCCGTGCCTGGAAGGCCGCCCCCGCAGCTGCACTGACAGCGGCGGCGCTGGCCTTTACCGGTGTACCGCTTGCCCAGGCGGAGCCCGGCCAGCCCACCCCCGGCCAGGCAAAGGCCGCATCAACGGAGCTCAAGCGCCAGGTGGAAAACCTGGACCGCGCACCCGTTGCGGTGCTGACGGGTCAGGGCGTCACGCTGGGCTGGCGCATGCTCGGCCTGGACAAAGACAGCATCGGGTTCCACGTGATCCGCGACGGCGTACAGATCACCCAAGAGCCCATCCGGGACACCACCACCTATGTCGACCCGGCCGGAACCGCAACCTCCAAGTACGTCATTAAGACCGTGGGTAACGGCAACGGCCAGGACAAGCTCAGTGCGGAATTCACCCCGCTCGAGCAGAACTACCTGTCCATCAAGCTGGACAAGCCGGCCGACAGCGTCAGCAAGGATGGAAAGCCCTACACCTACACCGCCAACGACGCCACCGTGGCGGACCTGGACGGCGACGGCAGCTACGAGATCATCCAGCTCTGGAACCCCTCCAATGCGCAGGACAACTCAAGATCCGGCTACACGGGCAATGTGTACGTGGATGCCTACAAGATGGACGGCACCAAGCTGTGGCGCATCGACCTCGGCCACAACATCCGCGCCGGCGCCCACTACACCCAACTGCTTGCATACGACTTTGACGGGGACGGCAAGGCCGAGGTTTCCTTCAAGACCGCTGACGGCACCAGGGACGCCGCAGGCACGGTCATCGGTGACCCTGCAGCCGACCACCGCAACAGCGGCGGTTACATCCTGTCCGGCCCGGAATTCCTCACTGTGTTCAACGGCGCCACCGGTACCATCATGGACACCGTCCCCTACGACCCGCCCCGCGGCAATGTCTCCGCGTGGGGCGACGGCTACGGCAACCGCGTGGACCGCTTCCTGGCCGGCGTAGCCTACCTTGACGGGGAGAAGCCGTCCCTGATGTTCAGCCGCGGTTACTACACCCGGACCGTCCTGGTCACCTATGACCTGGTGGACGGCAAGCTGGTGAAGAGATGGACATTTGATTCGGACACTGCGGGCGCGGAGTACAGGGGCCAGGGCAACCACAACCTCTCCGTTGCGGACGTGGACCAGGACGGCAAGGACGAGTTCGTCTTCGGCTCCATGACCATCGACGATGACGGCAAACCGCTGTACAACACCAAGCTGGGCCACGGCGACGCCATCCACACGGGCAACCTCGATCCGTCCCGTCCGGGCCTTGAGACCTTCGCCGTCCACGAGAGCATGAGCCAGAGCGGCAACCGCGGAGCCACTTTCCGTGACGCCGCCACCGGTGAAATCCTCTGGAGCATCCCCGCCACGCGGGATACCGGCCGCGGCGCGACCGGAGATATCGATCCCCGCTTCCCGGGCTCCGAGAGTTGGGCTGTAGGCGGCGACGGCGCCTGGAACTCGCCGGTTGGCCAGCTGCGCTCCGCCAAGGGCGAGCTGATCGCGAACAAGATCCCTGCCGCCAACTTTATGGCCTGGTGGGACGGCGACCTGCTTCGCGAGATCGTGGACCACGACTTCGACGCCGTTGCCGGCGTAGGCGTGCCCACCGTCTCCAAATGGAACTGGGAAACTGAGTCCAGCGACAGGCTGCTGACCGCCACCGGCGCCCGGACCAACAACCACACCAAGGGCAACCCGTCCCTCCAGGCGGATCTCCTGGGTGACTGGCGTGAGGAACTTGTGTTCCCGTCGTCGGACAGCACGGAACTGCGGATCTACACCAGCACCGCACCCACCGAGGTGCGGCTCCGCACCCTAATGCACGACCCCATGTACCGGACCGGCGTGGCTAACCAGAACGTGTCCTACAACCAGCCGCCGCACCCCAGCTTCTTCATCGGTGTAGGCATGGAGACCCCTGGAGTGCCGTCCGTCACCTACGCAGGCACTCAGAAGTAACCAGCGCAAGGCCGCACAAGAACGGCAAAGCGCCGCCCGCCTCGGGGAGAGGCGGGCGGCGCTTGGTTAGGAGATGTGCGACGGCGGGCCGTCCGCGCGGTCAGTGCTGGCCGAGGTTGCCGCCAATGGGCGGCAGGCCGCCGTCGGGACGCCGGTCGTCCTCGCGCCGCTCGCCGGCGCTCAGGTTCTCGCCCTCGATGGTCTCGTCGGATTCACCGGTGGTGTCCACCAGGCCGTTCGTTTGGTCGAAGGGGTGACCGATCCGGTCATCACCACCAAGGTCGGCGACTGAACCGGTGGAGCCGGCGGCCGCCGTCGTACCCGTTGTTGCCGTATCCGTGCCCGTAGTGGTGGTATCCGTCGTCAGGGGCGTGACGGTGGCCGGCTCCCCGGTAGTGGCTGGAGTTACCGTTTCGTCCGCAGCTGCAGTCTCGCCCTTGTTGCCCCCGGCAGCCATGGCGGCAGCGGCACCGGCTGCTGCCGCAACGCCCAGTCCGGCGGCCACCTTGCCCGAAACACCGGCCTTGCCGGAATCGCCGCGGGATGCTGCCGCGTCTTCCACTCCGGGCGTTCCTACCGTGGCGCCGGGGTTGACCGTGCCGCGCCAGGCGCCGCTCGCGTAGCCTTCGTCCTCGATGAATTCCTTGAACCGCTGCAGGTCTGCCTCGGCCTGCCGGTCAACGACGTTGAGCTTGTCGCCCACCTTCTCGATCAGTCCCTCGGGCTCGTAATCAATCGTCAGCCGTACGGACGTCTGCCCGCCGCCTACGTCCTCGAACTCCACCACGCCTGCGTTCGTGGCACCCTCGGTGGCAGCCCAGGCCACCTTGCGGTCCGGGACCTGCTCCAGGATCTTCGCTTCCCACTGCCGGCGGACGCCACCGATTTCGGCCACCCATTCCAGCCGGTCATCGGCCAGCTGCGTGACGCTCTTGACGCCGCCCATGAAGTGCGGGAACTCCTCGAACTGGGTCCACTGGTTGTAGGCCGTGCTCACCGGTACGTTCACCAGAATGCGTTTTTCCACCTTCGTGCTCATAACGTCTCCTTCGCTTTGTCACCGGAACTGATGACTCGGAAAAATCATCAGCATGCTTACCAACATACCTTTTGGGCTCGTCCATATCCAGAGCATGGAAATCGGAACGGACGACGGCGGCCCCTGGCCGGGTGCCGCCGGCGGGCATGCCAAAGCCCGGCCGCGGGAAGGCGGCCGGGAAGGACTGCCGCCTACTTGGACGCCGGCGGGGCGGGTTCGTCGGCCCCTTCTGCCGGATCCTGGGAATGTACGCGGATCTCCGTGACGTCCGCGTCCGGATCGCCCTCGGCGGGTGCTTCGGTGTGGACTCGCTCGTCCAGTGGATAGTCCGTCATGGCTGGTGTGCTCCTTGGAAGGCGAACGGGGAAGGCGGCGGGACGCCACGAAAACCGGGGTTGCGCTACAGATCATTCAGCGCTCCCGGCCGCGGCCTGTCAAGGACATCACCGGGTAAGCCAGGGGCTCTGGCCGGCACGGTCCATCTGTGCTGGACTGTTGGGTGCAGTGGCACCAACCAGCGCCGCCAGTTTCGCAGGAAGACGGACGGCACCTTTTCGAAAGAACATGGAAGGCCGGCGCCGCCCGGCCCTCGGAAGGAACACTCATGGCACCGTTCAAGATCGGATATTTCGTGGGAAGCCTGGCAACAGGCTCGATCAACCGGACCCTTTCCAAGGCGCTGATCAAGCTCGCGCCGGAGGACCTGGAGTTCACGGAGATCCCCATCGGGGACCTCCCGCTCTACAGCTACGACTACGACGCCGACTTCCCGCCCGCAGCCCGTGCCCTCAAGGAGGCCATCGAGGCGTCGGACGGCATCTTGTTCGTATCCCCTGAGTACAACCGGTCCATCCCCGGTGCACTCAAGAACGCCATCGACTGGGGCTCCCGGCCCTGGGGCAGCAACTCGTTTGCCCGCAAGCCCACCGGCATCATCGGCGCCTCCGTGGGCAGCATCGGTACTGCCGTCATGCAGTCCTCCTTTCGCAGCGTCCTCAGCTTCCTGGACGCGCCGCAGCTGAACGCACCCGAGGCCTACATCCATTACGACGCCGCTGTTTTCGGCGAGGACGGCGAGGTGAAGAAGGAGGATACCGCCAGGTTCCTGCGCCACTACATGGACGAGTACGCCGCGTTCGTTGCGCGCGTCCTGGCAGCCAACGCACCGGGCCACATCGGCGACCTGGAAACCGACGAGGCCAAGCTGACCCGCTAGAAGCAATATCGGAGCCGGGCATGCGGAGGCGCGCCGTCCCAGTATGGCGGCCTCCGAGTCCGTGTGCGCTGGGTGTCAGTCCAGCGGCAGGGTTACGGTCACTTTGGTGCCGTGACCCGGGCTGGAACTGATGTCCACGCAGCCACCGGCTTCCCGGACGGCCACCGACATAAGGCGCAGCCCATAGCCGTGGTGCCGCCCGCGCGTGGCGCGGCGACTGTCAAAACCCGTGCCGTCATCGGCCACTACCAGGCGGATGCCGTGGTCCACCGCGGCAAGCCGGACGGTGAGGTGGGACGCCCCGGAGTACTTGTATGCATTGCTGAGCGCCTCGCGGGCCGACTGGTAGAGGAGGGCGGCGCAGTCCGACGGGATCTCGATGCCCCAGTGCGGAGTATCCCAGCAGACGGCGGTCCCCCTCCGGCGGAGGGGCCCGGTCAGCCGGTCAATGCAGCCGGCCAGTCCCAAAGCGTGGAAATCGAGCGGATGCTGGTCCGTCAGCACGCCTCCCTCGGTGGTGACGTCGCCCTCAAAAGCTGTCTTGTTTCCCATGACTTCCTGCTCCCCACAAGCTGGTTTGGTCCGATGCCTCCAGCGTGGACCCGCAACTTCAGGGGTCCGCAAGGATTGGGTCAAGATCCCATCAATTCTGGGCGCGGCGTGGCCTCGCTGGTGGGCTGCGCAGCTCTGGAGAATGCGCCGGGCGGCGTGGTGGCCTTCATCACCGCCGCGGCTGCCGGCGGAATCCTGGCCATGCTGGCGGACACGATGATCCCGGAGGCGTTCGAGGAGCACCACAACCTGACCGGCCTGACGGCCTCCGTGGGCTTCCTGACCGCTTTCACGGTCCACCACATCGGCGGTTAGGCGCGGGGGGCGGGACCGGGGGACCCAAGGCCCTACCCCCTACTTGTGCCGGAGACCTAGAATCTCGCCCATGGGAACCCGTCAGCCGGAATCGGCAACAGAAGTCCTGACCGTCGAGGAATGCTGGATGCTCCTGGGCTCCTCCTACATCGGGAGGCTGGCAGTCATCAACGGGAGCACGCCGGAGATCTTCCCGGTGAACTTCGTTCCCGCGGAAAGGGCGCTGTATCTGCGGACCGCCCCCGGAACGAAACTTCGGTCGATGCTTACGGGGAATCCGGTGGCGCTGGAAACGGATGCGCTCAACGTCTACGGGACGGAGGTGTGGAGCGTCGTCGTCAAAGGCGTTCCCTCGCCCGTGGAAAACGGCTCCCTGCCCCTGGAACTGGCCGATCCGGACCGCGAACCCTGGGAGCCGAGCCTCAAGGACCACCTGATCCGCATCAATCCCACCGAGGTCACCGGGCGCCGGTTCGCCGTCCATTCGCGGACGCGCTGGTGGCCGCCCCTGGATTTCACTTCAGACTGGGAGTGACGGCGCCTGGGCCGGTACGACGGCGGGGCACGGGAATGTGCTGCTTCCCGCCGTCGCGATAGCTAGAGCAGGCCCTGCCGGGTGAGGTCCCCGGCGACCATGCGGGCGCTGGCCGTCATTGCGGAAGCCGCGGGCAGCCTGCCCGCCGCGCTGACTCCGGTGTAACCGCGCTCAACGGGACCGTTCCCGAAGTCGAAGCGGTAGCTGCTTGGTTCGGCGTTTGCTGTGGCCCCCGATTGGGCTAATTCTCCTACCTCAACGGCTCATTTTCCGCACCTCAAGATCGTGCGTTTTTCTTGACTGAAGCTTGCCCCTTAATTTCCGCTTTTATGCCGATCCTTTGCGGTCTCCTTGGAAGACTCGAGATCCATTGCAGAAGTGTCTCTTGGGGGGATTGTGAAGAAAATGTGGCGTCCATCGCAAATGCCGCTGGCGCACCGCTTAAGGTCTCGTGCGGGCGGTCCGGAATTGTGATTACTGTCATAATTCCTGCACATAATGAAGCTGCTGGAATTGCAGATACCCTGGCCTCCTTGCGGGACCAGACGCGCAGTCCGGACCGGGTCATTGTGGTGGCGGACAACTGCACGGACGGCACTGTGGAAATCGCTGCGGCTTCCGGTGGGGAGGTAGTCCGGACCGTGGGGAACGCGGATAAAAAAGCGGGTGCCCTGAACTTCGTTCTCGCAGGACTTCTGCCCCATGCGGCTCCCGAGGACCTGATATTGATCCAGGACGCCGATTCCCAGTTGTCCCGGGACTTCATTGAGCGCTCTGTGGCTCACCTGCAGGCTGATTCACGGCTTGGTGCTGTGGGCGGTGTTTTCACCGGAGCGGGAGGCGGCGGGTTTGTGGGGCATCTCCAGCGGAATGAATATGCACGCTATGCCAGGGACGTGCGGCGCCTCCACGGCAGATGCCTGGTGGTAACGGGAACTGCTGCGCTGTTCCGGGCCCGCACTCTCCGGGATGTGGTGGCGGCAAGGCTCGATGGCACCCTTCCGCCAGGGAATGGCCGCGGAGGCGTTTACGATACCTCGGTCCTCACAGAGGACAACGAGTTGTCCTTTGCCCTGTTGACCCTCAAGTACCGCATACGTTCGCCCGCTGACTGCACCCTGGTGACGGAGGTGATGCCCACCTGGCGTGAACTGTGGGCGCAGCGACTGCGCTGGAAGCGTGGGGCGGTGGAGAACTGCGTCCAATACGGCTGGACCAGGGTGACCCGGCCCTACTGGGGCAGGCAGTTCCTGTCGTTAGTGGGCGTGGCCGTAACCATCGCCTACGTCAGCACGGTGGCATTGGCACTGGCCACGGGGGAGGGGCTGCACATCCAGCCGTTCTGGCTCGCCGTGACCGGTGTCTTCGTGATCGAGCGGGTGGTGACAGTGCGGCTGCGGGGATGGAGATACATGCTCGCAGCAGCCACCATGTACGAACTTGTGATTGACCTGTTCCTGCAGGCAGTCCACGCGAAGGCATATGCAGATGCAGCCTTTAACAAAAAGAAAGCCTGGTAACTCCATGTACAACAACCCAGCAGTACCTGCCGCCGCGGGGGCCGGTTCCGGAACCCTCGCCATGACCGGGGCGGGTGACCTCTTCTGGCTTGCGCTCGCCGCATTTGCCCTTCTGGCCCTGGGGCTTGCCGTCAGGCGGATCGTCCCCGTGCGCGGAACCAAGTCCTAACAGGCGGCCGGATGGCTCCACCTGCGGCCAACCACGTTCCAACGAAGAATGCAGCGGTCAACGTGCACGCTGCATTCTTCATGGCCGGGCTCCGCCCTGGCAAGTGTCAGGTCACCACGTTGACCACATTCGAGCACCCGGCAGTGTCGCAAACCTTATAGGCGATGGTGCTCCCGCCCTTGATGGTGTTGACGACGCTTCCGGTGTTCGGGATGGTTTTCCGGGTGCCGTTGATCCACAGCGTCACACTGCTCCCCGTTGCTCCCGTCCACTTCAAGGTGGTGGAGCTGACCGACTTGGTCTTGGTGGTGGAGGCGCTCAGCGTGATTGCGGAAACCGGCTGGGCCGGCGCGGCGGCTGCGGCAGGCACAAAGGAAAAGTCGCGAATTACCACGCTCTCCGGCTTGACGTGGGCGGGATCGCCTCCGCCCCCGCCGGTCACCCAGAGGTTGAAGTGGATCTGTTCCTTAGCCGGAATTGGTACCGTTGGCCCTTCCAGGACTGTCCTCTTCAGCAGGGTTCCAGCGAAGCCTTCCCCCTGGAAGGTGTCGAACGTAAGCCGGCCGGGCTCCCACACCATTCGGTGGGTGTTGACGGGGCTGGATGTTACGCCAAAGACCGTGGTGTTGTTTCCTTCCCCTGGGGGTTTGCTGGCATCAAACCAGTACCCGTGGCCCTGGGTCACAGGCCAGGACTCCCCATAGGCGGCCCCGCCGCCCCACGCGGAGGCCTCGCACAGGTCGATCTCGTTGTATCCAGGCTCGGCCAGGGGATCGTAAGTGAAGAGGCATCCCCACACCACTTCCTTCTGAAGGGTTGTGAGGTCCTTTTCCACCACGGTGCTGTAGGTGCCATAGCCAAATCCTTGCCTGGTGGACTGGAACTCCGCGCCAACGGGGGCATCACCGCTCGGATTTGTGAGGCTGAGGGTAACGTGTCCGTTCGCATCCGGGTTGCTGACATTGGCGGCCGCAAACAGTTTGTTGTATTGCGGCGCCCCGCCCCAGAAGCGTTTTTCCCAGTTGAAGCCCTTCCAGGAGAAGTTGCCGGCCGGCCCGGGATTGGGATCGAGAGGAGTGGTATCCGCGGCCTGGGCCGGCGTGAAGCTGGCCATCATGGCCAGGACTCCGGCCGCGAGCATGGCCAGGGATTTGCCCCGGCTCGAGGGATGGTGGAGAGAAAAGCGAAAACAAGCCATGCAAACGCCCCTTATCAGTTGCTCCCAGCGAGCAATTTGCGCCCCCATTGAGCACAGCTTGATCTTCTGTCTCCGCAACGTAAAAAGGCAATAGTTTTGCGACCCGAATTCTTGCGGAAAAGCAACCTCAAGCAAAACGCAATACTCAACCTAATCTCAAGAAATGCGCACTACCGGTTGGGGAATGGGTGTGTATCCAATTCTTTGGGTAATGTCATGAGGGCTTCCCGAGAATTAGGACCAGGGGCATCCTTTTTGCTTCCGTCTCCGAACACTTAGTGCATTGCGCCAGCAAGTTTGCAGCGCGATGGGCGGAAGCGGATAAGGCTTGAGGGGGCATGGATGGTGGAGCGCGGCGTCGCCGTAGTGGTTGAGGACGATGACGACGTCCGGGACATCCTGACCGAGGTGCTGCTGCAATCCGGTTTTGCCGTCCATTCGACATCGTCCGGCTCTGCGGGTGTCGAAGCCGTATGGGAACACAAGCCGGACATTGTCACTATGGATGTTGGCCTTCCTGATTTTGACGGGCTGGAGGCCTCCCGGCGGATCCGGACCTTTAGCGATGCCTACCTCATCATCGTCACCAGCCGTACCGACGAAGCGGATGCGCTGATGGGATTCGAGGCGGGGGCCGACGACTACCTCACCAAGCCCTTCCGGCCGCGGGAGCTTAGGGCGCGGATCGGTGCCATGCTCCGCCGCCCCCGGACATTGCCCACTGCTCCGGCTGACGGCTCACCGGGTCACGGGCAGTGGCACCGGCGGGATTCAACGGACGCCGGCGGCGGGGCAGCCCCGCATGATCGGCGGGTAGGGGGAGCGCCGCCGGAGCAACAGGAAGTACCGGGTTGCTGCGATTTCGCCCACCGCGGGCTCACTGTGCACGAGGATTCACGGCAGGCGGCCATTGAGGGGGTCCCCGTGGACCTGACGCGCACGCAGTTCGACATCCTGTTGGTCCTGATGGAGAACGGGCGGACAGTCCAGACCAAGGCCGACCTGGTCCGGAGGCTCCGGAACGAGCCCTACAGCACAAACTCCTTCGTCAGTGCGGGCGAGGAGCGTGCAGTGGAGGTGCATGTGGGCAACCTTAGGAAGCGGCTGGGGGAAAGTTCACGGCATCCTCGCTGGGTGGAGACGGTCCGCGGTGTCGGCTACCGCATGACGCAGTAATTCCCCAAAGCGTTGCCGGTCCCCTGCCTTGGCGTAGTCTCGTTCCGGCGCCGGAGGTTATAGCCCCAAACGGGAGGAGACGAAAGTGCACTGGGAGACCATTGCCGGAATAGTGGCAGGCATCCTGCTGGCATACGCCGTTTTGTTGTTCCTCCTGTGGGTGTACGCCCGCCGCCATCCCGAAACGGTCTCCATGAAGGACGCCCTGCGGCTGCTGCCGGACCTGTTGCGGCTCATCCGCGGGCTCGCGGCGGACCGTACTGTCGCCGTCGGCGTCCGCGTCCGGCTGGTGCTGTTGCTGGCCTATCTCCTGTCGCCCATCGACCTGGTCCCGGACTTCATCCCCGTGATCGGCTACGCGGACGACGCCGTGATCGTGGCCCTGGTCATGCGCTCGGTCATCAAGCGCGCCGGCGAAGCAGCGGTCCGGAGGCACGGGCCTGGCAGCCCCGCCGGGCTGGACGTCATCCTGCGGGCGGCGAGGCCCATCGGGCGGACGCAGTAAATTTTGTTGTCCCTACCGGCGCCTTTCCGGCCGCGGGCTGTTAGCGTGGAGGCCCGGCCAATGAAGGAGGAGCGATGACAATCAACTCACCCGATTCCCTGCCCGACGACGAAACGCAGGACGGCGTGGAAGGCGCCGCGGGCAATGCGGCACCTGACAAGAACGACGGCGGGATCCCACGGGGCGGCGACGGCATCGGCATCAGCGTGGACGCCGAACCCAACACCTTCGAGCCCGAGGAGGACCCGGACTCCACAGAGGAACCGGGCAGTTAACCGCCCGATTGGCGGCGCTGCTCAAGGTTTCCTCAAGATTCCCCAAACCGGCCTGTTTTGGAAATTTCAAGTTCCTGCCGGCCGGTAAATTCTTCTTGTTTCCACGTTATTTCCCCAACTAGGAAGCACAGGGAGCCCCCGCGCTGGAGCCTGACTCGCGCGGGGGCTTCACCCCAACCAGGCGATGCCGCTCTGGGCAAGGTAGGAGCGGTAGAGCGGCGGCGTGGACGGGGAAGTCCCCAGTTCGAACCTGGCGGGGAGAGTGGCCCGAGCCCCTGCCCCTGTATGCCCGGCGACGAAGTTCGCCGCCCTGGTTCTGATCTGCATGAATGCCGGCGGCCCGGATACCCGGCACCGCTCTGCTCCTGCAATCGGTGGCAGGGATTTGCAACGCTTTCAAAAACGCGAAAAATCCTAGCGCGTAGATCTGTTGTAGATTGTTGACAATTGCTAAGCTTGGGAACGTTAGCAGCTCACCCCGTCCTTCCAACCGGACCCAGCCCCAAGGAAACACGATGAAGAAACGGCGCATCGACACTCCTGCTTTCGAGCTTGATGAAACGAGCCGGACTGGCCATCACTGCCCCAAAACCGGGTGGTGGTCAGCCGCCGGTGATCCGGCAGCGGCACGGTTCATCACGAAGGGGGAACTCATGCCCGCTTCATGCGGCGAGCCCGTGCTGTGGATGCTGGGGAAAGCTGCCGGGAGCCGGAGCCTTCGGCCCGCAGCTGTTTTCGCTTCCAGCCAGTAGGCGGAACTGAAGGCCCTTACTGCTCCTTGCGCAGCGCGGCCTCGGCCACGAGTTCGGTCAGCCACGGCCGGTGGCCCCGATGGAACACCATCCCCTTCGGAAGTCCCCGTACGGCGGGTACCGAGTTGGCGATATCGATGGTGACCCGCTCTCCGGCCATGGGTGCATTGCTGATATGCAAGTCACCGTAGGACGGCGGCAAGTGGGGATCCATCCAGAACCCCCCGCGGGCAACGTTGGCGTCGTATCTCATCAGGCTCGTCACCAGCTGAATAGGTGACGTCGCGGCCCAGGCCTGGGGCGAGCAGGCCGTCGGGTAGGGTACGGGCTCGCCGTACTGCTCCCTGCTGAATCCGCAGAACAACTCAGGCAGACGGCCCTCGGAGTATTCGGCGGCTTCGAACAGGGCGGTGGAAATGCGCTGCGCCTCTTCAACGAATCCATAGCGCATCAGGCCTGCCGCGATCACGGCGTTGTCGTGCGGCCACACCGAGCCATTGTGGTAGCTGGCCGGGTTGTAGGCGCCCATGTCCGTGGCCAGGGTGCGGACGCCCCAGCCGCTGAACATTTCAGGGGACATCAGCCGTTCCGCAACCAGCGGAGCCTTGTCCTCATCCACGAGACCCACCCACAGGCAATGTCCCATGTTGGATGCGCAGGCATCTACCTGCCGCTTCTTGCCGTCCAGCGCGATGGCGTAGTATCCCCGGTCCGGCATCCAGAACTCTTCATTGAACCGCGCCTTCAGCTCCGCAGCGCGCTCCGCGAGCTCGGCCGCCAGGGCTGTCTCTCCGGTGTCATAGGCGATCCAGGAGCGGGCCATATAGGCGTCATAGACGTACGCCTGGACCTCGCAGAGAGCGATCGGTGGTTCTGCCAGTGTTCCATCAGCAAAGTTGATGCCGTCCCAGGAATCCTTCCAGCCCTGGTTGATAAGTCCCTGGTCATTGAGGCGCTGGTACTCCACAAAGCCGTCGCCGTCCCTGTCGCCGTAATCCCGTATCCAGTCCAGGGCGCGGTCGGCGTGCGGAAGCAGCGCTGCGATGGTGTCCTTGGCGAAACCCCAGCGGCTTACCGACCCCAGGATCACCACGAACAAGGGCGTTGCGTCGATGCTGCCGTAGTAGATGGATTTGCCTCCCAGTGCCAGGGAACTGGAGACGTCGAGCCGCACCTCGTGCAGGATCTTTCCGGGTTCCTCCTCGCTGATGGGGTCCACTACGGCACCTTGCCGGTCAGCAAGGGTCTGCAGGGTGCCCAGCGCCAGGGACGGGTCAACCGGCATGGCCATCTCCGAGGCCCACAGGGAATCCCGGCCAAACAGCGTCATAAACCAGGGCGCTCCCGCCGCCACCACAATGCGCTCCGGGTGGCTTGGATCTTCAATGCGGAGGGCGCCAAGATCGTCATAACTGCGGCGGAGCGTCCTTTCCACGGACCGGTTACTCATATGCAGTTTGGGGATCTTGGCCACCCATTCCTGCCGGCGGCGGTCGCTGCGCGACAGCTCGCCTTCGGCCGGGCGGACTATGGGGGCCGTGGCGGCCCCGGAGCCGGGCGCCACTGTCAGGACGGTGTTCCACTCTCCGCGCGGCGGGATGGTGGTGACACAGTTCAGCTCCTCACCCTCCGCGTTCCAGGGGGTAGCGGAACTTACGACGACGGACTTCCGGACTTCGTGCCAGCGGCCGCTGATGCTCAGGGTCTTTCCGTCGAACTCACGGGTCTCTGCCCACTCCCGCGGCGTCCGGGCTTCCTTGACTTCAAAGACATCCGCGAAATCCGAGCTGACGGTGAGTGAGACCGCGCATTCCACGGGCGTTGTGGAGTGGTTATGGACGGTGATGTGTTCCACGATGCCGATCCCCAGTTCCCGCCTGCGTTCCACAATGAGCGGGCTGTCCGCGTAGCCGTCCGATCTGGCGACCCTGCAGGCGAAGATTCCCCTGTATGGTTCCTTCGTCTGGGCCGCCAGGGGTTCGAGGGGCTGCCCGTTGACGGCCAGGTTCAACCTGGACAGGATACGCGTGTCCTGGAAGAAGAGCCCGTGCGGATGTTCAGGGTAGATGTCTCCGTTCGGCAGGGAGATGCAGAAGGACGTGCCTTCCACCAGTGTGACCGTGCCGGCGCCAAGTGGTCCCGCCGCCGTGTCCGCGTTCCATCCAGCCATTGCCCGGCCTCCTCGGGGAACTGCCTGACGGGCAACCGCTCCGGGTTTGGGGGGCTGGTTGGCCGTGCGCTACGTGGTATGCCTGAGGCTACTCTTGCCGCACGTTGCAGGCCAGAGCCGCGCGCCGGCGTCGGACTTAATGCCCATGGAGAGCTCGTAATCGTCCTCGATGTGGAAGAGCCGCCGGTCCCCGATGTGGTCCACCACCCAGATTGTCCGGCCGTCGGCGGTACGTTCGTCCACCCTCCCGCTGTAATGGTCAAAGCCCTGCCGGCCCAGTGTCACCAGGTCGCCCGGCTCCAAGGATGACCACATGGTTTCCCGGAGCCTGCGGGCAGCTCGGGTTTCGAAGGCGGGAATGGCCCGGTTGTCTTTCATGTGTGAGTGCTCCGTGCTGACCGGCAGCTGGCGCCAGTGGCAGCAGGCGGTCATGGAAATAAGTGTGGTTGAGTAAGGGCCCAGTTCCGTTGGAACTGGGCCCTTATTTATGCAGTGGTTCAGCGGGTCCTTGCTTCTAGGCGCTGATCCCGGCTGCTTCAGGATCAGACGTAAGGTCCTCCACCGCCTTCTGCATGTGGCGTTCAATGGCATGCTGGAGTCCGTTGCGATCGCCTGTTTCCAGGTGGTCGAGGATCTTCTGGTGTTCCTGTACCAGGACGTCGATGCGCGGGTAAGCCACTTCCAGCCCGAGGATACACATGCGGGATTCGGCCGCGAGTGTCTCATAAATCCGGATCAGGCGGGTGTTGCCGGTGCCTGACACGAACGTGGTGTGGAACTGCATGTCCAGCCGTGCCAGCGACTGCCAGTCTGAGGCCTTCACCTGCTTGGCCATGTTTTTGATGATGCCCTTGAGTTCCCTGCAGGTGGCAGCAACCTGCTCGGGGTCCGAGTTGAGGAGGGTGTTGGCGGCAGCGAGCTCCACAGCCTCGCGGACGGCGTAGATTTCCTTCACGTCATCCGCCGTCAGCTCCAGTACGAAAACCCCGCGGTTGCGCTTGCTGACCAGGATGCCTTCCTGGCAGAGCCGCTGCAGAGCTTCCCGCAGCGGCCCGCGCGAGGTATTGAGCTGGCTGGCCAGCGCAGATTCGTTGACCTGCTGCCCGGGCCTGAAAGCCCCCTGGACGATCAGCTCCCGCAACTGGTCGGCGATCAGTTGCGCCGTGGGGCGACCTTCCAGTACGAATGTTGCCTCCGGTGCCGCCATTGACATCCCCTCATTTCATGCTTCGGCAGATTGCATTCTTGTTAGAACGCTATTGCTGTGTACTTGTACTCCAGGAATTCGTCGATTCCCACTTTTCCGCCCTCGCGTCCCAGGCCCGACTGCTTGACGCCCCCGAAGGGTGCGGCAGGGTTGGAGACGATGCCGGTATTGATCCCGACCATTCCAACCTCCAGTTCCGCCGAGAAGCGCATGGCTTTTTCCATGCTCTCGGTAAACACGTAGCCCACCAGTCCCCACTCCGTGTCGTTGGCCAGGCTGAGGACCTCGTCTTCGCTGTCAAAGGACGATATGGCTGCCACCGGCCCGAAAATCTCCGTGCTCATCAGTTCGGCATCCCTGGGAACATCCATCAGGACCGTGGGAGTGAAGAAGTACCCGGGGCCTTCCGGCCGAGTTCCTCCGGTCAGCACTCGCGCACCCTTGGCCGTCGCATCAGCGACGAGGCTTTCGACCTTGTCGAGCCCCTTCTGCTCGATCAGAGGCCCGACGTCGGTGCCCGCCACAGCGCCGTTGCCCACCTGCAATTCTGACATCTTCTTGGAGAACTTCTCGCCAAACTCCTCCACCACGGACTTGTGGACGAAGAAGCGGTTGGCTGCGGTGCACGCCTCGCCCATGTTGCGCATCTTGGCTTTCATGGCACCGTCAACGGCCTTTTCGATGTCAGCATCGGCCAGGACGATGAAAGGTGCGTTGCCGCCCAGTTCCATGGATGAGCGCATGACGTTGTCGGCCGCCTGCCGGAGGAGGACCTTGCCCACCTCGGTGGAACCGGTGAAGCTGATCTTGCGGGCGATGCCGCTGTCCGTCCACGTGCGTACCACGCTGGAAGCCGAAGCCGTGGTGACGACGTTGAGCACGCCGTCGGGAAGCCCTGCCTCTTTGAAGATGGCCACCAGTGCCAGCGACGTGAGCGGTGTGAGCTCTGCCGGCTTGAACACCATGGTGCAGCCGGCGGCGACGGCAGGGGCGATCTTGCGGGCACCCATGGCAAGGGGGAAGTTCCAGGGAGTAACCAGCACCGAGGGTCCCACAGGTTCCTTGGTGATCTGGATGCGCGTGGTTCCGTCCACGGATACCGTGCTGTCGCCGCCGATGCGGACGGCTTCTTCGGAGAACCAGCGGAGCATCTCAGCGCCATAGGCAACTTCCCCCTTGGCTTCGGCCAGGGGCTTGCCCATCTCGGCAGTCATGATCGCCGCGAGATGGTCGGTATTGGCGGTGACCAGTTCATAGGCGCGGCGAAGGATGTCGGCCCGCTGGCGCGGGGTGGACTTGCCCCAGGCCGCCTGGGCCCGGCCGGCGGCTTCGATGGCCCGCACGGCGTCCTCGGGCCCGCCGTCGGCTACGTGGGCGATGACTTCGTTGGTTGCAGGGTTTTCCACGGCGAACGTGGCGCCGTCGGTGGCCTGCTGCCACGTTCCGTCAATAAAGAGCCCGGTGTGGAGGCTGTTGGGATCAAAGGAGGAGTTCATGGTGATCTTTCAGTGATCAAGGGCGATTAGGAGGTGGCAGTTTTGAGGGCCTGGGTGAACCTGGTCAGGCCGGCCTGGATTTCGTCGCTGGTGACGTTGAGCGCCGGGATGATGCGGACGACGTTGCCGTGCGGGCCGCAGGTGAGGAGGAGCAGTTCTTCCTTGATGGCGGCCTGTTGGACGGCCAGCGCCGTGGCGGCGTCCGGGGTGTTGTCCGCGGCGGTGAATTCGACGCCCTGCATCAGGCCCCGTCCGCGGACGTTGCCGATGCCGGCGAACTCGGTCTGCAGCTTGTCGAGTCCGGCGCGCAGTTCGTCGCCTCGCTGCAGGGCGTTTTCCACCAGGTTTTCCCGGCGGATGACCCCGAGGGTGGCGACGCCGGCTGCAGCGGCGACGGCGTTTCCGCCGTAGGTTCCGCCCTGGGAGCCGGGCCAGGCCTTGCCCATCAGTTCAGCTGAGGCGGCGATCGCTGAGATGGGGAAGCCACTGGCCAGGCCCTTGGCCGTGATGACGATGTCAGGGGTGATGCCTGCCCAGTCGTGTCCCCAGAATTTGCCGGTGCGTCCGACGCCGGCCTGGACCTCGTCGAGGATGAGCACGATGCCGTGGCGGTCGGCGCGTTCGCGCAGGCCCTGCAGGAAGGCAGGGGGAGTGGGAATGTAGCCGCCGTCACCCAGGACAGGTTCGATGATGAAGCCGGCCGTGTCCGCGGGCGTGCTGATGCTCAGGAGGATGTGGTCCAGTTCCTTGAGGGCGAAGCTGACCGCGGTTTCCTCGTCCCAGCCGTACCGGTACCAGTGCGGGAAGGGCGCGACGTGCACGCCGCTCATGAGGGGGGAGAATCCGGACCGGAACTTGGTTCCGGCGGTGGTCAGGGACGCTGCCGCGACCGTCCGTCCGTGGAATCCGCCCTGGAAGGAGATGATGTTCGGCCGGCCGGTGGCCATCCGGGCCAGCCTGACAGAGGCCTCCACGGCTTCTGATCCCGAAGTTGCGTAGAAGACGCTGTCCAGCCCCTGGGGCAGGACCTCCCCCAGCAGTTCCGTGAGTTGCAGCAGGGGCTGGTGCATCACGGTGGTGTACTGGGCGTGGACAATCTTGCCCACCTGCTCGCGTGCCGCGGCCACAACATCGGGGTGGCAGTGGCCGGTGCTGGTGACACCAATCCCGGTGGTGAAGTCAAGATACTTCTTGCCGTCGGTGGCGTGGATCCAGCTGCCGGAGGCATGGTCGACGACAACAGGAGTCGCCTGCTTCAGGATGGGGCTCAGGGTTGCCATGTCTTCTTACTTTCTTCTAATTGTAGATTGTCAACAATAGGCGACACCGGGTGGTATCGCAAGTTTTCCTGCGGCGGCTAGTTGGTACCGAACCGTTGGGGACGGACAAAATCGAGGCCGCCGTACGATGCCTTGCCGAGTGCCTCGCCAGCGGCGATTTCGCCGTAGCCTGTGGCATTTTTGAACCCGGCGCCGGAGAAGCCGGTGGCGGCGTAGATCCTGCTTGACTGGCCCAGGAAGCCCAGTAAGGGCTGGGAGTCGGTGGTGAAAAGGTCCGGGAAGGCGTCGGAGCGGACGATGTTGGGGTGGAGGCCGGGGAGGAATTCGGTGACGGTTTCGGTGGTTTCTTGGATTTCGGCCTGGGTGAGTTCCCTGGGGACTGCGTTGGGGTCTGGTGTTGGTTTGCCGCGGCCGTCCAGGGTTGCTTTGACGGTGGCTCCGTCCACGGCGGGCGCCCCGTACATGGAGCGGTCCGCGTGGATCCGGATGAAGATGGGGAACTTTTCCGGGGCGAATTGGGCAGCGTCCCGGGCCACGAACCAGGTCAGGAAGACGCGCTTGGTCTGGGTTGCTGCTGTGAGGTGGTCGGGCATGAGGCGTTGGGACCAGCCGCCGGAGGCGATGATGACGTTTTCGAAGGTCCAGGTCTTCGCGCCGGAGGTGATGGTGACGCCGTCGTTGGTTTCGGTGATGGTGTCGATGGGGGTGTTGGTGTGGATGGTTGCGCCGTTGGCCTGGGCGGCTTGGATGGCGGCGGTGACGGCGCGGTCGGTGCGCAGGGCGCCGGCGTGCGGGTCGTAGACGGCGATGTCGTCGGGGCGCAGGTTGTGCTGGGGGTAGCGGTCGGCCATGTCCTCGCGGGAGAGGATGACATGGTCGGCTTTGTTCGCCGCGGTGGTTTCGAGCAGGGCGGTGAGGTAGGGGCCGTTTTTGGTGCCGATGGACAGGCCGCCGCAGCGGGTGAGGATGTCCTGGCCGGTTTCTGCTTCCAGTTCCGCCCAGAGATCACGGGAGCGCTGCAGGATGGGGTAAAGGTCCGGGGTGCCGCGGTAGATCATGCGGAACAGGCGGGTGTCCCCGCCCACGGCGCTGCGGCCGTGGGCGGGAGTCTGTGCTTCGAAACCGGTCACGGAGTCGGTGAGGCGGGAGGCCTGCCAGAGGGCCATGGAGCCGATGCTGCCCAGGCCGATGACGGCGAGTTTTCCGTTCATGGTCTACAGCACCTGGTCCAGGAAGGCCTTGGTGCGGGCTTCTTGGGGGTTGGTGAGGACTTCCCGGGCGTCACCGCGTTCGATGACGTAGCCGTCGTCCATGAAGATCAGGGAATCGGCCACTTCGCGGGCGAAGCCCATTTCGTGGGTGACCACGACCATGGTCATGCCTTTCTTGGCGAGGTCTTTCATCACCGCGAGGACTTCACCGACTTTTTCGGGGTCCAGGGCCGAGGTGGGTTCGTCAAAGAGCATGATCTCGGGGTCCATGGCCAGGGACCGGGCGATCGCGACGCGCTGCTGCTGGCCGCCGGAGAGCTGGGCGGGGTAGTAGTCCCCGAACCCGGCCAGGCCGACGCTGGCGAGCAGTTCGTGGGCGCGTTTGGCGGATTCTTTTTTGTCCGCGCCCTTGACCAGGACCGGCCCGGACATGACGTTTTCCAGGGCGGTCATGTTCGGGAACAGGTTGAACTGCTGGAACACCATGCCCACCCTGGTGCGCTGCTCGGCGAGCTTCTTGGGCGGCAGGGCGTGGTAGGCGGTAGCCGTTTCGTAGTAGCCGAAGTCTTCGCCGTTGACTTTCAGGACTCCGGAGTCGACGGTTTCCAGGCCGTTGATGCAGCGCAGGATGGTGGATTTGCCGGAGCCGCTGGGCCCGATGATGCAGCAGATTTCACCGCTGGCGATCTCGAGGTTGATGTCTTTGAGGACGGTTTTGGGTCCGAAGGACTTTCGGATTTTCTGGGCAACGATCGTGCCGTCGTTACTCATCGGGCAGCACCTTCCGGATCAGTGAGCACGACCGGCTTGGCTTTGCGGGGAAGCCGGGAGGTCGCGCGGGAGTATTTCTGTTCGAGCTTGGATTGGGGGTAGCTCAGCAGCAGGGTCATCACCAGGTACCAGAGGCTGGCGACGATCAGCAGCGGGATGGTTTCGTAGGTGCGGGCGTAGATGAGCTGGGCGCTCTGGAGCAGTTCAGCGACGCCCAGGACGCTGACCAGGGAGGTTCCCTTGAACATACCGATGACCTGGTTGCCGGTGGCCGGGATGATCGATGGCATGGCCTGGGGGATGATGACCTTGCGCATCCTGGTGCCGGCGCTCATGCCCAGGGAGTCTGCGGCTTCGATCTGGCCTTTACCGACAGAGGAGAAACCGCCGCGGATGATTTCGGCCATGTAGGCGGCCTCGTTCAGGGTCAGGCCGACCAAGGCTGCGGTAATGGGGCCCATGATCGCGTTCGTGTCCACGGCGGTACCGATGTCGGTGAACGGGATACCGATTCTCAGGTCCGGGTACAGGGCGGAGATGTTGAACCAGAAGATCAGCTGCACCAGCACCGGGGTGCCGCGGAACAACGTGATGTAGAGCCCGGCGGCGATGGAAACCGGCTTTACGTGCGAGGAGCGCATGATCGCCAGGGCCAGCCCGAGCAGGGTGCCCAGGGCCATGGACGCGACCGTGAGGAAGATGGTGAGCATCAGCCCGCGCAGGATCGACTCGGCAAAGAAGTACTTCGCGACGACGTGCCACTTGAAGTTGGGGTTGGTCAGGACGGAGGAGAGGATCCCGATGCCCACGAGGATACTGAAGATCCACCCGGCATACTCGGCGCGGGTCCGAAGCCGAAGCCGTGGCTTCAGGGCCGGATCAATGCTGTCCATCGTTGCTTCACTTCCTTTTGTGATAGCTGTAGCCATTGGGGGGCGCCCCGCTAGTTCAGCTTGGCGTCGGTAATGGCGCCGGACTCCAGGCCCCAGGTCTCCAGGGACTCCTTGTACTCCGGGGTCTCGAGGACTGACTGGATTGCTGCCTGCATGGCCGGGGTCAGCTCCGAGCCCTTCTTCAGGCCGATGGCGGCCAAGTCGCTGGATCCGACGTTGACCCGCCCAAGGAGGGTGAAGGAGTCCGGCTGCTGCTTCTGTGCCCATCCCAGGGAGGTGGTGTCATACAGGACGCCGTCGATCCGCTTGGAGTGCAGCTGGGTCAGGGCCTCCTGGACGTTGGGCAGGGTCACGGCGTTGATCTCCGGCTGTCCCTTGGAGGTGCAGGTCTGCTCGCTCAGGGCCGGGAGGCGCTTGAGCTGGCCCGTGGAGCCCTGAGTCACGGCGATGTTCTTCCCGCACAGGGTCTCCATCGTGAGGTTCAACGGGTTCCCGGCTGCCACTGCCACCGAGTTGCCGGCCTTGAAGTAATCGATCATGTCCAGGACCTTGAGACGTTCCTCGGTCTTCGACATCGTGGTGGCGGTGAAGTCAAAGCGGCCGCCATCCAGGCCCGGGACGATCGTGTCGAACTTCGTGTCCACGAACTTCAGCTTCAGGTCAAGCTTCTTCGCAACGAGCCGGGCTACGTCCGGGTTCAGGCCGATCGGGGTCTGGTTGTCCTCGGCGAGGAAAGTGGTGGGCGGGTAATGCAGGTCCATCGCAACTGTAAGCTCACCCTTGTCCTTGTAGGACTGCGGCAGCAGTGCCACGGCGGCTGCATCAGGCTGAACGCCTTCTGAAATATCCCTGGTGTTGTTGGTCAGCGACTTCGTCTCTTCCGTTGTGGAACTGACTCCGGCTGCACCACCACAGGCGCTCAGGGCCAGTACAGCGGCGAGCCCTACGGCTGCGGTCTGCAGTTTGTTAATGGTCTTCATGGATGTCTTCCTTCTAGGATTTGAGCCGGGGGACTGCGGTGTCGCCACGGTGATTTGGAATTGAATTGGCGCCTTGTGCAAGGGAGCAAAGGGAATGCGGGGAGCGGCGTCTTCAGTATCGGTTCAGGCCGTGTTTGTGATCCGTGTCTCTTCGGCCTCTACTGCAATGCAACCCCCTCGCAAGTAGATTGTCAACAATTCACAGCAACAATTTTTCTCGCCGGGTGAGTATCGGCGGCGAGTCCGCGAGCGTGAAAAGTTGTTGACAATTTACAATTTGGCCGCCTACAGTCGACGTATCGGGCAGGAGATCTTCCGGCTTGCGCCAGTCCTTTCCCGGTCGCATGTCCGTCACAAAACTTCCCGCCTCAAGGGATGCCCGCTCCAACCTCCTGATCAAGAACGGAACAGAACATGGCAGAGACCAACTTCCGGCCGAAATACATCTCGTTTGATGTCTACGGCACACTCATCAACTTCGACATCGACCCCACCACCCGTCGCCTGCTCGATGGCCGCATCTCCGAAGAGCAGTGGCCCACCTTCAAGAAGCAGTTCCGCGGGTACCGGTTCGACGAAGTCCTCGGCGACTACAAGCCCTACGAAGCGATCCTCCAGGACTCCTTTGACCGGGTGTGCAAGCGGTGGGGCATTGGGCCGACTCCCGGTGCGGGCGCAGAGTTCGCTGAGGCAGTACGCGGCTGGGTTGCGCACGATGACGTGCCGGCTCCGCTGAAGCTGATGGGCGACAACTACAAGCTGGTGGCACTGTCCAACGCCGATGACAGCTTCCTGGACATCAGCATTCCCAGGCTCGGCGCTGATTTCCACGCCGTGTTGACAGCTGAGCAGGCGCAGGCATACAAGCCGCGCTACCAGGCCTTTGAATACATGCTGGACACCCTGAACGCCAGGCCGGAGGACTTCCTGCACGTCTCCTCGCACACCCGCTACGACATGCACCCGATGCACGACATGGGCTTCCGGAACCTCTGGATGCTAGACCGTGGCTATGACCCCATTGGCCCGGGCTACGACCTCAACACTGCCAAGTCCCTGGACGAGATCAACAAGCACCTCGGCCTCTAAGCCGACGACGCGACGAAAGGTCACCCCGTGAAACTCATTCCTTACTGGCTGGACACTGCCGAAGCATCCGGAGACTACCGGCGCACACCGGTACCGGAAAACGTTGATGTGGCCATCATTGGAGCCGGCTTCACCGGCCTCTCCGCGGCCCTGGAATTCGCCAAGCAGGGCGCGAGCGTTGCCGTCTTTGAACGCCACACCGTGGGGTGGGGCGCGTCCGGCCGTAATGGGGGAATGGCGACTACCGGGTTGGCCATCGGTTTCAGCACCGCGGTCAAGCGCTACGGGGGAGCCCGCGCCGTCGAGATGTTCAACGAGTACAACGACGCGATCGACAGCATCGAGAAGCTCGTGCAGGACAATGCGATCGACTGCGACTACAAGCGGTTCGGTAAGCTCTCGTTGGCGTTCCACAAGTCCCACTACGACGGGTTTCTGAAGTCCCAGGAGCTGCTGGCAAAGCTCGCCGACCACCATGTCACGGTCATCCCCAAGTCCGAGATCCACAGCGAAATCGGCACCGATTTTTACCAGGGTGCGATGCTGGATCCGATGGGCGCAGGCCTGCACGTGGGTAAGTTCGTCCACGGGCTGGCAGGGGTTGCCGTTGCAGCTGGCGCGGACATCTGCGAGAACGCAGCGGTCACCGAGCTGAAGAGGATCTCCGGGACCGTCCACGACGTGCACACCACCCGGGGGATCACCCGGGCCAAGCAGGTCCTGGTGGCCACCAGCGGATACACCGGCAACATCACCCCGTGGATGCAGCGCCGCGTAATCCCGGTGGGTAGTTTCATCATCTGCACCGAACCCCTCCCCGAAGACGTGATCAACCGGATTCTGCCGAACCGGCGCCAGGCCTCGGACAGCAAGATGCTCACGTACTACTTCCGGATCACCCCGGACAACAGGCTCCTCTTCGGCGGCCGCGCCCGCTTTGCCTTGTCCAGCCCCGACTCGGACGTCAAGAGCGCGGAGATCCTGCGCAAGGCAATGCTCGATCTGTTCCCCTACCTCTCCAACGCCAAGGTGGACTACATCTGGGGCGGCCTGGTGGACCTGTCCATGGACCAGATGGTCCACGCCGGCGTCCATGACGGGCTCTACTACTCGCTGTGCTACAGCGGCCACGGCGTCCAGATGGCGGCGCACATGGGCAAGCGGATGGCCCACTACATGGCCGGCGACAAGAGCGCCAACGTGTGGGAAGACCTGAAGAACCCGCCAGTGCCGGGCCACTTCGGCCCGCCGTGGTTCCTGCCCTTCATCGGCGCCGCCGCCAAGGTCATCGACCGGGTCAAATAGACCAAACTCACCAGCTCGCCAACCTAAAGGGTTCCCATGCCAACAACACCGGTCGCTGAAGCGCGCCCAAAAAACACCGAGGAAACTGCCTTCAAACGCACCCAGTTCGCCAACCTTCCGGGCGGCGCCTTCTTCGAGGGAAAGTGGCACACCGCCGACATGACCCTGGAGGTGCGGGATCCCGAGGACGGCGTCCTGCTGGGGCGGGTGTGCAGTTCCACGCCGCAGGACGTGGAGCGCGCGATCGCCCATATCCAGCGTCAGCTCCAGGCGGAGGAGTGGCCGTTGCGGGCCCGGCGGGAGGCTCTGGAAAAGGCGGTGCTGCTCCTTGGGGAGCAGGCGGAGCGGTTCGCAAACATCATCGCGGCGGAGAGCAGCAAGACCATCACCGAGGCCGAGCGCGAGGTGCGCCGCGCCGCCGAAACCTTGCGGCTTTCCGCCGCCGCCTCCGTGGAACTGGCAGGGGAGACCCTGGGCTTTGAGGACAGCATGGCCGGTGCGGGCAAGATCGGCTGGTACAGCCGGAAGCCGGTGGGCATCGTTGCGGCAATCACGCCCTTCAATGACCCGCTGAACCTGGTGGCACACAAGCTGGGCCCGGCGCTCATCGGAGGCAACGGCGTCGTACTCAAACCCTCACATCGGACACCACTGACAGGCCTGGCGCTGGTGAAGCTGCTGCTGGAGGCGGGAGTCCCGTCCGGCCGGATCGCCGCAATCGTGTCCGGTCCTGGCGTCTCCGAGGCGCTGGTGACTGATCCCCGCGTGGACCTGATTTCATTCACGGGCGGTCCGGCGACGGCGGAGCGGATCGCCGCGGCAGCGGGCGGGAAGAAGATCCTTTCCGAGCTGGGCGGAAACAACGCCACGATTGTGTGCGCGGACGCGGACGCCCAGGCTGCGGCCGAGGCGATTGTGGCCGGTGCCTTCGGGGTGGCGGGCCAGAACTGCCTGTCGGTGCAGCGGGTGTACGTGCACACGTCGCTGTTCGATACCGTGCTGGAGCTCGTTACCGCGCGCACCAGGCAACTGAAGACCGGTCCCAAGCTGGACCGCGGCACTGACGTGGGTCCCCTGATTTCAGAGGCTGAGGCCCGGCGGGTTGAGGAATGGGTGGAGGAAGCCAAGACGTCCGGCGCCGCTGTTCATGCAGGCGGGCAGCGGCGCGGGGCCTACTACGAACCGACAGTGCTGGCCGACGTGCCTTCCGCCTGCCGGGTGATTCGCGACGAAGTCTTTGGCCCGGTGGTATCCATCCTGCCGTTCATCGAGGTGCAGGACGCGGTGTTCGCCGCCAATGCTACAGAGTATGGACTGCAGGCCGGCGTCTTCACCCGGTCCATCGATCTTGCGCTCCAGATAGCCGAAAAACTGCACGTGGGTTCGGTGGTCATCAATGAAACGAGTGACGTGCGGATCGATTCCATGCCGTTCGGCGGCTTTAAGAAATCCGGTGTGGGCCGGGAGGGCGTCCGGCACGCTGTGCGGGAAATGACCGAGCCCAAGAACACCATCGTCAACCTTGCCGGGGCGCCCATGCAGCGGCAGCACCAGGTGGCCACCCCGGAACGGAGCGTTTCTTCATGACAGCACACAGCATTGCGGTGATCGCCGGCGACGGCATCGGCAAGGAGGTTGTACCGGCCGCGATTGCGTGCTTGGAACGGATCGCGGAGCTGCATTCCCTGGACCTGAAGTTCACGTACTTCGACTGGGGGTCCGACTACTACCTCCGGCACGGCCGGATGATGCCGGTGGACGGACTGGAACAGCTGGCCCGGCACGACGCGATTTTCCTGGGCGCCGTGGGTTCCCCCGAGGTTCCGGACACGGAGTCGCTGTGGGGCCTGCTGATTCCCATCCGCCGGGAGTTCCAGCAGTACATCAACCTCCGCCCGGTCAAAACGCTCGACGGCGTGCGGTCGCCGCTTGCGTCCAAGGAACCGATCGACATCCTCATCGTCCGGGAAAACAACGAGGGCGAGTATTCCGAGGTGGGCGGCCGCGCCTACCGCGGGCAGCCGCACGAGACCGCTGTGCAGGAAACGATTTTCACCCGCCAGGGTGTGTCACGGGCAGCCCATTTCGCGGCGGCGCTCGCCTCGTCCCGCCGCGGCCTGCTGACCTCGGCAACCAAGAGCAACGGCATCATCCACACCATGCCGTTCTGGGATGAAGTGGTGGAGGAAACGGCCCGGCTGTACCCGGACGTGACCCTGGTCAGCGAGCTGGTGGATGCGCTGGCCGCCCACCTGGTGCTGAAGCCCTGGACGCTGGATGTCATCGTGGCCTCAAACCTGCTGGGCGACATCCTCTCTGACTTGGGAAGTTCGGTTACCGGGTCCATCGGCCTGGCCCCGAGCGCCAACCTGAATCCGGATGGCGACTTCCCGTCCCTCTTCGAGCCGGTCCACGGCTCGGCGCCGGACATCGCGGGCAAGGGGCTGGCCAACCCGGTAGGCCAGATCTGGTCCGGTGCGATGATGCTCCAGCATCTCGGCCACCCGGAGGCTGCCGAGCACCTGCAGCTCGCCTTCGAGTCGGTGCTCCGGGAGGGCCTTGGTACCCGCGACGTGGGAGGCCCGTCCTCGACGTCGGAGTTCACGGCCGCGGTCCTGGCCGCCATCGACGTCTACCACGCGCTGGACGCGATCGATGCGCGGGTACCCGGCGGGCCGGCGGCAGCACCGGCGTCGGCCTCATGAGCGTAGCGGGCGCGGGCGCAAAGCCCGTTGTTGCAGTTCTGTACCGGGAGGCCCTGCCGCCGCGGCTTGCTGAGATCGAGGCGCTGGCCGAGGTCCGCCTGGCCAAGGCCGACACACTGGCCGGGGCGATGGACGGCGCCGATGTGCTGTACCAGTGGCATTCGTTCTCCCCGGCGCTGCGTGAGAACTGGGGTGCCGCGTCATCGCTGCGGTGGGTCCATGTGTCCGCCGCGGGGGTGAGCCAGCTGATGTTCGACGAACTGGTGCGCAGCAAGATCCAGTACACGAACTCGCGGGGCGTGCTGAGCCGGGCGATCGCCGAGTTTGCGCTCGGCTTTGTGCTGGACCTGGCCAAGGATTCGCAGGGCTCCTTCAGGCGGCAGCGGGTGCAGCGGTGGGAGCACCGGACCAGCCGGAAGATCCAGGGGCAGCGGGCCCTGGTGGTGGGTACGGGCTCCATCGGGCGCGAGATCGCCTCGCTGTTCCGCGCCGTCGGCATGCAGGTCAGCGGTGCGGGCCGCAGCAGCCGGCCCGGCGACGCCGATTTTGACGTGATCCATTCGTCCCGCGAGCTGGCCCGGATTGTCCCGGGTTTCGACTACGTCGTCCTTGCCGCGCCGCTGACCCAGCAGACCAAGGGGCTGGTGGGCGCGGAGGTCTTGGCGGCCATGAAGCCCACTGCCTGCCTGATCAATGTGGGACGGGGCGAAATCGTCCAGACTGGCGCGCTGGTCGATGCCCTGGCCGCCGGATCAATTGCCGGAGCCGCACTGGACGTTGTGGATCCCGAACCGCTGCCCGAGGGGCACCCGCTCTGGGACATGGAGAACGTGATCATCACGCCGCACATGAGCGGGGACACCGAGGACTACCTCGATGATCTCGGCGCACTCTTCGTGGAGAACCTCAAACGGTACCGCGACGGCGAGCCACTCGAAAACGTCGTGGACAAGACCCTCGGATTCGTCCCAACTTCCTGACCGTATTCCCATCTCTCTAAGGAAACTCCGCCATGCCAACGATCGCCCTCACCAGGATCCCGCACTTTATCGCAGGTACGGAGGCAGTCGGCTCCGGTGACAAAACCCGCCAGGTGTTCAACCCGGCCACTGGCAAGGTGACCGCGGAGCTCCGCCTGGCCAACCGTGCCGACCTGGACACCGCCGTCGCCGCCGCGCGGAAGGCCGCCGACACCTGGGGTGACATTTCCCTGGCCAAGCGCACCGCGGTGCTGTTCAAGTTCCGCGAACTCGTCGCCGCCCACGTGGACGAACTCGCCGCCCTCATCACCGCCGAGCACGGCAAGGTCCTCTCCGACGCCAAGGGCGAAATCGGCCGTGGCCTGGAGGTCATCGAATACGCCTGCGGGATCCCCACCCTGCTGAAGGGTGATTACTCGGACCAGGTGTCCACCGGCATCGACGTGTTCTCCTTCCGCGAGCCGCTCGGCGTGGTCGCGGGCATCACGCCGTTCAACTTCCCCGTCATGGTGCCGTTGTGGATGGCACCGATGGCGATCGCCACCGGCAACGCCTTCATCCTCAAGCCCTCCGAGCGCGACCCCTCCCCGTCACTGCTGCTGGCCAAGCTCTGGAAGGAGGCCGGCCTGCCGGACGGTGTGTTCCAGGTCCTGCACGGCGACAAGGAAACAGTCGACGGGCTGCTGACCCACCCGGACGTGGACGGCATCTCTTTCGTCGGATCCACCCCGATCGCCCAGTACGTCCACGAAACCGCCACCAAGCACGGCAAGCGCGTCCAGGCCCTGGGCGGGGCGAAGAACCACGCCATCGTCATGCCCGACGCCGACCTGGACAACGCCGCCGACCACCTCGCCGCCGCCGCGTTCGGTTCGGCCGGTGAACGCTGCATGGCCATCTCCGTCGCCGTCGCCGTCGGCGACGCCGCGGACCTGATCGTCAAGAAGGTCGAAGAACGTGCCCTGGCCGTGAAGGTCAACAACGGCACCGTCCCCGACGCCGAAATGGGCCCGGTCATCACCCCGGCCTCCAAGGAACGCATCGTCCGGATCGTGACCGAGGCCGAAACCGCGGGTGCGGCCATGGTGGTGGACGGCCGCGACCTGGTGGTCCCCGGCCACGAGGACGGCTTCTGGGTGGGCCCCACCGTCATCGACCACGTCACGACCGAAATGACCGCCTACACCGAAGAGATCTTTGGGCCCGTCCTGGTCGTGGTCCGCGTCGACACCCTCGAGGACGGCATCAAGCTGATCAACGCCAACCCATACGGCAACGGCACCGCCATCTTCACCTCCTCCGGCGCCGCTGCCAGGAAGTTCCAGCGCTCCGTGACCGTCGGCATGATCGGCATCAACGTCCCCCTGCCCGTACCGGTGGCCTACCACTCCTTCGGCGGCTGGAAAGCCTCCCTCTTCGGCGACAAGCACATCTATGGCCCCGAAGGCGTCTCCTTCTACACCCGCGGCAAGGTCATCACCTCCCGCTGGCCCGAAACCCACCACGCCTCCGGCGCCTCCTACAACTTCCCGTCCAACTGAACGCGGGAGAAATGGACGCCACGACCACGATTGCCAGGGCGTATCTGGCAACGTCGCCAACGTCAGACCTCGTACCCGGCACGGTGAAACGCCGGGCTCCGGGAGATTTCGACGTCGTGATAGCCATCAAGTTCGTTGGCATCTGCCATTCCGACATCCACACGGCGCGGGGGGACTGGTCCGTCAACTATCCGGTGGTGGTAGGCCACGAAATTGCCGGAGTAGTGGAAGCCATCGGCCCAAAGGTAACGCGCCATAAAGTGGGAGACCGGGTGGGCGTCGGCTGTTTCGTCGACTCCTGCCGCGAGTGCACAAACTGCCGCGGCGGCGAAGAGCAGTACTGCCTGCAGGGCGCGACCAGCACGTATAACTCCATTGGCCGTGACGGCCTCCCCACTGCAGGCGGGTACAGCACCAGCATCGTGGTGGACGAGAACTACGTCGTGCGCATCCCGGCGGGGATTCGACTCGAAGAGGCCGCCCCGCTGCTGTGCGCCGGCATCACCATGTACTCGCCACTGCGCAACTGGGGCGCAGGACCGGGGAAACGGGTCGCCATCGTTGGCATGGGGGGACTTGGCCACATGGGCATCAAGATCGCAGCGGCGATGGGTGCTGAGGTCACCGTACTGAGCCGGACGCTGAGCAAGCAGGAGGACGCCCTCCGGCTCGGTGCGCACCAGCTGTGTGCCACATCAGATCCGGCTACGTTCGAAAATCTCCAAGGCACTTTCGACCTGATTATTAACACTGCCGCCATGGATATCCACTTGGACGCATACCTCTCCTTGCTTGCCTTGGATGGCACCATGGTCCTGGTGGGTCTGCCGTCTAAACCACTCAGCCAACGGGCCTGGTCGCTCGTTTCCTTCCGTCGCAACCTAGCCGGTTCCAAGATGGGCGGGATTCGGCAAACCCAGGAAATGCTGGACTACTGTGCCGCCAAAGGACTGGGCGCCGAGGTGGAAGTCATCCCGGCGGCCCAGATCAATGAAGCCTACGCCCGCGTCCTCGCCAGCGACGTGCGGTACCGCTTCGTGGTTGACGCAGAAACATTCTAATCTCCCCTCCGCCAGCCATTCCGCGTTGGACTTACACCGCGTAGGGGTCGGCGATGCCGATGTATTGGGTGGTGGTGTATTCGGCGATGCCTTCGGTGCCGCCTTCGCGGCCGAGTCCGGATTGTTTGACGCCGCCGAAGGGTGCGGCGGCGTTGGAGATGACGCCTGCGTTGAACCCGACCATGCCGAACTCGATCTGTTCGGCCACCCTGAGCAACCGGTTGAAATCCTTGCTGTAGAGGTAGGACGCGAGGCCGTACTCGGAGGCGTTGGCGAGGTTGATGGCTTCTTGCTCGGTGGTGAAGGTGGTGACGGGGGCGACGGGGCCGAAGATTTCCTGGCCCAGGATCGCGGCGTTGTTGGGGACATTGGCCAGGACGGTGGGCTGGTAGAAGTAGCCTGGCCCGTCCACGGGAGCCCCACCGGTGACAGCGACGGCACCGGCGTCAACGGCG
>NZ_JBNHFJ010000016.1:0-69732 GCF_059090105.1 Arthrobacter sp. K410C
GCTGGGCGGTCTCGTGTTGGTCGCCGGGTTCACTGAACCACTGGAAACATTGCCGGAACTCGATGGTTTCCTCGCAACTGACGTTGCCGTAGAGCGGATGGCAACGAGCATTCGGAAACGAACAGTACTTCGCTCTGACACAGATCCTTTCGTGCCGCCGGAAGCATCCGATGATCTCGCCAGACGTCTAAGCGCACGCCTGCAGGTCCACCCGGGAGCACGACACTTCATGGCAGAAGATGGCATCACAAGGCTGCCTGCTCTGCTTGACCTGATTCGCTCCAAGTAGGGGCTTCCGGGCAAAGAAAGCCCTAGACCGCACTGGTGGCCATTATGCGGCGCCGAGGCGGCAGATCTGCCCGGCCGGCAGCTAGCATGAATGTACGGATTGCGCGCCGGGCCGGGTACAGCCTGCCCATACGATGTCACCCGGCTGGAACAGCACGACTGGCGGGACTGGGCAGAGACTACTATGCGACCGTCTCCTTCAACAACGTCCCCGACGGTAATTCGTACCGGGAAGAAGGGGCGCTAACCGCGGGCGGTGAGGTCCGCGGAGATGAGCTTTGCCGTGGCAACGGTCTCCTGCGCCACGAAGTCAAGGTAGGCATCCCGGTCGGCCTTGGCGTCCACCGGCTGGGCTTGCAGGGACACGTTCACCGCAGCGACCACCTTGGGCCCGTCATACACGGGTGCGGCGACCGACATCAGCCCCAGCTCCAGTTCCTGGTCCAGCACGCACCAGCCCTTGGTTCGGACCGTTTCCAGCTCGGCCAGCAGTTCCGGGACGGTTCCCAGGGCCCGCGGCGTAAGGGGCGTGATGTCTGCGGCGGCTAGGTACGCCTTCAGGTCCGCGGGTGGCAGGTGCGCCAGGAGAACGCGGCCCATGGACGTGGCATACGCCGGGAAGCGTGTGCCGACCGTGATGCCGATGGTCATGATCCGGCGCGTGGTCACCCGGGCGATGTAGGCGATATCGGTGCCGTCCAGCACGGCAGCCGAGGTGGACTCCCCCAGCTTCAGGGACAGCTCCTCCAGGTGCGGCTGTGCAAGCTGGGGCAGTGACAATCCCGAAAGGTACGCATAACCCAGCTGCAGGACCTTGGCCGTGAGCGCGAAGGTCTTGCCGTCGGTCCGCACGTAGCCAAGCTCCACCAGGGTGTGCAGGAACCGGCGCGCCGTGGCCCGGGTCAGGCCTGTCCGGGCTGCCACCTCGGTGAGGGTCATCAGCGGGTGATCCGTGTCGAACGCACGGATGACGGCCAGCCCGCGGGCCAGCGACTGAACGTACTGGTCGCCCGCCTGCGGTGCCACCGGGGTGCCGCCGTCGGCTGCTCTTGTGGTCATGGTTCCCAATCCTATGGCGGTGGAGAGCCAGGTTCCCGCCCCGGGCTCAGCCGCCGGCGACGGCGGGTGCGGCCTTGAGCGGAACGGGGACGAGTTCCTGGAGTTCCTCCAGGGTGCAGCCGAAGGTTTCGCGGACGGTGACGCCGTCGGGTCCGGTGAGGAAGACGGCCTTGTCCGTGTACACGCGGGTGACGCAGCCAACGCCGGTGAGCGGGTAGGTGCAGGATTCCACGATTTTGGAGGCGCCCTCGCGGGTCAGCAGGGTCATCATGACGAAGACGTCCTTGGCGCCGGTGGCGAGGTCCATGGCTCCGCCGACGGCGGGAATCGCGCCCGGAGCGCCGGTGTGCCAGTTGGCGAGGTCACCGGTGACGGAGACCTGGAACGCGCCCAGGACGCAGATGTCCAGGTGCCCGCCACGCATCATCGCGAACGAGTCGGCGTGGTGGAAGTACGAGGCGCCGGGGAGTTCGGTGACGGGGATCTTGCCGGCGTTGATCAGGTCCCCGTCGATTTCGTCGCCCTTTGCTTCGGGTCCCATGCCGAGCATCCCGTTCTCTGTGTGGAGGGTGATGTTCTGTTCCGCGGTGAGGTAGTTGGAGACCAGGGTGGGCTGGCCGATGCCGAGGTTCACGAAGGACCCGGGGGCGATGTCGCGGGCCACCAGGCGGGCGAGGTCGTCCCGGTTGAGGGCTGTTTCGGAGGTCTTGATGCTGGTTTCGGTGAGGCTCATGTCAGGCCGCCTTCGGGTTCGTGCCGGCGCTGCTGCCGGCCACTTGGACGATGCTGTTGACGTAGATGCCGGGGGTGACGATGTTTTCCGGGTCCAGTCCGCCGGTGGGGACGATTTCGGAGACCTGGACGATGGTGTGCTTGGCCGCGGCCGCCATGATGGGGCCGAAGTTGCGGGCGGTCTTGCGGTAGACCAGGTTGCCCTTGCCGTCGGCCTTCAGGGCTTTGATCAGTGCGACGTCGGCGTGGATGGGGGTTTCGAACACGTGGCCGCGGCCGTCGATGATCCGGGTTTCCTTGCCCTCGGCGAGCATGGTGCCGTAGCCGGTAGGGGTGAAGAACCCGCCGATCCCTGCCCCCGCTGCGCGGATCCGCTCGGCCAGGTTGCCCTGCGGCACCAGTTCCAGCTCAATCTCGCCGGCCTTGTACTTGGCGTCGAAGTGCCAGGAGTCGGACTGCCGCGGGAAAGAACAGATCATCTTGCGCACCCGGCCCTCCTTGATCAGCAGCGCCAGGCCCTGGTCACCCTGGCCGGCATTGTTATTCACCACGGTCAAACCCGTGGCACCGCACTCCAGCAGCGCGTCAATCAGTTCGAACGGCTGCCCGGCGTTGCCGAACCCGCCGATCATCACGGTGGAGCCGTCCTTGATCCCGGCCACGGCCTCGCCAACAGTGTCAATGAATTCCAGCATCGCTCTTTAGCCCTTCACTCCGGCAGTGACGTTTTCAAGCACCACGGCCAGGCCCTGCCCGACGCCGATGCAGATCGCAGCAACGCCCCAGCGTTCGCCCGAGGCCTGCAGGGACCGGGCGAGGGTCCCGAGGATCCGGGTCCCGGATGCACCCAGCGGGTGGCCCATCGCAATGGCGCCGCCGTGCCGGTTCACGATGGAGGGGTCGATGCCCCAGGCGTTGATGCACGCCAGGGACTGCGCGGCGAACGCTTCGTTAAGTTCGACGGCGCCCACCTGGTCCCAACCGATGCCCGCCTTGGCGAGGGCCTTGTTCGCCGCCTCCACCGGCGCGTAACCGAAGTACTGAGGATCATTGCCGTGCGCACCGCGCCCGGCGATCCGGGCCAGCGGGTCCAGGCCCAGCAGCCCGGCGGCACTCTCGGATCCGATCCAGGCCGCGGAAGCGCCGTCGGACAACGGGGACGCATTCCCGGCCGTGACCGTGCCGCCCACCTCGGCACCCTCGGGTTCGTGGCGGAACACCGTCTTCAACGCGGCCAGCTTCTCGGCAGTGGAACCCGGGCGGATGCCCTCGTCCCGCACCAGGTCAGTACCCGGCACCGGCGCCACCAGGTTGTCATAGAACCCCTCGTCCCACGCCGCGGCGGACAGGTTGTGCGAGTCCGCAGCGAACTCGTCCTGCGCCTCCCTGGTCACACCATACTTCTCACGCAGCCGCTCGGTGGCCTCACCCAGCGAGATGGTCCACTCCTTCGGCATCGCCTTGTTCACCAGCCGCCAGCCCAGCGTCGTAGACGCCAGCGTCATGTCCCCCGCGGGGTACGGTTTCTCCGTCTTAGGCAGCACCCAGGGGGCACGGGACATCGACTCCGCCCCGCCCACCAGCACCAGCTCGGCGTCGCCGGCATTGATCTGCCGGGACGCGATGATCGCCGCATCCAGGGAGGACCCGCAGAGCCGGTTGACCGTGGTGCCCGGGATCGATACCGGCAGGCCGGCCAGCAGGGTGCCCATCCGGGCGATGTTCCGGTTCTCCTCACCCGCGCCGTTGGCGTTGCCGAAGACAACCTCGTCGATCCGCTCCGGATCCAGCGCCGGGGCGCGCTTCACGGACTCCCTGATCACGTGCGCGGCGAGGTCATCAGGGCGGACGGCGGCGAGGCCGGAGCCGAACTTGCCGAACGGGGTGCGCACGGCGTCGTACACAAAAGCCTGGTTCATGGGGTGGTGTCCATTTCTCGAAACACTTGCTGGGCGGTCTTGAAGGCGGTGTTGGCGGAAGGCACTCCGCAGTAGATGGCGGTCTGCAGCAGGACTTCCTTGATCTCGTCCCTGCTCAGGCCATTGGTGATCGCCGCGCGGATGTGCATGGCCAGTTCTTCCCAGTGCCCGTGCGCCACCATCGCGGTGAGGGTCACGGCCGAGCGCATCTGCCGGGACAGGCCGGGCCTGGTCCAGATGCCGCCCCACGCGATCCGGGTGATCATGTCCTGGAAATCCTCGGTGAAGCTGTCCATGTTGGCGTTGGCCCGGTCCACGTGCGCGTCACCCAGGACTTCGCGCCGGACCACCATGCCGCCGTCGTAAATCTCCTTGCTGGTGGCGTCCGGCTGGACCACACCGTGCCTCTCCGTCCCGCTCATCTGCTTCCTCCGGTCTTTTCGGCCTGTGATTCGGCCCAAGCCAGCAGGCTGCGCATCAGCTCGGCGGTGTGCGCGGGGGCCTCCGCGGGAGCCAGGTGCGCCACGCCTTCCAGGGTGACGGCTGTTGCGGTGCCGCCGCCGGCGCTGATCCCGGCGGCCACTTCCTCAGCCTTCGACGGCGGCGCGACGCCGTCCAGCGCACCGGCAATGACCTGGGTGGGGACCCGGATGCTGCCAAGTTCGGCGCGGACATCAAACCCGGCCAGGGCCTCGCAGCAAAGGGCGTAGCTGAACCGGTCGGTGTCGCGCAGGGCGTGCAGGAGCCGGCTGCTGACCTCCGGTTCACGGTCCATAAAGCCGGGGGCGAACCATCGCTGCGCCGAACCCTGGATCATCACGGGGGTGCCCTGGGTACGGACCGTTTCGGCGCGTTCCAGCCATCCCTCGGGGGTGCCGAGCTTGGCGCCGCTGTTCTGCACGGACAGGCTCTTGAGGCGTTCACCGTGCTTGATGCCCAGCTGCAGGCCGGTGGCACCACCCAGCGACACACCGGCATAGTGGAAGGCTTCGCCGGGGGCAATGGAGTCGACGAGGTCCACCACGGCCTCTGCCAGGTCTGAAACGTCGAAGGTTTCGCTGATGGCCGGTGAGACGCCGTGGCCGGGCAGGTCCCAGGCCACCACGTCGTAGTCGTTGCCCAGCAGGGAGGCGGTACGGTTCCAGAGGATGGAGGAGGTGCCCAGCGAGGACCCCACCACCAGGAGGGGGTGGTCCCCCAGGGGGCGCTGGGGTGAAAGCAGTGCGGCTTTGAGGGCGGGTTTAGCCACGGTGTGCTCCGTTCGCGTCGGTAGCTGAAGGGGGGAGGTCCGGGGAGGCAAAGTCCGGGTAGGCGGCCAGGATCCGCCGGGAGATTTCCCGGGACTGGCCAAGGTAGCTGGCCGGGTCCAGGAGCTCCTCGAGCCGGAGGTCGGTGAGCAGGCCGGCCGGGATGGCGTCCCGGAGCAGTTTCCGGTAGGTGGACGCCTGTTCGGACGGTTGGGCCTGCAGGGTCTGGTCCACCACGTCCTGCACCTGCTGCTTGCCGCTCTTACCGTCCAGCTCCGGAAGCAGCGGGCCGACGGCGGCACTGACGCCCTCCGCCAGGAGCAGCGGGCCGGCCAGGTCCAGGTTGTGCCGCATCGCGTCCGGGTGGACCTGCAGGCCTTCGGCAAGCTCCCGGATGTGTCCGGCAGCACCAAGTGCCAGGGCCAGCAGCTGCTGGAGCGCGGGCCACTCGGTGTGCCACGCGCCGTCGGGGCGCTCATCGTTGAAGGTTGCGGCGGCCAGGTGCAGCTGGGCTGCCAGGCTGGGTGCCTGGAGGGCTGCGCTGCGGACCAGCACAGAGAGGACGGGGTTTTGTTTCTGCGGCATGGCAGAGGAGACACCCCGGCCGGCGGCGCGGGGTTCGGCCACCTCTGCCACCTCTGGGCGGCTGAGGAACAGGACGTCCGCCGCGATCTTGCCGAGGGCGTCCAGTACTGCGGCCACGGCGTTGCCAATGGACGTGATGGGCAGCCGGTTGGTGTGCCAGGGCGCGGCGGCGGGGGCGAGGCCCAGCTGGGTAGCCAGCGCATCGGCGAGACTGAACGGGGTGGCCGCCGAGCCTTCCGTCAGCACTGTTCCGGCGGCAAGCGTGCCTGCCGCCCCGCCAAACTGGACCGGAAACTCCAGGGCCGCGAGCTGCCGTCCTGCGGCCGCCAGCCCGTGGAACCATTGCGCTGACCGGAGCCCGAAGGTGTAGGGCAGGGAATGCTGCGTCAGGCTCCGGCCCACGCACAGCGTGTCCGCATGTTGTTCCGCCAAGGCGGCAAGCGCCGCCGTCGTGCCTTTCATGTCAGCCAGCAACGCCTCGATGGTGTTCCGGGCAACCAGCACCAGCGCCGTATCCAGCACGTCCTGGCTGGTCAGCGAGGTGTGCACCGCACGCAGGGCACCAACACCGTCGGCGCCTCCGTTAGAGGTATCCAGCGCCGTCACGTGCCGGCGGAGGTCCGCCAGCAGCGGGATGACAGGGTTGCCGCCGCCCTGGGCGCGCACCGCGATATCGGCGGGGTTATAGCGGCCCGGTTCGGCGGCGGACGCTACGACGGCGGCGGAACCGGCGGGTGCGAGGCCCGCCTGTTCCAGCGCCGCGGCCCAGCCGGCCTCGACGGCGAGCATCGCGGCCAGCACCGCCCCGTCACCCGTCAACGCCGCCACCAGGGGTGACGCCGAGGCGGGACGGAGCAGGCCTGCACCTGCGCCGGCAGCAGTGTCGGGGGCAGCGGCGTCCGTCACTGGAAGTCCAGGAAGACGGTCTCGCCCTCGCCCTGGAGGCGGATGTCGACGGTCAGGCCGCCGTCGGGATCGCGCCGGGCGATGAGGGTCTTGCGCCGTTCCGGGTCCAGGGAGGACAGCAGCGGATCGTTGGCCAGGGCCTCTTCGTTTTCCGGCAGGTAGATGCGGGTGAAGAGCCGGTTGGTCAGGCCTCGGGCGAAGACGGCCACCGAGATGAAGGGGGCCGCGCCGGGCTTGGTGGGTCCGGGGTTGACGGTGGTGAAGGTGTAGGTGCCGGTGTAGCCGACGGCGCAGCGGCCCCACCCGGTGAAGGTGTAGCCGTCACGGTGGAACGAGCCCGTCTGCTGGACAATCTTGCCTTCCGCGTCAGGCTGCCAAATTTCCAGGATGGCGTCCGGCACCGGCTCGCCTGCGCCGTCGTACACGGTGCCCTGGAGCCGGATGGAACCGGGCGAGCCCGGGGCAAGGAGCTCGTTGTCCTTCTCGAACGGCAGCGCGTAGCCGTAGAACGGGCCCACAGTCTGCCCCGGTGTGGGAACCAGTTTGGTGCTCATGTGACTACTCCTGATCACTTTCTGCGCCCAGCGCCTCGTTTTCGGTCCAGGTCCGCTTGGGACCGGTCAGGACAATGTCCCAGTTGTAGCCCAGGGCCCACTCCGGTTCGGTGAGGCTGTGGTCGTAGCTGGCCACCAGCCGGTTGCGGGCGTCCTGGTCCACGATGGTCTGGTAGATGGGGTCCAGCGGGAAGAGCTGGTCGCCGGGGAAGTACATCTGGGTGATGATGCGCTGGGTGAACTCGGTGCCGAACAGCGAGAAGTGGATGTGCGCCGGACGCCACGCGTTCAGGTGGTTCTTCCACGGGTACGCGCCGGGCTTGATGGTGGTGAAACGGTAGGAGCCGTCCGGGCCGGTGATGCAGCGGCCGATGCCCGTGAAGTTGGGGTCGATCGGTGCGGGGTGCTGGTCGCGCTTGTGGATGTAGCGGCCGGAGGCGTTGGCCTGCCAGATCTCCACCAGCTGCCCGGCCACCGGGCGGCCGTCGCCGTCCAGGACCCGGCCGGCCACGATGATGCGTTCGCCCTGGGGTTCCCCGTTGTGCTGGATGGTCAAGTCCGATTCCAGGGCGTGGACGTCCTGGTGGCCGAAGGCCGGCGAGAACAGTTCGATGGTTTCCGGGTCCGCGTGGTGCAGGCTCTTGGTGGGGTGCCGGAGGATGCTGCTGCGGTACGGCGGGTAGTCCAGCCGGGGCTGGGTTTCCGCCGGGGCGCCGTCCTTCAGGGCACGGGCGTAGGCGTCGGCCAGGCCGTTAATCTCTGCGCTGAGCTCCTGCTGGGTTTCCACGGCTGCGTCCAGGGGCGCATGTCCTGCCTTTGGTTCGGCAGCCGGGACAGCCTCGTCCGTGGGGGCGTTTGATTCGTGCGGCACGGCTGGCTCCTTTCGGATGTTTTGGGCATAAGTTTCAATGGCGTGGAGCACTTTTAAGTTTTGTTGGCCATTACCGCATTTAACGGGAATGCGTGCTGGCAAGTATCCATATCGACCAGACAGCCAAGGCGATGAAAGCTGCCTATAAGGCCTCCTGTTGATGCGGTCACGCAGGCAGCATGTGTTCAGGGCTGGCTAGCCCAACTTGTGAGCCAGTCTACGCTCTCGTTCATTCAGCGTACAATAGTTCGCCTGACGAACAGGAGGAACGTAATAAATAGTTCCTGTACGAAAGTCGATTCTTGTGACGGTGCTTAGGGACTGGACATATCGGACTCAGCCTCCCGTCTCATTGCCGTGGGGGCCAGCCGGTGTAGGCCTCCGCGAGGTACGCCATGCCGTGCCGGGATGACACGACCGAGTGCAGCTCGCCGAGCTGGCGGGCGCGGGAGAAGTCGTCCGCGTCGGCGGGCGTGTGGAGCATGGTGGTCATCCAGTAGGAGAACTGCTGGGCCTTCCACACCCGCTCCAGGGCACGGTCGCTATAGGCCTCCAGCAGGAGGTCAGAGCCGGAGTTGTAGTGGCTGTCCAGCCCCTCGAAGAGGACCTTGACGTCGTTGATGGCCAGGTTCAGGCCCTTGGCGCCGGTGGGCGGGACCGTGTGCGCGGCGTCGCCGGCCAGGAACAGGTTGCCGTGGCGCATGGGGGTGTGGACGAAGCTGCGGAACGGCAGGACCATCTTTTCGATGACCGGCCCCTCCTTCAGTTCGAAGCCGTTGCCGTTCACCCGGCTGCGGAATTCGGCCCAGATCCGGTCATCGTCCCATTCGGCGACGTTTTCCCTGGGGTCGCACTGGAAGTACATCCGCTGCACCGTCTCGGTGCGCTGGCTGATCAGAGCGAAGCCGTTGGCGGAGTTGGCGTAGATCAGTTCGTCTGAGCTGCGCGGGGCCTCGGCCAGAATGCCGAACCAGGCGAAGGGGTACTCGCGGAAGTACCACTTGCGGTGCGCTTCCGGGATCTGGAACCGGCAGTGGCTGCGGGAACCGTCAGCGCCCACCAGGAAGTCGGCCTGGATCTCGAACTCCACACCCTCGGCGTCGGTGAACCAGACCTTCGGCTTACTTTCCAGGTCATGCACTGCGGTGTCCGTGACGCTGTAGCGGACGTCACCGCCGTCGGCTTCCCGCCGGGCGGCGAGGTCCAGGAACACGTCTGTCTGCGGGTACAGCCACACGGACTCCCCCACCAGGTCCTTGAAGTCCACGCGGTGGCTCTCCCCGTTGAAGCGCAGTTCGATGCCGTCGTGGCGGTCCCCGTCACGCAGGACCCGGTCCGAGACGCCGCTGTCCACGAGCATATTGACCGTTCCGTGTTCGAGGATGCCGGCGCGGACGGTTTCGGAGATCTCGTTATGGCTGCGGACCTCGATAACGGTGGAGTCGATACCGGCCTTGGCCAGCAGGTGGGAGAGCATCAGTCCGGCAGGGCCGGCTCCCATGATGGCCACCTGGGTGGTGATGATTTGTCGTGTTGCCATGGTTTGTCTCGCTTCATTGCGGGGCCCTGCGGGCCGGATTTGCCGTATCTGGCAATCAGTGTGCGGCAGCAGGAGTGACAGCTGTAACAGCAATTCCGTTCAATGGGAAGCGTCAGGGATTACCGAGTGCGCGGGCGATGCCCCGCGCTGCCGTCTGCAGGGCCGGAACCAGGGCCTGCAGGCGCATCTCACGCAAGGGAACCACGACGCCGAGTGAGGCCACCGCACGTTGCCGGCGGTTGAGGACGGGGACCGCAATCCCCCAGGTGTCTGGATCAACCACGCCTTTCAGCTGGGCAAAGCCAAGATGCGCTGTTTCGCTGAGCAGCGCGCGCAGCGCGTCCACAGTGACCTTACCGTCGGGGTCGCTGAACTGGTCAAGGTACTCCGCCTGCAGGGCCTTGTCCTGGTGCGCCATCAGCGCCAGCCCTGCAGACGTGATGTGGACAGGCATCCGCCCTGCCACCTGCGCGCGGTTTGCCACCGACCCGCGCCGCGAGAGCCTTTCGACGAACAATGCCTCCCAGCCATCCAGCACCGCCAGGTTCACGTTCTGGTTCAGGACCTGCTGGATGTCCTCCATGAACGGCATGGCCGCCTCCCGCAGAGCCAGGGTGGGCGAGGTCCGATTGACCAGCTCCCATAACCGCACGCCCGGACGTACCATGCCTCCTGGCGCGGTTTCCAGCAGGTCATGCTCGGCCAACTGTCGCACCAGCCGGTGGGCAGTCGTTAGCGGCAGCCCGGCCCGGGCCGCCAGTTCAGACAACGGGAGGGTACCGACATCCTGCGGAAAAGCCGAGATAATCCGGACAACCCGATCCACTACGGAATCACCAGAGGCTGAATTAGCCACTGCCTAGACCTGCCCTTCCCTAGGGATAGCCCCAGCGTATCCTGCCAGCTACCTCGCCCTCATCAGGACGCGGAGCACGTGCGCTGGCAGCACCGAAGCCCTAGAGACCTAGTACATTCCATGAGCCGGTAAAAGTATTTGCCCGATGAATAGTTTGTATGCGCCAAATGACCTATAACAAATACATGAGCTGCCTCACAGACTCTTCTATGGTTGTCAACGTAGCAATGGCTGGGGACTGCTGGCATTGAGTGTGCGGTAGATCCGTCGGGCGAGGTAGCGCTTCACGCACCGACGAATTTCTTTCTTGGTTCGCCCTTCTGCTTGCCGTTTCGCTACGCATTCGACGGTCGCTGGATCGAACGCCATCCTCGTAACAGCAACCATGTGAAGGGCTTTATTCAGGGTCCTGTCGCCGCCGCGGTTGAGCCTATGACTGACGGTATTTCCAGATGAAGCGGGAATGGGGTTGACCCCGGCCAGGGAGGCGAAAGCCGCCTCGGCACGTACCCGGCCCTGATGAGACCAAGCGGTAAGACAAATAGCTGCCGTGACCGGTCCGAAGCCGGATTCCTGCAGCAGCGGCGCCGCTTCGGTTACCTCAACCAGTCCGGCGATCCGGGAGCCGTTTGCTTTGATCTCAGCGTCAAGGTCGCCGATGCGCATAGCCAGTCTGACCGCTTCAGAGCGGGCCACCGATACAGCAAGAGCTTCTTCACGGACCCGCCACCGAGACACCTCCAGTATGTGACTTCCGCTCAACGACTTGCGCGCATCCAAACCCAAATCATTGATCCGGAGCGGCGCGGTCAACGCGGTCACGGTCCTGGTCCGGCCGGTTGTCATCGAATGACGCGCAGTTGCAAGGACCCGCAACGCTGCGCGGACCCCTTCGTTCAACCGTGGCCGGCGCAACTTATCCTTTTCCAAGGAAAGGACGGCGGAAGCGATCCGGTGCGCGTCAACCTGGTAGCCGGCAGCTGCGACAGCACCGGCCAACACGGCACCATAACAAGCCGCGCCCTCAATCACCCATAGAGTGGCCATCGGCCTCGGTGCGACGCGCAACCCAAGCAATGACACGGTTGATCCCGGCGCCCGTCGCTGGGAAATCACGGTTATCGATCCGTTCGCCGCTTGCCGCGCAATGATGGCGAAAACGTGCTTCCGGGCGTCGGTGTCGACACCCAGGACAAACGAGCGGGAATACGCAACGCTAGTCATAGCGGTTCTGGCACCTTCCTCATTTCGCGGACATGTCAGGCCGTTAGGCGCCGGTACCAGTCCGGGTAGAGGTCACTTCGGAACAGCACTGTGACGAGCCACGCCCCCGCGGGGGCGGACAATCTTTTGATCAAGTCACCGATGTGGGCCGGGCAGGTGCCGGCCGCCCACCCAACGGACGGACAAGTCGATAACAGGACACCCGGGCACGGGGCCAAGCGTTTAATGAGTCACGACCGCGGGGTGGAACGGCCTGCACGTACTCTGCCAGCCAATCCCAGACCAGCCACCCCACTTCTCACCGGCGCTCAAGAACGGGCGGAGCCTTGCTCCAGGGCGCCTGATGCCACGACTTCGCGTTCTCAAGGTAACGCGCAGGAATACGGCCGTGAGGCCCGCAACGACAACCGGCATGTGGTGTGCATCCAGCCTGGTCTTTCGACCCAACAGAAGGCAATTTCTCCTGAAACCCTGCAACTAGCCACCTCAACGACGTGAGCAAAGATGATCGAGCGTGAACGAAAGTGTTTAGGTGCCTTGTAGGGTCTCCCCGGTGCTCATAGTCTCGCTGTGCTTAGGCCTCCTCTCTGCGCACGAATAGAGGAGGCCCGGCCGCAGACCCGAAACGCAGAGAGGTACAACAATGATGTTTTCCGCCCGACGACAAAGACGAAGGCCGGTGGCCGCACTGGCGGCTGCGGTCACGGCGGCAGCAGGTCTGATCATGCTGCCCGCCGGCACGGCCGGGCCGGCGGCAGCCGCCGATGCTACGCCAGTGACCATCACCCCCAACCCAGCCAGCCGCGGGGAAGCCTTCGAGGGTTGGGGCACCAGCCTGGTCTGGTTCGCCAACGCGACGGCAGGCTACTCCCCTGAGCTGCGCGACGAGCTGTACCAGAAGGTGTTTGGCGAGGACGGGCTCAACCTCAACATCGCGCGCTATAACGTGGGCGGCGGCAATGCCTCGGACGTGCGAAACTACCTCAACGACGGCAGCGCGGTGGAGGGCTGGTGGAATCCGGTCACCGAACCACAGGAGGGTAAAGCGGCCTCCAACCTTTACAACCCCGACGGCTCGGTGGACCCGACACAGGCCAACAAACTCGCCTTTCTGGACCAGTGGAACCCGGACGACCCCGCCTCCTACAACCCGGAAGCCGACCAGAACCAACGCTGGTGGGTGGAAAAACTCGCCGCAGACCAGCAAATCACCCACTGGGAAGCCTTCAGCAACTCCCCGCCCTGGTTCATGACCAAGAGCGGCTACGTCTCCGGCCAAATCAACCCCGCCAGGGGCGAAAACCTGCTGCCGCAAGCGGAAGCCAAGTTCGCCGCCTACATGAAGCACGCCGTCGAACTCCTCGAAGACGGCAGCGGGATCACCGTGGACACCATCGACCCCTTCAATGAGCCGAACTCCGGCTACTGGGGCACGGACATCGACAAGGCCACCGGCAAACCACCCACGAGCTACACCCAGAAGCAGGAGGGCGCACTGATTTACCCGGCGGCGCAGGACCGGGTTACCAAGCTCCTCGCCCAGGAACTCGCCAAGGAAAGCACCACCACAGACGCCGTCATCTCCGCCATGGACGAGACGGATCCAGCTAAGTTCATGACCAACTGGCACGGCTACAGCCAGCAGGCCAAGGACGCCGTGGCGCAACTCAACGTCCACACGTACGGCACCAACGACCGCCGCCGCGTCCGCGACCTCGCCAAGTCCACGGACAAGCCACTGTGGATGAGCGAGGTGGGCGGCTTCTGGACCGGCAACCCGGCGCTGGGCGATTCCGCCAGCGGTTGGGACCGCTCGAACATCACCAACGGGCTGGGCATCGCCGGGCGGATGGTCAACGACCTCCGCGAGCTCGAGCCGGACGCCTGGGTGTTCTGGCAGCCCGTGGAGGACACCTACAAGCAGGAAAAGGCCGACAAGGGCTGGGGCTCCATCTACATCGACTTCGACTGCAATTATGAGGGCCGTGAAGGCTTCTCCAACCGACGCCTCAACGACGGCGCCAGCCAGGACGAAGCGAAGTGTAAGGTCCTGACCAACCAGAAGTACAACACCGCCCGCAACTTCACACACTTCATCCGGCCCGGCGACTTCCTGATCCAGAACGACAACGCCAAGACTGCGAGCGCCTTGGACGCCGACGGCAACGGAGCCACGCTGGTGCACTTCAATGACACTCCGACGGCGGAAAAGGTCACCATCGACCTCAGTCGTTTCGGTGCCATCGCCCCTGGTGCCACGGTCACCCCGGTGGTCACCACCAAGTCGCCGCTGGAGGACATCGAGCGGAACGCGCTGGTCAGGGGCGCGCCGGTCGCCGTGGACGCCGCGGCAAAGTCCGCCACGCTTGAGGTTCCCGCCGCGTCCGTGGTGACGTTCGTCGTCGACGGCGTCAGCGGAGTGTCAGCCGACGCTGCACCAGTGGAGGACGGCCACACCTACCACCTCACCGGCGATGCGAGCGGGAAGTATCTCACGGCCCGTCCCGACGGCACGGCGTCCATACAGGAACTGGGCGCGACGACGGCGGATGTCACCTCCCAGCTGTGGACCTTCACTGCTGCCGGCGGTGATGAGTTCGCCCACGACCGCCGCTGGGTGGTCAGCAACAAGGACGGCCGCGTGCTGACGGGAACGGGCGGCGTGCCCAACGGCAGCACGTCCGGAGCCGCGGCGCTCACCGCCATGACCATCGAACAGGCGAAGGGCGCGACGGCCGCGCAATGGATCGTGACCACCGAGAACGGCAAGCAGTGGTCCCTTGTGAATGCCTCGGCCGGTATCGCCCTGCAGGTAACCGGAAATCAAACCGCCGCCGGCACCGGCGTCTCCCTTGCCTCCTCCACCGGCGCCACCGCCAACGCAACCGGCAACACTTCCCAGTCGTGGGGCTTCACGGACCTCGAGGATCTGAAGCTGCTCGGCACCAAACCGGTGGAACTCAGCACGCCCACCGGAGTGGCCCCGTCGCTGCCGGTGACCGTCACGCCGCTCTATGCCAGGGGTGAAGGGCGGCCGGTTCCTGTCCAGTGGCAGTCCGTTGATCCGGCCGTGTGGAACAAAAAGGGCACGGTCACTCTCACCGGAACAGGCGCCGACGTGTACGGCCAGGCCTTCACTGACGCCAAAGTCACCGTGACGGTGGGCAAATATGCGGCCACGGACCCGGTCTCCGCTACGGTCGGAGTCGGGGCAACCGTCGCCGACGTGCAGGGGGCGGCTCCGGCAACAGTCCCCGGCCAGGTGGGCATTTCGGCCGCGCGGAACGACCTCGCTGTTACCTGGGACTGGGGCACCATTGATCCCGCCGCCCTGCAGACCGCAGGCACCGTCACCGTAACTGGCAAAGCGGACACCGGGGTCGAGAAGGAAAAGCCTTTGGACGCCCTGCTGACCGTCCTGGTGGTGGACCCCGTGCCCAGCAGCAACATCTGCAAGGACGATCCCGTCACCACCGTCACCGCCAGCTACACCGAAGGTTCCTACATCGCCCGGAACACCTGCGACGGCATCACGTCCACCCGCTGGTCCAACTGGGTGAGCGGCGGCCGGCCTTCGGACAGCCTCAGCTACGGCTTCGGCCGGGACTACACCGTGGACTCGGTGACGGTAACCCTGGCCGAAAAGGCACCCCAGGGCCTGAAAATCCAGTACCAGGACGCCGCGGGCGCCTGGCAGGACACCTCCGCCGGGACCGTCACCGGCCTGACTACCTCGGCCCCGGCCAAGGTTGCGTTCACGCCGGTCAGCACCCGCGGCATCCGCGTCATTTTCACCACCACCGGCTCCTACACTAAGGTGGCCGAGGTGGCCATCGCCGGCTCGCGGCTGGCTGACGCAGGACTTGCCGATCTGGGCCGGCTGCTGGTGGACCAGAAATCGGTCAACAGCTTCGCGGCTGGCACCACCGGCTACACGGTGCTGACCTCATCGGCGGCGGTGCCAACTGTCGCCGCCCACCCGCTGGACACCAACGCCAAGGTCGCAGTGGCCCAAGCGACGGTGGGGAATCCGACGGCGGTGGTCACCGTGACGGCCCCGAACGGGACCACCAGGCAGTACACGGTGAACTTCGTGACGGGCAAGGATGCGTGCGTCAACGGCGGCTGGGCCACCAATGTGGAGCCCGGGTTCCGGAACGAAGGGGAGTGCGTGAGCTTCTTCAGCTCCAAGTAGCCCCTGATCTAAACAAAGTAGCCCTTGGCCGGAATTCCGGCCAAGGGCTACTTTGCGTTTACGCCAACTGTTGCTCACCCCAGTTGCGCCCACACCGCTTGGGGGTCCACCACCGTGCCGTCGGCGAACACAAAGAGGCCGGCCTCGGAGAAGCGCGTGGCGTCGAGTTCGGATCGCACGCCTTTTCCGCCGAGTCCGACGGCGGCGGCGTAGTCACCGTCTGCAGCCGCGCCGGAGGTACCAATCCAGGGAATGGTCAGGTGCTCCCCCACAGGGTGCGGGGCATGCCGTTCCCAAGTGCCGCCGTCGTCAAGCACCCCTCCCCAGGAGACGGGGCGGATTTCACTGGCCAGGAAAGCCGGGGCATCGACCGGCCACCCGCCGATCCGCAGTTTGGCTTCGCCAACGGCACCCCTGACCCGGACCAGCCGCAGGTCTACAGCACCGCGGGTCAGGGACACCACGGTCACCTCGGGCCCCGGACTGGCCGTCCCCTTGGCGCCACTGCCGTGGTCGGGTCCGCCGTCAGGGTCGATGGTGATCCAGTTCGTGGCCGCGCGGGAGGCGCCCACCTGCACCCCGCCGACCTCGAACTGGCCCAGGAACTCGAAGCCGGTGCGGTGCGTGAGCCGGCCCTCGGCGTCAACAAACACGACGGCGTTGTCCAGGGACTCCGGCTCCAGGTCCGGGAACGTGGCGGTGGAGTAACCCAACCGGGCGTAGAGCGGTGAATCCGTCACCTTCACCCCGGGATTGGCGTGATCCGTTCCATGGTTCAGGATCCGGACCACCCCGTCCGCAACCGTCCCCTCCACCTGCCAACCCGGCGCAGTGATGAACCGCCGGGTGTCCGCTACCTCTACGGGCAGCGGTTCCTCCACTGCGGTCCACACCGGATGGTCTGCGGGCAGCGCGAGGCCCATCATGCCCTTGGCCGCCCAGTACGGCGACCCGGACCCGGAATAGGATTGCTTCATCCCAGGAAACTCGCCGTGGAAGCCGATGGTGAGCAGGCCGTCGTCATTCACTGCTCCGCGCTGGACGAAGTAGTCCAGAATTCCGGAGGCGGCACGCCGGGAGAGGCCCGGACTGATCCGGCTGTTGCCCAGCAGCTGCCCGCTCCAGAACGGGGCGGCCGCGGCGAAGCGGTAGATCAGGCTGCGGCCCTGGATCAGTGGCGCACCGTTGGCGCCCACCAAATGCACGGCGTCGTCCAGGAAGTCGGCAAGCCGTTCGCCGTCGCGCTGCGCCCGGGCCTGCACGCGGGGATCCTCAGGCGCCATCAGCTGCAGCAGCTGCGGGTAAACCTGGAATGCCCAGCCAACATAATGGTCGTAGGCGCGCTCGGGGCCGTCCGCGAACCAGCCGTGGCCGCGGTACAGCGAGTCATGCAGGGCAAGTCCGGTATCAATGTCCTCATCCGAGTACCTGCCCCCAACGCTGGCCAAAAACATCTCCACGACAATCTGGAACCACACCCAGTTGATGGGCGGGTACTCTTCACCGATCACCGTCTCAAACCAGGCAATCAGCTGCTCCTGCACGCGCTGCGACAGCTTGTCCCAGAGCACTTCCCGGGTCAGTGCCAGCCCCACGGCCAGTGAGGCTGCTTCCACCTTTGCCTGCCCCAGCTCGCCGGGGGTGGGCCAACGGTTCGGGTTGGCCGGGCTGGTGCCGGCGTCCAACCCCTCGGCGTACCAGTTGGCAATCCACCCGCTGCCGCCCGGGTCCCCTGCTATCCGGAAGGACGCTAACAGGAAGGTTCGGGCGAATGCTTCGAGCGAATCGCTGCGCGGCCCGTAGGCGCTGGCGGCGCCGGGTAGGTAGAGGTTGGCGTGGTCGTCCGTGGCATAGCGGTGGGCCGAGCGCAGCAGGTAGTCGGCGTAGGTACACCAGTGGTCCCGGGTCAGTCCGGTGTACGGGGAAAGCTTCCGGTCCAGCGGCGGCAGCACCAGGTCAAGGGGCGGGGCAATGGAGGGCATGGGTTCCTAGGGTTCGGAAGAGGTTGAAGGCTTGCTGTCAGTGAGCCACACGACCGCCCTGAGCACCACGTCCCGATGCTCAGGCGATTCGTAGGAGGCGGCATCGTGGCCAAGCGCGTCATAGAACGTCCGGCCGGAGAAACCGCCGTTCCCCGACACCCGCTCCAGCGACCACAGCACCGGATGCTCGACGCCGTCATGCAGATGCGTGGCGTGGACCGTGATGCGGGGAGAAGTGCGGAGGTAGCTGTAGCGCTCGTCCAGGAGTTCAAAGTCCGGAACGCCGTCCACCGGCCCGGAGCCCTGACGCACCGAAATCTGTGCCAGCCCATACTCCGGGTGCATGGAGGTGCCGCGAATCCAGCGCCCGCCCAGCCCGTCCTCCCACGCGGGCAAGTCCAGGAAGCTCGTGGAGCTCGAGTGGCTGACCCACAACGGCCGCCCTGAGTCCAACCAACGGGTCAGCCCCGCAGCGGCTTCTGGAGAACCGGGGGAAGGCAGGCCGTCCCGCGGCAGGCCCACATTGACCGCCAACAACGCCGGCAGGTCCGGCTCGTCCGTCCGCCCCAAAAGGGCCAGAGCGGCGTCCACGTCGGCGGGGATTTCGACGTCGAACCCGGCCTCTGCGAGCAGGCCCGCCAGCGCGCGGGACGTCTCCGCAAAGGGATGCCAGGGGTCCGCGTACCGCCCGGTGCCGCTGAGCAGCAGCGCTTTTGGCAGGGGTGCAGTTGTTCCCGCCATCACATCGAATCCTCCAGGACACCGGACACTGGCACCCGCGGTGCCCCCACGGAGGATTCCCGGAGGATCAGTTCCGGATTGAGCTCGATCCGGTGGACAGGCCGCATCCGCCCTTCGGCAAGCCGGGCAGCCATCAGCTGCACCGCCACCTTGCCAACGTACTGCTTGGGCGGGCGCACTGCTGAGATGGCGGGCTCGGCAAGGTAGGCCACCTCATCGTCGTAGCTGACAATGGCAATGTCACCCGGGACGGCAAGTCCGCGGTCCACGCAGTGCTGCACAAACGCCACCGCCTGGGTGTCCGAGTGGACCAGCATGGCCGTGGTTCCGGTCTTGGTGCACAGCTCAAGCACACGGTCAAAGTGCTGAGCCCGGTCATCGTTTTCCTGGATGCCCGAGTCCTCGTGAACCGTAACCTGCTCGGGAATCTTCAGGGCAGCCAGCGCCTGGCGCCAGCCCCGCACTACATGGGGGCTGGTGGGGCTGGACCGGTCTGTAAGGCAGCCGATCCTCCTATGCCCTTCCTGCCAAAGGTGCCGGACAGCCATCCCGGCGCCGAAGGCATGGTCCGTGGCAACCCATTCCAGCCGGTGCGCGGGAATTTCGGTCGGCGACCGCCGTTCAGCCAGCACCACCGGGATGGGCAGGGCGTTGAGCCAGCGCAACAGGTCCTGGCCATGTACACCGCTCATATCCGGCGCCACGATCAGCCCGTCGATGTTCTGGGTGTCCAGCAGGGCCTGGACCTGCCTGCGGTTGTCCGCGGCGTCGTACGCTGAACCGCGCACCAGAATCCGCAAGTTCTGCTCCTCCGCTTCCGCGCGGGCACCGCTGATAACCTGGGGCCAGTAGTAGCCCAGCGACGGCACCACCATGCCGATGGAGTAGCTGTGCGCGGCCGGCCGGCCGGCCGCCGTCGCACGATCCAGTGGGCTGGGCAGCGTGGCGCCGCCATGCACACGGGACACCAGCCCCTCGTCGGCGAGGATGTTCACGTCACGGCGGATGGTGAGCTCACTGACGCCCAGCTTCGCGGCAATGCCCCGGACGGTGATGGCACCATGGGCGCGGAGCTCCTCCATCAGACGCTCACGGCGTTGCAGCGAAAACAGGGACTTCCCTGCAGGCTCGGATGGTTTTTCGGGGCTCATGATGCTGCCTCCACGGTGAAGGTGAATGCGCCGGCGGCGCTGGATGGTTCGGGCAGGAGCCCGGCGGACATGCGGAAACGCAGGCGGGTGAGTTTAGTGCCCCAGACGTCCGCCAGGAGCGGATCGTCGAGGTGCCATTCGTCCACCAGGACGACGGCGGAGGAGGGCTCCCAGCGCAGGGCCGCTCCCCTGCCGGTTCCGGCGCCGGGAATGCCGGTCGGCAGGACCGTTGCCTCACCATCCCGCAGGCGGACGGTGCCGGCCGCAAGGTAGGTGATGACGACGTCTAAAGTCTTACCCTCCGCGGGGAAGTCTTCCCGCGCGGGCTGTAATTCCCAGCGGTCGGTAATGGTGATGCGGCGGGCCGTGCGGTCCAGCGCGGAGCAGCGGATCCACTGCTCCGGCTGCAGGCCATAGGCCGCACCGAGCGCCAGCTCCAGTCGGAGGCTCTCGGTGTCAGGGGCGGCGAGGACCCTGGCGGCGTACTCCTTGCCGGCGCCCTGCTCCAGCCCGAACGGCGCCGGGACGCTGTGCCAGCCGCTTTGCATGGCCTGGATGTCGTAGCGGTCAGGGCCGAACGTCTTGGCCGTATAGGTCGGCTGGCCGGCGTCCACCAGCAATGGAACACCGTCCACGGCGACCACCACCGAGCCAACATCCTTGTGGTTGTGGTGCTCACCGTTGTGTCCGCCTTTCGCCGCGAGGAAGAGGCCCCTTGGGCTTCCAGCGGTTTCCCGCACAGTCATGATCTGTACAGAAGGAAGGTAAGTAAGGGGAACCAGAGGTGGGTTGTCTCCGTTGCCAGGCCCTGCTTCATCAGCCTGCGCGATGCCGTTCAGCAGTGCATGCAGGACTCTGCCCAGTCCCGCGGCGGCTTCCGGGTGGCCGGAGATCATGGCGGCCGCATGGGCGGCAGCGTCTTTCTCCCCAAGTCGCAGGGCCCAGCGGTAAAGCATGTCCCAAGGGAGGGCTTTCGCGGCCCTCGCCGGCCCGTCGGCAACATTCACGAACCAGCTGCCACCGATGTGCATGCGGTGCGGGAAGGCGACCAGTTCGCGGACCACCGACAGGCCGCCGTCGAGCGCTCCCCCCGTGGCCTGCTCGAGCAGTGTGAGCCCTTCCAGCGCCCGTCCCGCACCGTTCCACCAATAGGCGAAGCCCTCGTCGATGGCGCCATCGTCGGGGATCGAGGCCAGGAAGCGGTCCAGGCCCTCGATGCACCGGGTAACGGTCCGGGCCTGAATGTCGGGGTCATCGATCAAGAAAAGTGCTGCGACGATCAGGTTGGTGTGGATCCAGGGATTCCAGTTGTGGACGTCGCCGTCCAGACCCAGCCAGTGCCAGTCCATCCGCTCAAGGAACGGTCGGATAACCCGCCTGGACGTCTCTTCGCGGATCCGGCGCCGCAGCCCGGGAGCCCGCCGCTCAAGATCTCCGCCCAGGACGTGATCAATCCACGCCAGCTGTGCGGCCACTTCACCGGCTCCCAGGTCCAGGAACGGCCGGGACATATCCGGCACCACTTCTCCGGAACGGCTGAAAACGTCATCGTGCGCCGCCCAGCTCCAGGAGCTTTGCTCACATAGCAGGTAGGCACCATCGATCACTTCATCCAGCCAACCGTTCAAATCCGAACACGGCTGGCCCGATGATGCCCCGTGCGCCTGGTTGGAAACCAAGGCCATCACCACAGCACGCGTAAGCCGCTGCTGGCGCGCAGCCACCTGCCCCTCGTAGGCAGTGCGGTTTCCACCCCGGAAGTACCGTGCGTAATGGGACACCAACGGTTGCGGCCATGGCAAACCCTTCTCCTGCCGCGACTGCTCCCCCATGGCATCCAAGGCCACCTGGGGCAAGCCCGCCCAAGCGGCGTGGCCAGCCGGGGGCATCACGATACGCGTGCCTGCACCTGTAAGCAGGGCACCCAGTGCGGATTCCTTTGCCGCAGGCCCCCATGCGGTTGCCAGTGGAGTTGGAGGGCGCCCCGGGGACTGGAGTAAGGAGGAAAGCGGAGCCATCAGCATCACATCTTTGTTTGAATTAGAACGATCGAGAACGATCATGAACAGGTTGGTTGGATCGTCTTGTTTATGAGTATCTACTGATTGTTAGATGTGATGCAAGACATTGCCTCGCCGTCGGCGGAGAGGACCAACACACAGAAAGGAGCCCCTATGTCACGAAAACCCAGGGCCCTGCTGGTCATGAACCGCGGAACGTATGCGGATCAGTTCGATACCACGCGGCTGGAGCGACTGGCGGGCCTGGTGGACCTCGGCGGCCAGCCGTGGACCGACTCCCTTGAATACCCCAAGCTCGCCGGACACCTCGAAGAGGTCGAAATCCTCCTTACCAGCTGGGGCGTACCACGTCTGGACGGAGCGGCGCTGCGGCGCATGCCAAACCTCCGCGCTGTGTTCCATTGTGCGGGCACCGTCCGCAGCTTCGTCAGCCAGGAACTGTGGGACCGCGGCATTCTGGTGACCAACGGCGCCGACGCAAACGCCATCCCGGTCGCGGAGTTCACCTTCGCATCCATCGTCCTGGCCGGCAAAAAGGCGCAGGTGCTGGCCAACGACGCCCGCACCTTCCGTGAAGACTGGTCCTACATCAGGCGGCGGGGTGAGCTCGGCAACATCGGCCGGGTGATCGGAATTATCGGCTTCTCACGGATAGGCCGGCGGGTAGTGGAGCTCGTCCAGCAACTGCAGGATGTCACGTGCATGGTGTCCGACCCTCATGCAGATCCTGCTGCCGTAGCCGCAGCCGGCGGCCAACTGGTGCCGCTGCCGGAACTGCTGGCCGCATCTGACATTGTGTCGGTACACGCACCAGCTTTGCCCGAAACCCGCCACATGATCGGTGCGGCGGAACTGCGGGCGATGAAGGACCACGCCACCCTGATCAACACAGCCCGGGGCTCCCTGGTCGACACCAAAGCTCTGGAGGCCGAATGCGCCACCGGACGTATCCAGGCCCTGCTGGACGTCACCGAACCCGAACCGCTTCCGGGTGACTCGGTGCTCTACAACCTGCCCAACGTGGTGATCACTCCCCACATCGCAGGCTCCCTTGGCACCGAAACCCGGCGGATGTCCGATGCCGCCCTGAACGACCTGGAACGCTACCTGACCGGACAGAAGCTCGTGGCGCAGGTGGTCTCCGAAGACCTCTCACTCAGCGCCTAACAAAACCCGGCCGCAGCTGTGGCCGGCTTGAAACCTTACAAAGGAGAACGCAATGAAGCGCACAACCCTCGCCGCCATCGCCCTGGCAGTGACAGCAGGACTCGGCCTGTCCGGCTGCGCCGGCGCGGCCGGGCCCGCTGAACCCCAGAGCCAGGACGGCAAGACCCGCCTGACAGTATCAGTCTGGAACTACGAGGGAACCCCCGAATTCAAGGCACTGTTCGACGGCTACGAGGCCGCCAACCCGGACATCGATATTGAACCAGTGGACATCCTGGCGGATGACTACTCCCAGAAGGTCACCACCATGCTGGCCGGCGGGGACACCACCGACGTCTTGACCATGAAGAACGTCACCGAGTATGCCCGGTACGCCAGCAACGGCCAGCTTCAGGAAATCAACGGCGTGGTGGACAGCATCGGCAAGGAGGACCTCGCCGGCCTGGACGCCTTCGACATTGGCGGCAAGTACTACGCGGCGCCATACCGGCAGGACTTCTGGCTGCTGTATTACAACAAGGACCTGCTCAAGGCGGCAGGCGTGGAAAACCCGGCGGACCTGACCTGGGACGAGTACACCGAGCTTGCCAGGAAGCTGACCACCAAGGCTGACGGCAAAACTGTCTACGGCACTTACCACCACATTTGGCGATCGGTGGTGCAGGCCATCGCGGCCGCACAGAACAACGGTGACCAGATCAGCGGCGAGTACAGCTTCTTCGAAGACCAGTACAGCACCGCCCTGGAACTGCAGATGAGCGGTGCCACCCTGGACTTTAGTACCGCCAAGAGCCAGAAGATGAGCTACCGCACCATGTTCGAAACCGGCCAGACCGCCATGATGCCGATGGGAACCTGGTACATCGCGGGGGTCCTGCAGGCCAAGAGGGACGGCAAGACCAACGTGGACTGGGGCCTGGCCCCGCTGCCGCAGAAGGAGTCCAACGGCAAGATCAGCACCTTTGGTTCCCCCACGGCCTTCGCCGTCAACAAGAACGCCGTGCACTCCGAGGAAGCCCGGAAGTTCATCGAATGGGCAGCCGGTGAAGAAGGGGCCAAGGCCGTTTCCAAGATTGGTGTGGTCCCCGCGCTGCAGAACGACGCCGTGACGGAGACCTATTTCCAGCTCGAGGGCCTGCCCACGGACGACTTGTCAAAGAAGGCCTTCGCGCCGGATGAAACCGCCCTTGAGATGCCGGTCAGCGACAAGTCCGCAGCCACGGACAAGATCCTCAGCCAGGAGCATGACCTCATCATGGTGGGCGAACGCTCTGTCAGTGACGGCATCACCGAGATGGGCAAGCGCGTCAAGAGCGAAGTCCTCGGTCAGTAAAAACCCATCATGGCGACTAAGACAATCACTCCGGCCCCGGCTGTCATCAGCCGGGGCAACCGGAAGCAGGCCCGGCGCAACACACTGATCGGCTGGACGTTCATCCTGCCGAACTTCCTGGGATTTCTGGCCTTCACCCTCGTTCCCGTCCTCGCCGCGTTCGCCCTTTCCTTCATGGAGTGGACCTCGTTCACGGCGCCCCGCTGGGTTGGCCTGGAGAACTTCCAGCGGATGTTCCAGAGCGACACCTTCTGGGTGGCGCTGCGGAATACCGCGGTCTACGCCCTGGGGCACGTTCCGCTCACCATGGCCCTGGCACTCGTCCTGGCCATGCTGCTGAACCGGAAACTCAAGGGCATCGGCTTCTTCCGGGTAGCCATCTTCTTCCCGTACATCACCTCCCTGGTGGCGGTGGCTGTCGTCTGGAACATGCTTTTCAGCCCGGACAGCGGCCCCATCAACCAGTTCCTCAACGCCATCGGCATCGCCGAAACCCCGGGCTGGACTTCCAGCTCGGACTGGGCAATGCCTGCCGTTATCATCACCAGCGTCTGGCGGGACATGGGCTACTACATGGTGCTCTACCTGGCCGGCCTGCAGGCCATCCCCAGCGAGCTCTATGAAGCGGCGGAAGTGGACGGCGCCAGCGCCTGGCAGCGCTTCTGGAATGTCACCATCCCTTCCCTGCGGCCCACCACGTTCTTTGTTGTGGTCATGCTGACGGTCTCCAGCTTCAAGGTGTTCGACCTGATCGTGGTGATGACCAACGGCGGTCCGGGGCGCTCCACCACGGTGCTGTCCCAGCTCATCTACCAGGAGGGCATCGGCGAAGGAAAGTTCGGCTACTCATCCGCAATCTCCCTGGTGCTCTTCCTGATCGTGCTGACGGTCACCGTCCTGCAGTTCAAGATCCAACAGCGGAGGGAACGCTGATGACCAACATGGCCGAAGACCTCAAGGCCGAGGCACCGTTCATCGGGACCGGCCTGGCACCCGCTGCGGAAGACCGCCGTCGTACGCCCGGTTCCAACCAAGGCAAGCGCTCCCTCCGGGAGCAGAAAAAGCGCACCACCGACATGGTCATTTACGCCGTGCTGGCCGTCCTGGTGGTGGCACTCATGGTGCCGTTCATCTGGATGTTGTCCTCCTCGCTGAAGGAGAACAACCAGGTCCTCACGGTGCCCATCCAGTGGATCCCCACCGAGTTCGTGTGGAGCAACTACACGGACATCTGGACCCGCATCCCCATGATGGGGTACCTGCAGAACTCCCTGTACCTGGCCGTCATCATCACCTGCCTCCAGGTGCTCACCGGGTCCCTGGCCGCCTACGGCTTCTCGAAGGTCCGGTTTCCCGGCCGGGACGTGCTGTTCCTGGCGTACATAGGTACGATCGCCGTGCCCTGGCAGGCCTATATGGTGCCGCAGTACATCATGATGCAGAACCTGGGCCTGACCAACAGCTTCAACGCACTGATCCTGCTCCAGGCGTTCGGAGCATTCGGAGTGTTCCTGATGCGCCAGTACTACATGACCATTCCGGACGAGCTCTGCGAGGCGGCCCGCATTGACGGGCTCAGCGAATACGGCATCTGGGCGCGGGTGATCCTGCCCCTGTCCAAGCCGGCCCTCGCCAGCCTGGCGCTGCTGACGTTCGTGCACACGTGGAACGACTACATGGGCCCGTTCATCTACCTGACGTCCAACCGGTTGTGGACCGTCCAGCTGGGCTTGCGGTCCTTCGTGGGCCAGTTCGACGCGGAGTACGCCATGATCATGACCGGTTCGGTGATCTCCGTGCTCCCCATCCTGATCATCTTCCTGATCGGCCAGCGGTACTTCATCCAGGGCATCGCCACGAGCGGCATGAAAGGATGACGTCCGTGGCACAGCACTCAACGCAGCGGCGCGGCCTCGCAGGCCGCATCCCCAGCCCAGGCTTCGAGACGTTCGGCGGGATCTTCGGCTTCATCTACACCTTCCTGGCCGGAAACGTGCTGATGGCGCTGGCCAATGCCCCGCTGGTGCTGTGCCTGGCCCTGGTGGCGGACCCCACCGCCGCCTGGCCCTTCTTCCTGGCGCTCTCGGTCACCGTTCCGCCGTCGCTCGCCGGCCTGTTTGCCTCCTTCCAGGCACTGAACGACGACGGCGGTGCGGTCAAGCCGGTTGCCGCGTTCCTTCGCGGTTACCGGCGCAGCTTCCGGCGGGAAGCCCCGCTGGGGCTCGCTGCCGTCGCAGTGCTGCTGTTTCTCGGGGTGGATCTGGTGATCGTACAGTCCATGCCGGCGGCCGCCGTGCTGGTTCCGGTGATAACCGTGGTTGCGGCGCTCACGGTGACCGTCGCGGTGATGGCGATTGCCGGCGTCGTACTCCTCCCCGAGGCAGGCCTTCGAGGCCTGATGAAGGCTTCCCTCTACCTGTCGGTCCAGCGCTGGTACCTGAGCGTGGCCATGCTGGTGCTCCTGGGCATCATCGCCGCGGCCGCCCTGGTGCAGCCGGTCCTCGGCGTGGCACTGGCGCCCGCTCCGCTTTTGTTCGTTGTTTGGAGCAACGCCGCCTACGCCTTCCACACTGCGCTTCGTTCGCCCTGACCATCTTGAGGAATTGATGGAAACTTTCGCGATTGGCGACAAGGACTTTTTGCTTAGCGGCGAACCTTTCCGCATCCTGTCCGGCGCCATCCACTACTTCCGGGTCCACCCTGACCTGTGGACGGACAGGATCCGCAAGGCCCGGCTGATGGGCCTGAACACCATCGAAACCTACGTGCCGTGGAACGAACACTCGCCTACGCCGGGCACCTTTATCCTCGATGGAGGGCTCGACCTCGGAAGGTTCCTGGACCTGGTCCAGTCAGAAGGGATGCGGGCAATCGTCCGGCCTGGCCCCTACATTTGCGCTGAGTGGGACAACGGCGGCCTGCCTGCCTGGCTCTTCACAGATCCAACCATTGGCGTCCGAAGCAGCGAACCGGGCTACCTCTCCGCCGTCGACGCCTTTATGGCCAAGCTGCTGCCCGTCGTGGTGGACCGCCAAATCACCCGCGGCGGGCCGGTCATCCTGTTCCAGATCGAGAACGAGTACGGCGCCTACGGCAACGACAAGGCGTACCTGCAACACCTCGTGGACGAGGCGAAGCGCGCCGGCGTGGAGGTTCCGCTGTTCACCTGCGACCAGCCGTCTGGCAGCATGATCGAAGACGGATCGCTGCCCGCGCTGCACAACACCGGAACCTTCGGCTCCCGCGCCGAGGAGCGGCTTGGGTTTCTGCGGGAGCGGCAACCCACCGGGCCGCTGATGTGCGCCGAATTCTGGAACGGCTGGTTCGACAACTGGGGAACCTACCACCACACCACCGACGCCAGCGCCTCCGCCGCGGAACTGGACGCGCTGCTGTCCGCCGGCGCGTCCGTGAACATCTACATGTTCCACGGCGGAACCAACTTCGGCTTCACCAACGGCGCCAACGACAAAGGCATCTACGAACCCACCATCACGTCCTATGACTACGACGCACCCCTCTCTGAGGACGGCTTCCCCACCGACAAGTACTTCGCCTTCCGGGACGTCATCGCAAAACACTTCCCGGTCCCCACGGAGGTCCCCGCGCCACGGGTCGACACTGCGGAATCAACGGTGTCCGTCTCCGACGGCGTTTCACTGCTGGACGTCCTGGCAGGGCTTCCGGAATCCGTAGCAGTGGCAGGGCCCCTTCCTGTCAGCGAGGTGACCGGCCAGTACCGCGGCTTCTTCCTCTACGAACGACAATTGACCGGCGGCGGCGTCCTCACCTTCAGTGAAGTCCGGGACAGGGCACAGTTCTTCCTCGACGGAGCACCGCTGGGCACCCTGAGCCGCGAACTCGAAGAGCGTTCGATCGCCCTCCCTCACGCCGGATTGCTGCAAATCCTCGTCGAGGACCAGGGCAGGGTCAACTACGGGCTGCGCATCGGCGAAGCGAAAGGTTTGATCGGACCTGCGCTGCTGGACGGGGATGAGGTGTTGGACTGGAGTATCCGGCCCGTCGACCTTTCGTCGCTGGCCGCCTTCCGGGCCGCCGCCAGCGAGCTTGTGGGGCGCGGCGGTATGGCCGGTCCATCCATGGCTTTCGCAACATTTGAGGCCGACGGGACAGGCGACCGGTACCTGCGGCTGGATGGCTGGACAAAGGGCAACGCCTTCATCAACGGATTCAACCTGGGCCGCTACTGGAGCCGCGGCCCCCAACGTACCCTCTACGTTCCCGGCCCACTGATCCGACAGGGCAACAACGAACTCGCCATCCTCGAACTCCAGGCCAGCTCCACTCGGGACGTACAGTTTGTGGTCGGCCCGGACTTGGGGCCGGACGAAAAATAGTCGTCCCCTCCCTAACCTGTTAGGGCAGATAGCTTGATGGAATATCCATGATCGGCAAAGGGCGGATTAGTGATCGCGTCACGGATGCCTTCCCGCTCCATGGAACTCAACCTGACAGGAGCTTCGAGGCCTCGGTCAACCTGAACGCTGCCCTGCCAGCGCCGTCCTTGTGTCGCGGCGCCCAGACGTAGCTTGACGGAAGGCAGGTCATCGGCGCCTAAACAGGACGAGGCTGATAGAAACCGCTAGTGTCCATTCTTCAATCCAATACAGAACTCGCTATCTCCCTCGCGCTCGGCATCGGCACCTGGGGCATGTTCGGATCCCAGAGCGCCTTCGTGTCCGAACTCTTCGGCTCCCGTCAGCGCTACCTCGGAGTGTCCGTCGCCCGAGAAATTTCCGCCGTGATCTCTGGTGGCGTCGCACCCCCTCGGCGCATGGATCATCTCCCTGGTCGTCACCGCGGACGGCGGCCCCGGGGTTGACGGTGCAGGACTGGGTGCCTGGGTACCCATCGCCGCGTACCTGTCACTCCTGACCGTGATCACTATAATCGCTATCTTCTTCACGCCCGAAACCATTGGTCGTGACCTGGACAGCATCAAGGACGCCGTCGACGACCCCGCAAACGTCGCGGCCCACCACAAGGCCGGTCTACGCCAGGACCCACGAACACGAGACTGCCGTCTAGGCAGACGCAAAAGAGCTGTGAATCGTGGGCTGTGGTCATTTTCATCAATGACCACAGCCCCTTGCTCGTCCAGACTCGAACGCCCCCGCACCAACCGGCATAAAGCCAGGAAGAGCAACCCATGGCGGTGAGCACGCTCTCGGAAGTCGCCCACGCGGCAGGCGTTTCACTCTCCACCGCCTCGCGGGTCCTCAACGGCTCCATGAGGAAACCCGGCCACGACATCGCCGACCCCTACTTTGCCGGCATAGCCTGCGGCGTCCAGCAGGCCGCGCGTGAGCAACAAAAGAGGGTCCTGCTGGCAACCACCGACGGCACACCAGACGTTGAATGCGCCGCCGTCGCGGGCGTTCGCGGCCCATCGGGCGGATTCCATCGTCATTGCCGGCTCACGATCCAGCCGGCAGCAGGACCAGGGAAGCAACGCCCAACTGGCGGCAGAACTTGACCGTTACTGCCGTAACGGCGGACGGGTGGGCGTCATTGGGTATCCCATCATTGGGGCAACGGCATCCGAGGGCTACCACGTGGTTCCTAGACCCAACGAGGAACTAGGGCGTGTCTCCTAAAGCCTGGGTTAGTTGTTCGGGATGCTGGACGGGTGTCTCGTACTTCTGTTCTGACTGATGGTCAGTGGGCCCGTATTCAGCCGTTGCTGGCGGCTTCTGATGGCCGCCGCGGTCGTCCGTTCCGGGATGACCGGCCGTGGTGGAAGGCATCATTTACCGGTACCGGTGCGGGATCGCCTGGCCTGACGTGCCTGCCGAATTCGGGCATGGCAGACGATCTGGAAGCGGCACCGCCGCTACAGCGTGACGGTACCTGGGACAGGATCCTGGCCGGGCTGCTAACGGTCGCAGACGCTCAAGGCGAAGCGGACTGGTCAATTTCGGTGGACTCGATGGTCAACCGCGCCCACCAGCACGGCACCAATCTTCCGCGCGTCACAGGGGGACCGGTCGAATTACATGAATCTGTTTGGTGAACCGGATGATCATGCCATTGGCCGTTCCGCGGCGGACTGAGTACCAGGATTCACGCCCTGGTCGATGGCAAGGGCAGGCCACGCACCCGCCCGGACCGTGTCCGCGGTGACAAGGCCTACTCATCCAAGGCAATCCGGACCCACTCGCGCGACCGCGGCATCACCGCTGTCATCCCGCAACCATCTGACCAGATCGGGCCACCGGAAGCGGCGCGGGTCCACGGGAGGCAGGCCTCCGGCCTTCGACAAAGAGGACTACAAAGCCCGCAGCGTCGTCGAACGGAACTTGGAAAAAGGCACTGACCTGCCGAAACACTGTGCCCGAGGTGGGACTCGAACTGTCTTCCAAGCCTGCAAACACTGGGAAGCCCCGGAAACATGCGGAATACGGAGCAGTTCGACCGCAGTACCGCCCGTTCCGAGGCGCAGGGTGTGGACAATGTCCACCCCCTGTTTTTTGGCTTCACCAGGTGATTCCTCGACCGAAACCAGCCGCGGTTGATTCCTGACGAACCTCCACGTCGGCCAGCCAGACTGGTGGCGAATCATTCCGGCCTTAACTGAATTCATCCTGCGGCGCCTGTCTCCGCGGCGAATGCCGTTGCTTGGTCACGCACTTGCCGGAAGTAGGCGACGTTTCGTCACGTCAGGCAGGCCTCGCCGGGATGACCTACTACTACTACTACTGACGACGTCGCAGCTGATGCACGCCTTTCCTCAACTCGATGCCCGGAGAGCTTGAACGTATGTTCCGACGCGCTCGAGCATGTGCGCGTCATGGGGACCCCACTCCGGATGCGAAGTACCGGGCCCGGTATAGGGCTCATCCCGGTAGTGATGCTGGTACTCGGCAAGCTTCTGTTCGAGCTCGGCGCGAATTTCCGCGTAGTTGGGGTCGTCGGCTACGTTGCGGACCTCTGTGGGGTCCTCCCGGAGGTCGTACAGTTCCCACTCGGCTTCGAATTCACGTCCGGAGGCGCCGGGGACGCCCAGACCTGCACCATAGTAGTGGATGAGCTTGTAGTCGGCGGTGCGGATGCCGTAGTGGGCGGGGGCTTCGTGGATGGGGTCGTCGTGTTCCCAGTACCGGTAGTAAGCGGCATCCGGCCAGTCATCGATTTCCTCCCCGCGCAACAGGGGGCGGAAACTGCGGCCCTGTGATGTAGGAAGAGCATCGGCGGCGTTGATACCGCAGATGTCCAGGAACGTGGCGGCGAAATCGACGTTGGTGATGATCGCTTCACAGCGGCTGCCAGCAGTGATTTCCGCCGGCCATCTCATCAGCATAGGCATCTGCAGTGACTGATCGAACATCAGCCTCTTGTCGAACCATCCGTGGTCACCGAGAAAGAACCCTTGATCTGAGGTGTAGACCACCAACGTATTCTCCGCGAGTCCGCGGTCCGCGAGGTGGTCGAGCAGGCGGCCGACGTTTTCGTCGATGGACTGAATGCACTGTAGGTAGTCGCGCATGTAGATCTGGTACTTCCATCGCATCCGCGCTTCTCGGTTCTCGGGCCCCCGCAGTTCCTCCGGGACCTCTGTCTTCAAGTCGTCGGCGCCCATGTCGTCTGCGATGGTCATGTGCACGCCGCGGACGGCCTGGCTGCGGGTGGCGTAATCGTCGAAGAAGGTTTCCGGCTCCGGTATCTGACCGTCCGCGTAGAGGTGCTTGTGTTTCTCGTCGGGGATCCACGGACGGTGCGGTGCCTTGTGGTGGACAAGCATGCAGAACGGTTCCTCGCCGTCCAGCCCGTCCAGCCAGTCGATGGACAGGTCAGTAACAATGTCTGTCGCATATCCCGCCACGGTCGCACTGCCACTCGCATCGATCATCTCCGGGTTGATGTAGTCGCCCTGCCCGGGAAAGATCTTCCAGGCATCAAACCCCCGAGGCAGAGCTTTCCCGTGCTCCCCCAGATGCCACTTTCCAAATAGCGCGGTTTTGTATCCGTCCGCGTGCAGCACGTCCACGAACGTGGGTACCCGGTAGTCCATCTCGGTCCAGATCGATGACACGCCATTGATGTGGCTGTAGGTCCCGGTGAGGATGCTCGCCCGTGACGGGCTGCAGATCGAGTTTGTGCAGTACACCGAGTCCAGGCGCATGCCGCCCTGGGCGATGCGGTCCAGTTGGGGGGTCGCGTTGACACGGCTGCCATAGGCCGAGATCGCGTGCGCAGCGTGGTCGTCGGACATGATGAAGATGATGTTCGTCTTCGACATTTTCTTCCTTTTCTTATCTGTAGTTGCTTTACGTCCGCGACGGACTTTGGTCCGACCGTCAGGCGCGCATCCAGCACGGGTGCCTCGATGCGCGGCGGGTACTTCGTTCATCCATGCTGTTTCCGGAGCAGGCCGTAGGGAACGGCGGGATGGGCCCGGACGATGTAGCTGCCGGCACCGGTGCGGGTGACGAGGATGCCCATTCGGTGATGCGCCGCAGTTTCCCTGATTAGCGCAATAGCCTCGTCCAAAGCGGGATCTACTTCGGCGGCGCTGTGCACGTTGACTTCCACCATGCCTGGCAGTCGCTTGTTCCGGTCAGGTTCGTGGCTGGCAGGACGCTGAGTGGACACTGTTTTGTTCATCACTTCCATCGCTGGTTCCCCGCTGCGTTTACCGGTCGCCTTGCCCAAGGCCCACTCGTGCCGTTAGGGGGAGATCCGTGACCGACGTGCCGATGCGGAGGATGTAGTCGCCGGGTTCGTAGGTCCAGCCGTTGTCCCAGTAGGCGAGCAGCCGCGTGGGAAGATCCAGGTCAGCCGTGACGGTTTCGCCTGGTTCAGCCCACACAGGGATGGACGCGACGAGCCAACGGACAGGGCGGTCGACCGCGGAACCTGGCTTTTCGGCATACACCTGGACCACGTTCTTGCCAGCTCTTTTACCAGTGTTGGTCAGACGTACGGCAAGCGGGACGACGGCGCCCGGGGCCGCTTGCGAGGGGGCGTCGGCAGTATCCAGGGTCCAGTCGGTGTAGCCGAGACCGTGGCCGAACCCGTAGGCCGGTGCCGTGCCGGCTTTGAGCCATGCGCGGTAGCCGATGTGGATGCCTTCATCGTAGGTGAGCTTCCCGTCGGCGTCGGGGGTTACGTTGATGACGGGCACGTCTTCCTGGGTGCCGGGCCAGGTGGTGGGGAGCCTGCCGCCGGGTTCGGTGGCGCCGGTGAGGATGTCGGTGAGTGCGTGGCCGAATTCCTGGCCGCCGAAGTAGCCGATCAGTGTCGCAGCGACCTCGTTACGCCACGGCAGCAGGACCGGTGAACCGGAGTTGACGATGACCACGGTGCGGGGGTTGGCGGCGGCGACTGCGTGGACCAGGCGGTCCTGCAAGCCGGGCAGTTCGAGGGTGGTCCGGTCGTAGCCTTCGGATTCGACCCGGGAGTTGGTGCCGACCACGACGACGGCGATGTCGGCAGCCTGCGCGGCTTCAGCAGCCTCAGTGATCAGGGCTTGCGGGTTGGAATCGTCGGCTTCAGTGCCGATGGTGATGCTCAGGGCGTTGGCCAGTGAACCTGTACGGTCTGCTGTGTCCAACTCCACGCGCAGCCGGAGCGGGACGCCTGCTGCGACCGGGACGTTCACGGACGCCGAGGGCGGGGCCAGGAAGGCGGCACCGAGGTCTGTTCCCTCGGGCACGATGTTGGCCTCGTGCCGCAGTTCCCCGTTCACGAATATCCGGCCGTTGCCGGCAGTGGAAAAGCCCAGCCTGATGCTGCCCGTCTCCTCTGGCGTATAAACGGTTTCGAACTGCACCATCGACGAGGCTATGATCGGGGCATCCCCGCCGAACCAGACTAATGCTGTGGCTCTGCGGTCCTCCGCGAAAAGCTCTTCACCGTTCGCGTCGAGGAAGCGCACCCGCATCCCGGGCGCTCCGGTGACAGGGTTGGTGATCTGTTCGAGCGGCAGTTCGGCGATGCCTTCCTGCACAACCGCGCCCACACTGTAGGTCACCTTGTCGGCGCCAAACACTTCCCGGATACCCTCCAGGGGGGTCACGATCTTTTCGGGGACAACGGTGGCGGAGCCGCCACCCTGGGTGCGCGCGTAGCGGGCGTTATGACCGATGACCGCGACTGTCTTCACTGCGGACCGGTCCAGGGGCAGGACGCCGTCGTTCTTCACCATCACGGTTCCGGCGGCGGAGGCTTCCCGGGCGAACGCGATGGGGTCTTCCCTGTCCGCTTCCTGCAGCCCAACGGCGTCGAATCCTTTGAGGGCACCGACCCGGGCAGCGAGTTGCAGGATCCGCAGGACCTTCCGGTCGATGCCCGCCTCCTCCACTTCCCCGGCTTTGACTGCCGCGACCAGGGCTTCGCCCCAGGGGCCTTCGGGTCCAGGCATGACCAGATCCTGGGAATGCCGGGCGCTGTTGATGCTCCTGACTGCGGTCCAGTCGCTGATGACCACGCCATCGAAGCCCCATTCGCTGTTTAACGGGGTTTCCAGGAGCTCGTTTTCGGTGGCGGTGGCGCCGTTGATCGAGTTGTAGGCGCTCATCACCGCCCAGGCCTTCGACTCGACAATGGCCTTCTCGAACGCGAGCAGGTACAGCTCACGCAGCGGCCGCTCCCCCACCTTCACGTCCACGGTGAAACGGTCCGTTTCTGAATCATTGGCCACATAGTGCTTGGGAGTGGCGCCGACACCGTTGCGCTGCGCCCCGGAAACGTAGGCCGCGGCAAGTTCCGCCGTCAGGACCGGGTCCTCACTGAACGCCTCAAAGTGCCGGCCGCCCAGGGGCGAACGGTGAAGGTTAATTGTGGGACCGAGCACGACGTCGACGCCCTTGCGGCGGGCCTCGACAGCGGACGCGGCACCCAGCCGGTCAGCAATAGCCGGATCCCAGGATGAGCTGATAGCGGTCGCAGACGGAAAGTTCATAGACGGCTGGCGCTCGTCCCACACCTCACCCCGGACGCCCGAGGGGCCGTCAGAGACGACCATCCGGCGGAGGCCGATCTTCTCCATCGGCCTGGTTGTCCAGAAATCGCGCCCGGTCAGGAGCTGGACTTTCTCTTCCAAAGTCAGCTCCTGTACCAGTGCTTCGATGCGCTGGTCTACGGTCAGGGTCTCCATTGTTTCCTTCTTTCACTGCGGGTCGTTAAGGCCGGTGGAAGTGGCCGTTGTTCTTGTGTCGCTTCGAGGTGCTGTCAATGTGCGCCGGTGTTGGCTGTCTCCACTGGCACTGTGATCCGACTTTCTTCGCTGGGCCGGAAGCCGAGACGCCATGCTTTGAACCGCAGATTCCCGGTATTCCGGACGGACACAGGTCCTTTGTAGAGGTGCCAGGTGCGGCCGTCCTCCTCGGGGCTTCCTGTGACTCTTTCCATGAGTTTCCTAGGCTCTTTGGGATTTCCCGGCGGGGCGGAGGTCCAGCCAATTGAGGCGCCCGGCGTCATGCAGCGGGCGGCCACACCCTTTGCAGTTATTGAAACAGATGGCGTTGCGGTTACGGGTGCCTTACCATTGGGCCGCCAGCCTTCCCTTAGCTGCCGTTCGGGCAACATGCCAAGATCTCCAAACCCGTCCTGCCATGCCTGAAGTGCTCCCCTCAGCCGAGCCAGCTCTTCGGAATGTTCTGGGTCCCGGGCGAGATTGTGGGTTTCGTGGGGGTCCCGGGTGAGGTCGTAGAGTTCTTCTTCGGGCTTGGTCGCGGCGACAAGGCTGCGCTGGAGTTCGGTCAGGAGGTTGGGCTGTTCCCCGCATGCGAGTTGCCGTGCTTCCTCCCCAGCCAGTCGACGGAGCTCAGACCAGGTGGCAGTGTGGTCCGGGTAATCGATGTGCGGCATCGGTGAGCGGTCCGGGTGGAAATTCCTGACATAGCGGTACCGTCCGTCGCGAACGGTCCGGGAGGTGTCTTCTGACTCATCCATCCGGTCGCGCCCGGAGTAGACGTAGGCGTTGTGGTCGTCGTTGAAGCTTCCGTCCAGCCCGAACAGCGGCTTTCCATGCATGTGTGCCGGGATCGGCATCGCGCAGACTTCAAGCATGCTGGGAGCCAGATCCATGGTGTGGACGAGGTGAGTCCTGACAGTGCCGGGGTCAATGCGGCCTGGCCAGCGGATGAGCAGGGGTACCCGCAGTCCCGCTTCGGTGGCCCAGCGTTTGGCCCGTGGCATCCCTCTGCCGTGGTCGCTCCAAAAGACCACTATGGTGTCCTCGGACAGGTCATCTTCCTCCAGTTGCTCGAGGATCCCCCCTACCCAGTGGTCCATCTCGGTGATCAGGTCCGCGTATCTCGCCCAGGCCTTCCGGAAGGTGTCCGTCTCTGGATAGTAAGGGGGCAGCGGGGCGGTTGACTGTTTGTGCCGGTGTCCGGCGGCAACGTGGGTGGTGGCAGCCTCGAAGGAGTCGTCATCGAGGTAAATCTGTGACTCGTGGGTGATCATGCCGTGGAACGCTGCGAAGAAGGGAGTATCCTCGTCCGGCCGATTGCGCCAGTGCGCAGTTGGGCTGCAGTCATCGAAAGCGGTGGGCGGCACGTCGACTTGGAAGTCGGTGAATGAATTGTTCGTGCAGTAGTAGCCTGCCTGCCGGAAGTACTCCGGTAACAGCTTCACTTCCGCGGGCGGGACAGCCTTGGTTCGCATGTGCATGGTGCCGATGGCAGTGGGGAAGCATCCAGTCACGATTGCCGAACGGGCGGGCGCGCACACGGGTGCAGCGGCGAAGGCGTGGTCAAACCGTGCGCCGTCCGCTGCGAGTCGATCCAGGTTTGGGGTCAGAGCGTACTCTGCCCCAGGCCATACCCCGGCATAGCATCCAAGGTCCGGGTTGATGTCGTGTGTGGAAATCCAGACCACGTTTGGGGATTTCATGGGTTGGGAGAGCCCGTCAATTCGTTTGCTGATCCGACTGTTGAGCGGAAGTCCGGTGCCAGCGGATCTCCGGTGCTGGTCATCCAAGCGGCCAGGGTGTTTCTTTTCGTGCCGAGGATGGGCGCCAGCGCCGGGTCCTGTGCCAGGTTGTTCAGGCATCCCGGATCGAGGGAGAGGTCGTAAAGCTCCTCAGGTGCGCGTGTGAGGTAGAAGTCAGCACGCTGTCGAATCGCCTCGTCGTGCTCCGCTGCCTGCAGCATGGCAGGCCAGGACAGCCCCCACATGTTCTCGGCACGGTATTGCATGGTGCCGTCTGCCCAGCCGTTCCAAATGTAGCCGTAGCGGGCGTCCTGGACACAGCGCATCTCAAAGCGTTGTTTGGCTGACGTTTCATGGAAGACCGTGAAGACTTCGTCGCGGCCTTGTTCCTCCCCGCCGGCGAGAAGGGGTGTGAGGGATTTCCCGTCAATGCCCTCCGGGACGGGTACCCCTGCGGCGTCGCAGAAGGTGGGAAAGAGGTCCAGCATGTTGACGAAGGCGTCGTCGTTGCTGCTACCGGGAGTGGTCACACCGGGCCAGCGGATGATGAGCGGAGTCAGTGTACTGCGGAGGTAGCAATTCGCTTTCGCGAAGGGGAAGGCCATTCCGTTGTCCGATATGAAGATGACAAGCGTCTCCTCCGCAGCCCCCGTACGTTCCAGTGCAGCGAGCACCGCCCCCACGACGTCATCGCAGCGCCGGGAGGAGCTCAGGTACTGGGCATATTCCGCGCGGACGCCGGGTAGATCCGGAAGGAAGTTGGGGACGTCCACCTCATCGGCAGAGAACACCTTGGACGGCTCCGGGTATTCGCTGCGTTCCTGATCGCTCCAGAACTCGCGCTCCTGCTCGCTGCCATGGAACGGGCGGTGGGGGTCGTGGGCATTAGCCATAAGAAACCAGGGGCGCCCTTCCCGTGCTGCCCCCGTCATGAATTCTTCGGCCCGGCTGCCGTAGGCTTCCGGGTTCCGTCCCAGGCCCAGCTGGCGCATATCGGCTGCCATATCCCACCCGAACCGTTCCACAGGCTGGATGTGTCCGACCTTGCCGAGGATTCCCACCGTGTACCCGGCGTCCTTGAGCTGATCGGTAATCACGCCGATGCCGTCATTGATCGGTTCGAAGCCTTCGGCGCCGTTTCGGTGCGGCCACAGCCCCGTCATCAGCGCCGAACGGCTGGGCTGACATACGGCCGCCGGGACATGCCCGCGATGGAAGGTCATTCCGTCGGCGGCGAGTCTGTCCAGGTGCGGGGTGGCGTCTTCCGGGCCGCCGAAGGAGCCGGGGGTGTTTCCGTCCATATCGTCGGCCGTGATCAGGAGAATATTTGTCACGCTGTTTCCTTTGATTCGTTGCGCATGGACAGGCCTAGTCGGTGCCGTACGTGTTGGCGATGTAGACATCGCAGGGAGCATTGTGAGCCACGCTGTTGGCTATGCTGCCCAGCACCCGGCCTACACCCTGCATCCTTCGGTTTCCCACCACGATCATTCGGGCGTTCACGCGTTCCGCCTCTTTGATGAGTGCCTCGGCTGCCTTGCCTCGGGCGGCTGCATGGGTCACGGTTGTTGCCCCTCCCAGGGAGTTGGCGACGAGTCTGGCCACGTTTTCCGCACTGTCAGCGTCGGAGACCACTACTTGGTCACTCCCGGTCCCGAAGGTTCCGGTGCGATCACTGTCGAAGGCGGACACCACGTGAAGAGTGGCTCCCAGGGCTACGGCCAGATCCCGGGCACGTTCGGCAGCCTTCTTCGCTGTTCCACTGCCGTCCACGCCGACAACGATTGTTCCGCTCATCAGTGCGCTCCTTCATGTGCCTCTGGTTGCGCGCTGTCCAGCAGCCTCCCGGCCGGAACGCTCCGGGCAAAACCCCTGTGTCCGGCCCCGAGCATGTTCGCCTTTTCCATTGGCGGCACTCCACTAGGCATTCTGGGTTGCGAGGAGCTGACGGCGTTCTTCCCGACGGCGGGCCTGGGCGTCAGGGTCAGCTACCGGTGCAGCGTAGAAGAGCCGCTGGGTGTAGGGGTGCTGGGGGCGGCTGGTGACCTGGTCGCCGTCGCCGAATTCCACAATTTCCCCGCGGTACATAACCGCAACCCGGTGGCTGATGTGGCGCACTACCTCCAGGTCGTGGGAGACGAAAAGGTAGGCGACGCGGGTCTGCTCCTGGATGTCCTTGAACAGGTCCAGCACCCGGGCCTGCGTCGAGAGGTCCAGGGCTGAAACCGGTTCATCACAGACGATCAGCGCGGGTTTCAGTGCCAGCGCCCGGGCGATGGCGATGCGCTGGCGCTGGCCCCCTGAGAATTCGCGCGGCAGGCGGCTCCCGGCATCTGCGGGGAGGCGGACCATCTCGAAAAGGTCTTTTATCCGCTGGGAAGATTCAGCCTTGGGGACCTTGCGGACCGTGAGCGGCTCGGACAGGATCTGCTCGACGGTCAGGGACGGGTTCAGGGAGGTGTAGGGGTCCTGAAAGACCACCTGGATGTCGGCGGCCAGCCGACGGCGGTCGGCTCGGCTGGCGTGCGCGATGTCCTCTCCGCGGAACAGCACCTTTCCCTCGGTAACGGGAGCCAAGCCGAGGACGGCACGGCCCAGGGTTGTTTTGCCGGATCCGGACTCGCCGACCAGGCCGACGCACTCGCCCTTCTGGACGTCGAGCGAGACACTGTGCAGCGCGCGGAAGGGTTTGCCACGAAAACCGTGGCCGGGATATTCGACCGTGACGTTCTGGATGTCCAGCAGAAGCTCACTCATTGGACTGCTCCCTTCGGGGACGGGCTGGCCGGGCTTCCGGCAGCAACGAGCGGACCTCGGGGTTCGGCCTCGCTGAGAATGGCGCCGAGGAGCTCCTGGGTGTAGGGGTGACGGGGGGAAGTGAAGATCGGCCGGGTGGGTCCGGTTTCCACTATTCGTCCGAGCCGCATGACGGAAACCCGGTCGCAGAGGTCGGCGACGACTCCGAAATTGTGCGTCACCAGGACCACCGCCATATGGAACTCCGACTGCAGGTCGCGCAGGAGATCCAATACCTCGGCCTGGACGGTGACGTCCAGAGCAGTGGTGGGCTCGTCGGCGATCAGCAGGTCGGGATTGCACGAGATGGCGCCCGCGATGAGGACGCGCTGGGCCATGCCGCCGGAGACCTCGTGCGGGTAGGCGGCGAACGTGCGTTCGGGATTGGGGATGCCTACCCTTGCCAACAGTCCCAAGGCGCGTTCCTTGGCTTCCTTGGCCGAGATGCCCAGGCAGATCTGCATGGGTTCGACAAGCTGGCTGCCGATCGTGAATGACGGGTCGAGGTTGGACATGGGCTCCTGGGGGATGTAGGCGATGCTGCGCCCGCGGATTTTCTCCATTTCCCGCTCGGAGAGCTTCGCAAGGTCCTTGCCTTGGAAGTGGATTGATCCCCCGACGATCTTCCCGTCCTCAGGGAGCAGCCGCAGGATGGCCCACGCTGTCTGCGTCTTTCCCGAACCTGACTCACCGACAAGACCGTGCACTTCGCCCCTGCGCACGGTAAGGGAGACGTCATTGACGACCTTCTTGGTTCCGCCGTCCGGGGTGGGGTATCCAACGGAAAGGTTGGTCACTTCCAGGACGACGTCCCCTTCAGGAGCGGCCATCTCTTCGTGCCGTATGACCTCATCTGGCGCTGCCGCCGCCGCAGCAGCCGCAGCAGCTGCAGCCGCCGTCTTTCTCCGGTTCTGCTTGCGGGGTGCGTTGGAGTGTTCAAGCTCGTCACGGAGGCTGTTGGCCAGCAGGGTCAGGAAGATCAGTGTCAGGGCGATCGCCAGTGCTGGCCAGAGGATGAGCAGCGGGGAGGTGTAGAGGTTGGTGAAGCCGTCGCTGAGCATTGAGCCCCAGGTGGGGACGTTGATGTCGCCCAGTCCGAGGAACTCCAGTCCGGACTGGACTGCCAGAGCAATGCCGCCAACGATCGCGGACTGAATAACGATGGGGGCGCGGACGACCGACAAAATGTGGACCGCGATGATCCGGGCGTCGCTGAGGCCCGAGACCCGTGCTGCGTCAACATAGAGCTCGTTGCGCACGGCGGTGACCGAGGCGTAAACGAGGCGGAAAAATGCCGGGGAGAGCAGAGCCCCGAAGATCAGCATCGCCGCCCAGAGGGAGGGACCGACGACCGCACGGGCGGCCAGCAGGACGATAATATTCGGCAGTGCCATCAGCAGGGAGATGAGCCAGGTCCAGCCGTTGTCAATCCATTTGCCGAAGTACCCCGCCAGCAGGCCGCCGGTGACGCCGATGACCATGGCGGTCAGGAGCGCAACCAACGCACCGGCCAGGCTGAACTGAGCACCGAAGAGCAGCCGTGAAAGGACGTCGCGGCCTGCGCCGTCCGTGCCGAGCGGGTTCCCTGCGCTTGGAGGGGCGAGGACGTTCTGGATGTCGGAGGTGTTGGGATCGTGCGGGGCCAGCACCTGCGCGAAAACTGCGCAGAAGATGGCGATGGCCAGGAACGCCAGCGACGCCAGGCCAAGCGGATTGTGCAGGATCCTGCGGAAGAGGGAGACCTTGCCCGCCTCGTGGGGGGCGACCACGATCTGCGGGTCTGTGGTGTGTGCGGGAGTGGTCATGACAGGCGCACTTTCGGGTTGAGCCAGCCCTGGGCGAGGTCGACCAGGAGATTGAAAACGATGACAATAACCCCGGTGGCAACCAGCAGGCCCATCACCAGCGGAATGTCACCTTGGGCGGTGGCCTGAACAGCGACCTGTCCGAGTCCCGGGATCGCGAAGACCTGCTCCACAATCACGGCCCCGCCCATCAGGCCAACGAAGTACACCGCGAGGACCGCAAGGGCCGGGCCGGCAGCGTTGCGGAGCACATGCTTGAGGATGACGCGCCGGATGGGGATGCCGCGGCTGCGAAGGGTACGGACGTAGTCGTTGCGGAGGGCGTCCATTACTGAACCGCGGATCTGCTGGGACACGGCAGCGATGCCGCCCAGGGCCAGTGCGACGACCGGCAGTGTCACTGTCTTCACCCAGCCCGAGGGTGAAGTGGTGAAGGCTACGTAACCGGTGGGGTCAAACCAGCGGAAGGTCAGGGCAAAGAGCAGGACCAGGCCGACGGCGAAAAGGAAGCCGGGAATGGCGAAGCCCAGCAGGGAGATCACTTGGGCTACGCGGTCAACCCAGCCGCGCTTGGTCGCTGCGAGCACTCCCAGCACCACCGAGACGATGGCGATGATGATGACAGCCCCGGTGACGAGGGACAGGGTGACGGACAGGCGCGAGATGATCGCCTCGCTGACCGGCTGGCCGCTGAACCAAGACGCCCCAAGGTTTCCGGTGAGGGCGTTGGAAACCCAGTCGCCGTACTGGACCAGGACCGGCCGGTCCAGTCCGAGCTCGGCAGCCTTTTGTGCAACGGTCTGTTCATCGGCGTTTTCGCCGAGGATCTTCCGGGCAATGTCCCCGCCACCGAGGTAGAGGAGGGTGAATCCAAAGGTGGTGATGGCCGCCAACAGCACAAGGCCTGTGAGCAGCCTTCTCACAATGAATGCAATCATGATGTGATCTCTCGATTGGTTAAGGTTCTGCCGGGGGCCTACTTCAAGACCCCCGGCAGAAGGCCTAGGCCTTGGGGGTGATGTTCCAGAGGTTCGGCCAGGCGTTCCCCTGATTGAGCTCAACCTGCGTTTCCGCGTCGGTGACGAAGAAGTTCGTCGGCGCGTACCAGGGGGCGAACCATGCCTGGTCCACCACATACTCGTTGAGCTCCTTAAGCGCTTCCTCCCGGTCCCCGCCCTCGGCGGTGCGGACGGTCGCGATCAGCTCATCGACCTTCGGGTCCTGGTACTTGAAGGTGTTCCAGGTCGCTGTGGGGGCAATGAGGTTGCTGATGAGCTGCCACTCGTTGGCATCACGCTGAAGCGTGAAGTAGGAAACGCCGTACTTCTTACCCTGCAGGTCGGCGATGATGTTCTGTCCGACATCGACGTAGGAGACCTTGATACCCACATCGCCAAGCTGCTGCTGCAGCAGCGGCCACATCTGCTTGGGGAAGCCCGGAGATGTCGGAATTGTCAGTTCAAAGCCATCGGGGTAGCCGGCCTTGCTCAGGAGCTCCTTGGCCTTGGCGGGGTCATAGTTGTACTTGTCGTTGAGCTCCTCGTCATAGGCCGGGGAGTCCTCGCGGAAAACCTGTCCGGTCACCTCACCGAAGCCTTGGCCGACGACCTTGAGGAAGGCATCCCGGTCAACTGCGTGGTTGATTGCCTGCCGTACTTCTACCTTGCCCAGGGCCGGGTTGCTCTCACCTGCCCTGTCGAACAGCATGAGACCGGCAAAATTCAGGTTGCTGCCGTTGTCGGTGAAGCCGGCCGCCTTCACCTGCGGGATGATGCTGACATCGTTGATCGCGGACGCGTCAAGCTGCTTGCCGCGCAGGGCGTTCAACAGCGACGTGGCATCGTTGTAGACATTGACGGTCAGGGAGTCGTACCTAACCGCATCCGGGTTCCAGTAGTTGGGGTTCTTATCGAACTTGTATGAGGTGCCCACAACAGTCTGGCCGGTATTGAGGGTGTACGGTCCGGAACCGACCGGGTTGGTCTGTACGTCCGGCTTGTCGAAGGCGGCCGGGCTTCCCTGCATGCCGGCGGCCTGGGCAAGGTAGATCAGGAAGGCAGGATTGGCCTGCTTGAGTTTGATCTCGAGCGTTGTCTCATCCTGCGCGCTGGCGTCGGCAAGATCGACGATCTTGCTGCGCTGCGGTGAGGTGCCGTCGCGGAAGCGGAGCAGGTTCTGCGCTGCTACCTCGGCTGTGAACTTGGTGCCGTCGGTGAAGGTGACGTCATCACGCAGTTTCAGAGTCAGGACGGTCTTGTCCTCGTTGTACTCCCACTCCGTGGCCAGGTGGGGCTCCACGTCCTTGCCGTTCGGGGAGGGCTTGAGGAGGCTGTCGTAGACGGCCTGGAAATAGATGGACTGGTTGCCCCAGTTAAGGTTCCGCGCCTCAAATGTCTGCGGCGGGATGATGTTGCCGACAATGAGGCTGGGGGCCGTTTGGGCCGTGCCACCGCCACCACCGCCGCAACCAGCCAGCGCAAGACCGGCAGCTATGACGGCTGCAACGGCTGCCTTCTTAAAACGCATCATTACGTCCTTTCAGCTGTGGAGGCACCCGGCTGTCTCTCGCCGCAGCACCTGCCGCTCAGCATTGAGCAGTAATTCGAGAATGACAGATTGTGAGCCGCAACACAAGACCCGAGCTACGCCACTTGTTGCATAGCTTCTTCTCCGCGTACCCGCTAATGGCCTGTTCGTACACATCCACTAGTGCTATAACTGACTCAACAGGTGGGCGCGCCGGGGGCGCCACCGGAGCGAGCGGAAAATCAGCAGACAGGAATGTATCGATGAAGATCATTTACGTGGACGTGGACTCCCTTCGTCCGGACCACACCGGTGCCTATGGCTATGGCAGGAACATCACGCCCAACTTGGATGAGATGGCCAGAAACAGCGTCGTCTTCGACCGGTATTACTGCTCCGACTCACCCTGCCTGCCTTCCAGGACAGCTTTGACCAGCGGCCAGCACGGAATCACCAATGGAGTCATTGGGCACTTTGGGGACGATGCACGGTTCCGACTTGACGCCGGCCACGCGCCCCACCCCTTCCGTCCACTTCTCGGCCAGGCCCTGAATATGGCGGGCTACACCTGCGCGGCCGTGTCGTCCTTCGCCGAAAGGCACCGCGCCTACTACTTCATGGGCAACTTCCGGGAAAGTGTCCAGGTCACGCCCGACATGGGCGACGAACCAGCCGACATGATCACCGAGGCAGCCGTGGATTGGATCGGAAAGCACCGGAACGTGGAGAACTGGTATCTGCACGTAACATACTGGGACCCGCACACGGACTACCTGCAGGACGAGTCGTGGACAGCAAAGGCTGCCGCTTCAGGCCCTGCCCCGGCCTGGCCTGACCAGGAGGCCATTGACGCTCACGCCGAAGTCTATGGTGCACGAAGTGCGTTGGACCTCCACTACTCCGCCGGGCCGCGAAAATCCCGCGTGCCTCACAACATGCCTGATGAGATCCGCACGCGCGCGGACTACGAGCACCTGATCAATGGCTACGACGGTGCCATCCACTTCTGGGATTCGGAGTTCGGCAGGCTGCGGCGATCAATCGAGGAAATGGGCCTTGCTGACGAAGTGGCTATTGTGGTCTCCTCGGACCACGGGGAATCGTTTGGTGAACTTGGCCTCTACGCCGAGCACGGCCTCGCCTCCGAACCCGTCCACCGCCTCCCGATGATCGTCCACTGGCCCGGCATTACAGACCAGCCCGGAGCTGCCGCCACGCGGAACGACGCCCTGCTGTACAACATCGACTACGCGCCGACCATCCTCGACCTGCTTGGAATAACACAGCCGGAAAAATGGCAGGGCAAGTCCTACGCACCCGCTGTCCGGGGCGAAGCCATCGAGTCACGGCCCTATCTGGTGTGGGGACATGGTGCCCACACCTATCAGCGGACAGTCCGGACCCGTGACCACCTCTACATCCGCACCTACCACCCTGGCTGCTTCCGGGCGGAACTGGAGTCCCTGTTCGATGTGACAAAGGACCCCTACCTCACGAAGAACGTGATCGATATCGAGCCCGACCTCGCTGCCCAGATGAGGTCCAATCTGATGGAATGGCTCGGGTTCTACGCCGGGACACCCGGGGCACTTCCGGATCCTATGCAGGGTGCGCTGCAGGTGGGACCCACCCTTTACAATCAACCAAGGGATTACATGGAACACCTTCGCAACACCGGCCGCGGTCACCTTGCCGAGCACCTGAGCGAGCGACTGAATCCAGGCAACGGAGCGACCCACGTTTCATGGCATGCACAGGTTTCGGTGGACGAGGCGGATCGCGAGGCAATGCGTAAACGGTTCGCCGCATCAATCATGGCCCAGGAGGAAAAGTGACGACTGTACCCGTCCAAAAGAAGCCGCTTCGAGGCCGAGCCCGCCGCGAAGCCCCGGCCTCTCTGGGCCGGCTCGAAGTGATCTTGTTGAGCCTGCTAAGCACCAGCGCCCGGACGGGATACGACGTGCGCAAATGGCTGGACCGCCACGGCGTCTACGTGGGGTACAGCACACAGACCTCACAGATCTACCGGCAGTTGGGCAAACTCGTGGATCGGGAGTGGGCAGTTCCCATTCCCGATCCCCGGGATTCCGGACCCGATGCAAAGCTCTATCAGATAACGGATGAAGGCCGCCGGAAGCTGCAGGAATGGATTGACTCACCCTATGAGCCTCCCACGCGGCCCTTGGACCCTGACTTCCAGGTCAGGCTTCGTTTCGCCGGAACCCACAGCCCGGAGAAGGCATTGGAACTCGTCCGCATCGAGCTTCAGTTCCGCCGGGAACACCATCAGAACCATCTCATCGTTACAGAACTCGCAGAAGAGGACTTCGGCCCGGACGAGAATGAAGACGAGCGGTACTGGCGAGAGGAACTCGTGAGGCTTCAGAGCGAAAGAGGTCTCTACATGGTCAACAGTCTGATGGCCTGGCTGGAGGCGACGGAGGTCCGCTTGGAGGCCTTGATCCGGCAGCGGGACTCGAAGAGGAAAGAATGAACCCATTGCATTTGGAAGATTCAGCCGCCGGCCATGGAAGGGGCTGCTGTGCCCCAGCTCGTGGGGAAGGAAGGCCGCCGGTATCGGCCGAAACTGATATCGCTGCCCAGGGATCCATCAAGCCGGTCCATGAGGATGTCCTGATCCCGGGCGGGACGTATGTCATGGGGGATGCTTTCGGCGAGGGGTATCCCGGCGACGGGGAATTACCCACTCACGAGGTTCTCCTAGGCCCGATCAGCATTGACGCCACAACAGTAACGAATCAGATGTTCGCAGCTTTCATCGCGGCGACCGGATACCGCACCGAAGCCGAGGTTTATGGTTCCTCCGCGGTCTTCCACCTGCTGTCGACCGCCAAGAACCAGGATATTCTCGGCGCAGCGGCGGGCGCACCCTGGTGGCTGAACGTCCGCGGCGCCGACTGGGCCCGCCCGACCGGCCCCGACTCTCGCTGGGAGGACATCCCGGACCACCCCGTAGTCCACGTCTCGCACAACGATGCCGATGCCTACTGTCGTTGGGCAGGGCGCCGGTTGCCTACTGAAGCGGAGTGGGAATATGCCGCCCGCGGTGGGTTGGCGGGTAAGCGCTACGCCTGGGGTAACGAGCTCACCCCGAACGGGGAACACCGCTGCAATATCTGGCAGGGAACATTCCCCGAAACCAACACCACCAAGGACGGGTATATAGGCACGGCACCCGTGAAATCATTCCCGCCCAACGGGTACGGTTTGTACGAGGTCGCCGGAAACGTCTGGGAATGGTGCTCCGATTGGTTCCTGCCCAAGTATTATCGCAATTCACCCACCGATAACCCCACGGGCCCAACGATCGGCGCTGGGCGGGTAATGCGTGGCGGTTCCTACCTCTGTCACGATTCGTACTGCAACAGGTATCGGGTAGCAGCCCGTACTTCTAATACGCCCGAATCCTCCAGCGGTAACTGCGGATTCCGCACGGTGGCGCTGTAGATGACCCTTGAGGGGTAGCTGAGCCAACCAACCTCCTCTCACTGCGAACCTCAACGGAGACGTTTCGCAATGATTCCGACTGATTTCCAAAGAATCGGCAGGGTCTCATGCAGCCAAAAGCTCGGTACATCAGACTTACCCGGCAGCAACTGCGGATTCCGAAAGGCAACCGAATAACGTGGACAGCGACAAGACGCCCGGCGAAACCGGCGCTCCGCCATCACGCGGGAAGATAGCGGAACGACTGCTACCGGGAGGCACGGAGCCTGATCCCCGCTTTACGCTTGCGAATGAGCGCACTTTCCTGGCCTGGATCCGCACGTCCCTGGCGCTGTTGGCGGGCGGGATCGCCATTGAGGCGTTCACCTCAGACTTGTTCGTGGAACCTGTGCGCAAGGGCCTCGCAGTAGTGCTGCTGCTGCTTGGCATGATGCTGAGTGCCGGCTCCGCCGTGCGGTGGCTCCGGGTAGAACGAAGCATGCGCAACAAGGCACCGCTGCCGTTGCCGCTCATCGTCCCGCTGCTGGCCGGGGCAGGCGCACTATCCGCCGCCCTTGTCCTGATCTTCATCCTCTGGCGTTGAGTGCATGGGACGCAACAGCGGGTCCGCGGCGAGCCACGGGGACCCGGGCCTCCAGCCGGAAAGAACTTCCCTCGCCTGGGGTCGGACCATGTTGGCCCTGGTGACGGTAAGCGCCATTTTCCTCCGATGGCTCCCGCAACACGGGCTCCCCATTTTGCTGCTTTTCGCCGTCGCGACGGCGGCGGCTGCCGGCATCTATTTCACCCAGCGCCGCCGCTTCGGCGCCAGCACAGGGAATCGCAAAACAGCAAATCAACGCCGCTGTACCCGCCGTATTCTCGACAGCCTTCACCGGGGTGGTGCTGGCCGGCCTCGGCATCACCGTTGCCCTGTTCGCCACTTTATTCTCGTCTCCGTCTCTTAGGTAGCCGGACCCAAACTGGCTAGGTTCCGAAAAGCCTTCACGGGCTGGGGAGTTTGTCTAGTTAAGGCACACCCCAACCTGACGTCAGGCATGAACCTGCAGGGCTGTCCGGGTAGGGTTTCGATCCCTTTCTTTTCTCACGGCGGCTCGAGAACCTTCTTAGATCTCAACAGACAGGGCATTCTTTCGGGCGCCTGTGCGCGTGCTCACCCCAGGGATCGGCGGGCAGTCGGCTACCACGTCATAGATGAGCTGGTCCTCCGCGACCCGCACGCCACCGGTCGGCTGATGGGTCGTCATCCGGCCAGCCCGCATCAGGTGCACCGGTTTCGCTCCGTCGAGCAGCAGGGCGTGGTCAGCGATCAGCCGCCGGTGGCACCGCCACCAAACCGATTCACTGCACATGATGGCCGTGTGCCGTTCTGCTGCTTCCGCCAGCACCTCTGCCAGCGCAGCGGCAAAGCCAGCCGTGCGCATGTAGGCCGCGTAGGCACGGAAGGAATCATTACGCAGGGCGGTGTCTGGCGAGTCCGCCGGTAGCTTACGGAAGCCGCCCAGCCGCTGCTCCCAGCGGTAGGCAATCCCGGCCGCTGGCAGCCATTCTTCCAACCGATCTTTGCCGAAGTGCGGATGCTTCCGGCTGCCCGGGCCGATCCGCACATCGACGACGGCAGCAACTTCCGCCGACTGCAGCAGGTTCCGGAAGTCCTCCTCGCTGGAGGCACCGTGGCCCACAGTGATCAGGATCGCAGGTTCGGGCCTCATGGGTTCGAGCTTACTGCCGTCATAGCTCTAGCTCATGGCCAGTTGGGTTCGGCGTCTCACCGTTCGGTCATGCAGTCATTCAGCAGGCTGGCAATGAACAGGTATGAAAGACCAGCCAGGCAGCAGTCTTCCGCTTCGGTTCATCACGGTAAATATCCACAGCGTCATGCAGTCGAATCCCACGGCAACCATGAACAGCTATCAACGGAAAAGCCCTCGATCCGTGGAGAAGGGCGGCGAGCATCATGGGCCACAACGTAGGCCAACATTGCCTCGCCGTCGGGCAGTATTGGACAGCCTGTGGGCGTCCGGCGACACCGATTCCCTACCGGTCGGAAGCACGTCATGCCGCCCTCCCCCGCACCCACCATGAAGAAGCAGAACAGCCACCAACAGCCGCTAAGGAGGAACCTGGTAAACAGCCAACGATGCGCCAAAGAAACTCGCACCAAATTTTTCCCGAGTCATGTTGGCCGGTCCATGAACGCCCATGAACTGGTATCGAACAACAACCCGTCCACCCAGGAAGGCAAGGAGGCACCCTGCCACACCACCGGCCAGCAATGAAAAAGGCCCCCGAAGGGGCCTACAAGTGAACAAAATGTGCACACTCAGAGGCTAAAAAGCCCCTGAGCAGGGAAAACACTGTGCCCGAGTCGGGACTCGAACTGTCTTCCAAGCCCTGCAAACACTGGGAACCCGCGAAAACATGCGGAATCCTAGCCAGTCCGAAGGCTGTTTGGCCCAGTACGAGACGAAAAGTGTGGGCATTGTCCACACCCCCTTTCGGGGGCGCTGGAGGACTACCGGGGCACCAGATGCCTGGAAATCTCGACGGCAGAGTCCAGCAAGTCGATAGTGCCCGCGGCGACTCCGACGACGAGGTCGAAGCCTGCATCCGTGGCGAAGTCATGCCGGTAACCGTCGATCCACAGCAGCAGCACCATGAGCGTCCACGCCGTCCGTTTGTTGCCATCAATGAGTGGATGGAACCGGGCGACCGACTCCAACAAGGCAGCCGCCTTCACCGCGAGTTCCGGATAGGCTTCCGCGCCCATGACAGTCGTAGCCGGCCTGGCCAATGCCGAGGCCAACAACCCGACATCACGGATATGGAAGCCGTACCGATCAACTACCTGAAGTGCATCCTCAATGCCCAGGTACGCTGTCACGCGTCTTCAAGGCGCTTCAGCAGATCAGCGTCATGACTCATAACAAAATCAAGACCTGCGCTGATTTCACGTCGGCGCGCGTGGCGCTGCAGAACCAACTCGGCTCCCTGCAACAGAAGCGCGGACTTGGACGTATGTTCCTCGGCAGCCAACTTCTCCAGCCGCCGATCGAGGTCTTCAGGGACACGGAGATTCATAGCCATGCCTTCATGGTACCAAGTCGGTACCCGCCCTTGACTGTGCTGCACGCCTCGCTAGTTGGACCAGACTCACCCGAGCAGGATCGCGGTGTCTTGGAAAGCTCTGTCGTTTTTCAAGACGCTACGCTGCTGAACCCAGAAGTGTCTGTCCTTCCGACCTCGCTCTAATCCCCTAGAGCCGACACCCGCTCACCTGTCTCGTAACCAAGGATGAGTACCAGATTCTGGCTACGAAGTTATGAGACATAGTTACGAGAATCGCCCTTGCCATCGCGCGTACAAGATTCCAAAGAAAATAAGCGACCCTGCAGGTCAGACGTCTCTCCGCGGAAATGAGACATCTCATTTCCCAAGGGTTTTGAGACGCCTATGGTGTGTGCAGCGTTTAGGGCGCCTTCACCGGGAAGTTGTGCAGGCCGATTTTGGGCACGACAACCGCTATCGATTTCAAACGGCGACGGAGGCTATCAAGTGACTGAGTGCTGGCAGAATTATTTATGGAGCGCGCTCAATCACGCTGCCCGGGAACGAGTCTGCAAGTCTGGGGGAGTTAGTGTTTTCGATATATCTGCCTGACGGTGAGCCGTGGTATTCAGATAAACGGAGGGTCGTTGACCGTGACCGCGATATTGCATTGCAGTTCACCGGTGGCATTGGCTCGGAGGGGGTCCGGGGCTTCCTACTCTTCCACGGTGCCATGCAGCTGCCCTTCTCTACCGTAGAAAGAACCAGCGGCAACAGCGAGGCGGGCAAACCATACTTCGTATACGAAATTGTGTCATTTCCGGAGGCGTTCTACGGGCCAGGTGACACGGAGGTTCTCACTCACAGTTTTACTAGCCAAGAAGAAGCGAGTTGCTGGCGTCGTACAGCAGCCGAGGCATTGCTTGTCTTCGGGCGGGACTATAACGGCTTCGACTTAGACCCAGATTATGCGCGTGTCCAGCTTGATGACCGGATCCTAACGCGCAGGGATTTCGGCTACACCGAGTAACAGAACGGCGAATACGCCAATGACCCAGCAGCCGCACTGCTTGGGCCTGAGGACTTGCAAAGTGGCGCCGCCCGCGGCAGCGTCATCACGGCCAGCAGAGATGCTCCTATAGACAAGACCTATTCGAGAGAAGGGGTGCTTAACAGAGTGCTCACCCCGGTGAACTGGCATGATTTGCATCGGGGGCAATACGTTCCCGTTGGAGTGTCAGGCTTGAGTTGGGGGAACTGGCGTGTTTTCGATTCACTTGCCCGAGGGCGAGCCGTGGTACTCGGACAAACGACGCATTCTGGACGCGGATAGAGACATTTCGCTTGAGTTCTTGGGAACCACCGGTCCCGAAGATCGCGGGAACGCGTTCTTACTCTCACATGGAGACATCCATGTTCCATTTCATACCGTAATCAATACCGACCAAGTGGATCCCAAGAGTGGGAAGCCGTTCATCTCCTCGAAGTTTGTCTTCTTCGGGTCGAACATGTACCGCCAACACAACGGGGATCGCGAGCCCTATGAATTCGCCAGCGAGCAGGAGGCCGCTCAATGGCAAAGAAACGCTGCGGAGGCCGTGCTGATATTCGGCTACAGCTATGACGGACTGAGATATGCCCCAGACTACCTACGGTTCGAACTCGCCGACGTTATGCTAACCAGACGCGACTTCGGTTACACGGAGTGACCTCTCGGAGCAGATGGAAGCCGGGCTACAGTGGAAGAGGAGCGCGATCCACTAAGACTCAATACCTGTGTCTCATAACCTCAGCGCCTCGAATCCCTAGGGTTTTTGAGCCGGCCAGCGTTGAAGTCGGGGTAGGGTCAGCGGATCTGCTGGTCTGGATTTTGCCGATCGTAGAGCTCCCGTGACGCGCCGATGGCGTCTTTGTGCTCCAGGGACCAATCCGCGAGTTGTTTGACCAGCATGGTGAGGCTGTTTCCACGTTTAGTGAGTTCGTAGGTGACCTGGGCAGGGACGGTTGGGTATACCGTGCGGTTAACCAGCCCGTCGCGTTCAAGACGTCGCACTGTGAGGGTGAGCATGCGCTGTGAAATGCCATCGATAGCCCGCTGAAGCTCGCGAAAGCGTCTTACGCCGGAGGCCAGCTCCACGATGACCAGCACCGACCACTTATCACCGATCCGGTCGAGAACGTCTCGAATTCCGCAGTCCGGATGGTCGGCTTCGCCGCAAGGTTCCAGGACGGGGGTTACTTCCGTGTGACTGCCTAACACCAAAGTGCCTCCTTGTGGGCCCTTGCTCGGTTACCGATGATGAGTCTAGTTATCGAAAAGTACCAGTGAAATGAGCCTGCCCATGATTCTCGTTACCGGAGCCTCCGGCCACCTCGCCACAGCTATCCTTGAACACCTCGCGAAGGCTGGCGCGCCGGCAACCGGAGCAACCCGTAGCCCCGGCCTTACCAGCCAGTTCCGGGCCCTGGACTTCGATGTTCCCGAAAGGATCTCCTTCGAGGGCGTGGAGACACTGGTCTTGGTGTCTGCGGGCACTGAAGAAGACGACATCGTGATCACCAGGCACAACAACGCCATCACGGCTGCCGAACGCGACGGGGTCAGGCACATCGTGTACACGAGTCTCACTGATGCCGGCGACCACCTGGGATTCGCACTTGCCCACCGCTGGACAGAGCGCCGCCTTAGCAGTGGAACGGTGCGGTGGACCATCTTAAGGAACGGTCTTTACGCTGAGCTGATCGGCCAGCTCCTGACCCCGCAGGAAGGTGTCATCTCTGCTCCATTCGGGCAGGGCGGCGTCGCCGCGGTCGCGCGGGACGACCTGGCCGATGCAGCGGCAATCATCGCGCGGAGCCCCGAAAAGCACCAGGGCAAGACTTACGACTTCGTTGGGAACACTGTCATCACGGCGCAGGACCTCGCTGACACGTTGGGGGCAGAGTACCGGCCGGGCCAACTCACCGAACTGCGGCGGGCCCTAAACTCCGCACGCTTGCTGCCCTTCCAGCCATCTATGCTGCTCTCAATCCATTCCGCCGCAAGTCACGGGTTCCTCGAGGAGACAGGCACGGACATTGTCGACATCCTTGGACGGGAACCCCTGAACCCCCTGGAAATTGCGGTTGCTGCCGCGACCGCTTGACGAGTAGTTGGGTCCTCGATCTCTAGAGCGACACAAACACAGGAACGTGACTCTATCCGGCGCGCATCACTCGGTTGTCCTCCTGGCAGCATTTGCCTCTGCTCTGCCGTCGTGGATAGGCATCGCTGGACTAATCAGCACAGGACCAAGCGGAGCCACTCGCCTCTCCCATTCCAATCCAGCTATACGACGCCGAAGGAGGGAGAGCAGCGAGAGTGGACCCCTGAACGCATGAGAAGCGCGTCGCCAGAACCAATGTCTAGGGGCCCCTGAAGCCGGCTAATGACCTCCCGCATGGTGACATCTATAACTCTTGTGCCGGTAAAGGTTCCCGTCCGAATCGCTAGCCATGTAAGACCGCCGGCCCTAAGGGTGCGACGTGAAGCGATCACAGAACGCCGCCATTTCTTCGGCGAGCTACCCACGGCGGAGGAGTGTCCCACTGGATGTGTTCCGGTTCCAAGGAAATGGCACACCCGTGCATGTTGATTGCTGTGGGGACGTTTCCCGTTCGCTGGAAACGTCCCCACAGCTTGCGCGTGGTAATCCTAGGGCGCTGATTCCGTCACAGTGACTTTAGTGGAGCTCCACCCCATGATTGCGTTTGTCGGGAAGTCAACGTCTCCCTCAGCTTTGACGCTACGGTCCCCGATCATCATGCCCGTATTGGGGTCGATGATCACCTCGTGTCGTACATTGGAGGACTTCTCGAGGTACCCGATGGCTGTGCCGACCCGGTCATCGACGGTGGCTTGACGTGCAGTAACTTCTATCCCCGGGACTAGGGCAGTAGCGCGGAACAGCGCTGCTCTCAGGTCAGCCGGCACCTGGTGGGTTCGCAGCAGATCAGACAAGAACACCAGGACCTGCCCAGACGGGGATTGCCCCTTGCCCTTGGTCTGCGTGCGGATGACCTCGAGCAGTTCCTGAGGATCCCTTGGCAGGGTAGCCAAGTATTTCGGTGTTGGTGTTGCGTTGGGGCCTGCTTCGTCGGGGCCATAAAATTCACCGTTCTTCGCCCTCAGCAGTGAGTCCTCGTAATCAAACTCGGCTTCGAGTTGAGCGAAAATGTCGGGAGAAATACCGAAGGCGTTGTTAATGTGGCCTTCAGTCCGTTCAAGAACCCAGTCTGCAGCCGGGTCCCCGGGAATGTAAGTATTCGTGTTTTCCTGCACGTGGACGAAAACAACGACTCCGTCCGATCCCACGGTTTCTGCTGTTGAAACAGAGGACCTGGAGACCTTGAGGTACTGACCGGCGGGAACGGCGGGATCCACAGCGTGAATAGTACGCACCGCTGCGTTCTCCAGAAACTCAGCCGCCTCGGCGCTGGCGCCTCCGCTCCACTCCGAAGGACCAATGACGTCCACCGCAACCATTCCGGCCACGATCGCTGCAGCTGCGGTGCTGAGCAGCAGGGCTCTACGCGTTATTCCTCGTTGAGGACGACCCTGCCTATTTTCGACGAGCGGGCGGTGCTGAGTCCCTGTGACGATTCCTGGCTTCGTAGTGCTCCGCACTTCTTCCAGGAGCATTTGCCGGACGGCGTCTCGTCTTGTCTCGTCAATTTTTTGGTCCGTGTTCATCGGAAACTCCCTTCGGTGCTGAATTCTGCGGTCGCGGCCAGGTGGGGAACCATGCCGGCCAATCGTGATTTCGCCCGTGAGAGACGCGACTTCACCGTGCCGGGCGGGATACCTAGTGCCGAGCTAGCGCTGGCAACGGAAAGCTCTTCCAACACGCATAGGGTCAGGATGTCCTGGTCTTTTTTGCTCAATTGTCTGAAGGCCTGGTGCACGGCTTCCGCGTGTTTAGTGGATTCCATGTGATGCATCACCGTTTGGGCAGGGTCTGGTTCATGGACTGGTTCCGGCAATTTCGCCAGGAACAACGCGTATCGGTGTTCTGCACGCCTGAAGTTACGCACGATGTTGTTGGTGGTCACCAGGAGCCACGGCAATATGGTGTGGCCAGTGACTGTAATAAAAGCTCTTCGCCGCCAAGCTTCAAGAAAGACCATGGCCATGACGTCTTCTGCGGCCGCTGAGTTAGGCACGAACCGAAGCGCGTGCCGGAATATCCGCCCGTGGTGACGGTCGAAAATGATGCCAAAAGACTCTTCTTCGCCGCCAAGGGCACGTTCAAGCAGAACGTCGTCCCCCAGTGAATCATCTGCTTCGTTCATACCTCGTTATGTCCACACCCAAGAATCGGTTCCACCGTCACACCCATTCTTGGCCATGTCGCATCTCGGAACCTTGCCTAGGGGTTGCCGGCGCGGGCTAGCGTTGAACAGATGGTCCTCCGTATTTACTTCAATGGCGAAGCCCGGCACATCTCCTGCCTCAGCGCAGCCATGGACTGGGGCTACCTCGTCAACCGATAGAGCACACTTTTACACGTGCCCTGAGTTGCAAGGCAACTTGGTAGACATGTCCCGTTCAAGGTTGGTCGCGGCCTCTGGTGTATCCGAAGTCGGATAGCCGGAGGTGGTCGCCGTTGACGTCAACCCGGTAAGCGCCTTCTGGGCTCAATAGTCCGGTGCCCGCCATGCCGTAGACGAGGACGGCCTCGGCAGCGATTCGGAGCCAGTATTCTTTATCGGCGTCATTGGTGAACGTGTGGGGCAGGTACCAGCCCCGATGTTTCGGATATGGATTTTTCATTGCGGGGGTCGCCCTGTTGCCAAAGAAGCTGAAACGGGTGAGTTTGTAGCTTTGACCAGTAGCCGGATCGGTGTGGCTTTCCCAATACACGAACTCCGTCCCTAGCGGGATAGCGATGTGACCGTCACCGAGCAAGCAGCGCATGTTTTCGCTTCGCGTGTGCCTGTATAGCAGGACGAAGTACAGGCCGCGCTCATGGTCCACCAGCCATTTGCGGCGGCTCGGGTCGGTGAACTGCAGCGGCCAGGGCCTTCCCTCATTCGGGTACTGTTCAACGGCAAACATCTCCCACCCCCTGAACACAGCCTAAAATGCCCGCTGAAACTCCGGCCAGTGCATGTTGGACAGCCCGGAGAGAATCAGCGTCGAGTAAGGGATCCTTTACCGAATGTCTGCCGGCTTGGTGCGGGCCATCAATTCGTTCAGTGCGTTGTTGATTTGGTTGAGTTCCTCCCCGGGTTCCAGGGTCAACTGGCCGCCGACAGACCATATCCCGGGGAATTCCGGATCGTGCAAATTAAAGCTGAGATTGATGTGGCTGCCCGTGTGCTCCGCCTCAAGCCGCAGATCCCGCTCTAGAGAAATGTACGATTTGATGCCCCGCCAGCCGGACCAATGCTCGACTAGGTCGTTGAAGAACTTCGAAAGGTCATCAAATCCGTTTCCGTAGTGCGCGGCGACTTCTCGGCGCGCCACCAGATCCTTCAACTCGACGGACACGACGATACTTTCTAGGTCTCCATCTGGTGACCGCTTCACGTCTTCAAAAATGATCCGCTGTGCGTGCCCGACCTCTACTTTGTCCATGCCCCAATTCTCATACCCTTGCCGCCCCTGGCCCGCCCCGAATGGATCTCCTTACGGACAGCCGAGCCCTCCTCCAAGTCCAACTGGATGTGTCTCGAAACCTCTGTGCCTCAAAACGCTATGGTTTTGAGGCGCTCAGGTTATGAGACACCAGGATCCAGCTGTCCCGTAAGAGGATCTTCTAAGAGGACAGTGCCTCTAGCCGGCTCTTTCAGATGGTGGTGAGGAGCGTGCCGCCGATTTCTTCGATGCGCTTTTCGTTGCGCTGGTAGTGCGTCCACGGGCCGATGCGTCGACTAGTGACAAGATCGGCGCGTTGCAGGATGGCCATGAACTGTGACGCGGTGGATTGGGACACCCCAGCCCGTGCCTGGATGTGCTTGAGGCACACACCGACCTCCTCGGCCGGTTGCTCCTGAGGAGGGAAGGATTTTGGATCCTTCAGCCATCGCATGATGCACAGACGTGTTGGATGGCCCAGGGCCTTGAACACCTGCACCAGCTCGTCCTCGCTCAACTCATTCACCCCACCAGCATATCGGCACTTTCCGATCTGTCGATGCCGTGATACTGCTTAGATCGGTAATAAACGATATGACGATGCTAGGATTCAGAGGAGCAGGGACATGAGTTCGAAAACAGCAGTGGTTGTCGGGGCGCGCGGAGTGATTGGCGGGAATCTGGTCAGTCACCTCGAGCAGTTGGGTGACTGGGACATCATTGGCCTGTCTCGCCGCGGAGGGATTAGTTCCGGCCGGGTCCGGCATATCGCAGTCGACCTGCTCGATCGGGATGACACCGTAGCTAAGCTCTCTGACCTCGTGGGGGTGACGCACGTGTTCTACGCCGCGTATCAGGACCGGCCGACGTGGGCGGAGCTTGTTCCGCCGAACCTTGCGATGCTCGTGAACACGGTCGAGGTCATCGAAGCGGTGTCCCCTGGTCTGGAGCACGTGTCGCTGATGCAGGGGTACAAGGTGTACGGGGCGCATTTGGGTCCCTTCGCGACGCCGGCCAAGGAGGACGCCCCGGCGCACATGCCACCGGAGTTCAACGTCGACCAGCAGCAGTTCCTCGAATCTCGGCAGGCCGGCAAGGCTTGGACGTGGTCGGCGCTGCGCCCATCGGTGGTGTGCGGGATCGGATTGGGGAACCCGATGAACCTCGCCATGGTCATCGGGGTCTATGCCTCCATCAGCAAAGAGCTCGGCATCCCGCTGCGTTTCCCTGGCAAGCCCGGCGCGTACACCAGCCTGATCGAGATGACCGACGCGGGGCTTCTCGCCAAGGCCACGGTCTGGGCCGCCACGGACCCGGCCTGCGCGAATCAGGCCTACAACATCACCAATGGTGACCTGTTCCGGTGGGAACACATGTGGCCGAAGATCGCAGCGTTCTTCGATCTCGACACGGCCCCGCCCCTGCCCATGTCCCTGGCAACGATCATGGACGACAAGTCGGAGCTGTGGGACGCCATGGTGGCGAAACATGACCTCGAATCCATCCCTTATAGCGACGTATCCTCATGGGTCTTCGGGGACTTCGTCTTCGCCTGGGACTACGACGTCCTCTCCGACAGTTCCAAGGCCCGCCGCGCCGGCTTCCACGAGTACGTGAACACCGAGGACATGTTCATGAGCATCTTTCAGGACCTCCGCGACCAGCGCATCATCCCCTGAGTCCGGGGCGCCGCAGGGGCGCGTCGGTTCGTCGACAAGGGTGATGTGCCGAGTGCATCAAATCGTTGCAAGCACTCCCTCGGGGAACTCCCGAAGGGAGTGCTGCACGCTTGGATCTGGCCTGCCACTGCTGTCTGCGTTCTGCCGGCTCAGAAATCACTCGATTCAGTGTGCTGAGTTGGGAAACCAGTCAAGCGATTCGATGTCAGGGTTTTCCCTTATCTGTTGGATAAGCGCCCGGCTTCCAAAGATTTTGCTTCCCATCAGGTCGTAGTCGCTCCAGACAAGCCAGGCCCGGTCCTCGGGCCACCATAGTTCAGGAGTGACGCGGTCGTTCGGGTCGGAAACACTCAGCAAATCGGTGACCATGCCGGGGAGTTCTGGCCGGTGTCGAATGTCTTGAAAAGCGGCCAAGGAAATGCGCTCGGGTAGGGTCGAAGGATCAAGCTGTAGGGGGCACTTGCTATGAAACGATCAGGCCGCATATCGGTAGTCATCACCACGATTGCCGCAGCGCTGCCGTTGGCCGGATGTACATCTACGCCTCCACGAATCAGTGCGCTGGACCGTGAAGCAACCAGCGCGGATGTCCTGCCGGCGCATGTGCCGGAGATGATGCGAACCGAGCACACAACCCGGCTTCTAGCCGCTGAGGACGGCATCAGGTACTTTGTCGCGCAGGCCACGAATGCTCCGTACACGTGTGTGACGGCGTTCCCTGATGACCGGCCGGACCTGTGGATCACTGGATGCAGCGACCAGTCCGATCCGGGAAAAGAAATTGTTCGGACTGGCATGAATGGAGTCGTCTCCGTTGTCCTGGTCCCGGACAACTACGACTCTTCGCAAATTGAGAATGAGGGTTTCGTAGCCGTTCACGAGAATATCCTCGTCGCGGGGACCTAAGGAAGAGTCCCAGGCGCATAAGCACCACGGCCTCACGGCCGCCTCGTGGAGAGTGTTGGCGCCCTGTCACCCCCCAAAGTGCTGACAGGACGCCGCGGGCGTGGTTCCCCGGGTTAGCTCTCGTCGAGGGCCGGGATTCCGAGCTGGGCGCAGACTTCAGGTGGGCCGGGGATGACGGCCACCGTTTCGTCAACCACACACGCAGTCAGGAACGGTATGTAATTCCCGAACGTCTTAAGGGCCGGATCCGGGAAGAGGGGCTTGTCGTTCTGGTCTTTACCTCCCTCTACGGTGCCCGGAGCAAAGGGGAGCGGGGAAACGAACCCCTCAGGGATGATGTCGTCATTAATGCCGTTTGGGTTCATGGTTCCCATGTCCCATGCGCGGCTGCACTGGTTGATGGGGTCGTTGACCTGTTGCATTCCGGCGTTTTTGTCGTCGGGGTTTGGGTTGTTCTTGTCATCGAACCCGGTGATGAAAGTTCCGGTGGTGATGTACGGGGGCATTCTGTCCCCCGGTGCACCCGGAATGGGGTAAGTGGTGGTGAGGTCGGCTCGGAAGTAGCAGCGGATGTCCCGCTTGTCTTCGACCGGGGCCAAGGCAACGTAGACGCCCGCGGCCGTGGTGCCAACCAGCGCGGTGCCGGCGACGGCGATCACGACTGGGAGGGTCAGCCATTTCCGGGCCGGCTTAGGGCGGCGGCGTGCTTCCTCCCCAAGCAGGTTCTGGACGCGGTTTTTAGTGTCTTTCGGGTAAGTCACTTCAGATAGGTTCATGACAGCCTCGCTTCAACGATTGTGGTGTCGAGTTGTTCGACGGGCTCAATGACCCGGCTCATGCCAGCCAGTTTGGTTCGTGCCCGGTGAAGCCTTGATTTCACTGTCCCGGCCCGTATGCCGAGCGTCTTAGCGGCTTCATCCTGAGGGATTCCGTTCATAAGGCACAGGATCACGACGTCCCGTTCGCCGTCGTTCAGCCCGGCAGTAGTGCCAAGCAATTCGCGGACCTCGCGCTCCGCATCCAGCCTGGAAGCAACTGCTTCTGCATGGTCCGCTTCATTCTCACCATGCCGCGGATCAGAGTGCGGCAGCCGGGCAAGGAAGTCAGCGTACCGCCGTGAAGCCCTGCCACGATTGCGGTCAGCGTTCGTTGCTACCCCAAGCAACCACGGAAGGACACTGTCCCTCTCCGGCCTAAGCCTGGTCCGCTGCCGCCACGCCTCGAGAAACGTAACCGAGACGAGCTCTTCCGCATCATGCCAGGAACCGCAGCGGGATAGGCAGTACCGAAAGACTGCGTCAGCGTGCCTGGCGAATAGAGCCTCAAAGGCATCTGCGTCACCTGCTACGCACTTGCGCCACAGGTCTTCGTCATTCTCCGCCATTAGCCTCATACCTTGTAGTGTCCGCCGGACCAGAAAAGGTTCCCGGCGGGGATGCCGGCACAAGACACCACAATAATCTTGGTGTCTTCAAACCCTCTGCGCCGCATAACCCTAGGGTTTTGAGGCGCAGGGGTTTCGAGACACCGAGGGGCAGGAAACCACGCCCAGCTCCTCTTACGGCTCCACAAGTCACATTCGCCTTCCAGAATGGCTTATTTTTTCAGGCGCTCCTCTGCAACCTTCCGCTGTTTTTCGCGCAGCTCTTGTATCCGGATCTCAAAACGGCCGGGAGGGGCAGGGGGTGACGGGGGGTGCACTCGGACCGGGAACCAGTCAAGAGTTTCAAGGTCGGGGTGGCGCCGCAGTTCTTCGATGAGTTCCTTGCTGCCGAAGACTTTTGACCCAAGCAAGTCCCAGTCTGTCCAAACAGCCCATGTCCGGTCCTCTGGCCACCAGAATTCAGGTGTCACGTACGGCAGGCCTGGCCGCAGCAATGTAGGCAGCAGGTCTCCGAGCGTGAAGGAGAAAACTCGTGGGTGCACCTCGCTGTTGACGTCCACGACTCGGCCCAGGATCTCATCTTCGAATGGGTCGGCGGCGGCGAACATTGCTTCCATTCGATCTGTTGTTGTCGCAGCGCCAAGCAGCGGCAGGAGTGCCTCCAGCTCCACCTGGCCGATGGTTGCATCGACCGGCTGATACACGAAGTCAGCATCCGGCAAAACGAGTGATGCTTCGCGCGAGCTTAGGAAAGCATCCCAGCGGAAGCAGGGAGGAACTTCAAGCCCATCCCAGAAGGCCCCGCGCAGTGGAACACCTTTGATTTCAGCTACGTCCTTCCACCTCACCCGTACAAACTCGGGTGGTGGGGCGACCGGGTAGGGGTTTGGATTCTCCTCATCGGCCAGCGCTCCGGGGTCGATGCCAGGTGGGCAGACGTACTGATTGTGAAGGATCCAGACACTGTCCTCGCAGGCCAGTGGAAGGACATCCGTTTCGGCATTGATAATGACGTCGTCGCCAAGCCAGCAAAGGTCATCCGCGAAGCCCTTAACTGACCAACCGGCCGGCATCGAAGGGCGGGGACGGTCTGGCCAGGGCCAATCCATCACGTAACACCCTGGCGGCAACGCCGTGTCCTCATTAATCATGAGCCGAACCTACCACCGGGTCACACCAGGTACCGCTCTCCATCCAACCAACACCAATGGCTTCTCTGCGGCCTCGAAACCCTAGGGTTGTGAGGCGACGGGAGGTTTCAGAATGATTGCCCCCAAGCCCTTACTCAGCAGGCCTGACCAAAATTGTGCACGAGGGGTCAACATCGGCGGCCCAGGCTAGAGTCGGCAATTCTGCGCCCTCAAGACCGCCGAGTTCAAGGGCGGCTTGAGCTGATAAATGTGCTGACTGAATTGATTGTCCGTTGGCGACAGCTGCATAAAACTGTGCGGCATAAGTGATGGCGTCCCCATCATTGATCTCATCTGCCATTCCGATAGCGAAGGGGGTGACCTCATTCACGAGTTGGTCAATCTGGGCCGCTGAGTTGCAAGAGTTGAGAAGGACCAAGAGCGGTGGGTTATCCGTAGCCTTGACTGCGGAAGCAAACGCCCGGGCGCTAACTATGACGCCCTCATGCTGCTCGTCCTGGTCACGTTCGAACATGATGAGGTCTTCGTTGCTGTGACCGGAGAAATGCACTACGTGAGGCCGGAACTTAGTAATTCCATCGAGCAGGTCTGAAGTGGTTGCTGCCGGCCGCACGTCCAATTCGACAAGATCCCGGTGCAGGGCGCTTTCTACGGCTGCTCGGATACGTTTCTGCTCCCTCCCTACGCGGAGGTCGCCCTCGGAAGCTGCACCAAGAATAAGGATCCTCAAACGCTCTGGCTTTGGAGAAGGCAGACTCCGCACAACGCTGCTGGCCATGACTTCAGCCTGAACGATCCGACGGTTAAGGGCGGCAGAGTCAGCCGCCATACGGCGGGCCGCCTGCTGTTGCTCACGCTTTCGTTTGCGCTCGGCGGCGTCGGCCTCGGAGCGCTCGGCCGTCAACAACTTGCCCTGTAGGCTCAGTTCTTCCCGCGCGTAGGCAATCGCTTTATCCTGCCAGCGGTTAGCTTCCTTGCCCGCCGCTGCGGCGTCATTTTCATAGCGCTCAGACTCTCGTCGCTTACTTGACGCGAAACTTGGACTTGTTGCTTTGTCTGCGGCGGATCGCGATTTGGCAGCGGCAGAACGCTTCACCGTCTCCTTATTCCGGTACTCTCCAGCTCTTTTCTCGGCGTCCATTCGCTGCTTGCGTTTCCGGTCCAATTGCCCGCGATACTGACTCGCACTCATCACAAACCCCCAACCTCGATAGAACATGTGCTTTTAAGGTGAGCCTACGTCCTGCCCCTGACAAAAGATTGCACAACGGACGGCCATCTGGATCCCGTGTTTCTCTGGCTACTTCGCCTCGGCATCTCCCGGTCTAAACCGTCCCGTATGAGGTTCCAGTATGGGGGCCTGTCCAATCTCAGAAGACACGACTTCTGAGAGGCCCACGAAAGTTTTCCTCATTTCTAATGGAACCGTTTAGGGGTTGCCGGACACTTATGGGTATGGGGAACCAGGGGAACGCAGATAAGGACAGTGATCTATGGTCGCGGGTCTTGGATGGTGATGGTTCCGCTTTCGCTGAACTCTTTGTTCTCCACCGCGACCGGGTTTTTGGTCACGGCCTGCGCCTCGTAAGAACTACCCATGAGGCAGAAGACATCACGGCGATGGTGTTCCTTGAGGCTTGGCGCTGCAGAGCAAGTGTCAGGCTGGTCAACGATTCGATCATCGGCTGGCTGTTGGTCACCGCTACCAACGTGGCCAGGAACCGCATCAGATCCAACCTGCGGTATGAGCAACTTCTCCGGAAACTGCCCCGCATCGAGACGGAACCGGATCACGGCGACTCCGTGGCAGACGCCATTGACCGAGATCGACGCTCTCAGGTCCTCAACCACGCCTACCGTTCGCTCGGACGGAAAGACCAGGAAATCATCGCCCTCTGCGTTCTCGAAGAGATGAGTACGACCGAAGTGAGCGAGCTGCTAGGTATTCCGCCTGGCACCGTGAAATCGCGGCTCTCACGCGCTAAACAAAAATTGTCGCAGCTGCTGAATCCACAAACCGGGCTGCTGTCGGCTAACCCACTCACCTCTGAAGAGGGCACACCATGAGCGACACCCCTAATTCACCGCACTTCAACGAGGCACGCAGCAAAGCTATCGAACAGCTCCTCACTAACGTTGCCCAAGACGGAACCCCGGAAAACCGTCACTTCCAAAACACTAAAGGCAAACGAATTCTGCTTGCCGGCGTCGTGGTCGCCGTGGCAGCCAGCGGAGCGGCCGTAGCGCTGCAGATGCCAGTCACTGATAAGAGTTCAGTTGCTTGCTTCGCACGCGCCGAACTCAGCGGCAGTCAATTCCCCGGGACCACCGCCGTCCTGGGGGAAGGCACCAGAGTCGGCGAACAATCCACGCAACGCAATCCGATTCCTATCGAGGACGCGTTGGCCCTGTGCAGAGCTATGTGGGCTCAGCACGGACTCGACCCCAATAGCCCGAACGGCATGGCACACCCCAGCCTCCATGACCCCAGTTCTTCCTACCCGGTCCCAAACCCGCTGACCGTATGTGTTCTGACTGATGGCCGTGCCGCGGTAATCCCTGGCGATAAAGACGTCTGCGCTTCTCTCGGCCTAGTCCTGAAAGCCGAGGAGGAACCACAGCCCTGATCGTCAACGGCTCTCTGGGCATCGGGGACGCGAGAGGGGAACCTTTCCGTCCCGAAAAAGGTTCGCTAAACAGCCGTACACTTTTGGGCCTTGCGACCTGTACGGTGACGGTTTCGGCTTACGGGCACTAGGGGCGACATTAAGGCTGCGAAAATGCCGCCACTTATCGCTGCGATTCACAGGTATGTGTCACCGGTACGCTCGATAAAGATCCAGCGGGCGCCAAGAAGGGGAAGCTCCGTGAACCCTTTTCGGCCAGCGGGCAATACATAGTGTGAGCACAGACAACGACATCATCAGGCGGTCCCGGGACAGCCCCGAAGTTTTCGGGGAGTTGTACGACAGACACGCCTCAGTCATCTACAGATATGCAGCCAGAAGGGCCGGCGACTTCGCCGCCGACGACGTCACGTCCGAAACGTTTCTGGTCGCCTGGGAACAACTCGAAACCTATGACCTGGACCGGGATGATGCCCGGCCCTGGCTTTTCGGGATCGCCACAAACCTGCTCCGGCGGCACCACCGGGCCGAAGCCAAGATGCTGAAAGCCGCAGCGAAAGCAGCTTCACGGGAAGCCGTGGCTGACGATTCGGACCGCATTGCCGCCCAGGTGGACGCCGTTTTGGCGACCGGGCGCATCGCCCGCAGCCTGAAAGCTATGGCGGCCATAGACCGGGAAACGCTGCTGCTCTACGCCTGGGCGGACCTGACCTACGAGGGCATCGCCCTGGCCATGGACGCTCCTGTGGGAACCGTGCGGTCCCGCTTGAACCGCGCCCGCCGGACCCTGCGAACCCAGCTCAACCTCGAAATACTTGATGAAACGGAGAACGACCATGGACGACTTGCAGCTGCTCCGCGAAATGCGTAGCGACATCGGCTCCGCACCGCCGGCCACGCTGGCACGTGGCCGTGAACAAGTAATGGCGAAGATCAGCCCGGCTTCCACCTCTGTGGCAACGACAGACAACCACGCCAAAGGCACTGTCACCCCGATCCGCTTCCGGCGCCGTGTCCTGCTCGCTTCGGCGGCTGCGGCTCTGCTCGTGGGGGGAATCGTTGTGGCAGACGTTGTCAGGCCCAATGGTCCCGGAGCAACCGCCGAAGCAGCCGAGGTCCTGAACAACGCCGCAGCAGCAACCATCCAAACCTCCGACCCGGTGGTGGGACCCAGCCAGTACCTGAAGATCGATACCACGGCCGTCTACGCAGCGGGCGTCACATTGGGGGACCCTGGAACAGGCGGCCGTTCGGTGGAGTGGCTGGACAAGTCCTTGGACCAGCTCTACATTCCCGCGGACCAGACATCCGAATGGATCTGGAACCGCGAAGCCCGCATCTCAACAACGTTCTTCAGCGTGGAAGCCAAGGCAGAGGCGACCAAATATCAACAGTCCCACGCCGGCGAACCCAGCAGGATGGGAGAACTGCTGCGGGCACCGGGGGGGAACTTCTACGGAGAACCGCGGCTGCTGTTCGCCGGCCTGCCCCTGGAGGAAGGCGTGAAGAATCTGCCCCGCGACCCCCAAGCGCTCCTGGACGCAATTCGGCAGCGAGGCAAGCAAGGCAGGCCGGACGCTGAAACGCTAGAAAGCATCGCGGCCGCCCTGCGAACCGGAGTCGTTCCGGCCGACCTGCGCGCCGCACTGTATAAGGCGGCCGCGCTCATTCCCGGAGTCACCGTCGTAGACAGGGAAGCGAACCTTGATGGCAAGGTGGGCACCGCCATCGGGATCGAACACCCGAACAGAGGAACCCGGACCGACATCATCATTGATCCAGCCACCGGGCTGCTGATCGGAGAACGGGTGATCACCCTGACGGCCGGCGAGACTTTTCCGGCTGGAACAGCCACCGCTTGGACCTCAGTCCAGACCTCCGTGGTCAGTTCAGCCCCATAACCATCAAATCAACTGCGGGAAAAGCGGAGGCGGCCGACCACTCTTTGGGTGGTCGCCATCCAGCAGGACCAGTGCGTCGGACACTCTTTGGGAGTGTCCGACGCACCTCTTAAAGTCCACGAGCGTCCCGGTCAACGTTCCTCGGCTGACCACGGTTTCTTGCCGCCGAAACCTGCGGGAATGATTCAATGAGCGGATGAAGGAGCCCTGGTTCAAAGATCCCCTACTGCTGCGTTCAATTCCTCTGAGTGCCCGTCCTTCCGCTCAGCGGACAATGCGACTCTTGGATCGACCCGAAATCCCCACCTCTACCTGCCTAGTCCAGGACACAAACTGGCACGTGGCCGATTACCCGGAGATTTACGTCGAAGGCGAGCTTGTGCAGATCCCCTACCGTATCCACTACTCCTGGCCCCAAGAGCATGTGATGTCGCGACTCGCACCCGATGAACAGCTAGTCCTTGCCTGCTGGATGACCCGGCACCACGACGGGCGAGTACGGCAAAAAGCCCTGTCCCTGGTCTTCGCCTCGGACGTCTCCTGGACCATCCCCTTCGTAGTTCAACTCTGCGGCGAGTACGTCATCGAGGTAGGGGAAGACGTGTATGACTTCCTTAACCGCGACCTGCCCCACCGGCCCGGTCTCCAGGAGGCTTACAAAACGTTCTTGGTTGAAAACCCCGAGTTCCTCAGCCTCACCGAGCAAAGGGCAATGAGCTACTGGTTGGACGATTACCAAACCAAAATGCCGCAGGGCGACTACCCTCAGTTAGCAGCCCTGAGGCTTTTGGAGCACCTGTCTAGCTAGGACCAAACCGCGCAAAGCAAGATTCCCAGTCCGAATGCGAAGGCTGTCCCATTGAGGGTTCCTCTCGTGATTGGGAAGCCCTAACGCGTTATCGTTAGTGGCTTTTCCGGCTTTGCACAGGAGGCGAGCTCAAGCTGCACAGTTCCTCCTGCACGGTTGTTTCTTCCGGTATCGTCGCACCAGTCGATGTTGTGCGGCATTGCAGTCACCGTCGCTTCTCCAACCGCTATTTCAGCAGGAACTGTGAAGGTGTACGTGAATTCGCCGGAATCAGTCATTGAAGTCGTTGCGTTGATGACTTCGGCACCGCTTTCATCGGTGACACTAACTTGAATTTGGGCATCGGGGCCGTATTGAGGGTTACAGTCCGCCTCGGGTGCTGCAATTGTCACCGTATCTCCCGGTGTGGCGCTTGCCGGAGTCACCGAATAGGCAGGGGGAAGACAAGGCGGCTCACCGTCCGAGGATGAGGAGCATGCGCCCGTGGTAGTTACCAAAGCACTGCCAACCAGGACGGCGATCAACAACTGCCACGATTTCTCGCTCGTGGGAAACCTGCCAGGAAACTTCATATACCTATTGTTGTCCTGCTTGCGTGACCGCTCTCGAAAAGCCAAAAGTCGTCCCCGAATCGTTGTTCTCCCTGCCGCCTGGCGGCATTTCTAACACTTGTGCCGGTAAACGTTCCCCATTTAGATGTCTCGAAGTCTCTGCGGCGCGACCAACGAGCGGGAGTGTGTCAGATGCCGGGGGAAAAGATCGTGATTTCCCCGCTGGTTAACGCTTGATCCACGCACTCCGCAACCCGCATTGCATCGATCTCCGATGATCCTGCATCCAGGCGTATACCGAGGCGGGAAGCAGGCATGTCGGCGCTCATTACGGCACTTTCTACGCTTGGATCGTCCTCGCAGGAATCCATTGATTCAAAAACGGGAAAACTAACACCAATGCTCCAGCGGTCGTCGGCAGAGGCGGCGCGGGGGTAGTCTGCTGGCGCAGCTGGCACACAAGCGGCCAGCAGAACCACCAGTAGTGGAGTAAATGTCTGTTTCCGCATGAAGCCCCCTGAAGCTAACAGCCCGTACGCCTAACTCTATGGGGGCCGGCCCGCCCTGCGCTTGGTCCAGCCTGGCTTGTCTCATAACCTCTGTGCCTCGAAACCCTAGGGATTTGAAACACATCGGTTATGAAGGTGAACCGGCCAGGCCCTCCGCCTGCAATGAGGTCCTATCGTCCGCTGCGGATACTTCGAGCCAGACCTGAACTGTCACCATTCGACGTCATCTCGCCCGAGAGGATGCGCTCTTCCAGCCCACCGCATTGCATGTTGCTAAACCATGAGAGGTAGATGTGGCAATGTCGCCGCTCGCACATAAACTCGCTCCATGGGGCCCATCAACAAGTTCGGATGGAGATCGCCGAGGTGGTTGAGGTGAACTTGCTCGATCGCATCGATCAACGTCTTTCCGATACGCGCGCGCGGATCGACCCGCGCGATTTCGAAGACTGTGCTACCTCCTTGCTCAGTCCAGTCCACCCCGCACTCGTGCCCATCATCGGAGGCTCCGACTTTGGTCTTGACGCAGAGATCACTGAGGATTCACGGCCGGCGTCAGACCCCGTAGTGGCGGCAGCCGCCACTGAGAACGGGCAAGTAGGACCTGGAGACTACCCTCCTGCCTGCGGAGCGGCTATGGTCTCGGTCATGAGACCGATCATCCTCCTCGACATCAACGGTGT
>NZ_JBNHFJ010000017.1:0-66930 GCF_059090105.1 Arthrobacter sp. K410C
TGAACCTGATCTGGCCGCGGCCGGAGATCTACAACTCGGTGCCGCCCTTTGAGTGGTACCTGCAGTGGGGCGGGGTGCTCTTCGTGGGCGCCGTCGCTGTAGGCGGGACCCTGCTGTACCGCCTGAAGATCCGGCACCAGACCGGAGTCCTCGCCGAACACGCAGCTGCTGCACCGCCGGCACCCCGCTCAACCGGATCCGGGCCTGCAGCAGCCCCGGAACTGGTACCTGCCCAAAAGGCAACTGCGGCTACCAGCCCCGAGGTCCTGGGTTGAGACGCTGCGGATAACGAATATGAGGGCCAGGCATCACTGCCCAGAAGAGCATCTATCCACCAATATCAACAGCTCGGATCCAGACCCACTCGACCCGGCGCCTATCAAAATGTCACGAGATGAACTCGAGCTCCTGTTGATGCTCCACTCAGGAGACAAAGCCGAAGCAAAGACAGGCGAACGGGCCAGCAATGGCGGGGCATCGTCGACATCGCTGCCCCTGCGCAAGGCAAGCTGTGGATGTTCGTGGAGCTGGGTGAACGCAAACTATTCGATACCGAAGTACACAGCATCAGCAGAATCGACTGAAGTGACTTTGTCTTACACCCAAACCTGACGTCAAGCCTGCACCTGGGTCATTTCTGACATCAGGCTAAAAAGGCTCTGGATCGATGCTGCGACCAGAAGCCAACGCAGCTAGCTAACAGTCACATCGAACTTCAGGGTCCCCGGGCGGCTCCCCTGCGCCATCAGGGCTACATTCCACTGGCGATCCGAGATTCTCTTCCAGGCCCACGTCGCAAGAGCGACTCCATAAAACAGACATAAGTGTGGACACTGTCCACACCCCCTTTGGCAGAACAAAAGAGAGACAGGCGCCCTCTCTGACGCATGGTGGGGAACCCCTTCACGAAGTTTTGCACGAACGTCGGCGGCGTCATGTCGTGCCCGCAGACCCGGACCATGAATAGGTGTTGGCCACCCCCCCGACCAACCAGACAGAACCGAAACGAGGAAGCCTTAAGCCCACCACAGCAGCCGGAAGACCCACTAGCCAGGGACTGAACCCGCCACCCCACACACCTGAATAGGCCACCGCGGCGGCTAGGCCACAGCCCGCGCCATACCGTCAGAGGGACGGGACCACAAGCTATGTCAACACGTTAAAGCAAGAACCCCTCTGACGAGGGGATACGCTGTGCCCGAGGTGGGACTCGAACTGCATTCCAGCCCTTGTAAACACTGGGAACCCGCGAAAACATGCGGAATCCTAGCCAGTCCGAAGGCTGTTTGGCCCAGTACGAGACGAAAAGTGTGGGCATTGTCCACACCCCCTTTCGGGGGCGCTGGAGGACTACCGGGGCACCAGATGCCTGGAAATCTCGACGGCAGCGTTCGGCAGGTCGATAGTGCCCGCGGCGACTCCGACGACGAGGTCGAAGCCTTCATCCGTGGCGAAGTCATGCCGGTAACCGTCGATCCACAGCAGCAGCACCATGAGCGTCCACGCCGTCCGTTTGTTGCCATCAATGAGTGGATGGAACCGGGCGACCGACTCCAACAAGGCTGCCGCCTTCACCGCGAGTTCCGGATAGGCTTCCGCGCCCATGACAGTCGTAGCCGGCCTGGCCAATGCTGAGGCCAACAACCCGACATCACGGATATGGAAGCCGTACCGATCAACTACCTGAAGTGCATCCTCAATGTCCAGGTACGCTGTCACGCGTCTTCAAGGCGCTTCAGCAGATCAGCGTCATGACTCATAACAAAATCAAGACCTGCGCTGATTTCACGTCGGCGCGCGTGGCGCTGCAGAACCAACTCGGCTCCCTGCAACAGAAGCGCGGACTTGGACGTATGTTCCGCGGCAGCCAGCTGGTCCAAACGCCGATCAAGATCTTCGGGAACACGCAGATTCATAGCCATCCACCAATGGTACCAAAACAGTACCAGCAAGGGTCCTGTCTCAGTTAAGTTGGCAACGCCGATCCACGACCGTCAACAGCGCGGCCAGGATACTGTCCCAAGTTCCGTCACCGCTGTAGCGGCGGTGCCGCTTCCAAAGCGTCTGCCACGGACCAACTCGGCCGGCACATCCCGCCAAGCGATCCCGCAGCGGTATCGGTAAATAATGCCCTCGACCACCCGCCGGTCGTCCCGGAAGGGGCGACCCCGGCGACCAATAGAAGACGGCAGCAACGGCTAAATAAGGGCCCACTGCTCATCAGTCAAAACATAGAAATACGAGACACCCATCACGCATTCCGGACACCGCCTCAGGGCTTTGGAGACACGCTAGCGGCGTTCGAAGGTTCCCGTCAGCCTCGCCCGGCCCAAGGTGTGGGTGGAGAGCGCGGATTGCAGGGCGGCCGGGGTGTCATCAGTGCGAAGGTCCAGCCGTTCAACATCCATGGCGTGGACCACCAGCAAATACCGGTGCTGACCGTGCCCGGGAGGCGGGGCAGCTCCCACGAAACCGGCAAATCCGGCATCGTTCTTCAATTGCACTGCACCAGACGGTAACCGGGAGTTGTCCCGGGAACCTGCACCGGCCGGGAGGGAGGTGACGTCTGCCGGGATGTTCACCACAGCCCAATGCCAGTAGCCCGCGCCTGGGGCATCGGGGTCGAAGACGGTGACTGCGTAGCTCCTGGTTCCCTCGGGCGCGCCCGACCAGGTGAGTTGGGGCGATTCGTCCCGCCCGCCGGCTCCCAGGACGGCGCTGCGTTGGGCTTCCGGAAGAACCTGGCCATCCTCGAAGGATTCGCTGATGACTTCGAAGGATTCGATCCCGGATGTTGGTGCAAATGGATCATGCGTTTTCATGGCTGCCTTTCAGTTGCTGTCAAGCTCCGCACCCGACGGCAGGAGCGTCCTCTGCGGCGGTTTCAATGCAGTCGAGTTCGGCACGCGTGGGCGGATTAGCGCCAGCGCGCGAGACGGTAACGGCCGCAGCCCTGGCCGCGCGCGTGAGGAGCTGGCAAGGCGGGCCACTCTATCTCGTCTGTCACCGGGACAGCCTATCTAAGGGGTGGAATTTTGGCTTGCTGGCACAGGATTCGGGCGATCGAGCCCATTTCGCATCAAGAAAGTCGACGAGGTAGGACTCGGACTGTCTTCCGTGCCCTTGAAAACACTGGGAACCCGCGAAAACATGCGGAATCCGGGTAAGTTCGCGGCGAGTAAGAAGCAGTCAGCGACAAAGAGTGTGGACAATGTCCACACGTCGATTTGCGTAAATTAAGGCCGCCAGCCTGGACGGATGCTAAACCGCCGGTGCCGGCTAAAACGTCCAAACGGGCATCAGGCTCAGGCCGCTTTCAACTTTCCTGCCAGGGCATCCCGGACGGCGGGGTTGTCCTTTCCGATCTCGAGCGCGCCGTGAATCGTGTTGCCGATCCGCTCCATCGCTTCGCCAGCTGTCAACATATGCACGCCGCGGGAGGAGAGACTTCTTTGCCCAACTGACACTTTGCGACCGTGAATGAGCACCATGGGAACGACTTCGACTTGTGGACCCAGCAGCCTTTGGTAGCCGTGGGCAGCGACGTGCATCCAGTTGGCTGTGCCTCGTCCATAACCGTCGGAGCGGGCGATGAGATCTTTCTCTCCGCTAATGCTCCATTCGTATTGCCCCCACCGGTAGAGCTTGGAATCCAGCAGGTAGACGATGTTTCGGAAGACAACGGCGTGGTCCACGTCTGCGTCATCGTTCCCGGGAAATTGCAGGCCGTGGTAAACCGTGACGCCCGGAATTCGCAGCAACAGCTCCAGGAGCAGGGCTGTGCTCATTTCTCCCCGTGCACCGGCCTCGACTCTCCCCCGTCCATACTTTTCGACGGCAGCCAGTACCATCCCCGGTGAACCAAACACGCGGCCGCCCAACTCCTCACGAAGAGCTTCCGCCCTGGCATTCCGCATACTCCTGACCCACTTAGCCAGAATGACGACGATGAGGACCGAGCCGGTCACCAGAACTGCAAGAGTAAGCGGGGCCAGTTGATAAAGGCTCAAACGAGTCACGATGGACAGCAAGGTGATCGCCGGCATCGCGAGCACTACGGACACAATAACCAGGACGATCCGCAGTAGAGATCCAAGCAGGACCCGCGCGACCGTAGCCCGATAACGCGGAGTAGCTGTCAACTGCGCGGGGCGATGGGCGCCAAACCAGCGCCAGTCTTCGGGCACAATGCCATACTGCCGCAAAAGCCGTAAGTCAGAACCCACGTCGCCCCCAACATCCGCCACACCAGCCAAACCAGTGCAGCGAGTCTAGTGCTCTAAGAGCAGCGCACCCAACAGCCCAAGCTCAATTTTGGATACGGCGAGGAGCCCGGCACCATAATCCGGCTTCTAACCAGCGGAGAACACGCAGCACCGGTCCTGACCGCCATCGGTTACATCAACTGGTGGGAAGGCAAAGGCAGCAAAGCCCATCAATTCCTCCAACTCGCCCTCGGCAACGACCCCGCCTACCGCCTCGCCCGCCTCAGGACCAAATGATCGGCTCAGGCCTCGTCGCCGGCTGGAACATGAACAAAAACACCGCCTACAAAGCATCGCCCTTCGATTAGCCCTCTCAGGACGTTAGAGGCTCAATAGCCCCCCCCCCCCCCGGCCAAGGTGCTCTGGATTAAGCGGGGCGGGAAAGCTTACCGCGACGTCAACTTGAAAAGGCGCACGCCGGTAGTCCAACAGGTTGTTGGACTACCGCGCTGAGAGGCATCGGCTTCGCTCCATTAAAACTGCAGGACCGTACGGCTTGCCTGGTGCCCCTCGGCCGCGCTACTTCGGCCAAGGTCCGGGCGGAGCCGCCGGGCTGCCGCGGCTCCGCCCGGGACTCTAAACGGTCGTGACGCTGACCGCGCGCTTCGTCGCCGTTACGACTCCGCTTGGAATATCGCCACGGAGGACCGCGTCGAAGTTCTGCCACACGGTCGCGATGCGGCGCTGGACGTTTTCCCAGCCGACGCCTGCCATGTGGGGCGTGCAGACCACCTGTTCCATGTTCAGCAGTTCACTGGCGGTGTTCAGTGGCTCCTTGTCGTAGACGTCGAGTCCGGCCCCTGCGATGCGCCCCTCGCGCACGAACTCGATGAGCGCGTCCTGGTCCACGACTTCGCCGCGGCCGACATTGACGAGAACGCCACTGCGCTTCATCAGAGCAAGTTCGTCCCGCCCGATCAACTTGTTCGATTGCGCGTTCAAGGGAAGACTCAGGCAGACGACGTCGGACACCGCCATGAGCTCTTCCAACGGGACGGCGCGGGCCGGGATCAGTTCCGAAATGGTCAACGGGATCTCCGCGTTGTCGTAGAAGACCACGTTGGCGCCGAAACCGTGGTGGACGATCTTGCCGATCCAGCGTCCGATATTTCCCAGACCGACTATGCCGACTGTTTTGTTGTACAGCTCCGAGTAGGACGTCTCGTCCAGGTCCTCGCGCCACTTTCCGTCGCGCAGCAGCTGGGTGGACGCTGGAATCCGCCGCATTACCGTCAGCATCAACGTCAGGGCGTGTTCCGCTACAGAGATGGAGTGGGTCTTCATCTGGGCAACCGGAACGCCGAGTTCGTCAAGGACGGTGACCGGAAGCTGCCCGTAGCCGGAGCTCATGTATTGAATAAACTGCACGTTCCTGGCGGCGCGGAACACCTCTTCGGGAACATCGACGCCGGAGATCAGGAAATCGGCGTCTTCGGCTTCACGGCAAATTTCCGCCACGTCCGCTGATAGAGGCATCACTTTCACGGTGAAACCCTCTGGTGTCGATTCCAGAATACGGTCGATGTAATCGTTCAGTGGGTTTACGAACAAAACTTTGTATGTCATTGGTGGCATCTTTCTTGAGTCAAGGTCTGTCGGTGGCGACATGGCGCTCTGAGCAGGCAGAGCACGGGTGTCCGCGAGGGGTGCTGGACGGTCATAGCCACGGCAGGGCGCGCGGGCCGCCTACCTAGCAGCTATGCCGGCAAGGCGTTGAGGACGGTCTCCAGCACTTCCTGGGTGTCGGCTTTCCCGCCCAGGTCACGTGCCAGGGGTCCCGTCAGGAGTGCCAACTCGACGGCGCTTTGGATGTTCTGTGCCGCCTGGGTGCAGAGGTCATCTCCATGGCGTTCGCCCAGCCACTCCAGCATCATCGCAGCAGAAAGGATCATCGCGGTCGGGTTTGCGATGCCCTTGCCCGCGATATCGGGCGCACTGCCGTGTGAGGGCTGGAACACGCCGTGTGTGAGGCTGACGTCGGCAGAAGGCGCGACGCCGAGACCGCCGACGAGTCCGGCGGCGATCTCTGAAAGGATGTCGCCGAAGATGTTCTCTGAGACGACGACGTCGTAGCGATCCGGGTCGGTCACCATGTACATGGATCCGGCATCGATGTAGTACTTTGCGCTTCCGATGTCGGAGTTTTTGGCGGCGACTTCGTCGAAAACCTTCTCCATAAGAACGTTGCTGCGCAGGGCGTTCGATTTGTGCAGCAGCGTTACGTGTCCCGGGGTGCCGCGTTTGCGGCGGGCGCGCGCTTGGGAAAATGCAACGTCGAAGAGCTTCTCGCACGTGGCCCGGGTGATCGTCATACGGTCACTGGCACTGTCGTCACTGGGCTCATGGTGATCGGCCAGTCCGGCGAACATTCCTTCGGACGTTTCACGGATGACGAGCATGTCGATGTTCTTCACCTTGACGGGGCTCTCGACCCCCGGGAAAAGGCGGACCGGCCGGAGGCTGGAGAAGAGTCCGTAGTGGGACCGCATTTCAACCTGGGCGCCAAGTTCAAGGCCCTCTGGTCCTCGCACGTCCGGGAGCCCCATCGCGCCGAACAGAACAGCGTCTGCTTTGCCGATTTCATCCATATCGGCTGCAGTAATCTTTCTTCCGGTGCGCCGGTAGAGGTCTGCGCTGAAGTCGTAGAACGTGTAACTGAGCTTCAGCCCGTAGCGCGTTTCGCATTCCTTCAGTACCGACAGAGCCGCGTCGACGACTTCAGTTCCGATTCCGTCTCCGGGAATGACAGCGATGTCATAGTGAGTCATTGGTCTTCCTGCCTTGCTAAGTGCGCGCGCTCCGGCGCAGAGTGTCTGCCTCAGGACAGCAAGCCGCGCCTACGCGACAGCTGCACCCAAGTGCCTTTCCCATGCAGTGGGAATCCTTATTTGCTAAGTGGGAAGACGGTAGCAGAAGATGACTTGGCTCACAAGGCAAATTCGGCGGGAATGGCATCAGAAAGGGTCGGGAAAGGAAATGGCAGACAGGGACCTCCTAGTCAGGCAGCGCCTGTTCGCCCGACCGACCTGAACCGCACCTGCCTGTTGCGCGCGTCACAATCGGCTGCTATTGTCTATCCGCTTGCTGACAATACTATCCCACTGAGTGGGAATACGGCGAGTAATTTGCACTCAACGACGCAGGCAGGAATGACATGACGCAGCAGCTTCTTCTTGAGGGGAACTCCCTCCCGCTTCAGGGCATTCGCGTGCTGGAGCTCGGCAGCTTTATCGCTGGACCGTTCGCGGCCCGGATTTTTGGTGATTTCGGAGCTGAAGTCATCAAAATCGAAAAGCCCCAGGGCGGCGATGAGTTGCGCGACTGGCGCAAGACCCGGGGAACGACCTCGATGCTGTTCCGTACTATCGGCCGGAACAAGAAATCCGTTGCCTTGGACCTGCGTTCCGAGGGCGGGCGTGAGGCAGTCAAGAAGATCGCGGCCCAGTGTGACGTGGTGATCGAAAACTTCCGTCCCGGAACCCTCGAAAAGTGGGGTATTGGGCCGGACGTTCTTCAGGAGCTCAACCCCGGGATTGTGATGGTCCGGATCTCCGGCTACGGCCAAACCGGCCCCTACAAGAACCGCGCCGGGTTCGGCAGCTCCGCAGAGTCCTTCGCAGGTTTGCGCTACGTCACGGGCGAGCCGGACCGGCCGGCAGGGCGTGCGGCGGCCAGCCTGGGCGATACGGTCGCTGGCCTTTACGGGGTGATCGGCGCCCTGATGCTCATGCTCCAGAAAGCCCGCGGGCAGAAGACCGACACCTCCCAGGTAGTCGACGTCGCACTCTACGAAGGCGTCTTCAGCCTCCTCGAATCGCTCGTACCGGACTACGACGCGTACGGCATGGTCCGGAAGCGCACCGGCGGCGCCCTGCCCGGTGTCGTGCCCACCGGGTCCTACCTTTGCGGCGACAACCTCGAGGTCGTCATTGGGGGTAACTCCAACTCCGTGTTCGTCCGCCTTATGCGGGCGATCGGCCGGGAGGACCTGGCCGAGGACGAAACCCTCCTTACTACTCAGGGCCGCGGTGCGCGCGAGGAAGAGCTGAACGGCGCCATCTCCGCCTGGACCGGCAGCATGCCCCTAGCTGAGGTCCTGGACAAGCTGGACGACGCGGGCGTCCCGGCGGGGCCCGTCTACGACGCTCCCAGCATTGCTGCGGACAAGCACTACCTTGCCCGCGACATGATCCAGACCCACGAGGTGGTCATCGAAAACGAGCCCGAGCTGATCCGCTTCCCCGGCGTGGTCCCGAAAATTCCGGGCCACGAGGGCCGCGTTAAGTGGGTAGGACCGGACCTGGGACAGCACACCGACGAGGTCCTTCAGCAACTCGCCGGCATGAGCGCGGACGAGGTCGCCGGGCTCGGTCTGCAGGACGTGGCTAAATGAAAGTACAGGTCACTGACGTTTTCCTGCGCGATGGGTTGCAGGACGAAGCAGTCATCGTTTCCACTGCCCACAAGCTGGAAATAGCCCAGGCCCTGGTCGCGGCAGGGATCAAGCGCATCGAAGCCGCGTCGTTCGTAAACCCGAAACGGGTTCCGCAGATGGCGGATGCCGCCGACGTCATCTCCTCACTACCTTTGGTGGACGGCGTCACCTACACGAGTCTGGCCCTTAATGGGAAGGGTATCGAACGGGCCGTCGAGGCCGGCGCCACCGATGTCCAGGTAGTCACATCCGCGAGCCAGGCGCACAGCAATGCGAATGCCGGGCAAGCCATCGAGGACGCTCTCGCCGGCATCGGCGCAACGGTTAGCCGGTACCCGGAAACCCGTTTCTTCGCGGGCATTTCCACTGCCTTTACCTGCCCCTTCGAGGGCAGCATCGACCCCGAGTACCTGCTCCGCGTGGTCCGAGCCTTCTCGGACATGGGAATCAAGGACGTCGGCCTGGCCGATACCTTGGGCACCACGCCCACCGAAAAGGTGCTGGCCAGCCTGTACCACGTCCGCGACGCCGAACCGGATCTGACTTACTACCTCCACCTGCACAACGCCCACCACCAGGCATTGGCAACAGCGGGCGCTGCCGTAGGTGCTGGCGTCGTCCGCTTTGACGCCGCCCTGGGCGGCTACGGCGGGTGCCCCTTCGCACCCGGCGCCCACGGCAACATCGCGACCGAAGAGCTGGTCCGCTACCTGCACTATGCCGGCCACGAGACAGGCATCGACGAGGACCGCCTGGCCGACGCCGTACGCCTTGCCCGCGAGGTGGTAGCGCACTCCCCCGCCGCGCTGCTGGATCCGGCGCGCTAAAACTCCCGACCGACTCCCCCTGCTCAACCACACAACGCTTCCTAATCCCCTTCCACAAGCAGTTCCCACCCACCATTCCGGAGACGATGATGTCAACAAACCCAGGAACCACGGAAACTCCCAGCGAACTAACGGATGACGCCATGAGCGAGACAAGCCCCGGCCCCGCCGGCGGTATCGAACACCCCGTCACCAAAACTGTTGGCGCCCGGCCGGGCACCCACTACCCCGGCCGCTTAGGATTCAAAATCTCAAGCGTCCCCGCTCCCCTCTACCTCGTCCTTGCGGGCCTCGTCCTCGCCGCAGCCCTCACCGGCAACCTTCCCGACACAATGGTGGTCGGATTTGCCGCGACCATGCTGCTCGGTGGACTGTTCATCTGGATCGGTAACCTGTTCCCGGTAGTCCGGGACTTCGGGCTGCCGACCGTCCTGTGCACCTTCGCACCTGCCACGCTGGCCTTCTTCGGCTTGATGCCCGAAAACCTGGTCACCGTTGTACAGAACTTCATCGACGGCCATGGCTTCCTGGACTTCTTCGTCATCGGCATCATCGCTGGCGCCATCCTTGGCATGCCACGTGCACTGCTGCTCAAGGCAGGACCTCGCTTCGCAGTACCCATCATCGGTTGCCTCATCGCTACCTTCGTCCTGGTCGGGCTCCTGGCCGCAGTAACCGGGTTTGGATTCATCGAAGGCATTCTCTTCATCGCAGCCCCCATCATGGCCGGCGGCCTTGGCGTTGGCGCCCTGCCGATGTCCGAAATGTACGCCGCGAAAACCGGTGGCGACTCCGCAGCCTTCATGGGTGACCTGATGTCCGCCGTCGTCATGGCCAACGTAGTCTGCATCCTCATCGCCGGAATCTATAACGGCCTGGGCAAGCGGAAAAAGCAGCTCTTCGTCGGCTTCAACGGCCACGGCCAGCTCCTGCGGATCAAGGGCCGTTCCGACGAACTCACCGTTCCCCCAAAGCGGGACACGTCCTCGTTCATCGCCCTGGGTAAAGGCCTGCTCATCGCGGGCAGCCTCTTTGTCTTCGGCGAACTCATCGCAGCCCTCCTTCCCGGCGGCCTGCACCCCTACGCCTGGGCCATCATCGCGGCCGCCGTCGTCAAAATCTTCGGGCTGCTCCCCCAAGACGTCGAGGATTCCGCCGCCGACTGGGGCGACCTTATCGGCACCGTCCTCGTTCCCGCACTCCTGGTCGGCGTCAGCCTCACCTACATCGACATCACCGAAGTCCTCGCCTCGCTGAGCAACCCGCTGTTCATCCTCCTGACCATCAGCACCGTCGTCATCGCCACCCTCACCTCCGGCATCCTGGGATGGCTGGTCAAGTTCAACTTCGTCGAAGCATCCATCACCCCGGGCCTGGTCATGGCAGACACCGGCGGCAGCGGCGACGTAGCAGTTCTCAGCGCGGCAAACCGCCTGCACCTCATGCCGTTCGCAGCCCTGACCAACCGCCTCGGCGGCGCGCTGGTCCTGTTCGTGACGTCGCTGATCGTCCCATTCCTCGCCTAACAGCAGGAATCAACGGCGGCGCCCGGCACGAAGCCCGGCGCCGCCGTCGCGGGCCAGCACCAATGAAGGACCACCATGACAGACAACATCCTGGCCATCACCGGCCACACCCCCTCAATCGCCTCCGACGCCTGGGTTGCTCCGACAGCGACCGTGGTCGACTCAGCAACAATTGGCCCGGAAAAGGGAATCTTTTACAGCGCCTTCGTGCGGCCAGACGTCGATGACATGAGCATCGGTGCGGTCAGCAAAATTCAGGACACCGCCATCATTCACGCCGACCCGGGACATCCTGCCCGAATCGGCAACGGCGTCAGCGTCGGGCATTGCGCCGTGCTCCACGGCTGCACCGTGGATGACGGAGCCCTTATTGGTATGAACGCGACGGTCCTTAACGGTGCCGTAATCGGGGCGGGCTCTTTGGTCGCTGCCAACGCTTTGGTCCTTGAGGGTTCAGAGGTACCCCCGGACTCTCTAGTGCCCGGTGTGCCGGCCAAAGTGCGCCGCCCGCTCACCCCGGAAGAGATTCAGCACTGCCGGCAGAACGCTTTCACGTATACCGAACTCACGCAACAGCACCGAGACGCAGCACCGGTTGCTGTTAGCGCCTGAAGCTGTCCTGCCGACAAACCTAGGAATGAGAAAAGCCATGACGAGTACCAGCACCCAAGTTATGCCCGGCGAGACGGCGGCCCTGCCGGATGAAGGCAACGTGGCCGCGATCGTCGCCGACGTGGTCGCGGAGCGCGCGGGGCACCTGTTCGGCCTCATGGGTAACGGCAACGTCCACCTCATCAGCCGACTAACGCGGCGGGGCAGCCCTTTCACCTCTGCACGCCACGAGTCAGCCACGGTCGCTATGGCTGACGCCTACTACCGGGCAACCGGAAAAATTGCAGCAGCGACCACAACCTACGGCGCTGGCTTTACCAACGCCTATACCACCCTCGCCGAAGCCCGGATAGCCCGGATCCCGCTGGTCCTGGTAGTGGGCGACGCGCCCTCCACCGGCGCCCGGCCCTTCGACATCGACCAAGCCAAAGCGACGGAAGCTATAGGCGTGCTCACGCTTGTCGCCGGCCCCGGCAATGCAGAAGCCATCACCCACCGCGCCTTCGACCTCGCCCTGCAGACTGTCCAGCCCGTGGTGCTGGCCATCCCTTACGACCTGGCTACGGCCCCGCCGTCCGCGACCCAGCCCCTCGAACCGATGCCCGCCAAACCAGCCTGGCCCGCCGATCCCGGCGTTCTCGACCGGGTGGCTGAGCTCCTCGCTGCCGGCAAGCGGCCGTTGATCCTGGGCGGGCGAGGCATGCTCCTGGCCGACGCCGTGGCTCCCCTTCTCCAGCTCGGGGACCGCCTCGGCGCGCTCTTCATGACCTCGCTCATGGCAGCCAACGCGTTCGACAGCTCCTGGGACCTGGGCATCGCAGGCGGCTTCACAAGACTTCACCGCCTGGACATCGCCCGCCAGGCAGACGTGGTCCTGGTCGTGGGTGCCAGCCAAAACCTGTTCCAAACCCGCTATGGCACCCTGTTCCCCGCGGACACGAAGATCATCCGGATCGATAACGAACCGGACCCGGGTAACCTGCCGTCCGTGGAGTACATTCGGGCGGACATCCGCCCATTCGTCGAAGGCCTGCTGGAAGGCGTGACCGCGGCCACGACAACAACGTGGCGGGACAATGCTCCTGAAGTAGCAAGCCCGGAGTTCCGCTCGTTCCTGCCAAGTGAAAACCCCGAGGAGTTTGGTCCCGACGGCCGGCTGAACCCTCGGGCTGTCGTCGCCGCTTTGGAGCATATTTTGCCGGCTGAGCGCTCCGTTGTGATGGACGGCGGGCACTTTATGGGCTGGGCACCCATGTATCTGTCCGTCCCGAATCCGCATGGCATGATCCTCGTAGGCACTGCGTTCCAGTCGATCGGCCTCGGGTTCGGGTCCGCTGCGGGAGTTTCCGTGGCTCGCTCCGAGCGCACCACCGTGCTGGTTACTGGTGATGGCGGCGCATTGATGGGCCTCGCGGACTTCGAGACCTTTCTCCGGGCCACCCGCAAAGGGGTGGTAGTGGTGCTCAACGACTCCGCGTACGGTGCAGAGCTGCACCAGTATGCAGTGAAGGGGCTGCATGACCAGGCGATGCTCATTGACGAAGTGGACTTCGCCGCCGTCGGACGCGCCTTGGGTGCCGATGGAATCAAGGCAAACACCCTGGCGGACCTGGACCAACTTCAGGACTGGTTGATCACCAACGACGAAGGCGTCTTCGTTCTGGACGTAGCCATCTCCCAGAAAGTGGTGGCCGAATGGATGGTGGAGTCCGTGGCCACCAAGGGTTAGCCGGGCGTCATAGGCTTCTCATATGCCATCTCCTGAAACCAACGGAAGCAACCGCACACTCGAGCGCGCCGCATCCATCCTTGATGCCGTAGGTCGGTCGGCCGTTTCAGCCAGTGAGCTGTCACGGCAGACCGGCCTTTCGGTGTCCACGGCGCACCGACTGGCACTGCAACTGGCTGACTACGGGTTCCTCCGTCGCACCGATACCGGCACCTTCCGGCTGGGCGACCGGTTCGTCCGCTCAGCGCTGGAAAACGCCGGCATGCCAGTCCTCCGCGAACTGCGGGACCGGACCGGCGAAACTGCGCAACTGTGGGTGCGACGGGGAGATGAGCGCGTGTGCCTGCTCAGCGCCGACAGCCAGCACGAACTCCGCGCGATCATGCCTCCAGGCTCAAGGCTGTCCCTCCCCCAAGGATCCAGCGGCAGACTGCTGGCAGCTGAGGATGACGCCCTTGCCGAGTTGGCTGCAGTTGGCTGGATTGAGTCAGTCGGTATTCGAACACCAGGACTGGGATCGGTAAGCGCCCCGGTACAAAGCGACGAGGGAATCGTCGCCGCGGTCTGCCTTGCCATGCCATTGGCCCGCGTCATCGCATCTCCCGGCAAGGACCATGGTGACAAAGTCGTTCAAGCAGCACAGAGGATTGCACAGGCTCTCCAGCAAAGGATCTAATGGGCAGTCCCGGCGAGGACAGATTTCGGCAAGACCGCCCACGTGCCGTACGAGGGCGGAAACCCGTCGAAGAGTGCTTGTCTTCAGTTATTGAGCAGGCATTTTGGGGCCAGCAGGGATAGCTGCTGTCAGGCCCGCAACAAAACCTGCTGCTATTCCTAAAGTTCCAAAGTGTCAAGCTTTGTACACACTAAACGACGAAAAAGCCTTTGACCTGCGGAAACACTGTGCCCGAGGTGGGACTCGAACTACCTTCAACCCTTACAAACACTGGGAACCCGCGAAAACACGCTGAATCCGAAGCGGTTCGAGGGCTGTCCGAGCCGGTACGGGGCCGAGAGTGTGGACAAAGTACACAGTCTTTTTTGACCGTCGTCGGCGAAGGGTGTTGGATCGGGCGCTCGGGGCGAGGGCACCCTACGCAGCCGGACCAGGCGGGCGTATCTGGTGCTGCTGAAGGAGCAAGGGTAAGCCCGCACTCTCCAGAGCAGCTGCTGCTGCCGCCGGCGAAGCGATTCCGACGTTCCGCCCTACGCAACGGAGCAGGGCTATCAAACCGCGGACTCATCCCCCGCTGCCTGTCTTCGCCGCGTAGGCCGTCGCCTGGTCACGCACCTGCCGGATATAGGCATCGGACTGGTTGTAGGCGAGATCGCGTCGGTCCACCCGTCCGCCGTTGTGAGGTCACGGCCGCCGGCACACAGATAGGTCGCCGCACTAAGAGCGGCATCATCGATAGTGAACGGATCCGCCGTTCCATCCCCGTTCCCGTCCCGCCCTACGAGCTGCCATGTGGAAGGAATGAACTGCATCGGTCCCAGCGGATATCCCCGTCCAGCGCACCCGCGTCCGTGTCGGCGATAACGGCGAATCCGGCACCGTCCAGAACCGGGCCCACCACCGGGCGGCTCACCTGCCCGGCGGCTGTCAGGCTGCCGCCGCCGTATGTTTCGACGAAACCAACAGCCGCCACAGTGTTCCAACCGATCCCGCACGTAGGAGCAGCAGCATTCACGGTCACAGCCGCGGCAACATACGCCCGCAACGCACGCTCAGGGATACCGGTCTGCCCTGCAGCCCGGATAACCCAATCGGCATCCGGGTTTCTGCTGACGTTCACGGCAGTGGTCATGCCTGAGGACAGCATTTCGACCTCAGCCTCCGCTCGCGGCGGTGGAGCAAAGGCCCGACTGCCGTCGACGGAGGTTTGCCCGAGCAGCCAGAACAAGGAAGCAGTGGTGACACACACCGCAAACAGGACAAGGACCACGAGGCGTCTGAGACGAAGCACCGACTAATCAAACCACCCAAAGCCCTCCACCGTTGACACCGGGCCTAGCCGGTGCTTTGGGCATCGAGGGGACTCAGGCGCTCCAGAAGGGTAATGCCGCTGGTTGATGCCAGCTCCACGACCCCTCTGCTTCCCCGCGAGCCGAAGGCCGGCAGCAGGTAAGCCATTCAGCTTCATTGGCTGCCCGCCGGGACCTACGACGCGGATCGCACGCCGGTCCGCAGACGGATATACCGACTTCAGCGCGTCGATCGTGCCTTCGCCGCCCTCGGCCATGGGTGCCAACTGGATGTGGTCCTGTCCGCGCACAGAGGACCAGCCGAGGGCAGTATTGCGGGCAACAGCCTCCGCAGTAGCTGAACCTTGAAGGAATCCGGAGCGATAAGAATCCGCGCCGGCCGTGACGTTGTATGCGGGCTCATTGTTGTAGGCTCGCTGCCGAGAGAAGGATTTGGAGGTCATTGCGCCTTCCATAGGAGGCCTGAGCGCCCCGGTTTTGGGCAGCCCATGCTCCTGCCAGGGCACCGGTTCTGGCTGCCTCAACCAGGGTGTGTCCGGCCGCCAACTCGGCAGCGACAGCGCCCATGAAGGCGTCTCCGCATCCTGTGGTGTCAACGGTAGTGACCTGGACGGCGTCGATGCAGGTCACGGTGGGTGCCTGACACCCGGGTTCAAAGACCACGGCTCCTGTCTTGCCTCGGGTCACGATTGCGCACCTCGGTCCTAGGTCCAGGACTCTGCGGGCGTAGTAGTCCCACCCTCGGCTCAGGTCCTGCTCTCCTAGCAGCGCGAGCATCTCGCCTTCATTGATGATCAGCACCTCAACGTTCCCAAGGAGCTGGGCCGGGAGTACTTGCATCGGCGAAGCGTTAAGAAGGACCTGTGCGCCGGCGGACGCGGCGCGTTCCGCGACGGAAATAACTGTTGGAAGGGGCACTTCAAGTGCCATCACAACGATGGGGGCGCCTTCGAGGTCCACGTCAGGGAGGTCCTCAGGTGCGAGGGTGGCGTTGGCGCCAGGGGAAACGATGATGGTGTTTTCGCCGTCTTGGTTCACCGCGATCATCGCTGCGCCGGTGCTTTTGTCCGGGCTTCGTCTGACCCGGGAGGTGTCGACGCCTTTTGCCGCGGCCTCAATAATGAGCCGGTCACCCAGTTCGTCCGCACCCACGACACCGACCAGGCTCACGTCCGCTCCCAGCAGCGCAGCCGCCGCTGCCTGATTAGAGGATTTGCCGCCGGGTTCTGTCCTGAGGTCGGTCCCCAAGACGGTTTCGCCGGGGGAAGGGAACCCCCCGACTGTGGTCGTAAGGTCTGCATTCATCGACCCCAGTACCAGTACTCTCACGTCGGGCATCTGTCTTGCGCCTTTCTGTCGTAAACCGCGATAAACCAATCAGGAAACCGGCATAAAGACAGTTAGCCCGCCATCGACGACCAGGTGCTGCCCGGTTACGTAGCTGGCTTCATCGCTGCTGAAGAACCTCACAGCATGGGCAATTTCCTCAGGGCGCCCCACCCGTCCGACCGGGATTTTCGTTCCTGCCGTTGCAAGGCCTTCGCGACCGAATGAATTCGTGCTGTCCTGGGTCTGAGCCGTGTCGATAACCCCTGGAATGATGGAGTTGACTCGGATTCCACGGGGAGCCAGCTCCACCGCGAGGGCCTTGCAGAGGCCCAGGACTCCTGCTTTGGCCGCCGTGTAGTGGGCGTGGTCGGCCCACCCGTAGACGCCTCCGGAGATGGAAGAAATGCCCACCAGGGCGCCGCCGTGGTCCATGCGGGAGGCAGCGCTGCGGAAGAGGCGCATGACCCCACCCAGGTCGACCGACATCAGGTCGTTCCACGCCTCGTCGGTGAGTTCGTCCAGCGGGTGCAACCGGACGATTCCTGCGTTGGCGACTGCTATGTCAAGGCGCCCCCATTCGTCGACCGCGCGCTGTGCGAACCTATCCACCTCGTTGGCGCTGCGTACGTCGAGTTCGTGGACGACGCCTTCTCCCCCGGCTTCTTTAACAAGGTTGAGGGTCTCGTAGGGGTCATGGGGATCGCCGGGAAACGAGCCGATGACGGATCGGATCCCAGCCCTCGCAAAAGCCACTGCGGTGGCACGGCCGATGCCGCTGGCGGCACCTGTGATAACCGCGGTCTTGAAATCTGTCATGGTTCCTTCTTGGTGGTTACTGGTGTGAGCGGCTGATCCGCCGCAGTGTTGTGGGGTAATGGGATAAGGGGACCCCGCCGGTTTCACCGACGACGTAGGTGTTGGCGACCCCTGCTGACTCCTGCCCGCCCTCACTTACGAGGCTCGGGTGCAAGGCGATGGCCTCGCCGTCGAGCAGTGTCCACGCGGATCCGTTGGTGATGGGTAGGGGTATCTCATCCAGGCCAATGCAGTGTCCGAATCCGATAGTGTGACGCCCCTGCGTGCCCAGGAATCCCGCGACGGCGCTGGCCTGGTGTCCGTCACGGAGGTAGCTGGCGGCACCGTCAAGTGCTTTCACGGTCTGGTCGGCGAGCATGAGGCGCTGGGTGCTCACGTCGCCCAGGGCGAACAATGCACCGAGTTCGACCCAGTGCCCGTCGGCCGCGGCGGTTTCGATGAAAACAGTGACCAGGTCCCCGTCCAAGATTGGCCTCTCGCCGGGGTGCTGGCCATGAAACTCGTTCGCAGCGACATGGATGATGTCAAAAAGTGAGCCGTGGGAACGCAGATACTGCGCGATGGCACCCGCGACGTCTGCTTCGGTGCCGTCGCTCCGCAGCCGGTGTGCAGCGGCTTCCATTGCGCCCTCGGCCCTGGCCATGGAGCGGCGGAGCTGTTCTGTTTTGATCGTCTCCGGTTGCCTGCGCAGTGATTCCATGATCCCGAAGGCGTCAATGACCCGGGCACCCGGTTCCATGGCTGCAAGGATCCCGGTGTGGTCTTTGTGGGCCAGGCCATTCTCATCGGAGGCGGCCAGACCGACGGTCCCTGGGCCCGCGGCTGCCGCAATTTCTGTGTACAACGTTGCCTTGGGGCTGTTGCCCGGGGCGCGGACGACAACTCCGGGTGCCAGAGACTGGTCCATGAGGACGTAGCGGGCAACCTGAACCGAAGAGGCGATGACCTCTGGCGCCCGGCTCCGGGCAATGACAACGAACAATCCCTTGTTGTTGGGGATGTGTCCGGTGAGGTGTGCGATGTTGCCGTAGTGGGCGGTCTGTCCTCGGCCGTGGATGACCAGTGCGTCCAGCCCTTCGCTCTCGAGCGTTTCCCACATCGAGCGCCAGCGCGACTGGTATGGAACCTGTCCGCCGGTCAGCAAGACGCTCGCAGGCTATCGATGCGCGGGAAGTCCTGGTGGTGTGTGGACCACCAGTCCGCGATGTCGTTTCGCCGGGCGAACCATACGCCGCCCTTTTGCTGGGCGTAGGTGATGAACTGGCGCAAAGCCGACGTGCGGGCGGCTTGGCCGACCAGCCGTGGGTGCAGTCCTATGGACATCATCTTGGGGAACCCGCGTTCACCTTCGAGCCACAATTCGTCGAAAGCCCGTTGGATGTAGTCGAGGAACTCCGAGGGGTTTTTGGACCCCTGGGAGTCGTTGTAGGTCTGGGAATACGGTACGACAAGGTGTTCCTTGCCGTTGACCGTGGTGAAGTACGGAAGGTCGTCGTTGTAGGCGTCGCAGTCGAAGGCGAAGCCTCCTTCTTCGACGACAAGCTCCCGGGTGTTCACCGACGGCCCGTACCGGCAGTACCAGCCTGTGGGCCGGCTGCCCCATGTCTTTTCGAAGGATTCCACGGCCAGGCGTATGTGCTCGCGTTCCTCATCCCGGCTTAGGCGCCAATGTTCCTCCCACCGCCAGCCGTGTGAGACGAGGTCATGCCCTGCTCGGCTGGCGTAAGCGGCGACGGCGGGATTCTTTTCAAAGGCCACCGCGCAGCCGAAGAAAGTGGCCGGCACGTGAAGCTCATCGAAGAGCCTCAGGAGCCGCCAAATGCCGGCCCTGCTCCCGTACTCGTACATCGATTCCTGCGCCAGGTCGCGCACGTGTGCCGGAAAACGGTAGCCGGAGTCGCCCAGCACGTCGTTTTCACCGTCTCCTGCAGCGTAGGAGTACTCGGAGCCTTCCTCGTAGTTCACTACGATGTTGACTGCGATGCTTGCATTGTCCGGCCAGGTGACTTTTGGGATGTGTGCCCCGTAGCCCACAAGGTCACGCTGGGGTCCTGTAGGCGTTGTCATCAGTACGCCATCCATCCGCCGTCAACCAGCAGGTTATGTCCCGAGATGTAGCTGCAGTCGTCTGATGCCAGGAACAGGGCCGCCCCCGCGACGTCCTCAGCCCGGCCCAGCCTTGGGAAGGGCGTGCGGGACCGGGAGTACTCGAGGACCGGGTCGGTCATATCGACCTCGCCGGGATGGGTGCCGGTGATGATCCGTCCCGGGGCGATACCATTGACGATGATTCCATGTTTGGCGTAGTCGACGGCGAGCTGTCGGGTCATTTGGATCATTCCGCCTTTGCTGACGGCATAGGCGAAGAAATCAGGGGGGCCGACGAGACCGTGCTGTGAGGCCACGTTGATGACCCGGCCGCGGACTTCACCGATGGGTTCCTGATCAATCATTTGGCCGATACCACGTTTGCAGCTGAGAAACTGACCCCGAAGGTTCACGTCCATCAAGCGGTCCCAGTCTTCTTCGCTCGTTTTGAGCACCGAGGATGAAAACACCAGGCCTGCGTTGTTGACGAGGATGTCCAGACGCCCGAACTCGTCGACAGCCCGAGATACCAGTCCGTCGATGTCTTCGGCCTTTGAGACGTCGGTTTGGTGGAAAACTGCGGTTCCGTGATCGGCGTTGATCAGGTCGGCTGTGGGCGTCTCGTCGTCGCCGCTCCAAATCGGATCTTCCCGGATGTCGCTGACAACAACTTTCGCACCTTCACGGGCGAAGCGGACGGCAATTGCCCGGCCGATTCCGGACGATCCTCCGGTGACGATAGCTGTGCGGCCTGCGAGGCGCATGCGGTCTTGCCTTTCTGTAGGTGAGCAAAAGGGTGCCGTCCCGGCCTACCGAGGCGCAGGCCGGGACGGAGTTGTGTCGGCTAGCTGACTTGCTTGATGGCGTCGATGATGAGGTCCCAGAAAGCGTCGAAGTCCAAAGTGGTGGCTGCGAGGTTGTTGAAGGGCAGGCCGTAGGCTCCGAGAAAGTCGGTAACGGTTTCGCCGTAGGTCCATTTACCCTGTGTTTCGACGGCGATGAAGGCTTCCTTCACGCCGACAACGGAGGGGTTGATGACGCGGGCGACTGCGCAGGCATCGTGGATTGGCGGGTAGGGCATCTTCCACACGGAATCGTAGTTTGCGCCGAAGAAGTCGAGCCATTCGACCACTACCTGGGAAATGGGTGTTCCGATCGCGCGAATCCGTTCCTTCACCTCAGGGGTGGCAACTGCCTGGTGGGTGAGATCGAGGCCGACCATCGTTACCTGCCACTTAGCTGCGAAAACGGCTGCGGCAGCTTCCGGGTCGGCGAGGATGTTGAACTCGGCCGCAGGCGTGGCGTTCCCCTGGGTGTAGGCCCCGCCCATGAGGACGACCTCCTTTACGCGGTCCACTATTTTCGGTTCCAGCCGCATGGCCAACGCAATGTTGGTCACAGGACCGGTGGGAACGAGCGTGTACTCGTCCTGCTCCCCTGCCATGACAAGGTCCACGATGAGCTGTGCGGCATGGCGAGGATCGAGCTCCATCGCGGGTTCCGGCAGCTCCGGGCCGTCCAGCCCGGAGACACCGTGGACGGATCCGGCGATCACTTCGCCGTCGGTGATCTGTTCACGCACCAGGGGGAATTCCGCGCCGGCGGCGATCGGGATGTTGATCGCACCGACGAGCGTGGCAACACGCTGTGCGTTGTAGGTTGTCTTTGCCAGGACCTGGTTGCCGGCGACAGAAGTGATGGCGGCCAGTTCAATATCAGGATTTCCCTGCGCGAGCAGGATGGCTATCGCGTCATCGTGTCCGGGGTCAACGTCGAGAATGATCTTCTTAGGCACTTAATTACTCTCCTTAGGAGTTTGTTGGATCGGCTTTACTTCAGTCCGGATCGGGCGAGCCCGGGGATGAAGAGTCGTTGAAGGAAAATGAAGAGGATTAGCAGGGGGATGGTGGCCACGGAGGCGCCCGCGAATGTCAGGCCCCAGTTTGGCAGCGCCCCGGGGGACACTGACTGCGCGACGGCGACCTGCACAAGTGTGTTTTCAGTGCTCTGGATGGCCACGAGGGGCCAGAGGAATGCGTTCCACGAGAACAGGAAAATCATCAGTACAAACGTGACGAGGTCGACCCGGACCACGGGGAGAATGACTGACCAGAAAATCCGGAAGTGGCCTGCGCCGTCGAGTTTGGCCGCTTCGTCGAGTTCCAGGGGAACCGCTTCGAAGGACTGACGGAGCAGGAACAACCCGAACGCGCTGGCGATCCAGGGGACGCCCACGGCGAAAAGGGTGTCCTGCAGGCTCATCGCGGAGATCAGCTGGTACAGCGGAACGACGAGCGCTTCGGCCGGAAGCATGAACGTGGCAAGTATGACGGCGAACACCGCATTACGGCCCTTGAAGGCGATTCTCGTCAGCGCATAGGCCGCCAAAGTACACAGTATGAGTGAGGCCACCACCTGGAATGCTGCGACCAGGAACGAGTTCAGCAGGGCACGGCCGACGCCCCTGTCAACGAACAGTTCCTGGAGGTTCTCGAAGGTCACGGCGAGTGGGACAAACGTCTTCCAACTAAGCGGACTGATGTCCGCGAAGATGCTCGACTGGCTCTTTAGGCCTGAGACGAACATCCACTCATATGGCAGGACGAAAGCCATCAGAATTGCAATGACGACGACCGTTGTCCAGATCCGCTGCCATAGCCGGACGGGCACGCGACTACGGCCGGTCCTATCGTCGTTTCCGCGCGTGCCGTCCCCGGCTCCGGCGTCGTCCGACACGCGTTGCGGTGTCAGCTGTGTCATCTCAGTAGTCCCATCGGGTTCGGAGAAGTCTCATTTGAACGAGGCTGATGGTGATGGCGCCGACCAACAGCAGAACCGACAGTGCTGAAGCGAAGCCCGGGTCCTGTAGCGTGAAAGCCTGTTTGTAGATCTCGTAAACGAGCAGGTTGGTGGTGCCCCCCGGAGCGCCTTGGGTCATGACGTAGGCCGGAGTGAATGATTGAAGCGCAAAGACTGTCATGATGACGACCACCATTACCGTGGTTCGGGAGAGGAGCGGGATCACGATCAGAAATGTCCGCTTCAGCCCCCCTGCACCGTCGAGGACCGATGCCTCCATTACGTCACCGGGAATGGACTGAAGTCCGCCGAGGTAGAGGATGGCGGCCATGCCAACTTGCTGCCAGACACTCATGATGATGATCGATGGCAAAGCCAAAGCCTGGTCGGTTAGGAACGAGGCGGTACCAAACCCCAAAGAGTTCAGGACAGCGTTGACGAGTCCTTCGTTGGCCAGCAGGAAATTCCACAGCGTTGCGACCACAACCGATGATGTGATGACCGGGAGGAATACCGCTGTCCGAAGGATTCCCCTGCCTGGAAGGGGTTGATTAAGATACGTAGCCAGGAGGAAGCCCAGCGGGATGATCAGGACGACCATTCCTACCGCGAAGATCAGCGTGACCCCTATGGTTTGAAGAGCCGCTGGATCGCTGAAGATCCGGGCGAAATTCTCCAACCCCACGAACGTCTGCAGGTCGGGGTTGATAAGCGTGTAACTGAGAAGGCTGTTCTTGATAAGGAGTACAACAGGGACGTATTGGAATACTGCGAGGATGATGAGGAACGGGGCCAGGAAGCCGGCCGCGACGAGTAATTCTCGCCGCGACCGCTTCCTTCCAGTTCCACGGACGAGCCTCGTCCTCGTCGTCGTGGATGACATGGACGGTCTCCTTACCGGGACATCAGCGGCGACAGCTTGGTCACTGCCTGGTCGAGCTCGCCCTTGGGGTCGCCACCGTAGGCGATGTTTTTCAGCGCGTTCTCCACGATCTGGCTGTACTGGGAGAAGTGCGTAGTAGGCGGCCGCGGCTGGCCCCACTTCTCCAGCTCACTGTAGAACACACTCTGCGGGGGCTGCTGGAATTCCGGCAGTTCCTTGTAAACACTGTTCAGCGTGGGAAGGCGGCCGTTTTTCTGGTTATAGTCCTTAGCTGCCGAACCCGTGCTCACGGCAACCACGAACTTCGCGGCCGCGTCTGCCTGCTTCGATTTCGCCGAGGCCGCAACAGTGATCGCGCCGGTATGAACGATCGGGGTCTTGATGTAGGGAAGTGGCGCGACACCCCAGTCGAATGACACCTTGGCGTCCTTCAAGGGCTGGACCTGCCCCGCGTGGAACATATCGAAACAGGCTTTGCCGTCCAGGAATGCATTCGGCCGGCCGGTCTTGGAGGTGACCGCCTTGTCACCGTTATAAAGTGACTGGTAGAAGCCTGCCGCTTCAACAGCTTCGGGCGTGTTCAGCCAGCCGTCGACCTCTTTGCCATCTGGAGAAATGGCATAGAAGGTCTTGTACGCTGACGAATCCTTTGGCGCCTTAGGGTCGCCGGCGCTGCGAAGATACAGCAGGTCGCTGTAAACAGGCCCCGGAGTGCCTGAACCCAGCTGCGTCGGCGCGAGCCCGTAAATTGTTGGGCTGCCAGGGGTCCCCTGTTGGCACTTCAGCATGGCATCGCGGGCCTGCTCCCACGTCCAAGCGGTATCCAGCGTCGTGGGGACGGTGATGCCGGCCTGGTCAGTCAGGGTCTTGTTGTAGTACAGGCCGAGGGCGTCCTGCTGAACGCCCATGGTGTAAACCTTGCCCTCGTAGCTGCCCTCTGTGAGGGTCGCCGGCAAGACGTCGTCTTTCCACCCCTCAGGCAGGTGACTATCAAGGGGAAGCAGTACGCCTTTGGAGGCATAGTTCGCGGTCTCCGGCATGTCATATCCGTAGATGTCCGGTGCGTTGGCCGAGGAACTGAGGACACTGACCTTGTCAGCGTACTGTCCGAAAGGCACATCGGTGACATCGAAGGTGACGCACCCGTTGGTCTTGGTCGTGTAGTCGGCCATCTGGGCATCCGTTGGCACGTTGGTCGTGGACCGCAGAACCTTAAGCTTGGCTGACCCGTCGGGGCAGTTGGCGCTGGTGGCCGGGGAACTCGGTGAACAGGCAACCACGGATGAGGCCAAAGCCCCAATGGCAAGTGTTGTAAGAATCAGACGGCTTGTCCGTCGTCGTGATGTAATGTTGGCGTACAAAGTAACTCCTCGTTTCTGGCGTGGGAGGGTGTTCGTTTCCTAGGCATTCACCCTCCGCGTTAGGGACTAGCTACCTATCTCCCTTCGCTCAATGCCTCGAAAAGAAGCTTGTTGAACAGGTCCGCGTCCGCGCCCAACGCCACAAATGCGTTGGGCTTTTTGCGGGTGCGTGAGGCGACATCGACAAACGTTTTGCCAAAAGCCAGCGGGCTGACCGTGTCAACGGCGACGTGGTAGGCCGCCAGGTCGACCACGGTCGGGTCTAAGAGGTACGCGATGCAGAGGGCATCATGCACGGGAGCCGAATCCGGTTCATCCTGTGGCTGGGTTTCGTTATAGCCATGGATTCGCTGCTCGACGATGTCTGCAGCCACACCCGCGGCCGGAGTGCCAATGGCACGCAGGGCGGCGGTGTGACGCAAGGACATGTTGGCTTTATGGGTCGCATCGAGGGGCACCAGCACGACTCGTTCGAAGCCTGCCTGCAGGACGACGTCTGCTGCGACCGGGTCATGCCAGATGTTTGCTTCGGCTGAAGCCGTGACGTTTCCCAAGGCATGCCCACCGCCCATGATGACGACCTCGTCGATCGCCTGAACGATCCGAGGGTCCAGAGTGATAGCTGCTGCGATGTTCGTCAATGGTGCTACTGGCACCAAAGTGATCTGCTCCGTGGTTGCCCGCAGAGTTTCCACCAGCCATTCCACTGCCGGCTGCTGAGATGCCTGTCGGAAGGTGGGCGGCGCCGGGAAATCATGAGGATGAATAACTTCCCGCTCGCTGTCAACGTGGTCTTCGAATAGGAACGGGATGGGTGCGTAGGGCTTACCGAGCCCCCGGTACACCGGAATGTCCTGACGACCGATCAGGTCGAGAGTCCGCAGTGTGTTCTCGGTGGTGGTGTCAACATCGTGGTTACCCCACACGGTGGTGCAGGCGATCAAATCCAGTGGCCGGGACTGGGCCGCCAACATGATCGCGATTGCGTCGTCGGTTCCCGTGTCGACGTCGAGAATCACTTTTCGGGTCATGCCAGGAGCTCCTCTTTGTTGGATCCGGTAATCATGGTCTGTGTTCCGCCGACCTCGGGTGCCGCCAGGAGCGGGACGGCGGCGAGCTGGGCTTTTGAGAAGAGGTGACGTCCAACGGGCCCTGGATCGTGGAACCCGTCGTCGTCAATAACGACGCGTCCTGCGCTGATCACCGCCGTGGGCCAGCCGGTGAACTCCGTGCCCTCGTACGGCGAATAATCAGAGTTCATATGGTGCGTCTTTGCGCTGATTACCTTCGTCATCGTGGGGTCGAAAATGACCACGTCCGCATCCGCGCCCGGGCCTATCCAGCCCTTGGACCTGAGGCCATTGAGGACGGCGGGATTTGTTGAAGACATCGCCACGAAGTTTTCAACACTCATTCCACCGCGGATGACGAGCGTGTCAAAGGACACCGTCATGCGGTTTTCGACACCAGGGAGACCGTTGGGCATTGAGGTCACGTCGTGGGAGTATTTTTCTTTCTGTGCGCTGGAGTAGCAGCAGTGATCAGAACCCAGGGTGTGGACCATGCCCCTGATCGCCCGGTCCCTCAGTCCAGTCATGGCGGCAGCGGAGCGGATTGGCGGGCAGCAAACGAAAAGTTCGGGTCGCCCGCTTTCATAGACGCTGTCGTCCAAAGTGATGTAGTGCGGGCAGGTCTCGGAGTAGGCGCGGATGCCCCTGGACCTGGCATCTGCAACCAAATCCACGACATCGGGCGTCGTCTGGTGCACGAAGTAGACCGCCGATCCAGTGCTTGCCGCGATCCCCAGGGCGCGGGAGACAGCAGCTGCTTCAGCTGCTTCGGGCCGCGTCAGCCCGTGGTGCCGGGAGTCGCCGCGCCCATGCTCCCGCTCATAGTTTTGCGCCTGCTCGACCAGGTGATTCTCCTCGGCGTGAATAATTGCTACGCCACCGAGACCGGCAAGGACTTCCATGACTCTTTCGATGGTGTCGAATCCGGCCATCACCCCGTCACGATATGTTGTGAACATCTTGACCGTGAGGACTCCGAGTTCAGCCAAGGACAGGAGTTGATCGCGCGTGGTGTTGTCCCAGGCGACAACACCACCGTGCAGGGCCAGGTCTGTGCGGGTATCCTGCGCAGCCTTGCGCTTCTCGTACACAGCCTGAAGCGGGCTTTGGCCCGGTTCCGGAATGGCGAAATCAATGATGGTGGTGGTACCGCCCCACAGAGCGGCAATGCTTGCCTGAGCGTGACTGTCCAGCATGGAGAATTCACCGAGCACCTGCCCGACGTGGCAGTGCGGATCGACCCCTCCGGGCAGAACCAGCTGACCTGTCGCGTCGATCTGTCGCTTATGTGGGGGCAACGGCGCGTCCACGTCGAGGATCCCTGCGATGCGCCCGTCTTTGATCAGGACGGTGCCCTCGGTGGATCCGGTGGCGTTGACGACAAGGCCGCCGGTAACAACAAGGTCATAGGGCGTAGGGATCGTTTGGTCAGGCACGAGTGCCGCCTCCGTTCATGAAAATGGCACGGTCCAGATGCCCAAGATGGTTTCGCATCGCCTCGGCTGCGGATAATGGATCGCCGCCGCGGACTGCCTTGAGGACGGCACGGTGCTCGTCGACTTGCACCTGCCGAGACGCCGGGTCCGGCAAGCCTTGCTGATTGACGAGGACCCACAGTGGATGCGATTCGATGTTCACCAGCTGCTCGATAATCCCCGAAAGGATTGAGTTGCCGCACCCCGGGGCCAAGTCCGAGTGGAACTGAAGCCCCAAGGCCACAAATTCGGCAACCCCTGTGGAGTCCTCCACAAGTTCGGCCTGGCGATCCAGATACCGCTCCAACTTGGAAATCCGCTCAGACGTAATTCTGGTGGCCGCCAAGCTGGCTGCTACAGGCTCAATCGACAGGCGCGTCTCAATCAACTCCCGCGGTGGGACGTCAAGGGGGGAACCTTCGGGCCCGCCGACCTTCGCAGCGCGCCGTACGAATGTCCCGTCACCATGGCGAACCTCGATTGCTCCTACAAGCTCCAAGGCCAGGAACGCTTCCCGCGCGGTAGGCCGGGAAACCTGATACTTAGCGGCGATATCGGTATGGGCGGGTAGCCGCTCTCCTGCTGCGAACTCGCCATTGGTAATGGCCATCAACAGGTCTTGGGCGACATTCAAATAGCGGCGCTGCCGACCGGACTCATCTGATGTGTGCATAGTCACAAGATATACGTCTTACGAGTAAGATGCAAGAGGTAAGACTTCTAGGCAAAGTGGCCCTAGGACCAAAAGAAGAGGTGGGATGCAATGAAGGTTCTGATTCCGTCAACGGTCAGTTCAGAGTCGTTTACAGGTGAAAGGGTGGATGACTTCATCGTCTATGACGTACACGCCCCAATACCGGAAGTGCATAGGGATGCCGAGGTTCTGGTTGCGTGGCAGAACCCCCCGGCACAACTGGCAGCCGCGGCAAAACACCTCACGCGACTGCGCCTGGTGCAAGCCCTGGCCTCGGGGACGGACGCTGTCACCGCAGCCGGCTTTCCTGAGCCGGTACAAATATGTTCGGGCCGCTCCCTCCATGACGGGCCGGTGGCCGAGCACACCCTTACCCTCCTGCTGGCCTGCGTCCGGAGACTCGACCGGCTCTACCTCGCCCAGCAATCCAGGACGTGGGACAACGAGTACCTTCATGACCAGGCGAGCCCGGACAGCGCCGGCGACTACACACTCACCGGCGCAAACGTCCTCATTTGGGGATTTGGCTCCATTGCAGCGAAGCTGGCTCCCCTGCTCACATCCTTGGGAGCAAAGGTCACGGGTGTGGCAAGCACTGCCGGCAGGCGTTCAGGCTACCCCGTAATGACAGAAGATACCGCCCGGGAACTGCTGGGAAGCACAAATGTGCTCATCTCACTCGTGCCTGCCTCTGTACGAACCGACAACTTGTTTGACAACAGTGTGTTCACTGCAATGCCGCAAGGCTCGGTTTTCATCAATGCGGGACGTGGTTCAACGGTCAACGAAGCAGACCTCATATCCGCCCTCGAAAAGAAGCAGCTAAGGGCCGCCGCCATCGACGTCGCACAGAACGAACCACTGCCCTCCGCCTCACCACTATGGACGACAGAAAATCTCATCATCACGCCGCACGTCGCGGGAAACAGGCCACAAGGAGTGGCAGCACTGATCAGAAGGAACCTGGCAGCACTTCAGACCGGCAAGACGCTGGAAAACCTAGTCGGAAGAAGCAACAACTAAGTAGGTGCCGCGACCTTTTCCGCTAAGTTGCAACTCCTAAAAGCCCTTAGGCTTTGCAACGATCCTTGGAAGCCACGCCTGCGGAATGATCACCTATCGATCGTCACCGACGATCAAGTCCAGGAGCCTGAGTGCCGCACAGGTGCGGCACCCCCCACCCTGACAAGCGATACCTTGCCTGGACTGCAAAAGCGGCGGGAGTTAATTTCTGTTGCCGCCGCCCAGAGCCGGCGACAATTCTCATTAGTTATCCACCGCTACCGCTACCAGGGAGCTACCCGACGGCTCCCTATCCCAGCCGTGGATAACCTGAATTGACCCCAGCCATGGACGGCTCAGAGCGACGCCCTGTTCCGGCCGCGTTACTAACAAGCAGGGCCTAGTCGGCCCGAGGCCGGTTGACGAAATCTCCATTATCGGCGTTTCCCAAGGGCCGAAGGGGAGTCTGCAAGGGGCTGATTTTCGTCCCAATGCGGGTCTGTCAACCGGCGGCGGGACTGCCTGCGGGTCTATGTCGAGGGCTGGCGTGACGTAAACCAGGCGACGAAGAAAGGCATTTTTTTGGAGCCGGAAGCACTCAGGGCCTTCCTTACGTCCAGGACCATGCCCTTGGTGCGGCCCTAGTCCTCGTCGTCGCCGTTGTCACTGCAAGGAAAACTTGGCTGGTCAGTCAAAGCCTGTGCGAATATGCTTCGGAGATCCTCCGAGCGCCAAAGAACCGTAGGCGGCGCTGCTTGTTCCCGGGGAATCCTGCAACGCAGGATTCCGATGGCGATTGCGCCAAACACGTAGGGAGGTCCGCTCACTGAGAGGTGGGGCGCCCTTCCCTGCACGTCCGGGCACTATCAGCCGACGCCGTGCTCTCCTGCCGTCCCCAGGACCCTCAGAAGATCCCCGACAAGCGCAGCAACAACATCCTCTGGCCGGTCCTGCATGTCCCGACTTGAGGCAACGGTAACCCGGGAGTACCGGTCAGTGTCCATGGCCCCGGCGGTGCCGTAGCGCGCCAGGCTGGTCCTGAACTCTGAGCGGTGCCCGCGGAGGCGTGTGGCGCGAAGGCCAAGGGCCCAGTGTCCGTTGTATCCGGTTTTCGGCGCCATGCCGGTGATCCAGGCGATCAGGTGCCGCGCGTAGGTGACGATTACCCCGTCTCAAACCAGGAACTCACCGTCCTGGTGCGGCGCGGTAGCCGTTGACAGGTAGACCCGGATTCCCCCGGTCCGCTGCACCTCGATGTCGAGAAGGCCTGCCTCCCAATAGCTCTGCACATACCGGGGCGGCGTTGGGCGTCCGACCCGGACCGTCTGCTTGTTCAGTGATGAACGCTGTCCCCGCGTCGCGTTCGCGCATGGTTCCCGCTTCGCTGGGATGCAGTCCTGGATCGTTGCCCAAGTTGCCGCTGCCCAACTTGATGACGTCGCGGACTTCCCTGGGTTTCCGAAGGAACTCCAGACCCGCGGTTGGTATCCGACCGAGAGGCTCGGCTACCAGGTAGAGGTGGCCTTGTCTGCTCTGCTCCGGGGTGAGGTAGTCGCGGGCTTCCTCCTGGTCCAGCAGGCGGGCGGCGAGGTCGTCCTGGCTTTGTCGCAGCTGGTGGTAACGGCGGACTTCCCTGTCAGAGAGTTTGTGGCGGCTGGTTTCGCCGCGGCCGTAGTAGGCGCCGTTGGCCATGTGGGGTGCAACGGGGGAGGGGTCAATGTCGATGACCAGGTAGCCGAGGGTCGGCTCGGCCTCTGAGGGTATTTCGAGGGTGTGAACGGTCATGGGCGGATCGATGCTGTTCCTGGCGACGGCATCGACTCGTTCGGGCTGGCCCGCCAGTTCAAGGGGTATGGGGGAAAGGCGCTTCCGGCCGCCGTCTTCGACAATTTCCTCAATGCCGAGGACGAACGTGCCGCCGTCTATCGCAAGGCTGGCGATGGTGGCGGCGATGGCTTCGTTGCGGGCGGTTGCCTTGACTTCCATGTGATGGGTTTCGCGGATGGTTCCGGTTTGAATCCCGGCAGTGATGTCTTGTTCCGTTTGCGGAGTCCATCGGGTTGTCATGGCGATCCTTTGTGTTCTCGGAGGCTGCTTCTTTGACTGTAGCGCTGGCGACTGGAGGGTGCGCCGTCCGGGATCTGTGTGCGGTTTGGGGACTCGACTGGTTTCGGGGTTCACGTCCATTCCGTGCACGTGGGAGCCGAGCTGAGCCTAGCGGGACTTACCTTCAGGTGGACCCGATTATCAGAAGGCAGCGCATCTGGGTCTGATCTATCCGGCCCCGCCGAAGGTGTTCGGGATCGCTTTGCCCTCCGCAGGGGTCATGCCCGAAACAGGGCAAACAACATCCCGGCCGGGAAAGTACAAGAGTATGGAACCGGGGACGGTGGCCGAATACCAGAACTTGACGTCCTTCACCATGGTGTCCCAGGTCTTGCTGACGGCCGTATAGGCGACAGATGCTCCAGGCTCCAGTACGAATTCGCCCATGCTCGGTTGCCCTGGTGGCGGGGCCCAGTCGTAGGTGCCGTAGAGCTCGATGACAATGGATTGTCCACGCTCGTCCAGACCCTGGAAGTTCGGTATGTCATCCTCGCCGACCCCGATGGGTGAGTTGGTGTTGTTCGTGAGGATTCCTCGGCCAGTGATGGTGACCTCAGTCAGATATAAGTCCGGTGTCCCCATGTCGAAAGTCACCGACGTCAATTGAGCGGTAACGGAACCGGAAGGACATTGTCTCCGGACAGGAGCTGGAGCAGGAGCAGGGGCCTGGATTGTTTCAAGGACCGGCGGGGCGGTTGCTACCGGTACCGGCGCTTGGGCCGTGGGTGTCCAGGCAGGCGGCGGAGCTGCGGTGGGCTCTGGGGTTGGGGACCTGGAGGGGGTAACGGGGAATAATCTGGCTTCCGTAGGGGTCTTAGTGACCGTGGCCGCAGCCTTTGCGGGCTTCTTGTTCGATTCCACGATTCCCGCTACTACTGCCCCGGCCGCGATGGCGACTGCAAACAGTGCCAGAACGACGATTAGCGCGACCTTGAACCGGCTTACCCCCTGCGATGCCATACCGGGAGTGTACGTCGGCGTCCGTAAAGTGGATACCTAAGTCTGAGTCTGAGGGGTGAGCTGCGGGCGTTCGATGACGTAGCTGACGTGAACCAGATGGTGGCGGGATTGTCCCGCCCTCGGGTCGGTGAATCTCAATGGTGGAAGAAGGCCCTTCGGCCGGGCTGCACGTTTCAGAGAGTGAGAATGTAGCGGCGTTCCGGCCGGCCTGACGAGTTACGAACCTTGATGTCCGCTGTTCTGGTCCACCCGGCACTTTCGTAGGATGCGATCGCTCTACTGTTGTCCGCGATGACCCAAAGCTCCATTGAGGTGTTCCTTTCCGCGGAGAGTTTTTTGAGGTGGTTGAGGAGCTGGCGGGCGAGTCCTTTGCCCCATGATGCCGGGTCAACAGCCAGGTACAGCACTTCCAGAACGCCGGCGCACGGAATGACGACGGCGAAGGCCCTTGCTTCTCCCTCGACGCGGGTGATCAAGAGCAGGGCCCCTTCGGAGGCAAGGGCTGCTTCGATACCGGGCAGCTTGTCTTCGACCGTTGGGATGGCCGGAAGACGGCCACGGCGTGCGGTGGCGCGAGCCCAGATGCCGGCTGCTTCTCTCATTGCCGTATCCCCCGCAGAAGGCGCAGGAGTCATATCAGGATCCTGTCACGGAAAATCACCGGGACGAAAAAGCACAAGGCCCTTTCGATTAGCCTGATCCGATGAGTAAGCTCGCCGTCGTCACAGGCACAGGTAGAGGTCTGGGCCGTGCCCTGGTGCAGGAGTTGTCACAGTCCGGGTGGAACGTCATCGCCATCGCAAGGTCACTTCCGGAGCCGGCCAAGTTAAAGGACGCCACACTTGTGCAATGGGATGTTCGTAATGATCCCGGCACCGAGCTGACGGAGGCTGTGCGCGGCCGCGCACTCGATCTGCTCATCAACAACGCAGCCCAGGGAGCGCTTCATGCCCCGCTTGGGTCGATCGACCCTGCCCGGGTGCTGAACGCAGTCGATGTGAACGTCGCCGGCCCGCTGCGACTGGTGCAGTTCCTCTTGCCGAACCTGCTGGCGGCGCCGGATCCGATTATCGTCAACGTCACTTCACGGCTGGGTTCTCTTAGCGCCCAGGCCAGGGGTGACTTCGCGGATCTGTCGACCAGCTATGCCTACAAGATCTCAAAGGCCGCCCAGAACATGCTGACTGTTTCTCTGGCGCAGGATCTCCACGGCAGAGTCCGCTGCTGGGCAGTGCACCCTGGCAAACTGGCAACCGCCATGGGACAGGCCGATGCCTCCAAAGACCCCGGCACTGCCGCCCGAGAACTGCGGGAACTTGTCGAATCCGGTGACAGGACGTCGCCACGGTTTTGTTCGCTGGGAGAACAGGACCTCAACTGGTAGACCCTGCTGCCGCCGCCCCCAGGCCGATCCAGCAGCGGACGCCTCCACGGTCTACCCGAGCTGTGTGGGGAGAACCATCAACCCGGCGCATATGCACCGAGGAAATCGTAGAACCACATTGAGGGTCAACATGTAATGCACGTTGTCGGCGCGTCCTAAGCCTTGCAGTAGTCTGTTGCACCCACTGCCCCAAGGGGAACATAGACAGAGGCGTAGTCCAGATTCTCGAGGGCTGACTGAGCACAAGTACTCTTGAATTTATCCGCGGTGTCGCCGTAATGCATGTACAAAACCACTCGCTCATAGTTCAGCGCTGCCGCAGAAACTTGCTCCGCTTCAGCTTCAGGCACATCCCGAAGGATGAGCTCATGCTTGGTACGGAGCACCTTGGTAACCTGACCCTCCGTGATGTCATTCAGCGTTGGGAAGTCCTTGAACCTAATCCCAACTATGGAACCATCCCAAGTGTCTACAAAGCAGGATGCCTGCTTGTTTGCGGCCCAGTTTGTGGAGTATTTGCAAACAGGGCTGTCGGCGGGATAGCGAATATAAACGCCCACGCCTCCATCGTCTTGTAAAAAGAAGGTCCGTTTGCCTTTTGTCGTATTGCCGAACTGCATTGCAGACTCGAAGGATATCGTCAGATCACTTGTGCCGAGGGCGTCCCCCTCAGTTACCGCGACCTTAGTCTTACCAGGGTCTTGCAATAACCAGTCAAAATCTAACGTGTAACCCACACGGTTAGAGTCCGAAGATACGACCTCAAGTTGGGTGAAACCCTCCAGGATGGAATTATCCGGCGTAGGGGTGGGTGCTGGTGTAGATGTTCGCGCAGCCGCAGGTGTCGTTGCTCGAACTGAGTTGCTCGGTTGCTGATCGCTCGCCGAGTCTCCGGCCCCGCAAGCTGTCAGCAATATTGCCGTGCCAACAGCGGCGGCAAAACCGCCTAGGTACTTCCGCATAATTCTTCCCCCAACTTTGGTTATCTCCCTAAGAATAGGACATGTCGTTCAGGTGCTGGAACATAAGGTGGTCCTGCCACGAGCCGGCGATCTTCAAGTACTTCGGGGCGAGCCCGTACTGCTGAAAGCCCGTCCTGGCGAGGACGTTCTGAGAAGAGACATTGGCAACCAGCGTTTCGGCCTGGACCCGATGCAGTTTCAGCTCGTTGTAGGCGGAGTCAACTGCTGCCCTGACGGCCTCTGTCGCCAGTCCTTTGCCCGTCTGGTCCTCCGACAGCCAGTACCCCATGCTGCACGACTGGAACGGGCCGCGGATAATGCCGCTAAGGGTCAAGCGCCCAGCGACCCTGCCACCATCGTCTAAGACGACCCAAGGCATGGCCTCGCCACGCCCGTGACGTGTCAGAACTGCCTCGACGTCCGCGCGCTGCCCCTCCACAGTGAAGTAGTCATCATTTCGAAGGGGATCCCAGGGCGACAAGAAATCGCGGTTGCGTATCTGCAGTTCGGCCAGAGCTTCACAGTCACCGGTGGTAATCAGTCGAATACGTGAGGTCATGGGTCCAACCTTTCCAGACCAGATCCCACTCTCGTTTTCATAAACATCCGCGTGTATGTGCTCTTAGCGCAGCACGTACTCGTACCAGTCATGGCCGTCGCCAGTTATGGCACTCGATTTCGCCAACTTGAAGCCGGCTCGCAGGGCTACTGCTGCGGATGACGCGTTCAATGGGTCGGCCCGGATCAGCGCTGAATGGACACTGGCCTCTGGCCGCAGGAACTCCAGGGCGAGGCGCACTGCCCGGGTGGCGAAGCCACGTCCACGCCATGCGGGATAGAGCCCGTAGGCCAGATTGGCTTGATCGGAGCGGTAGGCATCCTGGCGGAGTTGGACGTCTATGGTTCCGATGAGGGTATCTTCGGCCAGGAGCCGGACCGCGAAAGTAAATACCGGTCCGCCGTCCTGCCACATCTTCTCAACGCGCTCGATGTGCCGTCGGACTGACTCTTTAGTGCCAGGGCCTCCGTTCAGCCAACGCACCAGCTCAGCATCCTCCCCGGCGAGATGGTCGGTAGCATCCCCCACGTTTAGAGGGCGAAGCGCAATGACTCCATCGCTGATTACACCTTCGCCGGTCCCCAACATGGCTCAAATTCTAGATCGTCCCAGCAGCCGAAGCTGGTCTATCTAAAACGTGTGCCACGGAACCGGTTGTTCTGGCCGGTGCAGTCGCTCTACGAAGATTCGATAAGCGGTCCGGCGTGGCCTGCAACGAGTTTCCAGGTTCCCTCGTAAACCCAGACCTGGGTCATTGGCATGCGGTAGTGCCTTCGCCCCGCGCTGTTCGATACATCATCCCTTACGGTGCAGGTAAGCACAGCCGCGGATCCCAGGATCGTGATTTCCGGCTCTTCAAGAACCTGAGCGTGCCACGTGTTTTGGCCTTCGATGTTGGATTTGACGTACGTATCGCGGTCAAAGTGGTGTCCTTTATGCGAAACCCATCGAAACTGCGGGTGCAGCAGGCGGCGTAACTGCTCACCGTCGCGCCTCCTCAGAGCGTCGGCTCGGGCCAGGGCAGCGTCCAAAACTTCCTCCATGTTCACAGTGTGTCAGGCATAAGCACCCACGAAACGACTGAAGGTGACTGTCGACCAGCCCGTGTCCTTGGGCCGGCGATGTCATATCCTGCCGCATCGAAAGTGCAACCGGATACCCGTGCAGTGACCGCTAACCTGTTCACGTGGGACAAAAACGCGAGGTCCGCATCAACCGTGACTTCGTTGAGCGGCCAGCCAAACCATGGACCCCCACGGTGCACGCCTTGCTCAGGCATTTGAGAGGTTCGGGTTTGCCCGTTCCCAAACCGATCAGCATCCACGGCGACCTCGAATACGTGACACTCATCCCCGGTGAAGCCGGCGTGGCTGCGTGGGACCAGCAGCTCAGAGACGAGTCGGTCCGCTCTGCGGGTCGGCTGCTGCGCAGGGTTCATGATGCAACACTAGGTTGGGAGCCTCCCGCAGATGCGAAGTGGGCGGTGCCGTTCTCAGCCGGCGATGTGATTTGCCATGGCGACCCGCAGCCTGCGAACTTTGCGTGGCGCGACGGTGTTGCCGTCGGTCTGTTCGATTGGGACGTCGCCCGCCCCGGTGACAGGCTCAGCGATGTTGCATATGCCCTTGAATGGTTCACGCCGTTTGAGGACGACCCAACAGAGCTCCGAACCCGCAAATTCGATGAAACCTTGGACCGGGTAGCCAGGATCAGGGCGTTTCTTGATGGATACGGTTGGGACGGACCGCTTGATGTGGTGTCAGCAGTTATGGCCCGACAAAAGACAGCCATAGATGAGGTTGTCTATCTCGGCGGTCTGGGGCACCAGCCCCAAGCGGAGTGGGTGGCGGCAGGCTGGCCCGACCGGTGGATTGCAAAGCTAGACACGGCTCGGCGGGTGGGTAAGGAAATCGGCAATTATGTCAATTGACGAAGTCCGTCGCCCCGTCGGTGGCATAGGTTGATCTGATGGCGATCTTCTCCTTGATCTTTTTTGTGCTGGCCGGGGCCGGCACTCCGGGGCAGAACAACACCATCACCAAGGCCTCCGGTCATGCTCCTCCTGGTAGGAGTCGGCCTGGGCCATGTACTCAATCAATGGCCCATCATCCTGGACATCCTTCGTCCGATAGGTGTCCTTTACCTTCTGTACTTGGCGTGGAAAATCGCAACCGGACCCACCGATCTGTCTCTCAAGCAGAGCGCGAAACCGCCGGAATTCATTCAGATGGCACTGTTCCAGATCGTCAACCCAAAAGCCTGGACGCTGGCAGTCGCCGCCCTGAGTACATTCACTGGCTTCTGGGACTCCTTCATTCTGGAAGTAGTAGTGATGGCAGTGATCTTTGGTGTGTTCGGCCTCCCGTGCACGGCAGCCTGGACGCTGCTGGGTGTGGGAGCTGGCCGAGTGATGTCCAAACCGAGGCACATGCTCATATTCAATTTCGTCATGGCCGCTCTACTCGTCGTCTCCGTGATACCCGCTATCGGGGTGACATGGAGGTCACTACCCTTCTGAACCTTCAGGAGCATTCCGTGCAATAAATTCCCCACCGCGTGCGCACGTCGATTCCACGCATTCACGATGGCCGATCCTCCAGCGGAGGCGGGTCCGGCCTCGTTATCGAGGACTTCCGAATCGATGAGCGGGGCGTTCCCCTTGATGAGAACGACGTCCTATCGACGCCTCTGCCAAAATAGGGAGTTCCGACTTATGTGGTCAATCCTATAAATGGCGGGGGCGCCGGGGCGCCAACTGTCAGTCGTAGGTGACGAAGCATGCACTCGGGCACTTGCCCGCGCGCATGCCATATCTCCACGTAGACTCGCCTGAAACATCAATTGGGGGAAGCATGTTCTTTGGGAAGAAGCGCTCGTGCGGGATGTGCGGACAGGCGTTGGCAGCGCACGACAGGGATGTCCGCTTCCGTCTACCAGAGCCAGTCCTGAACAGCCCCGAGCAGCACCGGGCCGAGGACAGTTGGCTGAGCGACCCGGACCCCAACAAGGCCACCCTCATGCAAATCCCGAACATCAGTCCGTTCGTCCGGGCCCTGCTCCCCATCAGGCTTGAGGGCGGGCACGAGTTCCGGTTCGGGGTTTGGATCGCCATCCACCCCGACGACCTCCAGCACGCCTGCCGGGTCTGGAACGCGCCTGAGTACGCTGACCTGAAACTTACCGGCTACCTTGCAAACAAGATCCAGCCCTGGGGCCTCTACAAGGTCCCGGTAAACCTCGCCGTGATGAGCACTGACCACACTCCCTACTGTGTGGGCAGCTCGCACGAGGAGCTCAACGACGTGCTGACTACAGTGTGGCCGCACGACATCCTGGCTTCTCTCCCGTCATGACCCAGCCGCAGGAACGCCGCCCCTGGATATTCGCAGCAGCCTGCGTCATGGTCGTCGCGCTAACGCTCCTGGTGTTCGGCCTGACCCAAGTGCCTGTGATCGAGCTGCTGCCCTGGTACATCGCCGCGTACCTGCTGATCGGCGCCTGCATTTTCGGGCCCACTGGCAAGATCTCGCTGCGTCAGGCAGTGGCATTTCTGCTGCCCGGCGTGGCGCTCGTGGTGTTGGCGCTGCTGGACCTGGGGTTCTGGTGCGGCGGCTGGCTGCTCGGGCTACCGGCCTGGGGCCTGCTGTTGACCCGGTGGACGCCGGAGAACCGGCTGCGGGCGATGCAGGTCCTGACGTTCCTGGGGCTCCTGGTGCTGGGCATGGCAATCTTTACGTTCAACATCATCTGGGTGGTCTTTAGCTTCACTGTCTTCCTGCTGCCGGTAATCCCACTGTTCCGGCTGGCCTACCCCGAGTACAGAGCGAGGCGCCTGCAGGCTGTGATGGAAGTTCTCCTGGCAGTGGCTGCCGTCGTGGTCGCCGTGGCGATTCCGACGCCCGAAGGATCGTGGGCTGCGCCATGGATGTACGCGGGCGGAGCCGCCACGGCAGGACTGATGATCACGTACTGGGCGACCCGTGTCCCCCGCCGCGCTCCCAGGCTGCGCCGCGGCGATGGGGCGGTCGTCTAGGCCCGTCTCATCTCATTAGATATGGCGCCTGTAGGCTCCGTGCATGGGAAACTGCCACGACCGTCGCCACAACCGGAAGTCTTGGCCCATTATGGCGAAGGGGTTCGATCCGCGTGAACAAGCGCCAGCTGGGTACGTCGTTTGGGCTGATCGGTATAGCAGTCCTATTGGTCAGATTGGTGATTCAGCTCGATGAAGCCCTTAGCTACCCGGACGGCCTTAAGGTTCTGGGGGTCGCCATGCTTATCATCGCGGTTGTCACACCGCCGTGGCTCTGGTGGGTGTTTTACAAAGCCAGGACATTCAAAACCTGGCTGCAGCTGAACCATCCCGGAGCCCTGGTCGTCGATACCTTCTGGACAGGGAAGGAACTCGGAAGATTCCTCAAGAAGGGACCTTTGACTTCAAAGACGAAAGGGTCCGGATTCATCCTTGACTTGGTCGCAGACGCCCGCGGCCTGCAGCTGGTCCGACAGCGGAGGCAACCTGTCTATTTCGGTCTGGTGCCATGGGAGCAAGTCATTGCTGTCAGGATGGAAACCCTGAAGAGGCCTTTGAGTCGCCGCCCACTGTTGGTCATCGAGATCGACTCGTGGGACACACCCTACGTAGCAGTAATCCGTATGGTCCCTTCCGGAAGGCAGAACAGGGAAACCGGAATGGCGCTTGCAGACATGATCCTGGCAGCCCCGCATCTCCAATAGATAGCCCGACGCCGCCGCCGGGCTAGACTGGGTCGGGTAAGGACGGATTGGGGGATCCAGGGCGGCGGCAGCCGCCGCTCCGCTGGTCGGTCGCAGCCAGCGAAACCAAGGACGACCGTGACCTTCTTCCAGGACCCTGCTCAGCGGGGTGAACTGATCCAGATCTCGCCGCTTAGCAGAGTTTCTGCCAGACAGGCGGCAACACGAACTGCGTCTTCCTCGGTAGAACCAGGCAGAAGTTTTATGCCGAGATGCGAGGAGGGCAGGTCGGCGGTCACTAAGGCGCGTTCAACGCTTGGATCCACTTCGCAGGGTGCCAGGGTGTCGTGACGAGGGTGGGTTGCGCCGACGTTCCAGGACCCGTCATGGCTGCTGGAGCGCTTGTACGCATCTGACGAAGGACCAGCAGGAGCAGCGCAGCCGGCAAGGAGCAAGGCGCAAAGCAGCAAGACCATTCGTGAGGGGTTGCCCATACCTAATCCGAGAGAGGAGCCGAAGTGCTCCAGCCGTCGGGCTAGACCTCGCCGGCAGCTTGCATCGCAGCGACTTCCGCCAGCACCGCGGCAACCTCTGGCGCTTCACCGGCGGCAATAGCGTTGTCCACGTCGCCCTCGATGCTAAAAGTCAGGCCCTGCTCGGCCGTCCAGTGCGTGCTTACCTTCCACTGCCCGCCCTCAAAGACGGGCCCCTCCCAAAATCCGCCGTGCTCGGAAATGTCCTCGACGCCGACCTCGTAGAGCTCCGCAATGCCGTAGGGCATCCGGAACCCTGCCGGGGGATGTAAACGGTCCCGTAACCAGGCTTCCAGGATCGTCCCATCGTCGTGCAGCAACTCCTCAGCAGTTACGCCCAGCTTGTCAGCAAGATCGCCATGGGTCGGTGGAATGAGTAGTGATGGTGATACTCCTTCTTGGTGCGTTGGTATGACATCGTCAGCAGATACGGAGGGATGGTCCCAGCAGGCGCCCGAGTTGTCCGCGGCCCATCCGATATAGCCGGCTGGATCTTCAGAGCGCTCAGGGGCCCTCATCAATGTAGCCCCGGTAGGAGAAGAATTCACCAAGTGCTTCAGTGACTTGAGCCAGTTCTTTTCCAGCATCCAACGTAAGCAGGCCCCGGACAGACCAGGTTCCGGGGAATGAGGGATCCTGCAGGATAAGACTGAGCTGGACGCGGCTGCCGGTATGTTCCGCGCTAAGCAGGAGGTCGCCCTCCAGGGATTTGTACGACTTGGCGCCTTCCCAGCCGGACCAATGGCTGGCCAGGTCCTGGAAGAACGCCGCGAGGTCGTCGAAGCCGTTCCCGTAGTGGGCTGCAACTTCTCTTCGCGCCTTGAGGTTCTCCAACTCAACGGACACCAACACGCTTTCCGGTTCTCCGCTGGATGACCGCTTGACCTCGTCGAATGTGAGGCGCTGCCGGCGTCCGATCTCTACTTTGTGCATGGCCCTATTCTGGTCTCACGAACGCTGGGTCTGCCCCAATACACTGTCGCGGCCGCTGGTGAACCCGCCTTTGATGGCTTCGTGGGCAAGCTCCGTGAGGCGCCAATCCCGTAGCTCCTCGTGGGCGGTGATAGTGACTACCGCGTTGTGTTCCTCATTGATGACCACGTACTGCCCATACTTGCCGTCCAGGCGCCAGCAGTCGCCGGGTCCGTCCCACACTGCAAGCCCGTAGCGTTCGAAGGGCGGACCACCGCCGGTTTGCACCCAGGAGGCGTGCATCCGGTCCACCCATGCTGGGTCCACGAGCTGCCGGCCTTCCCAGAGTCCGCGGTCGCGAAGCAGACGGCCGATGCATGCGAGTTCTTCGGTTCGCAGTTCCAGGCCGCTTCCTCCGATTATCCAACCCAGCGGGCACCGGTGCCATTGCGGGTTGTGGATGCCCAGCGGGTCGAACACTCGCGGCATGAGCCAGTCGTGAACATCGCCCACTGCTGCACCCAGCATGCGCATCGCAACGTAGGTGCTCGCGTCGGTGTACTGGAACACCGAACCCGGGCCCGACGTCGGCCTTCGCAGCATCTCCTGGGCCAGGTCCGGCCACGGCACTTCCTGGTCGCCGAACCAGGCGAAGTCGATCCCGCTCGACATCGTCAGCAGATGCCGAACAGTCACTGTCTCCACGCCGGCACCGAGCCCCATCGTGGGAAGCAGCTCAGGCACTGTGGTCTCGAGCGACAGAATGCCCTCGTCTATCGCCATTCCAAGCGCGAGTGCGCATACACCTTTGGACACCGAGTAAATGTTCTCCCGGTCGTCGCTGCGCCACCGGTGTTGTGCCGTTTTCTCGCCGATCAGGACATGCACACCGTAGGCGCCGAGTCTCTCTTCGTTGACGGCGGTAACGAAGCGCTCAAGAAAAGACAGGGCATCAGACATCCCCACAGTCTGCCAGCTCATCGAGGAGTGAGCTGGAAGCCGCGGATGCTGTCAGCACAGAAGTTTCTACGCGAGGGCCTGCTCCCATGCTGGCTGGTTCCGGCGGACGTAGTCAGCGGCTGCCCGCCAGTGCTCGCCGTGGCCGTTCACGTACATGTCAGCCCAAGGCTGGAAGCCTGTCCTGTGGGAAGACTCCAGGAGGTTGTACATAGCGGCGGTCCGTTTCGCCATCGCCTCAGGCAAGGCTCGCCGGAGTGCTTCATCAGCTCCGTAACCGTCCACCACTGCCCGCAATCTCAGCGCAGCCTGGTCCACCGGTTGCCCGTCAAAGAGCACGCCGAAAGACTGGGCAGCGTACGCCAGATCCCACAGCCTTGTGCTTGGACCGGCTGCGTCCCAATCGATGAAGACCCACCGCTCCCCCATGATCAGGTTCCAGGGAGCCAGATCGTTATGGCACATCAGGTCCGGGTTTTCTGCCGGCAGCAGCATGGTCCACCCTTCTGTGTCGGGAAGGGCCATGCCTTCACTGGCATCGTGGATCTGCCTTATCAGACTGCCCACCCTCAGGAGCTCATCGTGGCCAAGCGGCAGTTCATCCAGCGCCGACACACCTTCCACGTACTCAATGACGTGACGCCCGGCTTCATCGCGGCCGAGAGGCCGGGGAACGTCGACGCCCGCCGCACGAAGTACGCCCAGATAGCTCTGCACCGCTGCGGAGTTCTCCAGCCATGGCTTCCGGACGGTGCCGCCGATACGCACCACGCTCTCTGAAGCATTACCACCAGTCAGTTCATGCTCTTCTGCTGTCACACACAGAACGCTACCGGGCGGCAGACTGTTGCCCAGCACCGCTTTGCTTGCCTCGCCCCACCTATGCCTATTGGGCGGGCTGCGGAGCCGGGACGGAGGAAAGCTCGCTAGAAGTAAGCCGGGGAGGCGTGCGCTGGCCCACGACGTGGCCGCAAATCGGCTCAGGCGCTTGGGCTGTAGTGGTCGGGGCGTTCGGAGGGTGCAGGCAACCGTCACTCACCAGGGACAGCCGGCGGCTACCACCCCGGATGAGGCGGACATCCCCGTGCATCCCTGGGGTAGATTCGTCCAAGGCGGCACCGTGCGCCCAAAAGGGGGAAAGATGGGATTCTTCACACGTAAGACTCCTCAGGTCTCAGTTCATCCGATTAGCGGGTTCTGGCAATGGTGGATATCGAAGGGCGCCGCCCTGTTTGATGCCGCGGTGGTGACTGGTCAGTGGGGCAAACTTCCCGATGAGATGAGCGCCCGACTCGCGGCTGTTCATCCGGGCTTAGCCTGGGACACCGGCCCCGGCTGCACGGCCCGCAACCTGCTTACTGTCAGCGCGGAGGGCGATGCGGCAGTACGCCGCATTGCTGAACAGTGGCTCCGGGCAGCGCCGGCTGCGGATGCTTCCTGGGAGTTCGCCGCTGCCCGCCAGCCGGTTTCCGGAGTCCTCGAGAACTCCATCGAGGTCGATGGCCACCGCCTCCACCTCAAGGAGACCCGTTTCAGCATCACGGAAGATTCTGAGCGTGAAGCCCTGGACATCTCTGTTCACCATCCGCTCTTCAGCACAATGTCCGGGCAAGGCCCCCTCCAGGTTTCCTTCCTGCTCCTCGACTGGCTCCTTGGTGAGGACGGGGTGGAACGATGGATTGGCACGATCGACACAACCTGCTCCAACAATGCAGCCACCGCAACAGCAGCAGATCTAACGGCTGCCGTCAGTGCACTGGAGGCGCAACAACAACCAGACAACTGGGTTGTGATGGAGGGACGGAACCCCAGTGGCGGGAGGTTGATCGTCAGCGCCCGCCGGCCACTGCGCTGGATCGACTACCCACTCTTCGATCTGCACACGGCAGTTCATCTCCCCTACCGGGAGAAACGGGACGACGGACTGCCCACGACAGATTCGCTCGATGTCCTCCGCGGACTCGAGGATGCCATCTCAGAATCGTTGGGATTCCGGGGGCTACTGGTCGCCCACGAGACGGCCGCCGGCGTGAGGACGCTGCACTACTACTCCGACTCCGAAGACCAGAACGGGCGCGATGCGATCGACCTTGCTGCTCGCGCCGCAGGCGGGACTACCCAACACAATTCTGACCCGGGCTGGACCCAGGTACGTCCGTTCTCCTGAAGACCAGGGCAAGGGCAGGTCAACATAAGTGGCACCTCTACCAAAACAGCTGGCAGCAGCTGAGGCGCGCAACTCTTGTACTGGAAATAAGGTTGGATGATGGGGAACGAAAACGGCCGCCTGGATCACAGTTCGCACCAGGACGGTGCCGATGAACCAGACTCGGTTGCTGAAATCAGGGCCAGCTCCAACTGGCATGCCTGCCGCCACCTGTATCACGGGTGGACTTGGGAACGCACCCTCGAACGGATGCAAGCCGTCGCCCCGGGGTTCCCGCTCGAAGCCTATGAACAGGAACTCAGCCGCGCGATGGAATGGGCAGAGGAGCACAGGCAATACAGTCTTCGGCGCCGGCAGTTGGACATTGAAAAAGCCAAAACACTAGATGTGCTGAACGCAGTGTTTGTCCCGCACCTTCTCAATACGAGATACGGCAGCCACTACGTCCAGGACGGCCTGGGCTATATCGACATTCAGCATGAACTGGGCAATTCTTTCCCGTCACACGACATCGAAGCTGCCAAACACAAAGCAGACGACGTCATCAAGAAGGCCTCAAACCTAGTCTGCCGCTCTTGGGAAGGCGCGCACTTGGAAGAACTGCGAGCCAAGTTTCCCGAGTACAACGACACCAATCTCTCAGCCGCTCTCGCGTACGCGTACTGGCTCAACCGCTAGTCCATATCCCAGCTCTTGAGTCGATTGGTCTAGGCGAGGTTTCGCGACATTCTCTGTCCCGGTGGCGCAAACTCGGGCCCAGAGGGTTGATTTGGCCTCAGGCCGTCCAAAGGTGACTGCGACCAGCGCGGGCACGGCCTGATGGATCAGAGCCCCGCGGGCTGAGGGCATGGTCGCGCCCCGTAGTACTGCTATTCAGCCACAGCACCCATGGCTGCATGACGCCGGCTGCCGCGATCATGGCGGGTCTCGATGTCGAGGACAGCAAATCCTGCGTCCTGCAACAGCTGGCTCATCCGGTCCACCGACCAGTAGTAGGCCTTGGTCACCGCATGATCGAACACTTCGCCAGGCACGCCCTCGAAAAAGCCAATGAGCAGGTGCCCCTGTGGTTTGAGTACGCGGCGAAGCGCAGCCAGAACCCCGGGCAACTCCGCGGGGGCCAAGTGAATCAGTGAGTACCGTGCGAGCACGCCGCCCAGGCTGCCGTCCGCGACATCCAGTGCCTGAATCGAGGAAACCCCGAACTGCACTTCGGGGAAACCGCAGGCGGGCAGTGTCGATGAATTCGGGGACGAGATCAATGCCGGAGATGTCGACCCCCTGCTGGTGCAGAAAGTCAGCCCAGTGTCCGGGACCGCAACCGGCGTCGAGCACTGGTCCTGTGATGCCTGCTGCCCATTGTGCGATGAGTTGCCGGTCCAGCTCGTGCATGTCTTCACCGGAACCAAGAAGATCCGTGTACTCCTCAGCTCGTGCGCTGTAGGCGCTGAGTACTTTGCTGTCTGTCACGCAACGAGTTTAGGGAAAGCTTCCTCAGGAGTATGCTGCGGTCCCTTCACCGGGCGAAGTTGCTCAGGACACTGAGGGGCCGAGCGCAAATTGTGACAGATGAGGCGCACTGCGACCTAGATGACTTCGAACAGTCAAGCTTTGTCAACAGCCCACAAACAAAAAGCTTCTGACCTGCGGAAACACTGTGCCCGAGGTGGGACTCGAGCCGTATTCCCCGCCTTGGAAACACTGGGAACTACCAAGAACGTCCTCGACCGGCCCGATCCGCGCAAGGTAGGACCCACTCCGAAGCCAAATCTGTTGACAGTGTCAACACTCCGGTTTCCGTCCTTCAGGCAAATAATGGCGTTGCTTCACCCCGCCCGGTTGGCGCCCACGTTGCGTTGAACCGGAGGACTCAGCGTCAGCACGTCGTTCATGGCATGAGTGTAGTGTTGCGCCAACCCGGGCCCCAGGGTCAAGAGGACCGGGTTGCCACCGCCCGCCGCGTCAGCCACGAATCGCGTCAGGAAGCACGGGGCTTGAGCTGGTGCCGTGACACCCTCCCCAGATCCCTTCGACGTTTTCGTCCAGGCCGGCCCCGCCGAGTGGTGGGAGGTCCTCGCCGCCCTGGGTCCGCTGCGCTGGCCGTGCTGCTCGCAGCGGTCCTCGGTGCCGCCATCAGCCTGCGCACCCTGACGGCGGTCGCCTCGAAAAGGCCAAGACCGTCGCCTGATGCCGCGAAGCCACATGCGACGTCCCGGTGAAGGATCCCCTTGCGGGCTGCCCCATGCGACAAATAGCGCCGTGAAAAAGCCGCCATATTCCGCCGAAAGTCACACGGAATGTCCGAAGTCCTCTGCACTCAGCTCCTCGCACTGCGCTACCCTCGCCGGACCCTGCCTGTAAGCTGCCGGCCCGTCATTTCCGGCTTCTACCGCTACAAGTCACAAAAGCCACGTGCTGAGTTTCATGCCTATCCGCTCTATACGGTTCAAGAAACGATCGACGGAGTTAGGCGAGTAAAGACCAGCGCCGCGACAAATGCGTGGTGGCTATCTGCCTCTGCGCGGTGCTGTCGCTTGGTAGACGATGGCGGCGGCAACGTCCTTCAGCTTGACGTTGTTGTTGCTGGACATCACCTGCAGTCGGTTAAAGGCCTCTTCGCTGGTGCAACGGTGCTGAGCCATGAGAATGCCCTTGGCCTGCTCGATGCCGGCCCGGGACCTCATGGCTTCCTGCAGTTGCTCCACCTCTTTGCGCGCGGAGTGATAAAGGCTCGATGTCACCATGGTCGCTGCCGAGTACTCGGTGAAGCGCTGTTTCCGCTCGGCGTCAGACACATCCGGATCAGCACTGAGGTAAGCCAGGAGGCGGACGAGATCCTCGCGGTGCTCGGTCACGTCGCGTATCTCTTGCAGGAAAGCGATCACATGACCCTCTTCATCCAAAACAGGATTATTGACCGGGCTCCAGTACCGCTCCAGGAACGCGCCGGGGCGCCCAGGATCAGGGATGTCGAACCGATGAAGGAACATGTTGTCCCTCTTCCCGGTTCTCTTCACACGCTCAAGCGACTCGCGCATCACCCTGGCCGGTTCCTGCTCTGCCTGGGACGGGTTCTCGCCGAACACCTCGAAAGCCTGGTGTCCAACAAGATCAATGGAGGGGATTCCCACGAGGTCGACGAACGCGGGATTCACGGCGAGGATCACGTACTCGGGATCCATCAGCGAGTACGCGGACGACGTTGCCTCAAAGATGCCCCGAGCATAATCGTTGATCCGATCAACTGATTTCCCCGACCCGCCCACGCCTGTACTGTCGTACTGTTCCATGGTCGCCGTCCTCTCCCTACCCGGTACCTCAGCATCCTTCGTGCGGCTTGGAAACGGAAGCATGATCATCATGTCAACGGTGGGGTCCGAATTGACCTCTTATCGACGGTGTCAAAAGGATCGGGTTGCCGCGGGGAACCTCACCCCCACAATCCTCTCATTGAGACAGATCATTTTCGGCTTACCATGAGGATCAGAAGCTACCCTGATGGTAAGCAGTGTCTGCTGGGGCTATTCCGGTGCCCCAGGGGTGTTCTCGTAGGGACATGGGCATTAACCATTCCCCGGTTATAAACGCCTAGGCAGGCCGTCTCATGGATCAAGAAACCCAGCAACGAAGCTCCTGGCACGCATGCCCACAAACTCCTCAAGCAGGGAACACCGCCCCAGGAGGTCGCCGACACCCTAGGAGTCTCCGTGCCCACCCTCTACCGATGGGTCCCGGCAACACGCGCGACCAAGGCGCCAAAGAAGTAGTTGCTGCAGGCTGGTGCAGGCGGCTTCGGAAAAGATGACGGTTGGTGCAGAGGACTATTGAGCAGGATGCAGTCTCGTGCAGGGCACTTCTGACGTCAATATCCATACTCGTCTGCACAACCCCCGGAATTCCGCGGGCGCTTGTGCAGTCAACTTGTGAAAATGACAAGATTCCGTAGAAAATCAGCGACCGTCCAGGTCAGACGTCTCTCCACGGAAATGAGACATCTCATTTCCCAAGGGAATCGAGACACTGCATGCGCGCCCGCGGCGACTTCGGGTCCCGCCGATCACATGAGGGTGCGCAACGGCAGAACTTTTGGAAGTTCCCGCTAGTGGTTGGAATGTCACTGCCCGGCCCGCTGTAGTCAGCGAACCGGGCAGTGGTCTTTGGTTGCCCATGTCCAAAGATAGGGGCAAGCGTGGGATTAGCGGCTGCTGTAACCGCCGTCGATGGGCAGGGAAACGCCGGAGATCATTGAAGCAGCGTCGCTGAGCAAAAAGACGATAGGTGCTGCGACTTCCTCCACCTTTGCCCAGCGTCCCAGGGGCATCTGGTCGAGGAACGGACCCTCGATGTCAGGCCTTCCCCAGTACCAAGCAGACATGGGCGTCATGACGACGGTGGGGTTGACGCTGTTGACACGGATATTGTGTTTGCCCAATTCGAGCGCGGAAACACGGGTGATGTTGTCCAGGGCTGCCTTGGACGAGCCGTAGGAGATGTGTCCGCTGAGAGCGACGAGGCTGGCCTGGCTGGAGACGTTGACGATAGCACCGCCGTTACCCTGGCGGATCATGGAGGGCACGGCGTACTTGTCTCAGATCTCAAGGGATTTGAAACACACGGTCATGAAGGTGAATCGGCCAGGCCCTCCGCCTGCAATGAAATCCTATCGTCCACTGCGGATACTTCGAGCCAGACCTGAATTGTCACCATTCGACGTCATCCTGCCCGAGAGGATGCGCTCTTCCATCCGACCGCATTGCATGTTGCTAAACCATGAGGGGTAGATGTGGCGATGTCGCCGCTCGCGCATAAACTCGCTCCATGGGGCCCATCAACAAGTTCGCATGCAGATCGCCGAGGTGGTTGAGGTGAACTTGCTCGACCGCATCGATCAACGACTTTCCGATACGCGTGCGCGGATCAACCCGCACGATTTCGAAGACTGTGCTACCTCCTTGCTCAGTCCTGTCCACCCTGCACTCGTGCCCATCATCGGAGGCTCCGACTTTGGTCTTGACGCAGAGATCACTGAGGATTCGCGGATCACCGGTCTCATCATCACCTCCTCGCGGAGTTGGGACGGTGCGAAGCGGAGCCTGCGAGACAGCCTGCGGTCGATGCGGAAGAACCACGTCCCCGTTCAGCGTGTCATCGCGGTCAACCTCGCCGAAGCGAACAGGTCGAAGCGCGAAAAGCTCAGAGGCATCGCGAAGGAGTTCAATTGCGAACTCGTGCAGGTCTACGACCGAGCATGGTTCGCGAACCAATTCCGAGAGAACCCCGGCTGGCGCCGCAAAATACTCCACATCGAAGGCGGCCCATTCAGCTTCTCGCGTCAACCGCGCGGATCACGGCCCGACGAACAACAACTATCGACCATTGGGCGTGACGCCCTCATCGCCGAAGTGAACGAGTCAGACTCCGACGTGACCATGTTCGGAGTTCCAGGGGCCGGGAAGAGCCACGTAGCCAGCAAACTCGACGGCGCCCTATTCCTCGAACGGCAACCCACGCCCGAACGACTTCTCGATGACCTCATTGAAACTAAGCCCGCCCTGGTCGTGGTCGACGACTCCGGCGCACGACTCCAAGACGTCGACCTGCTCCTACAGCTGCGCAACGCGGAAAAGCTCAACTACCGCATCATCGCAACCTGCTGGCCACACGAAAGGAACCGAATCGCAGACCACCTCCCGAACGCGGTCCAGCTCGAGGTCGACCTCCTTACCCGCGAAGAGCTCGGAGCGATACTCCGCGACCGCGGCATCACCCGGCTTTCAGTGATCGTACACATCCTTACACAAGCCGCTGGCCGCCCAGCCTGGGCGCTGAACCTTGCCGACCTCCTCATTCACGAAAGCGACTGGAAGTCCGTATGGACCGGCAAGTCGCTGCGAGACCATATACTCGCCTTCCTACGCATGTCCAACGCATCGGAAGACGCAGTCGATGTGCTCGGCACCCTGGCGCTCCTCGGCCAGGTCAACGACGACCAGCTGCGCCGCATGGCCGACCTCCTAAAGATCCGGGAACCCGAACTCATCCGGCTCATTCGATCCGTCGCGGAAGCTGGCCTCGTCGACGCCCAAGAGCACAAGCACTATAACTATGAGACCCGACAGATCGAGCACACCCAGACCTACAGCGTCCAACCTCACATCATCGCCGCAGCCGTCGCATCCGAGGTCTACTTCTCCGGCATGGCCTCTCCCGTTCGACTGCGCAACGTCCAGGACACATTCCCTGAACTGGCCGCCGACATCATGCAGACCCAGATCTACACAAAACTCCTCGGCGCAACGCACCCAAGAGTGCCGACCACCGGCGAACTCATCGCTGTGCTGCCCGACGCCAAGAAGGACGTCGAACTCCTACGAAGCTTCGGTCAACTCGGACCCGAACAAGCGCAAGCCGTCGTCGACATCCACCTATCCCGCATCACTGCAGCGCTCAATGCCGGGTATCCCACGACTGCCGAGAGCGAAGCGAAGCATTTAGCCGCACGCGTCGCAGATGCAGTCGAAGGGCACATCCCCGGCGTCGTTGGCACCTTCGTCAACGCGCTCTCCGTTCTTGAACAGGCAGGATGCGACATCAAGCCGGCGGTCAAGGAGCTCGTCGAAGAAGTCCGCAACGCGCGCAGCGGCGACCAACCCCAGATCGCCGGTCTCTTGAAACTCATCGAAGCACTCCAGACCGTGTCCGACGCCGACCTCATCGACACCGTCTGGGCAGCGCTCACCTCCGAAATCCTCGCCCCGACGTTCGACGGCAACTACATGAACCCCGAGGTCCTGAACCAGTTCGTCCTGCAGTCGTTTACATGGGCCGCCACCCAAATGGAAAAGCTATACGACACTATTCAGCCCGCACTCGCAAGTCGCACCCCTGGGCTAACGCCCGCTGCCCAACTCACAATGATCGATCTGCTCGACAAATGGGCGCGGATCGCGAATGGATGGGACCTCCCATTCGGCGGCAAGACCGACAACGCCCAAGTGCGCGCCGGCAAACGCATCGCGAAGAACATCGCGAACACCCTCGCCCCAGTCATCACGACACCCGGCGTGCGAGCTCGTTTCAACAAGGCGGCAAGCACCCTCAATATCCGGTTAGATGAACCAGAGAAGCTGTTCGCCGCCATTGCGCACGAACGCGGACGCCTGACCGCCTATGACGAAATCAGGCGCCGCAAAGAAGCCGCACTCGACAATGCTCTCGCTCCATTCCAGCAACAGGCACCCCAAGCCCTGATGCAGTGGTTGAAGGCCCACGAGCCCGAGCTCTCGACCGCGGGCCAAACCACCACAGGGACCCGGCAAGTGTTCGCGCATCTCGCTTATCAACCGGACCCGGAACCAACCAAGTGGCTCACCGCGGCTATCGACCACGGCCTTGCAGGATCAGCCTCAGCGCTCATCGACGTATGCGCCCGCACCGACCAACTCACCCCCGCGATCGTTGACCGATTACTTGCGGATCCTAACGGCCGACCCGGCGTCATCAGCGCCGTCATCGATCAATCCACGAACTCATCCCTTATTGAAAGAGTCATAGCCCAATTAGCCCCCAGTGACGTCCAACAACTCGAGTCAGCATTCGCACTGAAACATGCCCCCGCCCCAACCAGGCACGCGCTGTTCACCCACCCGAGCGATGAAGTCCGGGGAATGGCGGCAGCACTGTGGGTTGCCGAATGGACCTACGGTAACGACCCGACGCCGGATGACCCGGACTGGCTCAACGCCATGAAGTCCTACACCCTCCCTGAGAACAGCAGACACGACCACATCCACACCCAAGCGCTCAATGCACTCGCCAAAGCATCACCAGAGGTGTTCATCGAAGTCTTCACCAGACACGCCACGAGCACTATGTACGGTAACTACCGAGTGCTCGACGAATGGAAAGAGCCGGTTCAGCTCCTCACCCCGGCCGAACGGAAGAAGCTCTGGCAGCAAGTCCGGGCCACCGAACGCGCCCGCGAACTCTTCTGGGTCATCGCAGGCAAGGACGCCGATTGGATCACCGAAACGATCAGCGAGCCTACCTTTAACATCTCCGTCCGTGACCTCCTTGGCGCACTCCAGTTCCAATTCGGACACCGCTATCCACTCGACACCCTCGCAACCATGCTCCGGCCCCTCAACCCCGAGTCCGACGACCTCCTCAACACCCTTGAAGTCGGATCTTTCTCCGGCGAGGACCACGAACGATACGCAGCCACGCTCGACACTCTTCGAAACCTCACCGTCTCCGACGACGAGGACATCGCCCGCCTAGGCCGACGCGGCATCGAAGTCTACGAGCCGTTGCTCAAAGAAGCCCTGGTCAAGGCACGACGGGCGGCTGTCCGCGGCATCCGCGACTACTAACAACAACGGTCCTTGGCCTGCGCGGAGCGCATTCCCCGTCGCGTTGTTTCTTGGAACCTAGATGCCGCAAATCGCTAGCGTTTCGAGACAACCGGGCAGCAGGCGAGAGCTGGCCTGGCCGCCTCTTACACGCGAGGAGTGGCATCCGAAGGCGACACATAGGCTGCTGAAGCAAGGCCATTCATTGGAGCAAACAACCCCGATCGCAATCACGTTGCTATCCATGAATCACTTTCCAGGCACCATGATCGAAAGTTTTATGGCCCGACCTGACATCGGACTCAAGTCCTCAGGCCGTCCAATAAAGCAGACGTAAGTGTGGACACTGTGCACACCCTATTTGGCAGGACAAACTTCGGCAGGACTCTCGCGGGCACGCCTAAGACCGCCTTCCAGGGTGCGTCCTGTAGCGACATCGCCGAAGTCATGTTGTCCCCGCTCCCCCGGCCCATGAATAGGTGTACGCCACCACCGGCCTACTCAACATAACCGGAACGAGGAAACGCAAGAACCCACTCACAGCAGGCGGAAGGCCCACCAGCCAGAGACTTGAACCCGCCACCCCACACACCTGAACAGGCCCCGCGGCGGCCAGGCCACAGCCCGCGGCCCAACCCGTCAGAGCGACGCGAATCAAGTTTTGTACACACGTCAAAGCAAATTCGCCTCTGACGAGGGAAAACGTTGTGCCCGAGGTGGGACTCGAACCGTCTTCCATCCCCTGCAAACACTCGGAAACCGCGAAAACAAGGGAATTCGGGCCAGTAGGAGGACTCTACGACACAGTCTGAGAGGGCGAGTGTTGACAATGTCCACACTCCCCAATGCAGTTCAGGACACTTCGAACGGAAGTGGCCAGAGGTTCGGCAGTGTCCGCGCTACAGGACCTTGGCGTGGTTTGCTGCTGACATCTCCATCCCCGTGCTCCCGGCAGGAGACGGATGGGGCGCGGGCGTTGACGGGTAAGGATCTGGGCAGGCCCATCATCCACTTTGAGCCACCACCCAAAGGGTGGCCTTCTTCGGGTCGGTGATCAGCAGGCAGCCGGACGAAGACGCTGCCGCCGAGCTGTAGACCATCTGGTCAGCCTCGCTCGCTTCCCTGGTTTTGGAGAGCTGAAGCGCAGTCTTGGCGAGCAGCCACAGTTACCTGCCCTCGGATGCACAGCCTGTACGATCGGTAAGCAGCAGGATTGGCACGGCAGCAGCCCGCGGCAGCCGGCGTGAGAAGTAGTAAGCGTCTGAAAGGACGAAGCCATGGATAAGGCAATCACCCGCCATTACCAAGAGTCCATCACAGTCCAGGCTTCAGCCGAGACGCTGTACGACATGGTCTCCGACGTCACCCGCACCGGTGAGTGGAGCCCTGTCTGTACTTCGTGTTGGTGGGACGACGAGGCCATCGCCGGCCGCGTCGGTGCCTGGTTCACTGGTCGTAATGAGCTCCCGCACCGGACCTGGGAGACCCGGTCGCAGGTGGTGGCTGCCGAGCGCGGCCGGGAGTTCGCCTGGGTTGTGGGTCGCAGTTTTGTCCGCTGGGGCTTCACCCTAACCCCAGCAGAAAATGGGACGACGCTGACCGAGTCGTGGCAATTTCTGCCAGCCGGGATCGCCATGTTCGAGGAGAAATTCGGCAACGGCGCGTCCGCTGAGATCACCGATCGAACGCAGCAGGCGCTCGACGGCATTCCGAAAACACTCGCCGCGATTAAGCGGATCGCCGAGCCCATCGCTGCGAGTGAGGTAACCCGATCATGACCAGCTAGCTGTACTGAGTCAGGACCTTGTTTATCGTGAATAGGAGACGCCCTCTTAGGTTGGTGGCTACGACACACAGCCCACGACTAAGAGGTCCTCATGTCCCACCGTAATGCCCGCCTGACTCCGTACGGTAGGCGACCCAATCGAGCGCGTCCTCGCCGGCCGTGCCGTGGCCTACGTGGCCAAGGAATTGGGTGTCTAAAGGACCTGCGCACACCGGTGGATCAGCAGGGTACCGTGCCCACCGTTGGGACGGCTTTAGGACGCAGTTTCCGTCCAGATTCCTGCCCGTATGGCAACTCGGCGAAGGTTGCGGCCGAAGTTCTGAGCCAGTGGGTGGAGCACCTGAAGGCCCCGGCAGGCCTGGTGGCGCGTGGCGGGGTCCGTGCCCGGACCGCCTCCCGGATCCTGGCCAGGGCTGGCATGCCAGGCTAGGGGACCTGGACGCGGTGACCGGGGAACGAATCCGGGCAGCCGTGCCACGGACCGCCGGTACGAACGCGACCCCCCGGAGACATGAGCCATATCGACGTCAAGAAACTCGGCAGGATTCCCGGCGGTGAAGGATGGCGGGCAGACCGAACGAATCCGCCCCCAACCATTCCACCCCACACAAGAGTTGGCTTCGACTACGTCCACGTCGCTGTCGATGACCATTCCCGATTGGCTTACGCCGAGGTCCTGCCGGACGAGAAAGGCCCTCCCTCCACGTTCCTCACCCGGGCCGCCGCGGTCATGGAAGCCCAAGACGCACCGGTCAATCGGATCATGATAGACAACGCCGTCGCCTAATCACTGGATAACGCCGCCGGTACTCTGAGACCATTCAGGCCGGACACTCCTCGCACACGATGCGATGCTGCCGCAAAACACGTAAATCAAAACCCGCGCCGCCCCCAACATCCACCCCGCCAGGCGAGCCAGTGCAGCGAGTCTAATGCTCGAAAAGCAGCGCACCCAATATCAAAACTCAATTTGGATACGGCGGACGTTCGACAAACCATAATCTAACTTCTCGACGTCATGCCGTTGAGCCGCATGCCGCTTATGGACAAGCAGAAGCTCCATCGCTGCTTGTCATTCTGATATGTCCCATGATCGCTGGGCGGGTCCTCCGCGCAACCAGGGCGCTCCCGCGCCGACCCCGGAACCGAAAACATTCCAGAACAACGATACCCACTGTCCGCGGCGAAGTTTTCAGTCCCGGCGCCGGTCCCCCAAGTTGCACTCCGGCCCCTCAACCCAGCGGATGGTCCCCTACCAGAACGACGCCCACAACCAACAACCGCAGAACAAACGCAATCGCAAGGGTGAAAGGGAAACACGGGATCATGGAAAAGCTCACGATCAAAACACCATCGGATGTCCTCAGCTTCATCGGGCACACACTCGGCTTCTGGCCCCAGGAAAGCCTCGTCTGCATCACCTTGAACGACAACAGCATCGGCGCCACCCTCCGGATCGACCTTCCCCGCCAAACCGGCCAGGAACTCTCCTACGCGAGGACCGTCGCCCACTACCTCACCAGCGACACCACCGCCACATCAGTACTCTTCGCCGTCTACACCAGCGAACCCTCCCAGCACGGGTCAGGCAAACCCCACGCCGCCACCATCGCCGCACTCACCGGCGTCCTCGCCGAACAAGGCATCACCATCCGGGACGGCCTCTGCGTAGGCGACACAACCTTCTCCCCCTACGACGGCGAACCCGGCACGAGCCTCGCCCTGCCCGTCAGCTCTACCCAGACCAGCGCCATCAACGCCGAATTCATCTACCGCGGCAGCTACATCGAACCCACCGACCGCATCACCCTCCCAACCACCCGCGAGGCAGAAACCAAAGCGGCCGCCGTCGAACGGCACATGGAAGCGATCAGGTTCCAGCAAAGCGACACCGCGCTCCAGCAAGGCAGGAAACTCTGGGGTGACATGCTCGATTCCACAACATTTCCCAGCGACGACGATTGCCACGCCCTGATCGCGAATCTCCAGTTCCCCGCAATCCGGGACCGGCTCATCGCAGACATCCCCGGTGTAGATGAGCCCATGCAGCACATCCTCTTCGCCCAAACCGAAAGCGCCCCCAGGTGGTCACGCATCGAATGGGCACAACAACTCCTCCTGCACGCCTACACCCGCACCAGTGCCGAACACGCCGCGCCTGTCCTCACAGCCATCGGCTACATCAACTGGTGGGAAGGCAAAGGCAGCAAAGCCCACCAATTCCTCCAACTCGCCCTCGACAACGACCCCGCCTACCACCTCGCCCGCCTCAGCGACCAAATGATCGGCTCCGGCCTCGTCGCCGGCTGGAACATGAACAAGAACACCGCCTACAAAGCACTGCCCTTCGACTGATCCCCGAAAGGACACAGACGCAACTCGCGTTGCCGACGTGCTCGGGGCCGGCGCCTTTTACGAACTCCGCTCACAGGTTCATCAGATGAAGGACAGCTTCACGCAAACGCCTCACAGGCGTTTAAATAACGGGATTAGAAGTGAATGCGAGAACTCCCGCCTGCTGGGGAATTGTTCTGTCGATGGAAAACGACGCGCCTGCACTGACTCGGCAAATTCACCGACGTGTTTTCATTACACTTGACGCATTCGGTTGGTTAGTGTCACTAGAGTTGACGCATGTTCGCGCACGGCACCGCCAATGAAAGAGGCGGGGAGGCTTGACCGTCTCGCGGATTTATGTGTTTTCTCGTTTCGGACCACATCGACAATATTCTGGCGGAACTACCCCCCATAACCCCGCCCGTGTTCCAACATCCTTCCACGAGCACTTGCTCGCGAGATCAAGATCTTAACGAGAACCGGGGGCAGCCCCAGCCGGGGCGTCAGTCTGGTAGAAAGCGGGTATTGTCAACGGTCTCTAAGCTGCAGCAGCATTATGAATATGCAAGGGATTAATACCGAGGGGTGCCAGTGGTACACACTTGTCGAGTAGGCAGTGCTCCCCGCACCCGTGAAAGGACTTCATGACCATCACGACTGACGCATTCGGCCTCTCAGCCGGTCACGTCACCGGAATGCGTGATATCTATAAGTACCTGCACGCCAACCCCGAGTTGTCCATGCAGGAAACGCGCACCGCCGAATACATCGGGGAAAAGCTGGACCGCTTGGGACTCGAGACATTCATATGCGGCGGCACCGGGGTTGTCGGCATCCTGCGCAATGGTACCGGCCCCGTCGTCGGCTACCGTGCAGACATTGACGGCCTGCCCATCCAGGAAGACACCGGGCTGGACTTTGCGAGCACAACAACAGGCACGATGTTAGACGGCAGTGTGGTCCCGGTAATGCACGGCTGCGGCCACGACACGCACATCACTGTCGGGCTAACTGCCGCCCAGCTCATGACCGAGAACCGTGGCACCTGGGCCGGTACCGCCGTATTTATCTTTCAGCCTGGGGAGGAAACCGCCGCCGGGGGCAGGGCGATGGTGGAGGACGGGTTGTGGGACAAGGCGCCTAGACCAACCATTATTTACGGGCAGCACGTATGGCCCGGACTTGCCGGCACTGTGAATCTCAGCAAAGGCGTCGCCATGGCCATGGCAGACTCGTGGAAAGTCACGGTGCACGGGAAACAGTCACATGGATCACAGCCAGAGCAGTCGATCGATCCGATCGTGCTGGGCGCCCACATGGTGGTCCGAATCCAGACGATCGTCTCGCGCCAATTGGATCCGATGAAGTCGGCCGTGGTCACCATCGGGACGTTCCATGGCGGGCTGAAGGAAAACATCATCCCGGCCTCCGCTGAATTCACGCTCAACGTCCGGACCTTTGATCACGACGTGCGGGATCTGGTTCTCCGCTCGCTGCGACGCATCATCAGCGCCGAGGCTGCGGCTTCAGGTGCCCCGGAGCCTGCTATCGAGGAAATCTCAAGCTTCCCGCAGTGCTACAACGATCCCTCCTCCGCCGAGGACCTGATGACAGCTCTGCAGGAAGTTCTGGGGAAGGACGCGGTCTTCGAGACACCCCCGGTCATGGCCAGCGAGGACTTCGGTTTGCTGGCAGAGTCCATCGGCGTCCCGAGTGTGTACTGGTTTTTTGGCGGGCACCCCCGAGAGGTGCTCGACGGAGAGCATGCTCCAGCCGGCAATCACTCCCCGTTCTTCGCTCCGGTGATCGAGCCAACGCTGAGCACCGGAGTCCGAGCCGCGATGACCGCCCTGATGTCAAAGTTGAAGATTCCTGCATGAGCAACCACTAGATGATTAATTCCCATTGATTCCGGGGGTTTAGTTAGTGGTCGTAGGCGGTCAGCGAGCGTTTGCGGCGTGTGTTGGTGTGCCAGTTGTGCCAGATCCCTGCAGCGAGTGCGAGGAGTCTGGAGGCGACCCGGGCGTAGACGCCTTCAACGGTGCGTCCGCCGTGATGTTCGAGGCCGAGCTGGCCTTTCAGGGTGTCGAAGATGGATTCGATCCATTGGCGGATCCCGCCGAACCTGCCGAAGCGAGGCGGTCCTGCCGCCCGGACGCGTTTGTTGTAGCCGGACTGGTGCGGGATCTGGGGGAAATGACCGCGCAAATGAGCTCTGGCGTAGCGGATCCAGCGCGACTCCGAGGACGAGCCGTGGAGCAAGTGCTGGGCCACGACCAGGCAGAGCAGTTCGGCGTCATCAAGCTGGACCTTTCGGCCCGGCCGGGCGGCCCATGAATAGCCCAGGTCCGGCAGGACACGGTCGGTCAGGAAGACATAGAGTGTGGTCAGGAGGGTGTTGAGTTCATTGTTCACACCAAGGGTTTAACACCCTCCGCCAGCAATTAACAGACTCCCGGCGCCAGCGCACGGGGGTCTGTTCTGCAATAAGCCCGTTTAGGACTTACTCATCTAGGGCGTGTCTCCTAAAGCTGTCAGCCAGATGCTGATCGCCCGGAGAACCGCTCCGCCGCGGTAGGTAAGGGCGAGTTTGTCGTAGCGGGTTGCCAGGGCTCTCCATTGCTTGAAGGTGTTGAAGTTTCGTTCGACGACGTTCCGGGCTTTGTAGTCCTCTTTGTCGAAGGCGGGCGGTCTGCCTCCGGTGGAGCCTCGTCGCTTCCGGTGACCGATCTGGTCGGATGGTTGCGGGATGACAGCGACGATGCCGGGATCCGGGAGGTAGGCCCGGATGGCGCTGGACGAGTAGGCCTTGTCACCACGGATCCGGTCCGGGCGGGTCCGTGGCCTGCCCGGACCGGCCCGGTTGATCTTCAACTGGTTCATGAGGTGGGCGAACATCGGAGCATCTCCGCCCTGGCCTGGCGCGACCAGCAGCACCAGGGGCCTGCCTTTGCCGTCGACCAGAGCGTGGATTTTAGTGCTCAGTCCGCCACGGGAACGGCCAATGGCATGGTCGTCCGGTTCAGCAAACAGATTCATGTAATTCGAGCCGGCCCCCTGTGGCGCGGGGAAGGTTGGTGCCGTGCTGGTGGGCGCGGTTGACCGTCGAGTCGACCGAGACCGACCAGTCCACTTCACCCTGAGAGTCCGCGACGGTCAGCAGTGCAGCCAGGATGCTGTCCCAGGTTCCGTCACCGCTGTAGCGGCGGTGGCGCTTCCAAATGGTCTGCCACGGACCGAACTCGGAGGGCACATCGCGCCAGGCGATACCGCACCGGTACCGGTAGATGATGCCCTCGACCACTCGGCGGTCGTCCCGGAAAGGACGGCCCCGCCGGCCGGCAGAAGACGGCAGTAACGGCTGAATGCGGGCCCACTGCCCATCAGTCAAAACAGAAGTACGAGACACCCATCAAGCATCCCGGCTAAACCAACCGGGGTTTAGGAGACACGCCCTAGGAGACTGCTGAACTAAGTGCTTCATGGGGCTGGTCCGGGCGTTCACTTGCCGGGGCCAGCCCTTCCCGTTGTGGCTTGGTGTTCTGGGGCTGAAGCATTTTGGGGTCGGTTCTGGGCTTCTGATGCCTGTTGACCGGGAAGTGGTTTTGTCCTGGCTGGGTTTGAGAGTCCTGGTCCGTGGCTCCGGGGTTCAGGCGATGGCCTAGGATCCCTGTTCGCTGGTCAGTCCGAGCTTGAGGAGGCGTCGGAGGTTCAGTCCTGCGATTCGTAGTTGGAGCCAGGCGTTGTTCCGTTTGATTCCGTGGTGGGGAACGCGTCCGTTGCCGCGGGTGAGCCACGCGATGGACCTCTCGACCATGGGCCGGTGCGTGCGGTAGTCGTCCTGGAAGGCCTGGTTCTTGGCTCGTTGACGGTGTTGGCGCTGCAGCGCGTCGTGTTCGTGGAGAACGATTTTGCGTCCGCGCGGGGAGGTCGTGCACCGGGCCCGGAGCGGGCAGGCGGTGCAGGCGGCACCGAACGTGACCCGGCGTTTGGCGGTGATCTTGCGGGTGAGCCCATTCGGGCGGGTCATGGTGCCGGCTGCTTCATCGACGGTGAAGTCATCGAGGGTAAACCCGCCCTCGACGGTGGGGCGCAGCGGCCAGGGCTTGATCACCGGGGTATGGCCTGCGGACTCGAGGGCGGCGAGCACGTCCCCGCTGCCGTAGGCCGAATCGGCCAGGACCTGGACGCTCGTGCCGGCGGTCGTAGGATCCCGGGTGAGGAGCCGGGCTCCGACGGCGCCGTCGCTGTTCTCCGGCCCGGAGGCCTTGGTCAGTTCCGCGGCGGTGATCAGTCCGGTGTCCGATTCGATCACGATGTGGGCCTTGTATCCGTCCTGCTGCCTGGACTGGGTCTTGTGCGCGTGCCGGGCGTCCGGGTCAACGGTGGAGATCATCCGGTCCGGGGCGACTTTACGGGCGATCCGCCACCGCCCGTCGGTCCCGTCGGAGTCCTCTGCCGGTTCCACGTCCTGCCCGGCGACCAGGGCCAGCAACGCGTAGGCATCAGCGGCCTTGGCCTCGAGCGTTTCGGGACCAACCGCGGCCAGCAGCGCCAGGGCATCGGTGACCAGGGCTGAGATCAGCCCGTCTTTGGCGGCCTGGTCGTCCCAGGCGATGTCGGGCTTGCCCGAGCGGGTGTAGTCATACCCTCTCGCGTGGGCGGCCACGAGTTCCTGGCCGCCGGGGATGTCACGGCCGAACCGGCGGATCCCGACGATCAGCTGCGTGATGGTGTCCTGCCTCGCGACCGCATCGTCCAGGACAGTTGAGTCCACCGCCCTTCGCCGCTTGCCCTTCAAGGCCCCGGTCTCGGCAACAACCTCGGCGATGGCCTCCATGATCCGGTGCGGATTGGATGACCCAGCCAGACGCCTGCGCCAGTACGTCAGCGTGCTCGGGTGAAACGCAGTGTCGGTCAACCCGTACCCGCACGCGGCCTTCCACCGGAGATCAAAGGTCAATGCCTCGGCTGTTTCCCGGTCCGAGAGCCCCTGCAAGGCCTGCAGCACCAGCACCGACCCGATCACCGACGCGGGAACCGAAAGCCGGCCCCGCCGCGACGGGAAGAGGTCCTCCATCATCGAATCCGGAAACAACCGCCCACGATGCCTGGCCAAAAATGCGAAGACACTGCCCGGAGCCAACAACTCCCCGGCCAGCGCCTCCACATCCAAATACCCGCGTTGCGCGTCCTCGCGTCCCTGCATAAACCCAGTCTTAACCACCAAGCCCACCAGCCCAGCCGACGCGCCCACACCCGCGACTAATTCAGCAGTCTCCTAGGCCGACCGTTCACCGTCGAGGTGACCGCCGGCATCCAAGGTTGAGCGGCGCCGTCGGGCGTCGGCTCAAAAGGAGTCCGGCACCAACCGGAACCGCCGACACCTAAAGCGAAAACTTCAACCCTAACAAGGAGCGTCCATCCCCCACCGGGCCTCCCCCGCCCACGGCATGGCCGAAGACCTGATAGTCGAACGCGCCCAAGGCAGGAATGGCGCCAGGAGCACGAGCCCACCGCCCTGCTTGTGGCCAGGCCATCAAGGTGGTGGCCATTCACGCCGAAGGCGTCCATCAATAAACGTTGGCCGGCTCCCGCTGGCTTTCCCTAGGATGGCAGGTCGGGGTGGCTCGGCCCGCAGTGCGAAGTTGAACGAACCAGGCGATGGAACCGGGGGGGCTGGGAGCGTTTCTTCGCAGGCGCTGTAGCACGCCCCGTGCAGGCATCGAAAAGTAAGATAGGTACTAATCGCGGGGCTTTCGCGTTCGTCGGAAATTGGTGCGCGCAACAGTTCGTACACCGTCAGACTATTGGAAGGACTCCATGGAGGTTTACGGGAAACCCGTCGATGAACAGACGCGCTGTGTCCATTACCGGACTCATAAGGACATCATCGCCATCAAATTTCGCTGCTGCGGAAAGTACTATCCATGCTTCCGGTGCCATGAAGAGTGTTCGGGCCACCCCGCACAGGTGTGGCCGGAGGATCAATGGCGTGAGCGCGCCATTCTCTGCGGCGTCTGCCGGGCAGAGTTGACCATTGCCGAGTACCGTGCAAGCACCCACTGCCGGTCGTGCGAGGCGGAGTTCAACGAAGCATGCGGGAATCATGCCCATCTCTATTTTGACGTCCCATCCGAGGATCAGGTCTCAGAAACGTCGAATTCGAGACCTCGGGCTGAGATGGCATCGCCGATGGCTTCAGCAGACTGGATTAGCCCGACGATAACGGGCACCACGATTTCATAGCCTGCAGCCTTTTGACCGCGGGCCAGAAATGCCTCCCGCGCCGTGGTTATGGACGATGACAGAATCGGAACCGCGCGCACGGTTAGCGACAGCACCAGGCTGGCCCGCCAGGGGCTGACACCGATATGACGCAACGGTGCAAGAACTTTACCGAAAAAGTGCAGCATGTCGCTGCTGCGCGTGGTGTATGTCAGCAGGCTTGCCAGCAGAACGGCAACGAGTATCCGGACCCCGAACACTGCCCCACGCTGCAGAGTGCTGAAAAGCATCTGGGCTGCGACCGTAAGCACTATGAAAGGGACCACGGGTCGGACCGTTGCCCAGGCGAACGGCAACCTGATGCCGGCGATCCGGTAGAGCAGCAGGCTGGACAGCAGAATTCCGGCTAGAGCATACAGATTCTCCAGGACAAAAACACCTGCGAGAATCAGAAACAGCAGCAGGAATTTGACGGACGTTGGCGTCCGGTGCAGGACGGAAGCTCCGTCGACGTAGAGGCCCATCATAGGTAAATGTTCTTCTTTTGACGAGAGCCGATCAGCTGCCGGTAAGTGGCCACGGCCTCCCGTGGCAAGCCGTCAAAGTGAACCTGCCCCCGGTCCATGACAATGACCCGATCGAAATCCTCAATGATTTCCAAGTGGTGTGTCAACAGGACGATCTGCTGGCTCAAGGCACGGACGGTATCGAGGAAGATTTCGACATTGTGCAAATCAAGCAGGGTAGTTGGTTCGTCGCAGACCAGGATCTCCGGATCGGTGATCAGGACGGAGGCCAGGGCGAGCATTTGCTTTTGCCCGCCGGAAAGAAGGTGCGGTGAGTGAGCAGCAAGTCCCGATAGCCCATAACGGTCCAGGGCCTCGGCCACCATGTCGGCCTTTTCCAGCTTGGACAGTTTTCGTCCGCGTAGCCCCAGAGCGACGTCCTCGGCAACAGAGGGCATGATGATCTGGTGATTGGCATCTGAAAACATGAAACCGACCCTGCGACGAACCCGGGCAGCGTCCTTGCGCGTATCAACACCATCCACTGTGATGGATCCGCGCCGCGGGACCAACAACCCATTGAGCGTCCGGGCCAACGTGGATTTGCCGCTGCCGTTGGCGCCAATGAAGGCGATCCGATGCTCGTGAAGTTCGAGGCTTACCTCCCGGAGCACCTGAAATCCGTCGAAGTCATGGCTGACGTTTTGCAGTGAAATCATGCACGCAGATCCTTCCGGCTGCCCAAAGCGACCCTAGACCGCGCTTTCGCCTCGCCGGATACCTGGAGGCGGAAGCGGATAGGAGCGGTGTACTGCGGCTGCTACCAACGCGCTCAGTACTGCCTTGACGATGTCTCCGGGAAGGAATACCGCCGAACCGATTAGCGTGACGCCCAGATCCAGGCCGGTAAACAAGGGCGACACCAGCGCCCCGAGCAGGTCAATGACCAGTACTCCACCGAGCAGGATGGCGGTCAGAACCTTCGGAAGATAGCGCTTTCCAGCCCGGATCCTGTCCGTAATAAAGCCGATAACGAAGGCGCCGACGACCCACCCGAGCAGATAACCCAACGACGGTGTCATGAACACGCCGATCCCTCCTCGGCCTCCGGACAACAGCGGGAGACCTGCTGCAACCAGAGCCAAAAAGGTCACGATGGTCAGCGTTCCCCGCCGCGCACCAAGAACGGCGCCAGCCAGGAACACGCCCAAGTTCTGCAGGATAATCGGCACTGCAAGGCCTGCAACTGGAACGGCTACAAATCCCAGGGCTGCTATGAGCGCCGCAAATAGGGCAATAAGCCCAAGGTCACGCGGCAACAGCATGGGGCGCCGACCGGAGGCGTGCAGCTCGGCCCGCTGGCTGGCAATGGGATTGTGTGACATGGATATCCTTTCAGCCACGATTCCGGCGTCACGGCTAGTACGGGTTACTTCGAGAAGGCTTCAACGCGGGGGCTAACTGTCCGTGCTATATCAAGGCGGGAAGGCTTCCCTGTTGTACACACTCACCAGGTCCGAAGCTTCACCGCAGCGTATCGTCGTAAAAGCATTTGCCCCTTTAGCTGGAAGCCAACGGGCAGATGCCATCGAACTGAGCTGCTAGGCGTCTTTCAAGTCGATACCTTTGGTCTCGCGCAGTTTGAAGACCACGAGGCCCGTCATAGCACAAAGGATCATTATGTAGACATTCGACATCCAGCCCAGAGACCAGCTGTTGAAAAGTGCGTTGAGATAAGGTGCAGTGCCGCCGAAAATTGCAACCGAGAATGAGTAAGCGAAACCGATGCCCTGCGTCCGGATCCTGGTGGGGAATGCTTCAGAAAGAACGGACGCGAGCAGGGCGCCCGAAGCGCCCACGATGAGGAGCGCCGTCGTGGAAGCTACGAACAGCGTCCAGGGCTGGGAGTTGATCATGCTCATCAGTGGGATTTGGGCGATGATCATCGCGAGTGCGAAGCCGATGAGGACAGGGCGGCGTCCGATCTTGTCGGACAACCTGCCCCAAAGAGGCAGCGAGACCAGTGCAATCAATTGCGCGAGAACAGTAACCCAGTAGGCTCCTTCGGCATCCATGCCCTGCCTGGTGATCGCATAGGTGGACGCATACGACGTCCAGGTATAGTGAGCTGCTGTGATTCCGGATGTCATGCCGATCATCATCAGAATGGACCGCACGACCTTTTTGCGGTCCACGGGCGGCACAGTGTAGACGGCCTGCGCTTCCTGCTGTCCGTCGAAGACTTCGCTTTCACTCATGCCCCGGCGCATGTACAGTGCGGCAAGAGCGAGTACGGCGCCGAAGAGGAACGGAATACGCCATCCCCACTCGGCAACTTCCGCGTTGGAGAGCACATTTGTGACCCCGCCGCCGATTGAAAAGGCTAGGACAGATCCGCCGAAGATTGCCACGAATACAATTGAGCCCCATTGACCTCGCTTGTTATGGGGTGCGATCTCTGCAATGTATGTGTTGGCAGTTGCAGATTCACCGCCATGCGCAAATCCTTGGGCAACGCGGGCGAGAAGCAACAGAACGGAAGCTGCAACGCCAATCTGACCGTAGGTTGGCATTAGACCAATCAGCAACGACCCGCCTGCCATCATGAGCATCGTTGTTATCAGAACGAACTTGCGGCCCTTCACATCGGAAATGCGTCCGAAGACGATGCCGCCGAGTGGTCGCATGAGGAAACCAACAGCGAATACCGCCAAGGTTGACAGCAATGCAGAGACGGGATCGCTTGAATTAAACATTGCCTTCGCAATGAAGGGCGCGAACACCGCATAGGCGCTCCACTCGTACCATTCCAAGACGTTGCCGACCGTACTGGCCATCATAGAGCGTCGTCTGATAAAGGCTGCGCTGGCTGCCCTTGGTGGCTGCTCGACATTGAGGTTAAATGCCATGGAAGAGATTCCTTTGTAGTCGTGCGATGTCAGTTGTTCTCGTTGATTCCGGTCCCGGTCCCCCGGCCCATACCCCTCCTAACCGGACGGCAAAGGTTAGTCAGGACGATAGTTAAGGCATCGCATGTTTCGGTGTGCATCGCATTGGCAACTCGGGATACCGGCCGTCTAGAGACGGTCTTAGTTGCCGGGTCAAACGCTGCGGTCCCTTGTCGTGTGGTTCGAAATCGTGGTACCGATCAGTCGGTAGCTAGGCCATAATCCAGGTCATACTGAGCGTCAGCCAAACTTTGATGGGCTGCTCATAGTGCATGCAAAGGAGTTCTGGCTCACAAAGACACCCAAGACCCCACAACTGGGCAGCACGAGGTGGTTTGCCTCGTGCTGCCCAGTGCGCAGTCTGCGGCCCCTGTCACTGTCAGCGGTGTCCGCCAATCTAGGTTTGGAGCAGTGCGAGCTCTCCTGCTGCTCGTTCTGTCTCCAGGAACTGGGCAACGAATGCGGTGTTGAAATTTCCGCTTTCGAATTGATCGGTTTCGAGGATTTTTTTGTGGAAGGGTGCTGTGGTGGTGATGCCTTCGATGACGAGTTCGTCGAGGGCGCGGATGGTGCGGGCGATGGCTTCGTCGCGGTTTTTGCCCCAGCAGATGAGTTTGCCGA